>NZ_ANAE01000087.1 GCF_000341265.1 Nocardiopsis prasina DSM 43845 | reverse complement strand
GGGGCGTGCCCCGCCGACTCACCCGCACCGGACTCACCCTGGTCATGCCCGCCTGGGGCGGCTGGACCAGCGACCTGACCCTGGCGGCGGAGGTCTTCGGCCACTACCACCCGGACCGCCACGAGCTGATGCGCGCCGCCGCCCGCACCGCCCAGCGCCCCAGCGCCGACCGCGACCACCTGATCGACCTCCTCGAGGACCTCGCCCCCTGGCTGGCCAGGGAGTACACGGCCACCCACGGCCGAAAGGCCCCCAGGCCCACGGCCACCCACACCTGAGAAACCCGCCGCGCCCGGTTCGAGGGCGGCGCGTTTCCCATCTCCGCAGGGAAGGCGGATTCCAGCGCCACGAGCCGGACCAGGGAGGTCTCCCTGCTCAACGCGCCCCTTCTGCCCGTCAGCGATCAGCGTCGACCGCACGGTGGTTCACGACTGATCGACGGTGTGCGGTGTTGTCCAGTTGGCGAGAAGGGTGAGGGCTTCGTGAGAGGCCGTGCCCGGTTCGGTGCTGTAGAGGTAGAGGATCTGATGGTCGTCGCCCGGGAACGTCAGGGTTTCGAACTGTACGTCCAGTGTGCCGACGACGGGGTGATTCAAGCGTTTCGTGCCGTGGGTGCGCTGGTGCACGCGGTGTCCTGACCACCACTGACGGAACTCAGGGCTGGACAGCGAGAGCTCCCCGATGAGCTGTTGCGTTCCTGGGTCGTTGGGCGTAGCGGCGGAGTCGAGGCGGAGTGCTTCGACCGCGTTCCTGGCCTGTTCCTCCCAATCGCGAAACAAGACGTGGGCGTGCTCGTCGAGCAGTATCCAACGAGCGTAGTTGCGGTGCTTCGCAGGAAGCGCGTCGAAATCGGCGAACAGTGCCCTGGCGAGCGGGTTCGAGGCGAGGATGTCGGTGCGGCGCCCCAGGATGAGCGCGGCCTGCCCGGCGAAGGAGTTGAGGAGCTGATGGAGCGCGGGGCGGACCCGCTGCACGACGGGGCGGGTGTGGGTGGCGGAACTGCCCACCACGCCGATGAGGGTACGCAGGTAGGTTTCGCCTGCGTCGTCGAGGTCGAGTGCCTTGGTGAGTGCTTCGAGGACCTGCGTGGAGGGGACGATGTGCCGGCCTTGTTCGAGGCGGGTGTAGTAGTCGGTGGACACTCCGGCCAGGAGGGCGACCTCTTCGCGGCGCAGCCCGGGGACGCGGCGGATACGGCCGTCGGGGAGCAGCCCAGCGCGTTCCGGGTCGCGGCTCGCTCGCGCGCGGCGAAGGAACTCCCCGAGATCGCGGTGTGGATCGCTCATGCAACCATCCTCCCAAACCTGACGGGGTTGCGGCCGGAACCCGCCCGTGACGGACAAGCCCCGGTCGCGACCGGAGTGCTTGGTGCGCTCAGCGCACGTAGTCGGTGCTGTGTGCGAGTTCGCGTCCGGCGAGGATCTCCGCCTTCAACGAGTCAGCCTTGGTTTCGGCCAGGCCCGAGGAGTCGGAACCGAACTGCTGACGCAGCGGCCCGTTCTCGGACTGCGCGAGGGTCACCAGGGCCGTGGCCGCCTTGCCGGGGTCGCCGGGCTGGCTGCCGGGCATCGCCTGGTGCGCCTTGATCATCTCGCGAATGCCCGGGTAGGCGTCGGAGACCTCGACTGCGAGGGCGAGGGAGCTTCCGGTGAGGAAGTCGGTGTTGAAGTAGCCGGGCTCAACGATCGACACGCGGATGCCGAAATCAGCGACCTCCGCTGCGAGCGACTCCGACAGACACTCGACCGCGAACTTCGCGGCGCAGTACAGGCCCCAGCCGGGGAAGGAGAGCACGCCCAGGATCGGGGAGACGTTGATGATGTGGCCGCCACGGGCTGCGCGCATCTGGGGCAGGACGGCGCGGATGACGTTCCATGTGCCGCCGATCTGCACGTCGAACATCGTGGCCACGTCGGTGCCACTGGTCTCTTCGACCGCGCCGAGGTAACCGTAGCCAGCGTTGTTCACGACGACATCGATGTGCCCGAACAGCTCGGTGGTCGCGTTGACGGCACTGGTGACCTGCTCCTCGTCGGTGAGCGAAACCTCCAGGGCGAGCAGGTTCGCAGTGTCGACTCCGTCGAGCGCCGACAGCAGGCGGTCGGTGGAGCGGGTGGTCGCTGCGACCTGGTCGCCGCGACCCAGCAGGTTCTTCACCAGAGCCAGGCCGAGGCCTCGGGACGTTCCGGTCACGAACCAGACGGCGGGACGGTCAGTGGGGTAGGACATGGGTTCTCTTTCTTCGTGGACCCTTCCAGCCTCTCGACCAGACGACCCCTGCGAAGTGGGATATCAGGCCCCGTTGTGACTAGGTTTCGCAGTCCCACCCAAGCCGTACGCGCACGCGGGATCCGAGCCCCCAACGCCGCACGGAGCCCACCGCGATGCCCGTATCCAGTTCGGGTGGCTCCCCGCATGCCCTCAGCTCCTCGACCCGGGAGTGGTTCAACGGCACCCGCCCCGCCGCCGCCCCGGTGAGCGAACGCCCTACGGTTAGTGACCCAGAGTGATAGCGGCGCCAGCTGACCCAACGGCAGAATCCGCCGTCGAGGCAGCCCCCGAGGGCGGCCAGAAAGAGCCATAACCAGGGGAAACCTGCACAGACACGCCTCCACTCCAACCCGCGCACGTCATGTTTGGATCGACTCCCACACGAGCAGGATGCTAACGCACAGTAGTCAATCGATGCGGAGAGAGATGAAGCGCGTACTCGCCATCGTGGCCCTGACCGGCACCGCCTGGGCCCTGAGCGCGGGCCCTGCTGCCGCCAACGAACCGTTCGACCTCCAGCAGGCCTGCGCCCCGTTCGACTCGGCGCTCGCCATCGCCGGAATGGGCCCCATCTGTGGGGCGGACGACACCGCCTCGAACGGGGCCGAATGAGCTCGGTCCTCATCGGATCCGCGCGGACCTGATTTCCGCGGTCCCAGCGCAGCCCAGGCCGTTCGCCGAGCCCCCGCACAACGCCGATCCGTGCGGGGGCTTTCCACGCGTGGGGTGTAGCTCCGGCCTCGCCGCACGGTCGCCCCTCGTCGAGCGCGGCCTGCTCGGCAGGCCCAGTTCGGCCGAGCGAGGAAGTCGGCGACCTTGCGCGGCATGTCGAGGGGTGACCAGTGACTCCGGGGCGGGGATGTCCTCCTCGACGCCGGTGTGATCGGGCGGAAGGTCGGCGACGGCCTTGCTGCCCTTGGCCGTAACAGCGCGCAGTCCGTCGTAGGTCAGTTCCCGATGGAGTCGCGCTGGAGTTCGCCAGCGGCGGGCGGTGAGGTCCAGCGCGGAGAACGCGCCGTCATGGATGCGCAGTGCCACCTGCTTGCGGTGGTCCCGGGTCTCCTGCCGTCAAACCCTGTCAGCAATCACCATCGGATCTGAGGGGATGCGACCCGCCGCGCCCCCGGCTGCACGGGGCATGGGACGCGTCGGCCGCCTGTCGGTAATCGATCGTCACCGGCAGGCGCCACGAATGTTGAGGATCGCGTGCCAGTGTCAACGTTTCGGCCTCGGGTCAGGCTGGCGGGGCGGGGGGTATCTGGCGAGCATGGTCTGGACGGCCTGTTCGACGGCGCCGTGGATGTCGGAGGCTGCGGGGTTCCAGTCGGTCAGCAGCATGCGGGGCCACAGGACGTAGTTGGCGATCATGCCGAGGAACTGGTTCGCGGCGCTCACCGCGTCCGGGACGTCAGCGTTGCCCGCCTCGTGCTCGGCTTCCAGGTAGTGCTGGACGGAGGCGAAATAGGGCAGTTTGCCGAGCTGGAACTGCATCCGCCCCAGCTCGGGGAAACGAGGCAGTTCGGCGATGACGATCCGGAACAGGCCTGTCATACGGGGCTGGCCCATCAGGTCGGCGTAGCCGTGGCCGATGGCTGTCAGCCCGGAGCGCAGATCTCCCGCCTGTGGCCGCGCGGCGGCATCGCCGGCGTCGCGCTGCCAGGACTCCGTGACGATGGCCTCGAAGAGGGCCGCCTTGGTGGGGAACTGCTTGAACAGGGTGGACTTCGAGACCCCGGCCGCTTCGGCGATCCGGGCTAGTGAGGTGCCGTCGTAACCACGGTCCAAGAACAGTTCTGTGGCTGCGGTGGTGATCGCCTCGCGTTTTTGCTGAGCGAGCCTGCGGTGGTGTGCGGAGAGTTCTGCTGCCATGCGGCCAGTATGCCGCAGACCCGAGGCGAGTCACTTGACTCGCCTCAATAGGCCTGCTTGGGTACGAGGGTAAAGCGAGTCGACCGACTCGCATCCTATCTGTGGCGCCGGTTGAATTCCGGTAGCCGCGCGGTGGAGGAACAGCTCATGACGATCGACAAGATCGCTTTGGTGACCGGCGCGAATCGCGGCCTCGGACGTGGCGCGGCCATCGCTCTGGCCAGACGCGGGGTGCGGGTTCTGGTCACCCACCGCGGCGATGCGGCCGGGGCCGAGAAGACGGTGGAACAGGTACAGGCGGCCGGTGGGACCGCCGCTGTTCTCCGGCTCGACATCAGCGACGTCTCCTCCTTCGCGTCCTTCACCTCCGAACTGAGCGAGCAGCTGGAGCGCTGGGGTACTTCGCGGCTCGACATCGTGGTCAACAACGCGGGAGTGGGGATCTTCGGACCGCTGGAGGACGTCACGATCGACGATTTCGACACGGTGATGGGCACCAACGTCCGGGGCACGTTCTTCCTCATCCAGTCACTTGTGCCGCTGCTGGCCCAGGGTGGCCGCGTCATCAACATCTCGACGTCACTGACCCGCCACACCAGCCCCGCAACCTCGGTCTACTCCGCCTCGAAGGCCGCCGTCGAAGCCTTGAGCCGCACCCTCGCCGCAGAACTCGGCCCGCGCGGAATCCGGGTCAACTCCATCGCCCCGGGGCCGACCGCCACCGATTTCAACGGAGGAGCGATGCGGGACGACGCCGAGATGCGCCAGGGTCTGGCCGGACAGACCGCGCTCGGCCGCGTCGGCGAACCCGAGGAGATCGGCGACGCCATCGCCACGCTGGCCTCCGAGGGCCTGCGCTGGGTCACCGCCCAGCGAATCGAGGTCTCCGGCGGCGCCCTCCTCTGAGTGACCGGTCGACTAAAGAGACAGGAAGCGACGGCCCCGACTCCCTCCCCAGCCATGCCGTCGGGTACGCCTGGTGGATGGTGCCGCGCTTACCGGGGCACACATCGCGAGCGAGCTTGTAGCGGGACTCCTGCACGGTGAGCTGACGGTGGGTGTCGTCGACCGGTTCGACCACGCGGAGCAGGTCGTTGTCGAACAGCGCCTTCGGGCCCTCGACTTCCCCGCCCGCCTCCCGTCTGCCCCCAAGGTTCCGTGCCCGCCCCCAGGGGGCGGGCACGGGGTTGCTCACTGGGGTGCGCTGGCGGTGTCGCGCAAAGGGGCGCAGACCCTCGTAGGCGTCGGGGTGGGGAAGGCGTAGGAGCCCAGCAAGTAGAGCACGGCCCGGTCGAACACCGCCTTGGGGCCTTCAGGTCGCGGAAGACCCCTCGCGGACCTTCTTAATATCGTTTCGTTGGTAACGTTATTTAGTAAACGTTACGCAGATTTCGCAACGAAACAGAACCCCAAACCCCGGAAATCCTGACTTCCGATAAGTCAACCTTCTAGGAAGTCAGCCCCCCAGGGGCGCTCCAACCCCCTCCGGTGCCCCGATTCGGCCCGCCAACGTTATTGAGGCGCCTCCGCGACCCGCACAAACGAGATGGATACACCCCAGGCTGTACTGTCCGGGGTGTATCCGCTACGTCATCGAACGACTACCGAACGCCTGACGTGCCCTGGGCCCGACCCGCGCACGGGCCCTGCCCCCCCTACCGACCGGTCAGGGCGTGACGACGATCTTGCCCCGCACCCCGCCGCGTTCGAGCCTGTGGTGGGCCCGGGCGATCTCGTCCATCCCCAACACGGCACTGACCACCGGCGTGATGGTGCCCTGGTCCACCAGGGCGGCGAGCTCCTCCAGCTCCCCCGCCGACGGGTCGTTGCTGAACGCGCTCAGTCGGGTGCGCCGGTCCAGGCTGCCCACGGCCACCCACACGGCCGCCCGGATCGGTCGGCTCGGGTCCAACGCGAGCGGGAACAGCGTCCCTCCCCGGTTCAGCCGACCACGCACCTGATCCATGTGCGTGCCGACCAGGTCGACGATCACATCGAAACGCCCCAGGTCCTCCACCCGGGTCTGACGGTGGTCGAAGGTCTCCGAGGCACCCAGCTCACCCAACCAGGAAAGGTGGTCGGCTCCCGCCAGCGCGGTGACATGCGCACCAAGGGAGGCACCGAGTTGCACGGCGACCACCCCCACACCCCCGGCCGCTCCGCGCACCAACAGCCGCTGCCCCGCACTCAACCGCACCCGGCGGGTCAGGGCGTGCAACGCCGTCGTGCCCGAGGCAGGCAACGCGGCGGCCTCCTGAGCCGAGACCGAACGCGGGGCCGCGGCGACACGCTCCTGCGGCACGACGACCGACTCGGCGATGGACCCGAAGGTGCCGCGCGGCATCACCCCCCACACCACATCACCGACCTTCACCCGGGTGACGGCTCCGCCCACCTGGGCGACCGACCCCACGAAATCGACACCCGTCCCAGCGGGGAGGCTCTGGCGCAACACACGGCGCAACCGCCCCGCCCGAATGGGCACCTCACCACCGCCGACAGCGGCGGCGGACACCTCCACCCGCACATAGGTGGCGCCCACCGGGGGTGTGGTGAGCCCGTCGACGACGGCCAGAACCTCCGGCCCCCCGTAGCGGTCGTAGCGGACTGCGCGCATGATTCCTCCTCGTGCGGGGAAGCCCCCGCCGTGCCTGTGGGTTGCCACCGGTGGCGACCGGTGACAGAAGTGGGCAACCAGCCCCCGCCGACCACCCATCCCGACGACGGTGAAGTGAGACAACCCATGGCCCAGGACACGCAGATCCACCCCGAAGCCGCCCCCCGGGAACTGCGGCAGGACGCCCGACGCAACCGACTCAACGTGCTCAGGGCCGCCCGGGCGGTCTTTCGCGATCGCGGCCTGGAGGCCACCCTCCAGACCGTCGCCCACCACGCCGGGGTCTCGGCCGCCACCGTCCACCGACGCTTCCCCGGACGCGACGCGCTCGTTGAGGACCTGGCCGCACAGGCCGAACAGGAACTCGTGGAGCGCTTCGGGGAGCTGACCCGCACCGTCCCGGCCGACCTGGCGTTGGAGCGCGCCCTACGGATCGTCGCCGCAGAGACGGTCGCCACCCGCGCGTGCACTCCGGACCACCGGGAACGCTTCGCCGATCGCGCGCACGCCCTCGACGAGCGCCTCCACCAGGAACTGCACCGGCTTTTGGTGCGCGCTGGAGAAGGCGGCCAGATCGCGGCGACGGTCACCGACCAGGACCTGCGGCTGGTCACGGGCGCCGTCACCGCGGCCGTGACCGCCGAACCGGACGCGCAGCGGGCCAACTGGGCGGCCCAGCGGGTGGTGACGCACTTCGTGCGGTCCTTCCGCACCACCGACTGACCGGTCTCGCGCACGGGGCCCTTCGGTGGGGCGCGGGGCCGGGCTCCCCACCCGTGTCATGGCCTTCAGGTGTCCTGGTTGGATGCCGGGGGTTCGGGGGAGTTCCGCGTGGCCTCGGCGCCGGTCCCGGAAGCGGTTTCGTTGGTCAGGCGCTCGGTCTCGGAGTCGTAGGCCTGGCCCGCCTCCTTCACGGCGGCCGCCCTGCGGGACCGCTGGTCACCGGCGGTGAGGAACACGGGGTACATCGCCATGACCAGAATCAGCGCGACCATGATCCACAGGGCGTACCGGTCGATCAACAGGACGATGTCCACGCCGGTCCGTCCCGAGGAGAAGCCGATGTGGGCCACCGTCGAGGTGACCATCAGGGCCCCCAGGACGTCCATGAGCACGTAGGTCCGCAGGCGCATCCCACTGGTACCGGCCAGGACACAGACGATCTGGCTCGGCACACCGGGCAGGTAGGCGAACACGACCAGGACGCGCAGGACCCAGGGGTTCATCGCCCTGAGGCGCTCGGCGAAGCGCTGGGCCCGGTCGGTTGGTGCCATGAAGCGGATGATCCGAACTCCCCAGTGGCGCCCCAACCACCAGAAGAACCAGTTCAGCTTGACCTTGCCGACAACGCCGGCCAGCACGATCACCCACAGGGTTCCCTGACCGGCACCGGCGAAGGCCCCGCCAGCACCGATCGCGGCGTAACTGCCGGTGATGGCGGCCAGGAGCACGGGATGGTCCGCGATCAGCAGAGGTCGCAGCGGGATGGTCAGGGCCAGCAGCAGAGGCAGGCCGATCATGAGGCCGAGCAGGACCTTGTCCTGAGTCCGGGGTCTTCCGTCCCAGAGCCTCATCGCCCTGAGGTGTTCCCTGCTCAGCTCCCTCTCCCGTAGCTCCCAATCCTTCAGAGCATCGTTGATGGCTTCATCGCGAGTGGGGCGAGGGCTGCCTGAGGCATCCTGCTGGGGGGTGGCGTTCGCGGTCATGGCAACACTCTGCCCTGTGGGAGGGACCCCTTGATAGGTGCGGAGCCATACCGAGCATCTCGGCGGTGGTGCGGAGTCGGCGGGCAACCCGGTGCGCTCGAAGACCTCCAGGAGCAGTTCGGGGAAGTCCAGGCGACTTCTTCCTGAGAGAGATCGCCGTCGCGGGCCAACCCGTTCGCGAGGGCGAACGCCGCTGGAAACCGGCCGTAGCGGTGGGGGCCTCCCCGGCATGGCCTCGTCTGCATGTACAGGCCGGGCCCCGAACGGGCGCCTCGGCTCATCGACTCGGCCGGATCCCCTCAGCGCCCCTTGGAGGTTCTGGCCACCGCGAGCTGGATCCGCGAGGAACACAGGGGCCGGCCGACCTCAAGGGCCGCCGCGCTCAAGGTGCGGAGCCCCGCGGATCGTCTCCGTGCACCGGCGTGCCGAGTCATCGAAAGCGGTTCCACGCCGCCTCCGCGCACAGGGCGCTCGTCCGTCGTGGTCAAGAGTCGTCCAAGCCGCCGTGATCACCTGGGGATTCGGGTACGGCAGGGGAAAGAAGTGGCCGATGACGGGGGGAGTGACCATGGTGGGTCCGATTCTGATCACGGGCGCCGGCAGCGGGTTCGGCCGGGAGGTGGCGCTGCGGTTGGCCGCGGAGGGCCACGAGGTGATCGCGGGGGTGGAGATCATCGCCCAGGTGGCGGAGCTGCGATCCCAGGCCCAGGCGAGGGGTGTCGCGTTGCGAGTGGAGAAGCTGGACGTCACCGACCCCGGAGACCGTGAACGCGCCTGGACCTGGGACGTGGAGGTGCTCCTCAACAACGCCGGGGTGTCCGAGGGCGGCTCCGTGGCCGACATCCCCGAGGAACGGATACGCCGCCAGTTCGAGGTGAACGTCCTCGGAACCGTGCTGCTCACCCAGGGGATCGCCCGGAGCATGGCGCGTCACCGCCGGGGACGGATCGTGTTCATGTCCTCGGTCGCCGGACTGACCACGGATCCCTTCACGGGCGCCTACTCCGCGTCCAAGCACGCGGTGGAGGCCTTCGCCGACGCTCTGGACCAGGAGATGGCCGAGTTCGGTGTCAGGGTCGCCACGATCAACCCCGGCCCCTTCCTCACCGGGTTCAACGACACCATGTTCGAGACGTGGAAGGAGTGGCGCGACGATCCCCACGGGCGCCTGTTCGACTACTCCGAGCTGGCCTTTCCCCATGAGCAGTATGACCCCGAGCCCGTGTACGCCGTGACGGTCGCGGTCCTCCTCGGGCAGGACACCCGCTACCGGCACGTGCTCCCCGCCGAGATGGAGGAGGGTGTGCGCGCACAGGTGGANCGCCACCGGCGCCCGCCGCCCCGCGCTGATTCGGAGGGCGTACGAGATCGCACCGGGGACCTCCGTGCAGGAGTGAGGAGCGCGTCGGGGCGTGTCCGGGAGGGCCGTGGGGTGACCGCCTCATGTGGTCGCCCCGTCCGTACCGGGCATTCGGGAGCAGCGAGCGGCCCCCGCCTCCCGGGCGTGATCCGGGCGGCGGGGGCGGGTGCTCGACTTCAGGGGGCCTCGTCGGTGGTGGTCGACCCCAGCTCGTTCAGCCAGGCCAGGTGGCTCGCCAGGGCCGTGCGCCCCTGGGGGGTCAGGCGGAACCAGGTCTTGGGGCGGCGACCGACCGCTCCCTTGCGGACCTCCAGGTAGCCGGCGTCCTCCAGGGTGCGGCTGTGTTTGGAGACCATCGGGTCGCTGATGCCGATCAGGTCGCGCACGGTGGCGAAGTCGATCCACTTGGCGCCCTGGAGGAGCGCGCACATCGCCAGGCGGGGGCCGGTCTCCAGTTCCGTGTGGCGCTGAGCGTTCACGCCCGTACCCGGCCGTCCTCGATGTCACGGCGCATGGAGGCGTGCACCCACAGGTAGCCGCCCAGCGAGGCCAGCGCCACGGGTCCCAGCACGGCCAGGGCCAGGCCCTCCTGTCCCCGTCCGACCAGGGTGTGGATGGCGATCAGTCCGAGGACCGTGACGATCATGACGACCACGCGCGGGCGCCGGGCGCTGGGGTAGGCGCTGGCCCAGCGCGGCAGGGTGACACCGGTGCGCCGTCGACGAACCCAGCTCAGGCCAGCCGCCGCCAGGGCCACCACGACCAGGATCCACTGGAGGTAGCGGGCGTCGATGGACAGCAGGGGCATCCAGATCGGCAGCCCGGCGACCAACGTGCAGCCGACCGCCTGGACGACCCAGAAGGAGGCGGGCGGTGCGGTGTGGGCGGCGAGCCTGCGGCGGGCCTCGGCGGCCTGGTCGAGCGGGGGTGTGGGGTCGGCGTCCAAGACCATCTCCTGTCCGTTCATCAATTACTTTCCAAAAAGAAAGTAGATTCCATGAAGGGGTGCTGTCAACCCCGGGAACCGCGCGACCCGGCGCCGCCGTGGGCCAGCCCGCGAACACCCCCTGGGTGGTGCTACGCGATCCCGAGGGCAACGAGTTCTGCCTTCTCCAGCCACGGGACGAGGAAAACAGGCGAACGCGCGGCCCCGCCCGCGTCGACGAGCCGCCGTCGCGGCGCGGGACCGCCCGACCCGAAACCGAGCGGCCCCACCCCCCACCGCCCAGGGTCACAGGGCGTGGCCGCCCGCGACCTGCACCACCTGCCCCGTCACCCAACGGGCCTGATGGGAGGCCAGGAACACCACCGCGTCAGCGATGTCGCCCGGCTCACCCACCCGACCCATCGGAATCACCTCCCGGGCCCGCTCCAGCAGCTCCGCGTCCATCCACCCCGTCTGGACCGGCCCCGGAGCGACCGCGTTCACACGCACACCGCTCCCGGCCAGGTCCAACGCCATCGACCGGGTCAACGCCTCCAACGCCGCCTTCGACGTCCCGTAACCGGTCTGGCCGGGAAAGGCCCGCGCCGCGTCGGTGGAGATGTTCACGACGCACAGGGGCTCCCCCTCCCGGCGCCGCCCCACGACCTCGGAGGTCAGCACGGCCGGAGCGACGGCGTTGACCCGGTAGTGGCGCTCCAACGAGGCGTGCGTGAACGACCCGACACCGTCGGGGCTCTCACAGTGCGCGGCGTTGTTGACCAGCACGTGGACCGCCCCGGCCCGCTCGGCCACCTCACCCGCAAGAAGGGACGGCCCCTCGGGGTCGGACAGGTCGGCGCTCACAGCGAAGGAACCGTGGCCCAGCTCGCTCGACAACCGGTGGGCCTCCTCCTCGTCGGGGGTCACGTGCGCCCACACGGTGTCCTTGGGCGCGGGCCGCTCCTGTGCCAGACAGTGGACGGCCACGCGCGCCCCCTGCGCGGCGAAGGCGCGGCTGATCGCCGCGCCGATGTTGCCGGAACCGCCCGTGACCAGGACGGTGCGTCCCGCGAGGCCGGTGTCGATCATCAGTTCCCCTCCATGGGTGTTGGCTCGAACAGACACAAGAACACACCGGACGAGGAGGGCCACGGGGCCAACACGGGAACACGAAAGAAGGAGAATCGACAGGCACGGGCGTCCTGGACCAGGGCGGGATCACCACCCGGCAGTGACGCTCGCCCTCACTCCCGAGCCAGCGCCACCACCCGCCCCAGGTGGTACTCCACGATGCCCAACATCTCAGCCCGGTCAGGATAGTCCCCGTCCAACAACCGCAACGGCCCTGCCACCAACGACAGGTGCTCGGCCCACGTGTACAACTCCGTGCGCGCCGGGTCCAACCCCGGCCGCTCCAGGTACCGGTACAGGTCACCGAACCGGAACCGCAGGAACACGTGCTCCCACTCGACGTCGAAGAACATCAACCCCTCGACGTCGATCAGCACCGGCTCCCCCGCCGGGTCCACCAACACGTGGTCGGGCCCCAGTTCGCTGTGCACCAACCCGTGTTCGAACCTGGGCCCCACCCGTTCGAACAACTCGTCCAACCGCACCCGCACCCGGGAGGAGACCTCCGCCAACTCCGGCCTGCGCCGCGCCCCCTCGTCCAGATCCACCAACGCGTGCTCCACCACCAGCTCCGCACACGAACGATCCCGCACCAGCGGCCGCGACACCTTTCCCACCCCCGCCTCCGAACGGGTGCCCATCGCCGCCAACGCCTCACCCAACCGGCCCAGCACCCCCCGCACGAAGGCGGGATCACCGTGGGCCATGTGCTCCTCCAGCGTGGGGCCACCCACGTCCTCCACCAGAGCCACGTCCGCGCCCAACTCCCGGTGGTCGCGCTCCACCCACAACACACGCGGGGTACGCACCCCCACCGACGCCAACGCCTCGGTGGCACCCACGAACAGGTCCAGGCCGTCAGCGTGCGCGAAGGGCCCCTCCCCGGTGTGCGGCTCCGGCCAGTAGTTCTCCGCGCCACTCCACACGTAGGCGACGACACTGGAGTCATCGGCCAGCACCAACCGGTACACGCCCTTCTTCGTGCCGCCGCGCAACCGCTCCACGCCCACGACACGGCCCCGACCTCCCAGGGCGCGACGGGCCAGTTCCTTCAAGGGGGCTGTGGGAGAGAAGGCACGCATCGAACACCTCAAAGGGGGGTGGGGGGCCACAACCACATCAGCCTAGACTCCCGCCCCTTCGTCGACCCCAGGCAGGCTCACCGTCCCCCCGCGTTCACACTCCGTTACACGCCCTTGGCTAGCCTCACCAGCGTCCCGCCCCCACACGAAGGCGACCCCCTGATGACCGCCTCCCCCCGCTCGGCCACACGCCGCCCGCTGCGCATCCGCCACGCCCTGGCCCTGCTCGGCGCCAGCGCCCTGACCCTGACCCCCGTCGTGGCCCTGCCCGTCACCGCCGCCGCCCAGCAGGCCCCCGAACGCCTCACCCTGTCCCCCACCGCCGACCCCGCCACCTCCCAGACCGTGACCTGGCGCGCCGACCACGGCCCCGACGCCGTCCTGGAGATCGCCCCCAGCACCGACCCCGACCAGGTCACCCCCGTCCCAGGGCACGTCAGCGGCCACGCGGGCGCCACCCACTACGCCGCCACCGCCACCGGCCTGACCCCCGACACCACCTACCGCTACCGGGTGGGCGACGGCGACCGCACCGTCGGCGACTGGCACACCTTCACCACCGCCTCCCAGGACGCCGACCCCTTCAGCTTCCTGTACTTCGGCGACATCCAGAACGACATCACCTCGGGCGCCGCCCCGGTGGTACGCGCCGCCCTGGCCGCCGCACCCGACGCCGAACTCGCCGTGCACGCCGGAGACCTGATCGACCACGCCAACAGCGACTCCCAGTGGGGAGAGTGGTACAACGCCTTCGGCACCCGGACCACCGGCGGCATCAACCACGTGACCGCACCCGGCAACCACGAGTACTCCGGCAGCAACCTCAGCGACCACTGGACCCCGCAGTTCCCCGGCGCGGGCAACGGCCCCACCCAGGGCGCCGACCTGAACGAGACCGTCTACCACACCGACTACCAGGGCGTCCGGTTCGTGGTCCTGAACTCCAACTACCGCAACACCACCCCACTGCGCCCCGGCGCGTGGCTGGACACCCAGCAGGAGTGGCTCGACCAGGTCCTGGACGACAACCCCCACCCGTGGACCGTGGTCACCTTCCACCACCCGGTCTTCTCCAACAGCCCCGGCCGCGACAACGCCCCCCTGCGCCAGTCCTGGCTCCCGACCCTGGAGAAGCACGACGTGGACCTGGTCCTCCAGGGCCACGACCACTCCTACAGCCGCGGCAACCTGACCGCGAACCGCACCGAGGACCCCCGCACCCACACCGGCCCGGTGTACGCGGTCACGGTCACCGGACCCAAGATGTACGACGCCCGGGACGACAACTGGACCGCGAACGGCGCCGAGGCCCGCGTCCAGCTCACCGACACCCAGACCTTCCAGACCGTGGAGGTGGACGGCCCCACCCTGGAGTACGTCGCGCGCACCGCCGACGGCCGGGTCGTGGACTCCTTCACCATCGTCAAGGACGACCAGGGCAAACGCGTGACCACCACGTCCTGACCGGACCCTCCCCCTGGGGGCGCCCGAAGCCGCGTGCGGGCGGCTCGGGCGCCCCGCCCCGTCTTCGGGGTGCCTAGTGGGCCCGGTCCAGAGCCGACTGGGCCTCGGCCATGACCAGGTCGGCGTTGATCGCCGCCCCCGCCCGGTTACCCGCCGCGGCCGACCCGATCACCTGCTCACTCAGCGAGGTGACGTTGCCCGCCGCCCACACCCCCGGCACCGAGGTCGCACCCATCGCGTCCACCTCCACGTGGGTGCCCATGACGTGCTCACCCATCCGCTGCTCGCTCACCGCCACCCCCAGATCGGTCAGCAGCCCCGCACGCGCACGCATGAACGTGGGCACCACCACCGCACGCACCGCGACCACCGCGCCGTCGCGAGTGCGCACCCCGCTCACCCCCCGGTCGTCGGACTCCACCGCCCGGACCGGGGTGTCGACCACGGTCACCCCGCGTGCCAGCAGCTTCTCCCGCCCCTGCGGGCCCATGTCCCGGTCAGGGTCGGCGAACACCGTCACCCGATCGGTCCACTGCCGCCACAACAGTCCCGCGTGCACCGCCACCGGACCGTCGGCCACCACCGCCACCGGCTCATCACGCACCTCCCACCCGTGGCAGTACGGGCAGTGCAGCACCCCCGAACCCCAGTGCTCGGCCAACCCCGCGATGTCGGGCAGCTCGTCCACCAACCCCGTGGTCACCAGCAACCGCCGGGCCACGACCACCGAACCGTCCTCACACCCGACCCGAAACCCCGACCCGGCCCGCTCCACCGACACCACCCGCCCCGAGGCGACCACACCCCCGTAGGAAGCCACCTCCGCGCGGCCGCGCTCCAACAGCTCCCCCGGGGCGACCCCCTCCGACCCCAGCAGTCCGTGCACCCCCTCAGCAGGGGCGTTACGCGGACGCCCCTCGTCCACCACCAACACCGACCGGCGCGCCCGAGCCAGCACCAAAGCGCCCGCCAAACCAGCCACACCACCACCGACCACCACGACATCCACATCGTGCACGGGTGCGTTCATCACAGACCTCCCTGAGTTCGTGCCCCCATACTCACCCCCACCCCACCACCCGACAACAAACCTTGCCAGAACAGCAAAACACCAGGTGGAAACCGCCCCCACCACGCAACCCCACCCACCATGCCCTAGGCTCCCCACCCATGGACAGCCTGTGGAACACCGACACCGTCTGGCTCAACACCGCCCAGTACGGCATCCCACCCACCACCGCACACCAGGCCCTCACCCACGCCACCCACGCCTGGCACACCGCCACCGCCAACCCCCACCACTGGAACCAGGCCACCGAAACCACCCGCACCCGCTTCGCCCAACTCCTCAACGCCCCCACCGACGACATCACCCTGGGCGCCAGCACCGCCCAACTCGTCGGCACCATCGCCGCCTCCCTCCCCGACGGCGCCCACATCCTCCTCCCCGAAGGCGAATTCACCTCCACCACCTTCCCCTTCCACGCCCAGGCCGACCGAGGCATCACCGTGCACACCGCACCCCTGCACGCCCTGGCCGACCACATCATCCCCACCACACACCTCGTCGCCTACAGCCCCGTCCAATCCTCCAACGGCGCCCTCGCCCCCACCGACGACATCCTCACCGCCGCCCGCACCCACCACACCCTCGTCCTGGCCGACGCCACCCAAGCAGCAGGCTGGCTCCCCCTCGACGCCACCCGCTTCGACGCCCTCGTCTGCTCCGCCTACAAATGGCTCATGGCACCCCGAGGCCTGGCCATGGCCTACCTCTCCCCCCACCTACGCACCCAACTACGCCCCACCAACGCCGGACCCCTCGCCGACGCCGACCCCACCACCGCCTTCTACCGCGACCACTTCACCCCCGACCCCACCGCCCGCGCCTTCGACCTCTCCCCCAACTGGCTCGCCGCCGTCGCCGCCGCACCCGCCCTGGACACCCTCCTCCACCACGGCACCAACCACATCCACACCCACAACACCCGCCTCGCCGACCGCTTCCGCGCCCACCTCGACCAACCCCCCGCCCACTCCGCCATCACCACCGTCAACCACCCCGACGCCCTGACCACCCTGCGCCAAGCCGGCATCATGGCCACCGAACGCGACGGCCACACCCGCCTGGCCTTCCACCTGTACAACACCGAAGCCGACGCCGACCTCGCCGCCAAGACCCTCACCACCTGACCCCCACACACACAAAAAAGGGGACCGGCGCGCCCACCCAGCACACCAGCCCCCACACCCACCCTCAGGGAACGATCCCCGAACGCTCGGGCCGCACGTTCCCCATCACCCGCGTCACCACGATCTCGATCACCGCCCGATCCGGATTCTCACGCGGCTCCCGATACCGCAACGCGTACCGGCGCACCGCCTCAGCCACCGCCTCCGGATCACGACTCACCCACGCCTCACCCTCCAACGTCGACCACAGGCGCCCCTCCACCTGACACACCGACACCCGCGCCCCCGGCCTCGCCTCAAGGTTGCGCACCTTGAAACTCGACCCCGCGGAGATCACCCGCGCCACGTGCCGCTCCGGGTCATAGGTCACCCCCACCGGCACCTGGTGCAGACTCCCGTCCGGACGCGGCGACGCCAACGTGCACAGACGCCGCTCACCCCAGAACACCAGGAACGGATCCGTCTCCTCCAGCACGGACTCCCCCTCCACCCCACGCACACCTGGCTCTCCCACCACAGGACCCCCTCCACGCTCGAACAACTCCCCCCACCCTCCCAGCCCCACCACCACCGCCCACACCAACCCACACGAAAGAGACCCCCCATGTACACCGCCACCACCCCCCACACCAGCGGCCACCTCACCCGACCCGACGGCCACCGCCTCTTCTGGCAGGAATGCGGCAACCCCCACGGCACACCCCTCCTCGCCGTCCACGGCGGCCCCGGCTCCGGCTCCCACCCCCACTGGTCCGCCCTCACCAACCCCGACCACTACCGCATGATCCTGCTCGACCAACGCGGCACCGGCCACAGCACCCCCGACATCGCCCACCCCACCGCCGACCTCACCACCAACACCACCCCCCACCTCATCGACGACTTCGACGCCCTACGCACCCACCTCGGCATCACCCGCTGGCACGTCCTGGGCGCCTCCTGGGGATCCTGCCTCGGCCTGGCCTACGCCCAAGCCCACCCCGACCACGTCATCTCCCTCACCCTGTTCGCCGTCACCACCGGCACCCGCGCAGAGATCACCTGGATCACCCACGACATGCGCCGCGTCTTCCCCGAACAATGGGAACGCTTCCGCGCCGCCGCCGGACCCGACGCCGACCCCCGCGCCCTGCCCGCCGCCTACGCCCACCTCCTCGCCGACCCCGACCCCCAGGTCCGCCACGACGCCGCCCAGGCCTGGTGCGCATGGGAGGACACCCACGTGGCCACCGTCCCCGGATTCACCCCCAACCCCCGCTACGCCGACCCCGCCTTCCGGCTCACCTTCGCCCGCGCCGTCACCCACTACTGGGCCAACGACTGCTTCCTCGCCCCCAACCAACTCATGGACGACCTCGACCGCGTCACCCACATCCCCGCCACCCTCATCAACGGCCGCCTCGACATCAGCGGCCCCGCCGACACCGCCCACGACCTCGCCCAACGCTGGCCCGCCGCCGAACTCGTCATCGTCGACGACGCCGCCCACACCTCGGGCACCCTGGGCATCGGCGCGGCCGTGGTCGCCGCCACCGACCGCTACGCCCACCTGGACTGACCCACAGGCAACAAAGGGGGGACCGGCCCCCACCGGTCCCCCCTCTCAGGCCCTACGCCAACTCCCGCACCAACCCCACCGTGCGCTCCAACTCCTCCTCCGAGTTGTAGTAGTGCACCGACGCCCGCACCACCGCGTGCCCCGGGCCCGGAGACCACCGCTGATCAAAGGGCCGCGCCACATTCGCGCGCACCCCCCGCTCCCGCAACGCCCCCACCACCCACTCGGCCTCACGCCCGGCCACCGAGAACGTCACGATCCCCGACAACTCCCGCCCCCGGTCATGCACCACCACCCCCGGCACCCCCACCAACGCCGACCGCAACCACCCCGCCAACCCACCGATGCGCTCCCGCGCCCACCCCATCCCCACCCGCCGCGCGTAGGAGGCGGCCACCCCCAACCCGACCTGCGCCGCCACCGCGTGTTCGAACACCTCGAACCCCGCCGCGCCGGGCAACACCCGGTACTCCTCCGGACCACTCCACCGCCCACCGACGTGGTTCACCGCCAACGGCTCCCCCAGCCGCGTCCCCGCACGCACGTACAAGAACCCCGTCCCCCGAGGCGCCCGCAGGAACTTACGGCCGGTCCCCGAGAGCAGGTCACACCCGATCCGCTCCACGTCCACCTCCCACTGCCCCACCGACTGGCAGGCGTCCAACAGATAGGTCACCCCGAACCGCCCGCACAACGCCCCCACCACCTCAGCCGGATTCACCAACCCGCTGTGCGTGGGCATGTGGTTGATCGCCACCAACCCCACATCCCCGCGCCCCAACTCCTCCTCCAACACCGCCACATCCACCACCCCGTCGGCGTCATCGGGCACCACCTCCACCCGCACCCCACGCAACGCCGCCAACCGCAACAACCCCACCCCGTTACCGGAGTACTCACTGGTCGTAGTCAGCACCCGCTGCCCCGGCTCCAACACCACCGCCCCCACCGCCATCGACCACGCCTGCGACGCCCCCTCGAAGAACACCACCTCCTCCGGCGACGCCCCGATCAACGCCGCCACCTCCCGCGTGGAACCCTCCACCGACTCAGCGGCCACATCCCGCGCCTCGTACCCGCCCACCCGAGCCTCCAACTCCAGATGAGCCACCACCGCCTCGTGCACCGGGGACGGCACCAACGCCGACCCCGCGTTGTCCAGGAACACCAACCCCGCACACCCCGGCGTCTGCGCCCGCAACTCCGCGACGTCCACCAAGCACCACTCCTCACGTCCGCCAACACCCACCCCCGAACCCTGCCCCACCCGCACCGCACCCACCACCCCCGCACCTGACCAGATGTGGCCCACACCGCCCCCGCCGCCCACCCACCACAGACCAACCCACCCCCCGCCATCAGCCACAATGGCCAACAACCCACACCACCCCGAAGAAAGGGCCCCCGGCTGCCATGGCCATCCCCAAAGCCGAACTCCACCTCCACATCGAAGGCACCCTGGAGCCCGAACTCGCCTTCCACCTCGCCGACCGCAACGGCATCACCCTGCCCCACACCGACATCCAGGCACTGCGCGACGCCTACTCCTTCACCGACCTCCAGTCCTTCCTGAACCTCTACTACGCACTCATGGACGTCCTGCGCACCGAAGCCGACTTCCGCGACCTCGCCGAGGCCTACCTCACCCGCGCCGCCACCCAGGGCGTCCGCCACGCCGAGATCTTCTTCGACCCCCAGGCCCACACCAACCGCGGCATCCCCCTGGACACCGTCATCAACGGCCTGGCCGCCGCCCTGGACACCAGCCTCGAACGCCACAACATCTCCACCACCCTCATCCTGTGCTTCCTGCGCGACCGCCCCGCCAGCGAAGCCATGGACACCCTCAACGCCGCCCGCCCCCACCTGCACCACATCAGCGCCGTCGGCCTGGACTCCGCCGAGATCGGCAACCCACCCGAGAAGTTCACCGACGTTTTCCAAGCCGCCGCCGACCTCGGACTGCGCCGCGTCGCCCACGCCGGAGAGGAAGGCCCCGCCGACTACATCTGGCAGGCCCTCAACCTCCTGGGCGCCGAACGCATCGACCACGGCATCCGCTGCCTGGACGACCCCGCCCTGGTCACCCACCTGGCCACCACCCAGACCCCCCTCACCGTCTGCCCCTTCTCCAACGTGCGCCTGCGCGCCGTCGACACCCTCGCCGACCACCCCCTGCCCGCCCTCATGGACGCCGGCCTGCTCGTCACCGTCAACTCCGACGACCCCTCCTACTTCGGCGGCTACGTCCACGACAACTACCTCGGCCTCCAAGAACATCTGGGCCTGGACCACGACCACCTGCGCACCCTGGCCCGCAACTCCTTCACCGCCTCCTTCCTGCCCGAGGAACGCCGCCAGGCCCTGCTCGCCGAAGTCGACGCCTACACCTTCTGACCCACACAACCTCGAAGGGGCCCCGCGCACACGCGAGGCCCCTTCGACGTTCGACCGATCACCGCCAGGCCAACGACTGACCGTGCTCCCCCGTGTAGGCCACCACCCGACCGTCCACCGCCAACGTGAAGTCGTTCCCCACCGGCGGCCGAGCCCCCTCCCACTCCGGGAAGACCCGCCACCCCTCGTTGGACACCCAGTGCCCCGGCAACCCGCCCATCAGCCGCTCCAGATCCGCGCGCCCACCCTCGGACAGGTAGGCCGCCACCGCACTGTGCAACACCACCAACGTCGCCCCCTCGGGCGCCCGCGCCGCCAGCTCCGGCAGGGCCTCCACCAGGTCCCCCGCCACCATCACCGGCGGATCGGCCGCCACCACCGACGCCGCCGCACGCAACCGCTCCACCCGCTCGCGCCGGTGCTCCCCGGGCCAGACCAGCGACTCCAGCCAGCGCACGTCGCCCTCGTCACCGGCGTCCAACGGGTTCAGGTCCAGCCCCGCCCGCCACACCACGTCCGGCACCCGCCCGGGCAGGGGCACGCCACCACTGGTGCGGCACTCCAGCAGCACCGGACTCTCCCGCGGGCCCAGGGGTACGCCCCCGTCGTAGGAGTACCGGTACCGGTCCGGGTACAGACACAACCCCGCCGAGGCCCCCACCTCCACCAGTGCCAGCGGACCCTCCAGCCGCGCCAGGACCGGCAACAGCGTCGCGCACCGGCGCACCTCGTTGGTCTGGGTCATGCGCGCCATCACCACACCGCGCACCCGGTCCCAGTGTTCGGCCACCCAGTCCCGGAACCCCTCCCAGGTCCCGGTCGGCCCACCCAGGTAGCGCACCGCCCCCAGCAGCAGGTTGGGTTGGCGTTTGTTCCCCTCCGGCAGGGTCAGCACCAGGTCCTGCGTCCGCGCGTCCCCGGCCACCCCCAGGGCGATGCGCTCGTAGTCGGGCGAACCCCCACGCGCGTAGCTGGTCGCCAACCACCGGTACCGGTCGGCGACCCGTGCGCGCTCGCGCTCGGCCGCCGTGTCAGCACTCACCGTCGCACCCTCCTCCACGAAGACACCAGGTGCGCGGCAACCTACCGCCTCCGGTGCGGACCCCCGCGGACCGCCCCCTCCCCACGGTCCCCCACACTCCCGGAGACACCGTCACACGACCACACACCCCACCACACCAACCGAAGGACACCCCAAGTCCCACAAAAACCCCACCAAGCTGATGTCCCCCTCACCCACCCGCCCCTACGCTGAACAACGAGACCAAGGACACGAACACATAACGAGAACTCTCACACGCCCGGGACGATCCCAGGCAGGAGACAACCACCCACAGGAACGGACACCCGTGAGGCTCTCCACCCGCCACCACCTACGGCACACCACCCACCACACCCCCACCGCAACACCCCTGCTCACCCTCCACGACGTGTCCCTCACCCACCCCACCGAACCCCACCCCCTCCTCCACCACCTCGACCTCACCATCAACCCCGGCCAACACATCGCCCTCATCGGCCTCACCCCCACCGCCACCCGCGCCCTCACCCACCTCCTCCACCACCACACCACCCCCACCACCGGACACATCACCACCCACACACCCCTACACACCACCCACCCCAACGCCACCCTCGCCCAAACCATCACCGGCCACACCCACCCCAACCCCCACGACCCCCACCTCACCCACGCCCTCACCACCACCCACCTCGACCCCCGCCACCTCAACACCCCCACCGCCGACCTCGACCCCACCCTCACCACCCACATCCACCACGCCCGCACCCTCTACGCCCACCACACCGGCGCCCGCCTCCTCCTCATCAACCAACCCACCACCCCCACACCCCGCCCCACACCCACCACCGCCCACCTCACCCTCACCAACCACCCCTCACTCGCCCGCACCGCCGACCGCATCCACCTCCTCCACCACGGACACACCACAGAAACCGGCACCCACCACCAACTCCTCCTCCGCGGCAGCACCTACGCACGCCTGTACGCACTCCAGAGCACCCCCACCTAAACTGACCCCGTGCCACCCATCACCAAGGAACTCACCGTCGGCCAGGTAGCCGAACGCGCCGGAGTCGCCGTCTCCGCCCTGCACTTCTACGAACGCCAGGGCCTCATCCACAGCCGCCGCACCA
Source organism: Nocardiopsis prasina DSM 43845 (assembly GCF_000341265.1). GTDB lineage: Bacteria > Actinomycetota > Actinomycetes > Streptosporangiales > Streptosporangiaceae > Nocardiopsis > Nocardiopsis prasina. Next base: position 101,552 of record NZ_ANAE01000087.1, on the reverse strand, counting down.
CCGGCAACCAACGCCGCTACCGCCGCGACACCCTCCGCCGCGTCTCCTTCATCCGCATCTCCCAACGCGTGGGCATCCCCCTGGCACGCATCCGCGACGCCCTGGACCAACTCCCCGAGAACCGCACCCCCACCCGCTCCGACTGGGCCGCGGTCTCCGCACAGTGGCGCGACGAACTCGACGCACGCATCACCCAGCTCATCCGCCTGCGCGACGACCTCACCGGATGCATCGGCTGCGGCTGCCTGTCCCTGGACACCTGCGTGCTCTCCAACCCCGACGACGAACTCGCCTCCACCGGCCCCGGCCCCCGCCGCCTCATGGTCGACTCCTTCAAAGGCGAGGACTAAACCACCCCAACACCGACCGGGACACGGCGTCGCACTCCGCGACACCCACCAACGGGCCCGACCAACGCCCCCCGATCAGGCGCACAAGCAGCGCCCCACCCCACACACGACGAAGCGGCGGCACCCCAGGGGCACCGCCGCCACACACACCCGCTACAGACCAGCGGCCTCGTCACGCCCGCGCCGGGCCAGCTCGTCGGCGCGTTCGTTTCCCTCGTCGCCGCTGTGCCCGCGCACCCACTTCCACTCCACCTCGTAGCGCGAGGCCACCTCGTCCAGGCGCTGCCACAGGTCCACGTTCTTCACCGGCTTCTTGTCGGCCGTCTTCCAACCGCGCTTCTTCCACCCGTGCACCCACGAGGTGATGCCGTTGCTGACGTAGGAGGAGTCGGTGTGCAGCAGCACCGGCACGTCGCGTTTGAGGCTCTCCAGTGCCTGGATCGCCGCCATGAGCTCCATGCGGTTGTTGGTGGTCTGCGCCTCGCTGCCGAAGAGCTCGCGTTCGTGTGCTCCGTAGCGCAGCCACACACCCCAGCCCCCCGGGCCGGGGTTGCCGCTGCACGCCCCGTCGGTGTAGATGACCACGCGTTCCGTCGACTCCTGGTCGACCTCGTCCCCGTTGTGCATGCGGGGCAATCTACCGCCCTCGCCGGTCACGAAAAGGCCACAACCCCCATGACAAGAGCCACTTACAGGGCCAATCAGCACCAATGGAGCCCACAAACCAACCATTGCGGACGACCACCCTGATCAAAGGCGCCCCCGACCCCACACAGGACCGGCCACCCGTAGACCCCCTCCCCGGGTCGCCCGCCCCCGAACACGCCGATGGGGGCGCACCGGGACACACCCGGTACGCCCCCACACGAGGCTCAGAAAGGCTCTACTCCGCCAGTTCGCTCTCCAGCTCCCGGGCGCGCTCCTCCCGGCGGGCGAACACGTTGTCGGCCATCTCGTTCATCTTCTTCAGCACCCGCTTGCGCTCACGCGCGGAGAGCCGGTCGACGTAGAGCTTGCCGTAGGTGTGGTCGGTCTCGTGCTGCAGGCACCGCGCGAAGTAGCCGCTGCCACTGAGCACCACCTCACCGCCGTCCCTGTCCAGGCCGCGCACCGTGGCGTGCTCGGCCCGCCCCAGGTCCGCGTGCGGCCCGGGCACCGACAGGCACCCCTCGCTCTCCACCACCACGGCGTCGTCGAGGTCGCGCTCGTCCAGGACCGGGTTGACCACGTGCCCCACGTGCCGCACCCCGTCGTCGTCGTGGCAGTCGTAGACGAACAGGCGCAGGTCCACTCCCACCTGGTTCCCCGCCAACCCCACGCCCTCGGCGGCGTACATCGTGACGAACATGTCGTCGATCAGCCGAGCCAGCTCGGCACCGCCCAGCATGGAGGCGGGGACGTCGGCGTTGGGCCGGTGCAGGACCTCCTCACCGGTGACCGTGATCCTCAGGACACGGCCCCGGGCGGCCTCGGGGGCCAGATCGGGATAGTCCGACACCTCCCGGCCCTGGACAACGGTTACGGGCACGGGCATGGACTGCTCCGACATGGTCCTTCTCTCAAGGCGGGCTCAAGGGGATGGGCGGCCACAACACCGCCAACCACGAAAAATAGCACGAACCGACAGGTCACGCCGGTGCGCGATGCCCCTGGGCGCCGACCCCTAACGGAACCACGCGTTGCCCTGAATGAAGCACCGCGCCAGGTAGTCGCGCAAGGACACCACCACCAGCCGCCTGCGGTCGCTCTCATGATCCCACACGACGATGCCCGGACCGTAGTCCGTGTGCACGTAGGCGAACTGGGGTCCCATGTCGGAGTCGCCGAAGAAGATCATCTCGTCGAAGGGGGCGTACAGCTCCAGGTAGTCCGGTTCCTGGCGCATGGCCAGGTTGTCCTCCAGCAGTCGGCGGGCACTCCACACCACCGCGTCCCCGTACTCGTTGGTCACCCCGTCGGTCTCCCTCAGCAGGGAGGCCAACTCGAACGGCAGGGGCAGCATCAGGTGCTTCTCGACCTCGGCCAGGGTCACCTCGTCGGCCGGATCGCTCAGATCGGCCTCGGGATACATCTCCAGGATCAGTTCACGCCACACACCCACGATCATCACAGGTCGTGGCAAGACACGGGAAATCGTGGTCGGCGAGTTGCGCCGAAAATCAACCGAATCCCCACCCACATCCACCACAAAACACCACCCAAGCCCCATAGCCGCCCACCCATGGACCAGCGGGTCAGCCCTCGCACCCATCACACCGAAGATCCACGCACACGCCCTATGTCCCTAATGCCCATAAACGCCATGGATGTCACTCTGCGTGCACACACCATCACCATTAGCACATAATGCAAGGCATGAAACACACCACACCACGGCTCCTCGCCGCCCTCGCCCTCACCGCGGCCGCCCTCCACGCGCCCACCCCCGCACACGCGGCCGAACACCCAGGCCAGGCCACCACCTACCCCGGCCACACCACCAGCCAGTACGTCCCCCTCACCAACGCCACCACCCACCACGCCCACCAGTCCGGCTGCACCCAGGCCAAGACCAAAACCCCCGGCGTCCGCGTCCTCTTCTTCGGCACCCAGGAGAAGAACAACCAACTCCGCGAACCCGGCACCAGCGCAGGCACCACCACACCCCGCACCCACACCGACAAAGCCATCGAATACGCCCACCACTGGGCCCGCGGCTACGCCGAGTGCGACACCACCAACACCCCCACCCACCTCGCCCTGGGCATCAACAACAAGGACGACGGCGGCATCAACGGCACCACCGCCGGACGCCAGTGGGCCACCCTCGTCGACAACGCCCGCAAAGCCACCACACCCCAGGTCACCCTCACCGCCGCCATCGACGCCGAACCCTCCTGGTCCACCCCCGCCTGGGCCCGCGACTGGATCAAGGCCTACACCGACGCCACCACAACCCCCCTCTACGCCGCCAACTCAGCCGACGGCTGCCCCTCCACCGGCAACGGCTCATGCAACAACGGCTGGACCCTCAAGGACGTCCACCTCGCCTCAGGCGGCAACCAACCCACCGTCGCCACCATCCCCCAGATCTACCGCACCGACGGCATCCAAGCCCGCCAGTGGGCCAACATCAGCAACTGGGGCCACACCAACACCGGCGACCCCCTCCGCTTCGCCGCCGCCATGTCCCAGAACACCGCCTGCGAACAGCGCACCTGCAACAACACCGACAACACCCCCCAACAGGCCTGGACCCAACTCAAACAAGCCCTCGACACCCACGCCAACACCCGCATCACCCACCTCGGCCCCGCCACCGACATGCGCTGGCCCTAAACCACACCCACAACACGCCACCACACACGAACACACCCAAAACCACCCCACCCACCACCAAGGCCCGGGTTCACACGAACCCGGGCCTCACCCACTCCCAACAGGGGAGCCACCACCCCCGCGACCACCCACACCCACCCCCCAGAATAGAAACGGAAGGCGCCCACCACCCACCACCGGAGACACCACCATGGCCACCACCAGCCCCAGAACCGGGCCCCTCACCCACCTGGCCTACACACTCCTCCTCGTCTCCCACAACACCGCCGCCTTCCTCCTCACCCCACTCGTCCTCGCCTCCTCCCTCCTCACCCTCATCTGGATCGGCCTCCCCTTCACCATCCTCACCGCCACCACCCTGCGCACCATCGCCAACGCACAACGCACCACCCTCACCCACCTCAACCCCCACCAACCCGTCCCCGCCACCTACCGCCCCATGCCCCCCACCGGAGTCCACGCCCGCGTCCGCGTCATCCTCACCGACCCCGCCACCTGGCGCGACATCCTCTGGCTCGCCTCAGCCCCCCTCCTCACCCTCCTCGCCCTCCTCAGCTACACCCTCTACGCCCACGCCCTCTACCAAACCCTCTACGCCCTCATCCTCTGGCGCCACACCCCCGGCCTCTACGGATTCATCACCCCCCACACCCCCACCGAAGCCCTCCTCGCACTCATCCCCGCCGCACTCACCCTCCTCCTCGCCCACTTCCTCCACCCCCTCACCACCAGCGCCCACCACAAACTCGCCCGCATCATCCTCGCCCCCTCCGAAAAAGCCCGACTCACCGCACGCGTCGCCCACCTCGCCACCAGCCGCGCCGACACCATCGACACCCAGGCCGCCGAAATCCGCCGCATCGAACGCGACCTCCACGACGGAGCCCAAGCCCGCCTCGTCGCCCTCGGCATGAACCTCGCCATGGCCGAACAAATCGTCGACACCAACCCCCACAACGCCAAACACATGCTCGCCGAAGCCCGCGAAACCACCCGCAGAGCCCTCACCGAACTCCGCGACCTCGTCCGCGGCATCCACCCACCCGTCCTCGTGGAACGCGGACTCGACGGAGCAGTCCACGCCCTCGCCCTCACCCACCACCTCCCCATCACCGTCACCACCAACCTCAACGGCAGACCCGCCGACCCCGTCGAATCCGCCGCCTACTTCGCCATCGCCGAACTCCTCACCAACACCGCCAAACACGCCCACGCCACCCACGCCTGGGTCCACATCAACCACGGCCGCCAACGACTCGTCACCACCATCACCGACAACGGACAAGGAGGCGCCAAACCCACCCCCGAAAGCGGCCTCACCGGCATCGCCCGACGCCTCGACTCCTTCGATGGCACGATGAACATCACCAGCCCCCACGGCGGCCCCACCATCGTCACCCTGGAGATCCCATGCGCGTTGTCATCGCCGAAGACCTTGCCCTCCTCCGCGACGGCCTGATCCGACTCCTCGAAGCCCACACCTTCACCGTCGTCGCCGCCGTCGATAACGGACCCGACCTCCACACCGCCCTCATCGACCACAAACCCGACGTCGCCGTGGTCGACGTCCGCCTACCCCCCACCTTCACCGACGAAGGCCTCCAGGCCGCCATCGGCGCCCGCACCCAGATCCCCGGCCTGCCGATCCTCGTCCTCTCCCAGCACGTCGAACAGCTCTACGCCCGCGAACTCCTCTCCGACGACGCGGGAGGCGTCGGCTACCTCCTCAAGGACCGCGTCTTCGACATCAACCAGTTCATCGAGGCCATCCGCCGCGTCGCCGCCGGAGGCACCGCGATGGATCCCGCCGTCATCTCCCAACTCCTCGCCCGCCAGGACCAGAGCGGCCCCCTCGCCCAACTCACCCCCCGCGAACGCGAGGTCCTCGCCGAAATGGCCGAGGGCCGCTCCAACTCCGCCATCGCCGGACGCCTCTACATCACCGAAAAAGCCATCAGCAAACACATCAACAACATCTTCACCAAACTCGACCTGCCCCCCTCCAGCGACGACAGCCGCCGCGTCCTCGCCGTCCTCGCCTACCTCAACGGCCAATGAAAAAAGGCCGCGGCCCCCACCGGGACCACGGCCACACACCCACCTCAACCACTACTCACGACGCACCCGATACAGCCCGTCGATCTCCTCGGAGAACGCACGCAACACCGCCTCACGCCGCAACTCCCCCGAAGGACGCACCAACCCCGACTGCACCGTGAACTCCTCGGCCAACACATGGAACGACCGCACCGCCAGATGCCGCGGCACACTCCGGTTGGCCTCGTACACCAACCCCTGCACCTCCCGCAGCAGATCACGGTCCCCCGCGATCTCCTCCGGCGCCATCGACAACGGCCGACCGTTCACCAGACGCCAGTACTCCAACTGATCACGCACCAGCGTCACCAGGGCACTCGCGAACGGCCGCCCCTCCACGATCACCAACACCTGACTGATCAACGGATGCGACCGCAACCGAGCCTCGAAACCCGCCACCACGTCGGCGTCCCGCGACCCGTCACCCACCGCCGCGAACTCACCCGTCCCCGACAACTCCCCCCGAGACCCCCCGGCATCCACCGCCGGAGCGACCTCCAACTCACGCGTCGGAGCCTCCACCACAGGCAGCGACGCCGTGGCCACCACCCCCGGAGCCACCTCCGTCTCCGGCTCGGCCACCACGTCGAGCACATTCGCCCGAGGCACGAACCGCCCCGGAACCTCCGCCACGGACGCCTGCGGACGCACCCGCCCCCGCACCCGGACGAACCCCTCAGCGTCCTCCTCGGCCAACACCCCCGTGGCCAACCAGCCCTCCCGGAACGCCGACCGCGAACCCTCACCGTCCGCCCAGTACCCCAGGAACACCGCACCGCCGCGCACGAACAACTCACCCTCGCGCGACACCCACACCTCACGCCCCGGCATCGCCTGACCCACCGAGCCCGCGACCCGCTCACCCGGCGCGTTCGCCACGAACACACCCGCCGTCTCAGGCACACCGAACACCTGCATCACCGGCACACCCACACCGCTGAAGTAGCTGTCCAACCGATCCGTCAGCCCACCGCCCCAGCACACCGCCAGATGCACCCGGCCACCCAGCATGTCCCGGATCTTCGAGAACGACCAGTCGTACATCGACCGCGACAACCGACGCCAGGCACCCTTCTTCGGTGACTGGTCGAACGACACCGCCGCGTCCATCGCCGCGTTGAACGTCCCCACCGAGTCCCAGTCCGTGGAGTGCGCCGTCGCCCGCTCCGAACCGTGCACCCGCTCGAACAGGTGCGGTCGGCACACCAGCACCGTCGGCCGGAACCGGTCCAGCTCACGCCGCAACCGCCCCGGAGCCACCAGACCCACCCGGACCCGGCCCACCACGCACGCCACCAACGACGCCAACCCCGGCAGCTCCGACATCGGCAGGTCCAGCACCGCGCTCGCCCGGCCCGGAGCCAGCTCCGACAACCGTGGCCACATCCGGTCAACCAGGTCAGCCGCCGCCGTCAGCAGCGCCCCGTGCGACAGCACCACACCCCGCGTCCGCCGCGAGACCGTGCTCATCGGGTACAACACCACCGCGGGATCGTCGGCGACCACCTCGTCACGACGGAACCGCACCGCCGAGGCGTCCATGTACGTCCCCAGACCCGCCACCACCGGCAGGCCCTCCTCGTACCGCCACACCCGGCCCAGGTCCGGCAGCTCACGCTGCAACCCCACGGCCGTCCGGTACTGGCGCTCCCCCTCGACCACCGCGGCCGCCGGACGCGTCTCACGCACCACGTGCTGCACCCGCTCCGCTGACGCCGTCCTCGGCAGCGGCACCAACACCGCCCGCACCGACCATACGGCGAACGCGAAACGCACCCAGTCATGGTGCGAGTCGGCCACCAACAGCACCCGGTCACCCTCGGCGACACCGGCCGCGACCAGCCCCTTCGCCAGAGCCGTCACCTCGGTGGCGAACTCCCCGGCAGTCCGACGCTCCCAGTCCCGACCCTCCAACACGGAGAACACGTGCGCGTGGGCGTCCGTGGTCGCCACCTCGTAGATCAGGTCACTCAACCCGGAGTGTTCTCGAGCCAACGAACCGGGGGTCTCGCCCATACCCACTCATCCTCTGTCGCGTCAGTAGGCGGGCCCGACACGATCCCCACCCGCCTCAGTCGGGGAATTGTGCCCTACTGTGCCCATTTCCCCACCGAACGGCAACCTCGCCGTCCGGCCCGAAATCACCCGAGACCTGGGCTCATCGGACCTTCACTCGCGCGGCCCAGACGAACGCCAGCAACGACAGCACGGCCACGGAAGCCATCACCACGGCCATGCTCACCAACGAGGCCTCACCCGAAGGCGTCAACCCCGCCGTGGCCGCGATCAAACCACCCAGAGCGAACTGCATCGAACCCATGAGCGCCGAGGCCGTACCGGCCACCGCCTTGGGCTGCCCGTCCAGAGCCGTCACCGTCGCGTTCGGCATGATGAAACCGACGCTGAACATCATCAGAGCCAACAGCCCCGACACCATCCACAGCTCGGCCAGCCCGGTCAGCGCCACCACCAACAGGCTCAACACCGCCACCAGGGCCAGCAGCAGACCCATCAGCAACCGCCGGGCCGTGTCCACACGACCCACCAGGAAACCGTTGCCCTGGGTGCCCGCCATCGACGCCAACGCGTTGACCGCGAACAACCACCCATAGGTCTGCGGCGAGATCCCGAACTCGTTCTGCGAAACGAACGAGAACGCCGACACGTAGGTGAACAGCATTCCGAAGCTCAGCCCCAGAGTCAGCACGGGGCTCACAAACCGCGGGTTGCGCACCAATCCCCACACCGTCGAGGCCAGCTCACGCGGCCCCTGGGACCGCCGGGCCTCCGGCGGCAGGCTCTCCGGCAGCCACAGCAGCACCAGCACGAAGCTCAGCGCCGACATCGCCGCCAGCACCCAGAAACTCAACTGCCACGGGCCCACCAGCAAGAGCTGCGCACCCACCAGCGGAGCCAGCAACGGGGCCAGCATCATCACCAACGCCAGCCGGGAGAAGAACCGCACCGCGTCGTCACCCTGGAACATGTCGCGCACGATGGCCCGGGCCACCACGGCACCGGCCGCCCCCGCCACGCCCTGGAGGAAGCGCAGCGCGACGAACACCGCCACGTTCGGTACGAACACACACAGCACCGACGTCACCGTGAACAGCGCGACACCCACCAGCAGCGGACCGCGTCTCCCCCAGGCGTCGCTCATCGGCCCGATGACCAGCTGCCCCACGGCCATGCCGATCATGATCGCCGTCAGGGTCAGCCCGATCTGCCCCTCCGTCGCCCCGAGTTCCCGGGTGATCTGGGGAAAGGCCGGAAGGTACATGTCGGTCGCCAGCGGGCCGGTGGCGGTGAGCACACCGAGGACCAGCACCAGCAGGGCGATCGACTTGCGCGACCGCGTCGGTTCGGGGGCGACCCCCTGGTCGGGGGAGATGGAGGGGGACGATGGGGACTGCACAGGCACTCCAGTTCGCAGACAGGCCGATCCGCACACCGGCGTACCGGAGCCGCGACGGATCAGGGATGGTTGGGAGCGTGCCCAAAGGGATGGACCACTCCATACCAACACCGAAGGGGAGGATTTCTCTCCCCACCCAACCACCCGAAGGCCTGTGATGTCCCTTACGCCGGCGTTACGGTCATCTGCACCCCCGCCACCGGCCACCCGTCACCGCACCAGCCGGTCCAGCAGCCTCTCCACCTCAGCCTCCGGATCCTCCGTCAGACCGCCGTGGATCGGCCCCGGCTGCACGATGGTGCTCCTGGGAGCGGTCAGCCACCGGAACCGCTGCCCCGGCCTCTCACGACCGGCCAGCCCCGCCTCGGCACCACCCCGGCACATCATCTCGACAGCCTCCAGTGCCCGCCGCACGCCGACGACGTCCACCGCCGCGTCCACGGCCAGCAACCGGGCCTCGTCCAGGTCCGATCGCGACGCCAGGAACGCCCGCTCCTGCGAGTAGACGATCACCCCGGCGTTCACGCACTCACCGCGGTCCAGACGCGGGATCACCCGCAGCAGCGCGTACTCGAACACCGCCCGTTCACGTTCCACACCCACCTGTCCGGTGGTCACCGTGGTGTAGCGCTCGCTCACGAGGTCACCTCCGGCAGCCAGGAACGGTCCGCCACACGGGCCACCAGGTGCTTCACGTACGCCTCTCGTACTTCCTCCGGCGAGCCGAACCCAGGCTCGCCCTCCAGCCATTCGTCGGGCACCAGACGCACCACACCGCGCAGCAGGTCCTCGTCCACGAGCGGGGCCAGGGCGGCGTCGGCCGCCGCGAGGTCGGGGGCGGCCCCCGACAGCACGTGGTCGGAGGCGTCGTAGGCGCGCCCGACGAACCGGTCGGCGTTGGCCCAGCTGTGGTGGAAGATCAGCGTCGCCCCGTGGTCGATCAGGTAGGGCCGACCGTGCCACAGCAGCATGTTCGGGTTGCGCCAGGAACGGTCCACGTTCCCGGTCAGGGCGTCGAACCACAGCACCCGACCGGCGAACTCCGGGTCCACCTCGAAGGTTAGCGGGTCGAATCCCAGGGAACCGGGGAGGAAGTCCATCCCCAGGTTCAGCCCGCCGCTGGCCTTGAGCAGCTCCTGGACCTCGGGGTCGGGTTCACCGCGGGCGATGACCGCGTCGAACTCCACCTCGGCCAGTTCCGGGACCGGAAGCCCCAGGGCCCGGCCCAGCTCCCCGGTGATGACCTCGGCCACCAACGTCTTGCGCCCCTGTCCGGCACCGATGAACTTGACCACGTACATTCCCAGGTCGTCGGCCTCGACCAACCCCGGGAGCGAACCTCCTTCGCGCAGCGGTAGCACGTACCGCGTCGCGATCACCTTTTTCAGCACGCTGGCCAGCATAGGCACCGAACCGACGACCGTGTTCACGCGCTCGTTCGCCGGCGACCGGTGTCGTCCGGCGCTCAACCGGACACAGGCGAGAGCTCCGACCAGGCCCACCCGGGGCCCGCACGTCTTTCCTCCGCGCTCGCCTAAACAGGGCTGAACACGTTCTAGATACGGGCCCCACGGGGCCCGACACACCGCACCCCTCCGGAACGAGGAGTTGGGAGGCGGGCGGCGTAGCCGCGCGAATACGGTTTTTGGTAGGGCGGTTCGACAGAACAGCCGCGCCACCTTTACGACGTAGATTTATAAGTGGAACACCCGAGCGTCTCGGAGATCCTCGGGAGGATCCGGTGCCGGGTAGTCCGCAGACACGAAGCGGGTGGTGGGCCCCGGCCCACCACCCGCTCCTCCAAACGTCCTCGGCCCCACCTCGGACCCGCGCTCCCCCGGTACCGCTAGAGGTTGTCCTCGGGGTCCTCTCCCCAGTCCCCGTCACCCTCATCCCCCGGCGCGGGGAGCGTGGGCACCGGACTGGCCGGGTCCCCCTCCCCCTCCTCGGGGCTCGGGGCCGACCCCGGCTCCTCGGCCGGCTTGGACTGCTCCGCCCCGGGCTCACTCGGAGACGGCATCTCCGGAGGAGGGAACTGCATCATCCACAGGTACAGCGCGAACACCAACAACAGGAGCAACAGCAACAGCGCGCCCAGTCCGCCGATCAGCCACCAGTTGGCCTCCCCACGGGCCACCGGACTGTCCCGGCGCCCCGCCCAGGGCGCCCAACGCACCGCCGAACCGCCCCGCTCCCCCGCCCAGTACGGCATCACCACCGGTCCGCGCAGGACCACGGGACCACCGCGCCCGGCCTCCTCCAGGAACCGGCCCGCACCCGCGCCGCCCTCCTCGTAGGGAACCGCCACCCACAGGGCCGACCTCCCGCTCGTACGCGCCGCCGCCACGCCCTCGCCGTCGCGCACCGCGCGCGCGAACCGCTCCCGTGTGGGCTCGTCGATGCCCGCCGCGTCGTTGAGCATCGCCACGCTCATCCGCTCCCCCGCGGAGTCGCGGCCCAGGTAGACCACGCCCAGACGTGACTCGTGCAGTCGTCCGAGCAGCCGGTACCCGCCGAGCTGGCGCGGGTCGACGTCGTGGAGGCCCCTCGTGGGCGCCGTCATGTCACTTCCCCTCTCCGACACGTCGCGGTCCGCCACCCGTCGTCCCGCCGTCCGTCCCGGTCCCAGTCTCGCGTTGTCTACCGGCCCGAGAGCACCTAAACAGGTAGTGTCGCCACAGGTGATCCACAACCTACTCCTTACCGGCGCCCACGCACGGGGGTGCCGAGTCCGGGAAGGACGGGACATGGCAGAAACCCCACCCGGGAACGGCCCCGCGTCCGCGCCGGGGCCGGAGAGCACTCCGGGCGAGCCGACCCGCTTGCTGCGGGCGGCGCTGCACGAGGTGTCCACGGTGATCGTGGGCCAGGAGCGCATGGTGGAGCGCTCCCTCATCGCCCTGGTCGCCCAGGGGCACTGCCTCATCGAGGGGGTCCCCGGCATCGCCAAGACGTTGGCCGTCTCCACTCTGGCCAAGGTCACCGGCGGGTCGTTCTCCCGCATCCAGTTCACCCCGGACCTCGTGCCCTCGGACATCGTCGGCACGCGCATCTACCACCCGTCCACCGAACGGTTCGACGTCGAGCTGGGCCCGGTCTTCGCCAACTTCGTACTCGCCGACGAGATCAACCGCGCGCCCGCCAAGGTGCAGTCCGCGCTGTTGGAGGTCATGGCCGAGCGGCAGGTGTCCATCGGCGGCACCACGCACCCGCTGCCCTCCCCCTTCATCGTCATCGCCACGCAGAACCCGGTGGAGTCCGAGGGGGTCTACCCGCTGCCCGAGGCGCAGCGCGACCGCTTCCTCATGAAGGTCAACGTCCACCACCCGAAGGCGCACGAGGAGATGGAGATCCTGCGCCGGATGAGTTCGACGCCGCCCACCGCCCACCAGGTGCTGGACCCGGTGACCCTGGGCGAGCTCCAGGCCGACGCCGAGCGCGTCCACGTGCACCAGTTGATCGCCGACTACGTCGTGCGCCTGGTCATGGCCACCCGCGAGCCGGAGAACCACCAGATGCCCGACCTGCGCCAGGCTCTGGAGGTGGGCGCCAGCCCGCGCGCCACCCTGGGCCTGGTCGCGGCGGCACGGGCGCTGGCCCTGCTGCGGGGGCGCGACTACGTGCTCCCGGACGACGTGCGGGTCCTGGCGCACGACATCATCGCGCACCGTCTGGTCCTGACCTTCGACGCCCTGGCCGACGGGGTCACGCCCGACCAGGTGGTCGACCGCATCCTGTCGACCGTTCCCGCGCCCCGGGTCATCTGGGACGAGCCGCCCTCGGGTGAGACCGCCTCCTTCGCCACGCAGAGGTAGGAAGGAACCAGAGGTGATCGTGTGAACACTCCCGCCATCGGTTCCGACCCGCGGCTCAGGGCCGCGCTGCGCCGTCTGGACCTGCGCATCGTGCAGCGACTGGACGGTCTCCTGCACGGCGAGCACCTCGGGCTGCGGTTGGGCCCGGGGTCCGAGGCGGCCGAGGCCCGCCTGTACCAGCCGGGCGAGGACGACGTGCGGCACATGGACTGGGCGGTGACCGCGCGGACCGACACCCCCCACGTGCGCGACGTGGTCGCCGACCGCGAGCTGGAGAGCTGGACGCTGCTCGACCTGTCTCCGAGCATGGACTTCGGCACCGGGCTGAGGTCCAAGCGTGAGATCGCCGTGGGCGCGCTGGTGGCGACCAACCTGCTCACACAGCGGGTGGGTGACCGCTTCGGAGCGCACTTCCTGCACCAGGGGCGGGTGCGGCGCTGGCCCGCGAGGTCGGGCAAGGAGGCGCTGCTGTCGTTGTTGGCGACGGTGGCCGCCGCGCCACAGGAGGACGTGCGCACGCCGGACGAGAACCGGGCCGGTCTGGCCGACGCCGTCACCGACCTGGTGCGGACCCGGCGCAGGCGGGGGCTGCGCGTGGTGATCTCCGACTTCCTCGACACTCCGGCCTTCGGAGACGAGGTGCCCTGGGAGCGGCCGCTGCGGCAGCTGGGATCGCGCCACCAGGTGCTGGTGGTCGAGGTGCTGGATCCCCGTGAGCTGGACGTGCCCGAGGTGGGTGACGTGGCGTTGCGTGATCCGGCCACCGGGCGGGTACGTGACGTGCGTCTGACCCGGGCGGTCCGTGAACGCTACCAACGGGCCGCCTCGGCGCAGCGGGCGGCGGTGCGCGGTGCCCTGCGCCGCTGCGGGGTACACCATCTGGTGTTGCGCACGGACCGGGACTGGGTCCTGGACACCGCCAGGTTCGTGATCAACCAGCGCCGGACCGCGCACCACATGGCCCGGCACACGCCGGGGGTGCCCAGGTGAGCGGCTCCGGCGGAGTGGGGATCCCGGGCCGGGACGTGGGTGCGGGAGGTTCCCGTGCGGGTACGGGCAGGGGGGACGTGGGGCGGACATGACCTTTCTGGAGCCGCAGCGGCTGTGGTGGCTGCTGATCCTGGTGCTGCTCGTGGGCGCTTACGTGTTCACGCAGCGCCAGCGTCGTGAGTACACGGTGCGCTTCACCAACCTGGAGCTGTTGAACCAGGTGGTGCCGCACCGGCCGGACGTGCGCCGACACGTGCCCGCCACGCTGTTCACACTGGCGCTGGGGGTGTTGATCGCCGCGATGGCGGTGCCCGCGATGCCGGTCGAGGCGCCCCGGGAGCGGGCGACGATCATGGTGGCGGTGGACGTGTCGCTGTCGATGGCCGCCAACGACATCGAGCCGGACCGGTTGCACGCGGCCAAGGAGTCGGCCCGGGGGTTCGTGGAGACGTTGCCGGACCGGTTCAACGTGGGGTTGGTGTCGTTCTCCTCGACGGCCACGGTGGTGGCCCCGCCCACGCAGGACCACGAGTCGGTGACGGGGTCGATCGAGACGCTGCGGCTGGGTCCGGGGACGGCGATCGGTGAGGGGGTGTTCGCCTCTCTGGAGGCGATCCGCACCTTCGACGAGGACGCCGAGGAGGACCCTCCGCCCGCGGCGATCGTGCTGCTCTCGGACGGTGAGAACACGAGTGGTCGGGACATCCTCCAGGCGTCGGCGGAGGCGGCCGACGAGGAGGTCCCGGTGTCGACGATCGCCTTCGGCAGCGGGGCCGCGATGATCGAGATCGACGGCTACCAGGTGCCGGCCGACATCGACAAGGAGGCGCTCCAGGGGCTGGCCGAGGACACCGGCGGGCACTTCTACGAGGCCGAGAGCGAGACGGAGCTGGACGAGGTGTACGAGGACATCGGGTCCTCGCTGGGCTCGGAGATGGTGCATGAGGAGATCGTCACTCGGTTCGTCATGGCGGCGATCGTCCTGGCGTTGGCGACGGCATTGACCTCACTGCTGTGGTTCCAACGCCTTCCCTGATCAGCGGCGATTCAATCCCCACGCCCGGTGATGTTGGTCACATCCCTTTAGGTGGGGTTTATACCTTTTCCCGTTCTGCCACGGGTTAGCGTTGGCATGTTTTGTCATGACCACCCCACTTCGAGGAACGATGCCGAACACACCCGCTCTCCCGGCCGCGATCTGTTTCGACCTGGACGACACACTCATCGACGACCTCGCCGCCTCGTCCGTGGGTCTGCGCACGGTCATGGAACGGCTCGGCCACCCCGACTTCGGTTCGGCCCGCGCACTGTGGGACACCCAGACCGAGATCTCCTTCGGCGCCTACCTGCGCGGCGACCTCACCCTGGACGAGCAGCGCCGCCAGCGCGTCCGCGCCCTGGCCCTCCAGGCCGGCCACTCCGACCTCGCCGACCACCACTGCGACGAGCTCTACCGCATGTACCTGGACGGCCACCGCAGCGGGTGGCAGGTCTACTCCGACACCTTCCCGGTGCTCAACGCGCTCTCGTCGGCCGGATACCGGCTCGCCGTGCTCACCAACGGCATCGAGTCCCTGCAGCACGCCAAGCTCCAGGCCCTGGAACTCACCCCCTACTTCCATGCCGTGGTCTGCGCCGACACCGTGGGCGCGGGCAAGCCCGACCCCCGGATCTTCCACACCACCGCCCAGCGGCTGGGCGTGGACCCCGGCGCCTGCTGGCACGTGGGCGACCAGATCCAGGCCGACGCCGTGGGCGCCGTCTCCTCGGGCATGCGCCCGGTCATCGTCGACCGCCAGGCCCGCGAGCCCGTGGAGGGCGTCACCACCCTGAGCGACCTGGACGGCCTCCTGCGCATGGTGGGGCTGTCCAGCAGCATGGCCGCGACGGGTCTGCTGTGACCTCGATCGACGACTGGATGGCCCGTCGGGTCACCGTCCACCTCGTCACCTCCGGACCCACCGGCCCGGTCCTGGTCGGAGCGCGCGTGCTCTTCGGCGAGGACCCCGAGGAGGTGGCCCGCGGACTGGGCGACCTGCCCGAGGGGGCTCCGCTGGTGGCACTCGACGTGCTCACCGAGACCGTGAGCCTGCCCCGCGGGCGCGCCCTGCACGTGGACCGGATCGTGTTCGCCGAACCCGGCCTCGTCTCGGCCTGGCCAGCGGTCGTGCCGACCGAGGGTCTGGTTCCCCCGGCTCCCGCCCTGGCGGCCGAGGAGGACCCCGCACCGGAGGGGGCGCGCCCCCGTATGCGCCGGTTCTCGTCCTACGGGATCGTCACCGACCCGGCCGGGCGGGTCCTGCTGAGCCTGATCGCCGAGGGCTACCCCGCCGCCGGTACCTGGCACCTGCCGGGCGGAGGCGTGGACACTGGCGAGGACGTGCGCGCCGCGCTGCGGCGCGAGGTGCTGGAGGAGTCCGGCCAGGCCGGTGTGGTCGGTGAGCTGATCACCGTGGCCAGTCACCGGCGGACCCAGAGCACCGGCACCGACATCTACGCGGTCTGGGTGTTCTCCCACGTGCACGTGGCCGAGCCGACCGTGCCCCGGGTGGTCGAGGTGGACGGCTCCACCGCCGACTGCGGATGGTTTACTCCCGCCGAGCTGACGGAGCTACCGCTGTCCACCACGGCACAGCGCGGCATGGAGTTCTTGGTCCGGCACCGCCGTCGCGGCTGACCGGAACCGACCGGGCCGGGCCGGCGGCCCGGCGCCCGGTGGGGTGTGACCGGACCGCGGAGTCCGGGCCGCGGCTAGACGAGGACGCGGTGGCGCAGCCACCACAGTCCCGCTCCCAGGCCCAGGACCAGGACCCCGGTGCCGACCACCGGCAGGGGCAGGCTGGTCGCGAGCACCACGCACCCCACCAGGCCCACGACCGGAGCGATCAGCGGCGGGCGGTTCTCGTCCGGGCCCAGGCGCAGCGCCGAGGCGTTGGTGATGGCGTAGTAGACCAGCACGCCGAAGGCGGAGAAGGCGATCGCGCCCCGCAGGTCGGCGACCAGCACGAGGACGATCACCACGGCTGCCACCACGGCCTCGGCCCGGTGGGGGACTCCGTAGCGTTCGCTCATGGCCGCCAGGGGACGCGGCAGGTGGCCGTCCGAGGCCATCGCCGCGGCGGTGTGCGAGATCCCCATCAGCAGCGGGAACAGGGCGCCCAGGCTGGCCAGGGCCGCACCGGCCACCACGAACGGCACGAGCATCGGGAACCCGGCGACCTGGACCGCGTCGGCCATGGGCGCCTGGCTGGTGGTGAGCTTCTCGCGGCCCAGCACGATGAGCAGGCCGGTGCCGATCGTCAGGTACACGACCAGGACCGTCCCCAGGGAGAGCGTGATCGCGCGGGGGATGGTGGTGCGGGGGTCGCGGACCTGACCGCCCAGGGTGGCGATGCGCGCGTACCCGGCGAAGGCGAAGAAGATCATGCCCGCCGCGCCCAGGACGCCGAAGGAACCGGGCCAGGGCCCGAGCCCGTCCACCTCCGCGACCGCGGCCAGGCGGCCGCTCATGAGCATCGCGACGAACACGGCCGTCAAGACGGCCAGCACCATCAGGAGCAGCACCTTGATGACCAGGGTCGAGCGGCGCACTCCCCGGTAGTTCACCGCCGCCAGGACGACCACGGCGGCCACCGCGACCGGTTTCTGCCACTCGGGGAGGGTGTAGGCGGCGAAGGTCATGGCCATGGCCGCGCAGGAGGCGATCTTGCCGACCACGAACGACCAGCCCGCCAGGTAGCCCCACAGGTCGCCCAGGCGTTCGCGTCCGTAGACGTAGGTGCCGCCGTCCTCGGGGTGCTGGGCGGCCAGGCGCGCCGAGGAGATCGCGTTGCAGTAGGCGACCAGGCCCGCGATGAGGATGGCGACGGGCAGCCAGGCCCCGGCGCCCAGCGCCGCGGGGGCGAAGACCGTGAACACTCCGGCGCCGAGCATCGCCGCGGCGCCGATGGCGGCCGCGTCGACGGTTCCCAGCGTCCGGGCGGGTCTGGCCTGCGGTCCGGAAGAGGTGGCCAACGGGGTCTCCTTGCGTGGGTGTCTCCGGTCGTCGACCGGTGGACGCCCCTCGTCACCGCTGGTGGAGGCCGTGGCCCGAGGGGGCCGGGGCCTCCGGAAGCGCGGCGAGGGTCGCGTCCGACTTCCGAGTGTGCCCGATACCGGTGACCGACGAGAGCGAACCCCCAGTACGGGGGTGGCCGGTTCCGGACCGTCGCCCGCTCCGCCCCGGGGGAGGCGCGGGCGCGGGTCGGGGTCCCCGGCCACGGCCGGGGACCCCTTCGGTTGCTGGGTTTCTCGATGGGTGCGGGCGCTACCGGGTCAGGTGGGACGCCAGGGTGAGCCCGCGTTGTCATTGATGTCCTCGGCCGCCACCTGACGGAGCTGGCGTGAGAGGTCTGACAGTGCCCGGGAGACGGCGAGCTCCTCACCGATCTCCGGTACGTCCAGGTCGGTCGGGTGCTTGCGGGCCATTCCGTGACCGCGCAGGGCCGTGCCGTCGTCGGCGACCAGGCCGACCTCCGCCCACGTGCGGGCGGCGTCGCCCTCGCTCTCCTCGGCGACGACCACGTCGACGTTCCAACGCTTCATCGTCTGCATGGCATCCGCTCCCTCTCCGGCCGCGCCCGGGCCGGGCGTGTGTTCGATGTGCGCGTCGGGTCCCGGGTGGACCAGAGCCACGTGCTCCGGTTCGGTACCGATCCAGTGCACCTGATAGGGCGGTGACCCCTCCGCTCCCCGGACTCGGGTGACCACCCCCGTGCGACGGTGGGTGTCGGCGTTCGGACTCTCGACGACCAGTCGGTCTCCTACCTCTGCTCGCATGGGTTCCCCCACAAACCTCGCTTATCTCCATCATCGGTGCTGTTTCGGCGCTCTGCGAGGGGTTGGTTGTTTCGTTCCCGGTGGTATGCGAGGTTTTTGCCGTCCCGTCACCCGCTCCGTGCCTGGTAGCGTCACGGCGTGGCCCAGCACTACTTCGACTCCGATCCGGGCACCGCCAGTCGGCCCTCCACCGCCGACCTGGTCCTGCCCGACCTCCACCTGCGCCTGCGCACCGACCGCGGCGTGTTCTCACCCGACAGGGTCGACCTGGGCACCCGGGTCCTGTTGGAGAGCGTGCCCGCGCCTCCCACCGAGGGGCGGCTGCTCGACCTGGGCTGCGGATACGGACCGATCTCCCTGACGATGGCCTCGCGCGCGCCTGGGGCCCGGGTACTGGGGGTGGACGTCAACTCCAGGGCCGTGGGGCTGGCCCGGCGCAACGCCGACGACCACGGGCTCGACAACGCCTCGTTCGGTGTGGTCTCCCCCGAGGGAGAGCTGGCCGGGGAACAGGGCGAGGGCCGCTCCCCGGCGTCCGAGGACCTGCTCGGCCCCTTCGACGCGATCTGGTCCAACCCGCCGATCCGCGTGGGCAAGGACGTGTTGCACTCGATGCTGCGCACCTGGCTGAACCGGCTCACCCCCGAGGGTGTCGCGCACCTGGTGGTCCAGCGCCACCTCGGCTCGGACTCCCTCCAGAAGTGGCTGGACGCCCAGGGCCTGCCCGCCGAGCGCGTGGCCTCCCGGTCCGGTTTCCGGGTCCTGGCCGTGCGCCGCGCCGCGTAGTTCCGCCCACGTCCACCGGACCGGGGACGCGCGCGAAGCCCGGACCTGCACGGACTCCGACCACGCCCGAACCACACCCCTCTGTCCGAACTTGCCGGTATGTGTCCCGGGTCACGCGTGCGCGAGCGACCCCCGACCGGTAGCCTGTACCGACCACGCCGGACCGCCCGGCCCCCACCACGAGGAACACACCGCAGTTGAGCACGCAGTTGCGTCCCACGGACGTCAAACGCCTGAACCGCCAGTGGCGCAGGCGCACCGAGGGGCGTCTGGCCCTTCTCGTCGAATCGGTCACCCAGCCCTACAACCTGGGGTCGATCCTGCGCACGTGCGCGACCTTCGGCGTGGACCAGCTCTGGCTCACCGGTAACAGCGCGGACCCCGACGACCCCAAGGTCGGCAAGACCGCCCTGGGTACCGGCGCGAAGGTCCCGCACACCCGCCTGTCCGGCACTGCCGAGGCTCTGGCCGCCGCCCGCGCCGACGGCTACAAGATCGTCGCCGTGGAGCTGGCCAAGGGCGCCGTTCCCCTGCACGCCGCGCCGCTGGAGCCCGACGTGTGCCTGGCCGTGGGCGCAGAGGACCACGGCTGCTCCCCCGCCCTGCTCACGGGCGCGGACGCCGTCACCTACATCCCGCAGATCGGCCGGGTCGGATCGCTGAACGTGGCCGTGGCCACGTCGATCGCCCTGGCGGAGGCGCGACGCCGCGAGTGGGCCACCTTCGACGACGAGGCCAACGCGCCCGTCGGAAGCTGAGCCCCCGGGAATCTTTCTTCCCCGCTGGACGTCCCTCCTGTGACACACAGACCACTCCATTCACACCCGACGCGCAAAGGCGCAGAGAGAGGAACAGTGGACCCGTCCCGAAGTACCAGCAGCATCCCCAAGGGATGCTGTGACCCAGACTCCGACGAGCCCCCTTCTGTGAAGGGCGCGCACCTTCGTAGGATCCCTGCCCACAGGCGGACCCAGGCGGTGTGTGCCCGATGATCAGCACCGTTCTCAGTATCGCCTTCGGTGCCCTGGTGGTCTTCCTGATCACCGTGGCGACGGGTTACTTCGTCGCCCAGGAGTTCGGCTACATGGCCGTGGACCGTTCGCGACTCAAGTCGCGGGCCGCGGCAGGTGACGCGGGCGCGAAACGCGCCCTGTCCATCACGAACCGAACCTCGTTCATGCTCTCCGGTGCCCAGCTGGGCATCACCGTCACCACCCTTCTGGTCGGTTACGTCGCCGAACCGATGATCGGTCAGGGTGTCGGTGAGCTTCTCGGCGGCGCGGGCGTGCCCGTCGGCACCGGCCTCGCCATCGGCACCGTCCTGGCCCTGTTGTTCTCCACCGTCATCCAGATGGTGTTCGGCGAGCTCTTCGCCAAGAACCTGGCCATCGCCCACCCCGAACCAGTGGCCCGTTGGCTGGCCCTGTCCACGGGGATCTACCTGAAGGTCTTCGGACCGGTGATCTGGCTGTTCGACCAGGCGGCGATCTGGTTGCTCAGGCTGGTGAACATCACCCCGGTGGAGGACGTCCAGCACGCGGCGACCCCGCGCGACCTGGAACGCATCATCGCCGAGTCCCGTGAGACCGGTGACCTTCCCGCCGAGGTGTCCACCCTGCTGGACCGCACCCTCGACTTCCACGACCGCACCGCCGGGCACGCGATGATCCCGCGTCCCGAGGTGACCACCGTGGAGGAGGGCGACCCGGTCAGCCGGGTCGTGGAGCTGATGGCCTCCGACCACTCCCGTTTCCCGGTCCTGGGTGAGGGCGTGGACGACATCGTGGGCGTGATCTGCCTGCGCGACGTGCTCGCGCTGGGCGACCGCGACCTGTCCGGTGTCCGGGTCAGCGAGGTGGCGCGGGCGACCGTCATGGTCCCGGCGTCGCTTCCGCTGCCGGGCGTGCTGGACCAACTGCGCGAGGCGGGCGAGGAGTTCGCCTGCGTGGTGGACGAGTACGGCGGCCTGGCCGGCGTGATCACCACCGAGGACCTGGCCGAGGAGCTGGTCGGCGAGATCGCCGACGAGCACACCCCGGAGGAGGAGGCCCCGGCCCACCTCGACGGGGAGAACGGCTACGTCGTTCCGGGCGCCCTGCACATCGACGAGGTCGAGCGGCTGATCGGCCACGACCTGCCCGAGGGCGACTACGAGACCATAGGCGGTCTGGTCATCCACGAACTCCACCGGCTGCCGCAGGTCGGCGACCGGGTGGAACTGCCGCTGCCCCGGCCCTCCAGCGCCCATGACGGCGATCCCGACATGGCGCTGACGCTGACCGTGAACGCGGTCCAGCGGCACGTTCCCAACACGGTGGAGCTGCGGCTGCGTGAGGTTGTCGAGGACGGCGCACGGGAGGTGCGGGCATGAGTGACATGAACGTGTGGTTGGCCATGGGGCTGACCGTGGTGTTCATCGCGCTGAGTGGCTTCTTCGTGGCGATCGAGTTCGCCCTGGTGGCGGCGCGCCGCTACCGGCTGGAGGAGGCCGCGCACACCAGCGCGTCGGCGCGCGCGGCGCTCAAGAGCGCCCGCGACCTGTCGTTGCTGCTGGCCGGTTCGCAACTGGGCATCACCCTGGCCACGCTGGCCCTGGGTGCGATCTCCAAGCCCGCGTTCCACCACATGCTGGAGCCGTTGTTCGGCGGTCTGCCGGACTCGGTGGGGTACGTGCTCTCGTTCACGTTCTCGCTGATCATCGTCACGTTCCTGCACCTGGTGATCGGTGAGATGGCGCCGAAGTCCTGGGCGATCTCGCACCCGGAGAAGTCGGCGACGATGCTGGCGATCCCGATGCGGGCGTTCATGTGGCTGACCCGCCCGCTGATCGTGATGCTCAACGGCATGGCCAACTGGGTGCTGCACCGGTTCGGTGTGCAGGCGGTGGACGAGCTGGTGAGCGGACACAACCCGGAGGACGTGCGCGAGCTGGTGGAGCACTCCGCCAAGGCGGGCGCGCTGGACTCCGAGCGCCGCGACCAGCTGGCCACGGCCCTGGAGGTCAACTCCCAGCCGTTGGACGAGCACTTCACCCCGCGCGAGGAGATCGCGTGGGTGGAGCCGGGCGCCGGCGTGGAGGAGGTCAAGCGGGTCTCGCGCGAGTCCACGCACCTGCGGCTGGTGGTGATGGAGGCGGGTGAACCGGTCGGGGTGCTGCACGTGCGTGAGGCGCTGAACAGCCCGGACGGGACCACCGCGGCCGACCTCATGCGCCCGGTGCTGACGTTGTCGGTGGGTACGCCGATGTACGCGGCGATGGGCATCATGCGGGACAGCCGCAGCCACCTCGCGCTCGTCGAGAGCGAAGGCGAGCTGGTGGGTCTGGTGACCCTCCAGGACATGCTGGACCGGTTGCTGCTGCTGGACACGGCGGCCTAGCGCCCGGAGCGGTAACGAACACGGCGGGGGCCGGTCACGTGAGTGACCGGCCCCCGCTTCGTGTGACCCCGTGGGGTCTGGCTGTGACCTCAGGCGGTCTTCGTGGTCAGGGTGACCTCGATGTTGCCGCGGGTGGCCCGGGAGTAGGGGCACATCTGGTGTGCGGCCTCGACCAGCTTCTCCGCCTCGTCCTGCTCCAGGCCGGGGATGGTGACGACGAGCTCGACGGCGATGTCCAGGCCCTCCTCGGACTTGCCGAGGCTCACCTTGGAGTCGACGGTGGAGCCGTCGACCTTGGCCTTGGCCTGGCGGGAGACGTTCTTCAGGGCGCCGTGGAAGCAGGCGGCGTAGCCGATGGCGAAGAGCTGCTCGGGGTTGGTGCCGGGGCCGTCGTCGCCGCCAAGGCCCGCGGGCACGGACAGGTCGACGCCCAGACGGCCGTCGTCGGTCTTGCCGGTGCCCTTGCGGCCCTCGCCGGTGACACTGGCGTTGGCGGTGTAGAGAACGTTGTAGGCCATGTTCGATCCCTCTCTGTGGCCCGGCGAGGCCGGGCCCGCGTGTGTCGTCGTGGAGTGGTTCGGGTGCGTTCTCAGGTGTCCGGGTCCGGGTCGGGCACGGAGGTCCGGCCCGCGGCTCCGGTCACCGAACGCGTGACGTGGTCGAGCAGGCCCCGGAGCTCCTCGATCCTGGCGACCGGGAGGCCGGTGGCGCGCAGGACCTGGTCGGGGACTCCCTGGGCCAGTTCGCGCAGGCGGCTGCCCTCGTCGGTGACGCTGACGTGCACGATCCGTTCGTCCTCGGGCCCGCGCCTGCGGGTGAGCAGACCGGCTCCCTCCATCCTGCGCAGCAGGGGTGAGAGCGTGCCCGAGTCCAGGCTGAGGGCGATTCCGAGCTCCTTGACCGGCAGGGTCCCGCGTTCCCACAGCACGAGCATCACCAGGTACTGCGGGTAGGTGAGTCCCATATCGGCCAGGATCTCCCGGTAGAGCCCGGTCAGGGCCCGGGAGGCCGTGTAGAGGGAGAAGCACAGCTGCCGGTCCAGGGCGAGGGGGTCGCCCTCGTCGGTTCCCGCCATGGTCACTCCTCCCCTCGTCGTCCCGCCCACCGTAACAGGAAATGGTTGTGCACAACAGTGTTGCCCACAACTATTGTGGGGCGGACGCACCCCGCATACCCCGGGAACACACGGGGCCCGGGTCCCACGGACCCGGGCCCCGCCACTCGCCCAGCGCCTACAGGAAGCGCACCCCCTGGGCCAGCGGCAGCTCGCCGCCGTAGTTCACCGTGTTGGTGGCCCGGCGCATGTACGCCTTCCAGGAGTCCGAACCCGACTCCCGGCCGCCGCCGGTGTCCTTCTCCCCGCCGAAGGCACCGCCGATCTCGGCGCCCGAGGTGCCGATGTTGACGTTGACGATGCCGCAGTCGGACCCCGCCGCCGACAGGAAGCGCTCGGCCTCCGCCTGGTCCTGGGTGAAGATCGCCGAGGACAACCCCTGCGGAACACCGTTGTGCAGCTCCACCGCCTCCTCCAGAGTGCGGTAGGTGAGCACGTAGAGGATGGGCGCGAAGGTCTCCGTGCGCACGACCTCCGTCTGCGCCGGCATGCGCACCACGGCGGGCTCGACGTAGAAGGCCCCGTCGGCGTCCTTCTCCAGCCTCCGCTCACCGCCCACCAGCACGTCGCCGCCGTCGGCCCCGGCCTGCTCCAGCGCCTCACGCATGCCCGTGTACCCGCGCTCCCCCACCAGCGGACCCACCAGGGTCGCCTCGTCGTAGGGATCGCCGATCCGCTCGCGCAGCTGCTGGTAGCCGTCCACCACGCGCTCGACCACCTGGTCGACCACGTCCTCGTGCACGATCAGGCGGCGCAGCGTGGTGCAGCGCTGTCCGGCGGTCCCCGCCGCGGCGAACACGCTGCCGCGCACCACCAGGTCCAGGTCGGCCGAGGGCGCCACGACGGCGGCGTTGTTGCCACCCAGCTCCAGGAGGTACCGGCCCATCCGGGCGGCCACCTTCGGGGCCACGGTCCGACCCATGGCGGTGGAGCCGGTCGCCGAGACCAGCGCCACCCGCTCGTCGTTCACCAGCACGTCGCCGACCTCAGCGCCGCCCAGGACCACCCGGTGGACGTCTGCGGGGGCACCGACGTCGGCGGCCGCGCGCATGAGCAGGCCGTGACAGCCCAACGCCGTCAACGGGGTGAGCTCGGAGGGCTTCCACACCACGGTGTCACCGCACACCAACGCCACACAGGTGTTCCAGGACCACACGGCGACCGGGAAGTTGAAGGCGGTGATGACGCCGACCACGCCCAACGGATGCCAGGTCTCCATCAAACGGTGACCGGGGCGCTCGGAGGGCATGGTGCGGCCGTAGAGCTGGCGCGACAGGCCCACGGCGAAGTCGCAGACGTCGATCATCTCCTGGACCTCGCCCAGGGCCTCCGAACGGATCTTGCCCGCCTCGATGGTGACGAGCTCGGCGAGGTCGGCCTTGTGCTCGCGCAGCAGCTCACCGAGCCGGTGGACGAGCTGCCCGCGCACCGGGGCGGGGGTGTCCCGCCACACGGAGGTGAAGGAACCGTGGACTTCGGCCACCGCCCGCTCGGCGGAGGCGGGGGTGTCGAACTCGACCGGGAAGAGCGTCCCACCGGTGATCGGCGAGCGGGCCTGACCGGGTGCCCCGAGGGGTTCGGGCAGACGGGTCGCGCCGCACCGTTCCAGGGCGGTCCGCGCGCGTTCGGCGAGGACCTCGGTGTCGGGGAGGGCACCAGTGTGCATGTGTGTTCTCTCTCCGTTGAGAGGGGAGGCGGTCATCACACACCTTGCCAACTCCGGGCCCGGCGGTCCACCCCCGGCGCCCGGATCGCGGGGCGTGGCGCCCGCACCTGGACCGGGTCCCGAACGGGCTCCCCGAGGCCCGCACCTGGGCGGGCGCCGGCCCGCGCGGAGTGTCGTGGGGGACCGTTAGAATCGCGGAGCCGCTCCCCCGTCCCCGACCCAGACAGCTGGCCCGTGCACCCCGACACCACCCTCGAAGAGGCCCGCGCCGACCGTCCCGAGCCGCGCCAGATCCTGGCCCGCTCCGGTTTCGGCGCCGCCGACCCCCTGTTCGCCGCGGACCTGCGCGCGAGCACCGACCTCGGACAGGCCCGGGAGGTGGTCGCCTCTCACGCCTCGCGGCTCTGGACCGAGTCCACCCGCACCGGCCCCGGCCCGGTCGACGACCGCCCCCTGTACTGGGCGCGACTGGTCCTGCGTTCCCGGCTGCGTGCCTGGGAGCCGTCCTTCCCCCTGACCGAACCGGAGCGCGCCGGACTGCTCCACCTGTGTGAGACCGCCTCCCGGGGCATCACCGACCTCGACTTCCCCCCGGGCGACAGGTGGGTGCGCGTGGTGGTCACCGGGTTCGACCCCTTCCACCTGGACACGGACCCGGGCTGCTCCAATCCCTCCGGCGCCGCCGCCCTGGACCTGCACGGGTGGACCTTCCCGGTGGGTGAGCGCACCGCGGTGGTGCGCGCGGCCGTGTTCCCGGTGCGCTGGGGCGACTTCGACGCGGGGCTCGTCGAGGAGGCGCTGGCCGACCAGTACGGGGTGGCCGACGCGGTGATCACGCTCAGCCGTGGCCGCGGCCGGTTCGACCTCGAGGTCTGGAACGGGGCGTGGCGCGGCGGCGGCACGGACAACCTCGGGGTGTCGCGGACCGGACGCGCCCCGGTGCCCGGGCCGGACGCCCCGGAGTGGACCCGCACGTCCCTCCCGCTGGATCGGATCGTCGCCGAGACGACCGGCCCGGCCGCGATGGTCGTCAACACCGAGGTCACCGAGGTGCCCGAGGGCGGTGACACTCCCGTGACACGCCCGAACGGGCCCAGCGCCGATTCCTCTTCCAGAAAGGGGGGTGGCGGCGACTATTTGTCCAATGAGATCGCCTACCGCAACACACTGCTGCGGGACCGGGCCGGTTCGAACGTGGCCGCCGGGCACGTCCACCTGCCCAACACCCGGCGTCCGGCCGAGCACACCGACACCGTGGCGCGCACCCGCGCCCTCGTGGCGGTCGTGGCCTCCGAGGCACTGACGGCCCCGCCCCCCGAGACCGACCCGGAGGCCCCTCAGGGGGGCTGAGGTTCGGCGGGCCCGGTGGTGCCGGGGTGGCCGGGAGGGCGGTGGTGACACGCCCGAGCGCGGGCCGGGTCCGCAAAATTCGCCTTCCGGCCACAGAGGGGCAATTCGTCACTCTGCGAGCACGTTCCATCACTCCGGGGTCGTCTGGCGGGCGTGCGGCTTCGATATGGTCCCCACGTGGCTGACACCTCACTGCGAAGAAATCTCACTGTCAGTGCCGCTCTGGGTCTGCTACTGGTCCCGGGCTGCCACTCCGCGGAACAGAGCCTGCCCTACGCCGAGGCGATCCAGTTCTCTCCGGACACTCTGGAGAAGCTGGTCACGCGCACGGTGGCGGTGCAGGACGACCACAGCACGGTGAGCTACCGCTATCCCATCCTGGGCGAGTCCCATCCGCTGACGGCGGAGATCCGCACCGGGATGGCCGAACGCCAGACCGCGTTCCTGGAGGAGCTGCCCGACCACGGCAGCCCCGAACTGGTCCAGGACGTGGAGCTGCTGGCCGCCTCCGAGGACGTGATCGGGGCCAGGACAACCGCCCTCACCTCGGGTGTGCGCGGGGCCGGCACCGAGACATCGACTCTTTGGTACGACGCCGGCACAGGCGAGGTCCTGCCCTGGACCTCGCTCTTCAGGGACGAGGGTTCCCTGGAGGCGGCGCACCTGGCCGTCGCCCAGGTACTCAAGGACGGTTACCAGCTCTCCGTCGACCAGATGCCCGGGCTCCTGGGCGAGATCGCCACGCGAGCGGAGGCCGACCCGGACTCCGTCTCGGCCGTGGCCTCCGAACCGGCCGCGTCACCGGAGGCGCAACCCGAGGAGAACGGGGAGGAGGCCGGGACGGACGGTGCGGCTCCCACAGCCGGTGACGCCGATCTGACCGACCCGGAACAGGCCTGGGAGGCCGCCGAACGCTGGGCGGCCTCGCCGCTGGCCGACCTGGCCTTCAGCACGGCGGGCGGTCTGGCCGTGCGGCTCGACCCGTCCGACGTCCCGAGCGCGGGCCGGGTGAGCGAGGTCCTCCTGCCGGTGGAGCCGGAGGAGACTGAGGAGGTCCTCTCCGAACTCGGCTACCACGCCCGCAGCGCCGCCGTGGGAGCCAACTCCGACCCGGAGGACTTCCCGTTGGACGGCACCCTGACTGCCGAGGGCAGCAGTCTGGACTGTGAGCGCCTCAAGTGCGTGGCGCTGACCTTCGACGACGGCCCGGGCGAGCACACCGAGGAACTGCTGGACCACCTGGGCGAGTACGACGCCAGGGCCACCTTCTACGTGATGGGTTCCCTCGTGGGCGAGTTCCCCGAGATCGTGGAGCGCACGCACGCCGAGGGCCACGAGATGGGCAACCACACCTGGAAGCACGACGACCTCACCACGCTCTCCGCCGAGGGGGTGGCCGAGGACCTGAAGCGCACGGACGAGGCGATCCAGGAGGTGACCGGGGTGGCACCGCCCACCCTGCGCCCGCCCTACGGTGCGATGAACAGCACCGTGAGCGATGCCACCGAGCATCCCATCATCCTGTGGGACGTGGACACGATGGACTGGCAGAACCGGGACACCGGCGCGGTGTCCAAGCACGCGCTCGACGAGTCCAAGCCGGGCAGTGTGGTCCTGTTCCACGACATCCACAAGTCCACTGTCGACGCCATCCCTGACGTGCTGGAGGGCATGCACGCCGAGGGGTTCCACTTCGTGACCGTGAGCGAGATCTTCGGTGAGGACGGCCTGAAGCCGGGCCAGCCCCACACGGACGCCCGGGTCGACTGACCCACCGGTCCCGCACGGGCCCCGGTCGCCGCGCTGGCGACCGGGGCCCTCCGCGTTCCGGGTCGGCGCCTCCCTGGTCACCCCCACACCCTGAGACGCGCCGCATATTGCACCTGTTGTCTGATTCGTCTAGATTTCGACGCGTGAAAGTTACCTCTTTGACGCGCAGGGTCACCGTTGGCGCCGCCGGGGCGACACTGATCACCTCCGGCCTCCTGCTCGGAGCAGCGCACCCGGTGACGGCCGCACCCTCCGAGGAGGCTCCGGACTGCGACGAGGTCGCGTGCGTGGCGCTGACCTTCGATGACGGCCCCGGGGAGTACACCGACGCGCTCCTGGACACCCTGGCCGAGCACGACGCCAGGGCCACCTTCTACCTGCTCGGGTCCAAGGTCGGCGACCACCACGAGGAGGTCCGGCGCATGGCCGAGGAGGGCCACGGGATCGGCAACCACACCTGGAAGCACGACGACCTCACCACGCTCTCCCACGACCAGATCAGGGACGACCTCGCCCGCACCGACCGCGCCGTCGCCGAGGTCACCGGCGAACGCCCCCGGAGCATGCGCCCGCCCTACGGCGCGCTCGACGACACCGCCCGAGAGACGATCCCCCACCCCATGGTGCTGTGGGACGTGGACACCCTGGACTGGCAGCACCGCGACGGCGACCGGATGCGCGAGATCGCCCTGGACGGGGTCGGTGACGGCAGCGTGATCCTGTTCCACGACATCCACGGGACCACCGTGGAGGCGATCCCCGCCCTCTTGGACGACCTCACCGAACAGGGCTACCACGTCGTGACCGTCAGCGAGCTGTTCGGGGACGACCTCGAACCGGGCACCGCGCACACCGACGCCCGGTCCGGGTAGTCCGCTCAGAGCAACCGGCGCAGGATGCGCTCCTTGACCTGGCTGATCGGCGCGTAGGCCACGCGCATGGTGTCCATCAGCAGCGACTTGTCGAGCACCGCCTTGGTGTGCGAGAAGGTGTCGATGGAGGCCGCCGAGTGGTAGGCGCCCATGCCGCTCTCCCCCACTCCCCCGAAGGGCAGTTCCGGAACGGCCAGGTGCGCGATCGGCAGACCGAAGCCCAGACCGCCCGAGGAGGTCTCGGTGGTCAGACGGCGCTTGGTGGTCTCGGAGTCGGTGAACCCGTACAGCGCCAGCGGCTTGTCGCGTTCGTTGACGAACCGGATCGCCGCGTCCAGATCGGGCACCCGCACGACCGGCAGGATCGGCCCGAAGATCTCCTCGGCCATCACGGGCGAGTCCGGGTCCACGTCGGCCAGCACCGTGGGGGCGATGTAGAGGTCCCCACGGTCGGTGCGCCCGCCCGCGACAACCTTGCCGCTCTCCAGCAGGGCGCTGAGCCGGTCGAAGTGGCGTTCGTTGACGATGCGCCCGTAGTCCGCGCTCTGCGCGGGGTCGGAACCGAACATCTCGGTGATGGCGGCGGCCAGCTCCCTCTGGAGCCTGTCCGCCGTGTCACCGACGGCCAGCACGTAGTCCGGGGCCACGCAGGTCTGCCCCGCGTTGGTGAACTTGCCCCAGGCCAGACGGCGGGCCGTGGTGGCCAGGTCCACGCCGGGCTCGACCACCGCCGGGCTCTTGCCGCCCAGCTCCAGGGTGAGGGGGGTCAGGTGCCTGACCGCCGCGGCCATGACGATCCGGGCCACCGCCGAGTTGCCGGTGTAGAAGATGTGGTCGAAGCGCTGCTCCAGGAGAGCGGTGCTCTCGGCGACACCGCCCTCGACCACGGCGACGGCCTGGCTGTCCAGGTAGCGCGGGATCAGGTCGGCCAGCGCCGCCGAGGTGGCCGGGGAGAGCTCGGAGGGCTTGACCACGGCCGAGTTGCCAGCGGCGATCGCCCCGACCAGCGGGGACAGGGCCAGGTTGACGGGGTAGTTCCACGGGCTGATGATCAGCACCGCGCCCAGGGGCTCGCGGACGCGGCGGGCCTTGGCGGGGGCCAGGGCCATCGGGACGGACACCCGCTGGGGGCGCAGCCAGGAGGCCAGGTGTCTCAGGGTGTGGTCGATCTCGTTGACCACGAACCCGATCTCGGTGGTGTGCGCCTCCACGGGGGGCTTGCCCAGGTCGGAGCGGAGCGCCTTCTCCAGGGTGGCGCGCTCTTCGGTGAGCAGACGGCGCAGCGCGCGCAGCTGGGCGCGACGCCAGGAGAGCGGCTTGGTACGCCCGCTGTCGAAGGTGGCACGCAGCCGGGCCACGATCTGGGGGATCTCGGTGATGAGCGTGAGCGGTTCGGAGGCGTTCGTGTGAGCCATGGCCCAAGAATAAACGAAAACGTTTCGTTTCCAAGTGCCCTCTCGCATACGATTCGGGTATGACGACGGACCATCTGCCGGAGGCGTCCGCTGGTTCCGCCCCAAGGGGACGGCCCCGCGACGCCAGCCGGGATCGCGCGCTGATGGACGCCACCCTCACCGAACTCCAACTGCACGGCTACAGCGGGCTGACCACCGCAGCCGTCGCACGTCGGGCGGGGGTCTCCACCGCCACCCTCTATCGCCGTTGGCGCTCCAAGGAGGACCTGGTGGTGGGGGCCGCCCGGGCCTGGGCGGAGAACCTGGGCCCCGACCACGACCACGGAAGCCTCGCCGCCGACCTCGGTGTGCTGCTCCGGGACAAGGCCGCCGCGCTGGAGGGCCCCTCCGGCCGTCTGCTGCGCGCGGTGCTGGGCGAGGCCGCCCACAACCGGGCCCTGGCCGACGTGCTCTTCGACGCCTTCGTGATCCCCCTCCAGAGCCGGGTGCTCGCCCTGCTAGACCGAGCGGTCGAGCGCCGGGAGATCCCCGAGGTGGAGGACCCCCTGGTGGTCGCGGAGCTGGTCATCGGCCCGATGGTCAGCCACACCTTCCTCGTGCCCCCGGAGACGGGCGGCGGCCACGCCGCCACCCCCGGCGCTGACATCGCCGAGCGCCTGCTCCCCTACCTGCTCAGGGCGCTGGGCGCACGGAGAGCGTGAGGGGCGCGTCGCCGCCCCGTTTCAGCTCACGGCCTTCCTGACCAGTTCGGCGATGGTCTGCTCCGCCCGTTCGCCCAGCTCGGTCACGGCGTAGGCCGTGGGCCACAGGCCTCCCTCGTCATCGAGGCGGGCCTCCGTGGTGAACCCGAGACTGGAGTAGCGCTCCTTGTCGACCTGCCCGCTGCGGAAGAAGCACACGACCCTGCCCTTCCTCGCGTACGCGGGCTGTCCGTACCACAGCTTGGGTGACAGCTCCGGCGCGTGGGCGGCGACGATCGCGTGGATCCGCTCGGCCACCGCCCGGTCGGCCGGCTCCATCTCCTCGATCTTCGCGAGCACGTCGAGCTCGGCCGTGGCCGCCTTGTTGCCGCGCCCGCGTTCGGCCTCCTTCCTCAGTTCGGCGGCGCGCTGCCTCATCGCGGCGCGCTCCTGTTCGGAGAAGCCTCCCGACCCCTCGCCGGTGTCCTGCGTCATGGGTGTCTCCTCTGGTAGCGGTACCTCTCGGGGTCCTCCAGGCTAGCCAGGCCGGATCCCGGGTGCTTCTCGATTCCTGACCGACCCTCCGCGTCGTGTCGGTCAGGAATCGAGAAGCCCGCGCCCGGACCCGCGGCCTAACCTGGTCGGGTCGGAACCCAGAGGCCACCGATCCACCCACCGAACGAAGGGACCGCGCGATGGCGCTCTCACTGGACACCGTCACCGTCGAGGCATCACGGGCGGAGGACGCGCGCGCCTTCCACGCGTCTGTGTTCACCCCGGGGGCACCGGCCGACTCCCCCGTCGTGGACCTCAACGGCACCGGTCGGCTCTCCTTCGAGGGGACCGACTCGATCGCCACGGGCTTCCGTGGCTGTGTACTGAGCGTGATCGTCGAACGGCCCGCCGAGGTCCAGGCCCTGGTGGAGACGGCCGCCGCCCACGGCGCCGAGGTGGTCAAACCTCCGAGGAAGGAACTCTTCGGCGAGTACACCGCCGTCTTCCGGACACCGGACGGGACCCTCTGGAAGCTCGCCGCCGCCACGAAGAAGAACCGCGGCGCCGTCCCCGAGCCTCCGGAACCCGTCGAGACCGCCGTGTACCTCGGAGTCACCAGCCCCAAGGCCTCCCAAGGCTTCTACGGGGCTCTGGGCATGGAGACCCGCCACGACTACGGCGACAAGTTCGTCGACTTCACCGCGGTGACCGGCACGTCCCGTCTGGGCCTGCTGCGGCGGGCCGCACTGGCCAAGGACGTCGGTGTCGACGAGCACGGCACGGGCCCGACCGGAGTGGTCCTCACCCACACCGCGGCCTCGCGCGCCGACCTCGACGCGCTCCTCTCCCGCGCGGACGCGGCGGCCGCGGCAGTCACCGTCCCCGAACCGGGCACGCACACGGGCGGCTTCACCGACCCCGACGGGCACCGCTGGCGGATCACCGCCATGGTGTGAGGAAGCGGGCTCTGGGTCCAGCGGTGCGTCGCCCGGCTGGCCAGTCGGCCGTCCGGTACCCGCGGCGTCCGCGCGAGGACCTGGACGCGTGCGCGTCAATCCCCGTTCGGGCACGGCACCGCGTCCGGAACGCCAAGGGTTGTGGCGGATGTGACCTGGGGAAAATCGGGAGGCGACGCAGATCGCGGCACCGACCGAAAAGACGGGGGACCCCTTGTTGCGCTCACCGATCCTCGACTACCTCGACGACATCATCGGCGACACCGACGACGTGCTCTCGGGCGCACGGGCCGACTACATCCCGGAACTGGCCACGGCCGATCCGGACCGGGTCGCGGTCGCGCTGTGCACGGTGAACGGAACCGTCTACGCGAGCGGGGACGCCGACCACGAGTTCAGCATCCAGTCGATGTCCAAACCCTTCGCCTACGCGCTGGCGATCGAGGACCACGGTCTGGAGTTCGTCCTCGACCGCGTCGGGGTGGAGCCCAGTGGCGAGGCCTTCAACGAACTGTCCCTGGACCCGGAGACCGGCAGGCCCCGCAACCCGATGATCAACGCCGGGGCCATCGCCACCCACACACTGGTCCGGGACGACGAACGCCCGGCCGTCGAGCGCGTCCTCGGCCTCTTCTCCGACCTCGCGCAACGACCGGTGGTGATCGACGAGGGGCTGGCCGCCTCCGAACTGGAGACCGGCGACCGCAACCTCGGGCTCGCCTACCTCCTGCACGCCTCCGGGCGCCTGGGCCAGGACCCCGCCGCCGCCGTGGCCGGGTACGTCCGCCAGTGTTCGGCCAACGTCACCGTGCGCGACCTGGCGCTCATGGCCTGCACGCTCGCCAACGGCGGCGTGCAGCCCAACACCGGTCAGCGGCTGTTCAGCAGGCGCACCACCCGGCACCTGCTGAGCGTGATGACCTCCTGCGGGATGTACGACGCCGCCGGGGACTGGCTCACCAGCGTGGGCATCCCCGCGAAGAGCGGCGTGGCCGGGGGGATCCTCGGCGTGCTGCCCGGACAGGTGGGGGTGGCGGTGTTCTCCCCGCGCCTGGACGCGCACGGCAACAGCGCACGCGGCGTGGCCATGATGGAGCGCATGTCGGAGGATCTGGGGCTGCACCTGATGGAGGCTGGCAGACCCGCCCGTTCGTCGCTGCGCGAGACCCGCAAGGAGATCGTCGACGGGGAACCGGCGACGGTCTACGTGCTCCAGGGCGACATGGTGCTCAGCAGCATCGAGGCCCTGGTGCACGAGCTGGTCGGGAACCCGCCCTCCACCCACCTGGTGGTGTTCGACATGAGTCGGGTCGACGAGGTGCTGCCCGTGGCCCGCCGCACGTCAGCCGCGATGGCCGCCAAGCTCATCGACACCGGCCACCGGATCATCCTGGTGGACCCGGAGGAGACCGTCCCCGACTTCCAGGACAGCCGGGGGCGCGGAGTGGAGCGGTGGACCCCCGAACACCTCACCCGGAGTCAGGCCCGGTAGCCGCTCGACGCCTCGGGTCCCACCGAACGTGATCCACAACCCCACCGCACCACTGGACAGGCGTTCGAAAACATGTTCGAATTGACCCCATGCGCTGGGAGAACCTCCGAGAGGGAACCAAGGACACCGGGCAGGAGTCACTGTTCGAACCCGCACCGCCGCCACCCGAACGCGGCACCGGGCGGGCCGGTCTGGGCGCGCCCGCGCCCGGGCCGGTGCTGGCCGGACAGGACGGCGAGGCGGTGGCCATCGAGATCCAGGCCCGCAGCATCATCAACCGCGTGCCCGGAGACGACCCCATGTTCCGGTGGACCATCAACCCCTACCGGGGCTGTTCGCACGCCTGCGTGTACTGCTTCGCCAGACGCACCCACGAGTACCTCGACCTGGACAGCGGCCGCGACTTCGACACCCGCATCCTGGTCAAGGTCAACGCCGCCGAACGGCTGCGCGCCGAACTCGCCCGCCCCTCCTGGCGCGGCGAGCACATCGCGATGGGCACCAACACCGACCCCTACCAGCGAGCCGAGGGCCGCTACCGGCTGATGCCCGAGATC
The DNA here is from genome assembly GCF_000341265.1 of Nocardiopsis prasina DSM 43845. Lineage (GTDB taxonomy): Bacteria > Actinomycetota > Actinomycetes > Streptosporangiales > Streptosporangiaceae > Nocardiopsis > Nocardiopsis prasina. The sequence continues at coordinate 66,218 of NZ_ANAE01000087.1, read as the reverse complement.
ATCGCGGCGCTCCGCGACACCGCCAACCCGTTCTCGATCCTCACCAAGGGGACCCTGGTCCTGCGCGACCTCCCCCTCCTGGAACAGGCCGCACGGGTCACCCGGGTCGGCTTGGCGGTGTCCGTGGGCTCCGTGGACACCGGTGTCTGGCGCACCGTGGAGCCCGGGACCCCGAGCCCCCGCGCCCGCCTGGGCGTGGTCCGCGCGCTGAGCGAGCGCGGACTGGAGTGCTCGGTGCTGATGGCCCCGATCCTGCCCGGGCTGACCGACTCAGCGGAGCAGATCGAGGAGACCGTCGCCGCCATCGCCGAGGCCGGGGCCACCCGCGTGTCCCCCGTCGTGCTGCACCTGCGCCCGGGCGCGCGCGAGTGGTACCGGGCCTGGCTGACCCGGGAGCACCCGCGCCTGCTGCCGCTCTACCGCGAGCTCTACGGGCGCGGTTCCTACGCCTCCGACTCCTACCAGCGGATCGTCACCACGGCCGTCCGCGAGGTCGCGGCCAGGTACGGCCTGAACAGACCCGGGTCACCCCGGGACGCAGAGAGGCCGTCCGAGCCCTCCGCGCCCCAGGGGCAGCTCTCTCTGGATCTGCCCACGTCGGCCTGAGTGCGGGGCAGGTCCGAGACACCGGCGTCGAGGTGGCGACCACGCCCCGGCTCGGTGCGCTGGCGCCGACCCGGTTCTGACGCACCGAACCAGAAACGGGGTTCGCGCGAAGCGGCGGATCGGGCCGGACCTGTCGATCGAGGCCCAGGAGTGGCCACGCACGAAAAGCCCCCTCCCGCCGAAGCAGGAGGGGGCAACAGGCCCAGGGAAGGTCAATCCCCCAGCGCAGAGAACTGGTTCACCGTGACTCGGCCCATGGACCGTCTCCGGGCAACGCGCCCGCAGGACACGGGTACGCGGCGGCACAGGGTTCGCGACCGCATGATGGCGGATGGAGCCAGGACCCCGGACCCGGAGGAACCGCACATGCGCGACCGCGATCCCGACCAGCCTCTGACCGTGCGCGTCGGTCACCGAGAACTCGTCATCCGACGGCGTTACGAGGTGTTCAGCATCCTCAACGACGTCCTGATCGCGCTGTGGTTCATCGCGGGCAGCATCATGTTCTTCTTCCAGGAACTGATGACCGCGGGAATCTGGTGCTTCCTCGCTGGCAGCCTGGAACTGCTGATCCGGCCGCTCATCCGACTCGGCCGCCACCTGCACCTGTCCCGGGTCCGGGCGGGCAGGCGCCATGCCGGGATGGCGGCCGAGACCTCCATGGACTTCTGAGCGCGGCCGGACACTCGGGGCGCACGAACCAGGAGCCGTCAACACGAGGTGACCGGGCGCCACGGACCCCACTCGTTGGACTCCGAGGGGGAGCTCTCCGAGTTCCACCACGCGGCTTCGTACTCCTTGCCCTCGTGCACGACACGGGCGCCCTCCGGGTAGGTGGCGCCCTCGGACCAGCCGCCGGAGGTACAGGGAGCGGGCTGCTCCTGCTCCTCCTGCCGGGGCTCCTCGGAGTGCTCCTGGACCGGCGGAGCGGCGGCCTGCCCCTCCTCGCGATCGTCCTCGGTACCCGTGTCCTCCTCCTGCGCGGCCTCCTCCTCGTCCTCCGCCTGCCCCGCGGAGACCGCGAGCACCACGAGTGCGCCCTCATCGACCACGGCCCCCGGACCGGGGGTGTGGTTCTCGACCTCGCCCGAGGGCCGCTCGGACCCAGCGGCCTCCTCGACCCGGGACTCCAGGCCGAGTTCGGCCAGCGTGTCGACGGCCTCCTGTTCGGAACTGCCGACCAGGTCGGGAACGGTGACACCCTCCACGACGGTGAGCACCACGGCGGCGTCGTGGGGAACGGTCTCGCCCTCCTGCGGGTCACTCTCGGTGACCGTTCCGGCGGGCAGGCCCTCGGACGGTTCCTGCACGACCTCGACGTCGGTGAACCCTTCCTCTTCCAGGGCCTCGCGCGCGTCCTGTTCCAGGGAACCGACCACCTCGGGCATCAGGACGGTCAGCGGTCCCGCCGCCACCGACAGCCGAACGTCGGCCCCCTCCACCAGCTCGCGACCGCTCTCCGGACTGGAGGCGGTGACCAGCCCGGCCTCGACGTCGTCGCTGCGTACGTCCCTGTAGGTGACCTCCAGGGCGACCGGTAGTTCGGCCAGAAGGTCGGATGCCTCTTCTGGGGAGAGCCCGACCAGGTCGGGCATGAGCGCGCCGCCGGGCTCGGCGCCCTGCTGGGTGACGGCCCACAGCGCCGCTCCCCCGACCAAGGCGACGACGAGGGCCAGGGCGGCCCACAGCAGCGCGCGGCGGCGCGGCGGCGTGCCTTCGGCGACTCCCCGGTCGGCGGGGGCCGCACGTGCCACGTGCCTGCCCTCGGCCGGGGGCAGGGATCGGACGGTCTGACCGAGCAGGGCACGGTACTCAGCCGCGTCGGCCGGACGTTGCCGGGGGTCGGGGTCGCTTCCCCGGGCCACCAGGGCGCTGATCGCCCTGCCCACGGCGTCGCGGCCAGCGTGGGAATCCCCGGCGTCCGCTGTGGCGTCCCCGGCGACCATGGCCTCCAACAGGGCGGCGACGGCGGCGATGTCGTCCTGAGGGCCGAAGACGGCCCCGCCCCGGCCCGGGCCGGTCGGCGCGGCCAGGAGCAGGAGGCCGACACCGCCGTCGTCGGCCAGGGTGACGGTCCGGGGTCCGATGTGCCCGTGGACCAGGTCCTGTCCGTGCAGGACCTCCAGCGCTTCAAGCAGGACGTCGACGATGTCGAGCGCCTCTCGGCGGGAGACCCTCTCCTGGAAGCGCTCACCGATCAGGTCGTCCACCCAGGCACCGTGGTGGGGTTCGGTGACCGCGTACGCGGTGCCCTCGCGCATCCCCCCGGACAGGACGGGAGAGAGGACCGGGTGGTCGAGTTCCTCGAAGGCCCGCAGGCGCTCCCGGAAGCCCTTGGTCAGGTCCGCTCCGTCCGCGCCGCCGACATCGAACAACTCCACACGGACGGGGTTGCGGGTCTGGGTGTCGTCCGCTTCCAGCAAGGTGGTGCGCGCGGAGAGCTGACGCTCGTCGTGCACACGGAAACGCCGCCGGAGCGTCTCGTTTCCGGGGGGTTCGGGGGAAAGGGTCACCATAGGAGGATTTCAGTAACCCTGCGAAGCCTCGAAACCCTGGCCCGACCGGCACCGGGCCCCCTCCCAGCTGCCTGAGGGAGAGTCCCTCTCTTCTTGTTCCACGCGAAATGCCGTATCGGCACTTCAGGGTGCAGATGGACGCCCAGGACGGACACAACCGGGACGCGGACGGGAAGGGGTGCGCGGTGGCGACGCCGACCGGTACTCGAGCGAACAACACGCGAGGGGCCAGGCCGTGCACAACTCCTCGGGCCGCGCGCACCGCGACCACCTGCGAGAACAACCCCTCCGAACAGAACCCCGGAGCGATCGGTGGGCCCTTGGTCACTTCTTTCGGCACGAGAGGCTTCTGTTCTCGGAGCGAGAGCGTCGTGCCTGTCAGAGTGCACGACATCGGTGCACCTTTACGTCGTAGATTCCTTACGGCGCACCATCTCGTTGATCCACACCGGCGCGAACGGGGTCAGGCAGCCGGGTGAGGTCGGGTAGTCCTTGAGCACCTCCAGGCGCTCCCCGATCCCCACGGCCCGCTCGCGGTACTCGGCGTGGTCGATGCCGATCCGCGCCAGGCAGTTGTTCATCTCCCACTGCAACCGGTCCGGAGCCGACCCCATCTCCTCCTCGATGGTGTCCAGCAGTCCCGACAGGTCCAGCCCCTCGGGCCGCTTCCCCACTCGTTCGGTGGTCAGGGCCCAGCCCGCGCTGGCGACCACCGGATCCGGATCGTCGAACCAGGTCAGGCGCAGCTCCTCAGCGTGCGGACCCTTCTTGACCACGTAGTTCACCAGCCAGTCGTGCACCTTGGGGGTGCGGGCCCCGCGCAGCATCACGTCCAGCTGGTCGCGGCCGAACTCCCTGGGCCGACAGATCAGCAGCGCCAACAGCCGAGCCGAACTGTCCCCCGTCTCCCAGAGCTCCACCGCGAGGTCCTGCTGCTTCCGCAGCCGCTTGGCCACCGCGCGCAGCTTGCCCAGGTTCACCCCGTGGTCATCGCCGTGCCGCGTGTTCACCTCACGGATCCGGGCGTCCTCCAGCCCGGCCAGCTCGGCCATCACCTCGTCCACCGTGGTCTCAGCCATCACGTCTCCCCTCCCCCACTCGACGCGTCCAATGTATGCCGCAGGTCAGACCACTCCTGGAGCAAGAAGCCGAGGTCAGCGCCAGGCCGGGGGTGGTCATCTGTGTGCACTGAGAGAGTGCGGTCCATCCCCGCGTGCTCGGGGCTCACACCTCTGAGGAGCCCTGAGCGTCCTGAGCTTTCGGTCCATCCCCGCGTGCGCGGGGCTCACGGCAAATTACCTGCACAAACGCGAGGCGTGATCCCCGCGTTATCTCTGGGGCGAGATGTGGAGAGCAGCACGCCAGCGGCCATCCCCTGTCACGCCCTGACGAGTCGCCGTCCGCTCGACTGCCGAAGCGACGACCTCTCCGGAGTGCTCTGACCTCGCAGCCGATCGCGTGCGTTGTCGATAACGGTCCTGCTCCTTGGCGAGATTCCGGATCCGAAGTGCTTTCGGGGGCCGTCATGCAGCAACGGAACCCGGGAAAGGTCACCTTCACCGAGTGAGGCGGTCATCCGCTCCCACAGCTTCGGGTCCAGGGCGGCCTGCTGCACCGCCGGGGAGGGTGCGGCCGGATCGACGGCGGGCTTCGGCTTCGGCTCGTACACGAGTTCGTCGGGCACCGAGCGGCAGAGCCGTCCGCAGATCACGCAGGTACCGCCGGGGGTGTTGCGCACGGTCGGATGGTGCGGGCAGGTACCAGCGGCTCTTCCCTGGCCGTCGACCAGGAACCGCTCCGTACGGGCGAACGGGTCGGCGTCGTCCATCACCGGCCGCCCGGGTGGGGAGGCCTCCACCCCGGCGATTCCCCGACCCAACGCACCGTCCAGGAACGCGCGTGCGGCCCGCATGTCGCGCAACCGCCGCATCAGCGCGGGGAAGGGACGCCGTAAGCGTTCCGCACCCGAGAGGAGCACCCTGATGTCGGCCGCACGCAGCCCCTGGCACAGGAGTCTCTCCGCCGACCTCGCCAACCTGTTCCGATCCGTCACCGGGTCGGTGAGCAGCGCAGCGGGAATATGGTCGATCATCTCGAACCATCCACGCCTGGGCCTTTGTCCCTTTTGTTCACCTGTGCCTGAGGGGCCACGGACGGAATCGCCCACCCCCTCATCAGAACCGTTCCCAGGGGAACGGTCTGTGGGTCGATCTGAACCGGGGGTGGGCTCAACCTGAGCTGGGGTCCGGCGCCCCCTCAACGACGGCCGGGTCTGCGGGGTGAGCGGCTCCTCCCCCAACCGGGCCCGGCAGGCGTTGATCTCCTCCAGCACCAGATCGGGGTAGTCCTCAGCGGGAACCAGGAGCTCCAGGACACACGGCAGGTGATGGGAGGAGCGGCCCCGGGCGATGTCCCCGGCGAAGAACTCGACGGTCTCCGCACGGGTCAGCTTGCGGACCACACCGGCCTCGACCAGGTCGTCGATGGCTCGCTTGAGACTGCTGACGCTGAGAGTGCCGCCAGAGCGTTTGGCCAGGTTCTCCAGCAGGAAGTAGCACCACCGCCCGTCGGCGTCCACCACGTCCGCGATGGCCATCAGAGCGGGCAACGAGCGCAATGTGGGCAGCACTCCCCTGCGGAAGACCTGCTGGACCCAGATAGCGAGGATGAAGCCGATCCCCTTGAGGGCGCCCTGGGGGCGTTTGCGCGGCGGGAAGAACCCGACCGGGTTGCGGGAATCGGATGTGCGGGAGGGAGGTGAGGCGTTAGACTCCATGATGAGTCGCCTTCCTTGTTAGAGGGGTGGGGTGGCTCAGTCGACCAACCTGTTTGTGCAGGCGTCGGCCACGACCCGATCCGGTGTTGGTGCACCGGGTCGGGTCTTTCTTTTCGGAGACCAATCTAGTGAGTCGAACAGGAGTTCGCGGGCTTTCTCTCAAATCCACAGAGGCGAGAGAAGGAAGGAACAACGCGCGAAACCACAAAGTGCGATACGCGCAATTGTGGGCAATTACGCCAGTTCTTCTTTCTCGCACGAAGGAAAGGCACCCCGCCACACGCCCGAACCGGTGCTCCGTCGCGGTGCTGGCTCCCTGGCGGCGCGGCCGTGGGTGGCCCGACAGGTGGTCCCACGAGCTCCCAGGGGTGAAGAACCCAACGACTCCTCAGGGCTTGCGGGCCACTCCGCAGTACTGGTCCACCTCGGTGGCCTCCCCCACCTCGGCCTTCGCCGGGAGCCAGAAGGGGGCTGAGACGACGCCGGGCTCCAGCAGTTCGAGCCCCGCGAAGAAGCCCTCGATTTCCTTGGGGCTGCGGAGGTGGTAGGGGATCGCGGCGGTCTCGTTCCAGCGTTGGGCGGCCTCCACCATCGGTTCGCTGGTGTCCGTACCGTCGCACAGGGCCAGGAAGCTGCCCGCGGGCAGCGCGTCCACGTAGGCCCGCACCGCCGCGTAGGCCTGTTCGGTGTCCGGAGTGTGGCCCATGGTCCCCAGGATGGTCAGACCGATCGGTTCGGAGAAGTCCAGGTGATCCCGGGCGGCGGAAAGGACGGTCGCGGGCTGGCGCAGGTCCGCGTCCACGTAGTGCACCTCGCTGAGGGCCTCGCCGGTCAGCAGGGCACGGGCGTGGGCGAGCACCATGGGATCGTTGTCGACGTAGACCACCCTGGCATCCGGGGCCACGGCGTGGGCGACCTGGTGGGTGTTGTTGTGGGTGGGCAGTCCGGTGCCGATGTCCAGGAACTGGCGGACTCCGCACGCATCGGCCAGGTGGGTGACGGCCCTGATGAGGAACTGCCGGTCGGCGCGGGCCGCACCGACCATCTCGGGGTGGGCCCGGAGCACGTAGTCACCGACCTCCCGGTCGACGGGATAGTTGTCCTTGCCTCCCTGCCAGTAGTTCCACACCCGGGCGGAGTGGGCCTTGGTGGTGTCGATCTCGGGGACGTGTGCGTTCATCGAGGGTGCCTTCCTCGGGGGGGGTGGATGCCCGCATTCTTCCGCCTGCTCCTGGTGCGGACAAACCTGGAGCTCGGCACAGGAAACGACGAGATCCAGGGCCCCACAAGGATTCGTGCGATCGGGTCGTCAGTCAGGGAGCGCGGCCGCCACCAGGTCGGCCGTGAACCGTTCGAGGGGAGGGAAGTCCTCCATGCCACCGGAGAAGGCCTCGAAGAAGCCTCGTTGGAAGCACGCTCCGACCAGCAGGGAGGCCACGGAGTCGGGATCGGTGTCCGGCCGGATCCGCCCGAGGTCGCGCTCGGCCCTGAGGTAGTCGGCCAGGGCCCGGTTGACTTTGAGCGGACCGGCGCCGCGCTGGGCCAGACCCTCACGGTGTCGCCGGAGCAGTTCCGGATCGGCGAACAGGGAGCCCATGAGCGCAGACCCGTGCTCGAAGAACCTGACCGCCCTCGTCATCACCTCGGTGAGAGTCTCGCGCACCTGGCCGTGGCCCACCCGCGTGGGCAGCTCGGCGATCACGTCGACGAAGGGAGGGAACCTGTGGCGCATGACCGCCAGCAGCAGGTCGGTCTTGTCCTCGAAGTGTTTGTAGAGGGTGGCCTCGGAGTACCCGGCGACCCGAGCGATCTCCTTGGTCCTGGCCTGCGCCAGACCGGAACGGCGCAGGACCTCGGCCGCGCTGTCCAGGATGTGCTCACGCGTCTCCTCCGCGCTCGCGCGGCGCCGCTTCCCGGGTCGCTCGTCCATCCGTCTCCAAGCGTGTCGGCTGCGGCACCGTTCGCACGTGGCCGTACGAGGACAGCAGCCGATGGCAGCGCACCAGTTCCCCCGCGACATAGGACCCGACGAAGAAGGCGAGGATCACGGCTCCGAGGGCGATCCACGCCAGCACGGCCACTCCGGGGTCGGCGATGTCCGATGCACGAGTGTACAGCCACCACGCGGACGCGGACGTGCACGCCAGCCCGGCGAGCAGGGCGAGGGCGCGCGACCGCCCCAGAGCGGCGGCGGTGTAGAGGGCGACCATCGGGGCCAGGAACATCCCGAGTTCGAAGTCACGGAGGACGAAGGCCGAGTAGGCCACGGTCGTGATCGCGAGGGTGACCACCGGGTGGGTACGGCGCCAGTAGAGCGCACCACAGCCCACCACGACGAGGACGAAGGCCCACGGGTCGGTGTGCTGTGCGGTGTTCCAGCCTGCGACGGGGTTCAGCGGTTCGCCGTCCAGGGACCCGTAGGCGTCGAGGAGTTCGATGGCGAGCACGACCCCGGCGATGAGGGCGTCGACGAGGGGGCGCGTTCTGGTCGGTTCGGGTGCCATGACTTCCTTAATTAGTAAGTACTTACTCACCAACGTAGAAGCGGAGTGGTCCCCTGACAAGCCCCCGTCGACCACCGGCACGGCGAAGGGGGTGGCGGGCCCCGCAGGCCCGCCACCCCCTCTCAGCTCCCCGTGCCTACCTCGCCGGGAGGATGCGGCCCGTGACGTCGCCGAAGTCGATCCTCGCGCCGTCCGGTCCGGGCGCCGTGGCCGTGATGGTGACCTCGTCACCGTCCTCGAGGAAGGTGCGCTCCGTGCCGTCGGGCAACCGGAGCGGCTCCTTCCCGGACCAGGTGAGTTCCAGGAAGGAGCCGCGCTGGGTCGGCTCGGGGCCGCTGACGGTCCCGGAGGCGTACACGTCACCGGTACGCAGGGAGGCGCCGTTGACGGTCATGTGCGCGAGCTGCTGCGCGGCGGTCCAGTACATCTCGGAGAACGGCGGCGTGGAGACCAGGTGCCCGTTGAGCCGCACCTCCAGGCGCAGGTCCAGACCCCACGGCCGTGACCCGCGCAGGTAGGGCAGTGGTTCGGGGTCCTGGGCGGGCTGCTCGACCCGGGCGGACTCCAGGGCGGCGACGGGCACCACCCACGGCGAGACCGACGTGGCGAACGACTTCCCGAGGAACGGGCCCAGCGGCACGTACTCCCAGGCCTGGAGGTCGCGGGAGGACCAGTCGTTGAGCAGGAACACACCGAACACGTGGTCGGCGAACTCGTCCACCGCCACACGCTCCCCCATGGGGCTCGGCGTACCGACGACGAAGCCCACCTCGGCCTCGATGTCCAGGCGCACCGACGGTCCGAACACCGGGACGGGCTCCGTCGGGGGCTTGCGCTGGCCGGTGGGCCGGACGATGTCGGTGCCCGAGACCACGATGGTCCCCGACCGACCGTGGTAGCCGATGGGCAGGTGCTTCCAGTTGGGGGTGAGCGGTTCCTGCTCGGGGCGGAAGATGCGCCCCACGTTGGTGGCGTGGTGCTCCGACGCGTAGAAGTCCACGTAGTCGGCGACCGTGAACGGCAGGTGCAGGGTCACGGCGGCGCGGTCCACCAGGTGCGGGCGCACAGCGGCCTCGTGCGCCGGGTCGGTGACCCACGAGGTGAGCGCGGCGCGGACCTGGTCCCACACGGGGCGCCCGGCGGCCAGGAGCGGATCCAGGTCGGACCCGGAGACGGCGGCGGTGAAGGGGGCGTCGAGGGCGCGGGCGAGGGACCCGAGGTCCAGGACGTGGTCGCCGATGGCCACGCCCACGCGAGTGGCGGGGTCGTCTTCGGTGGAGAACACACCGTAGGGCAGGGTGGCCGGGCCGAACTGCGTGTCCGGGGCGATGTCGAGCCAGCTGTCGGGCATGGAGTGTGCTTTCTGCGAGTGGGTGTGTCAGGCGTGGAGCGCCCCGAGGACGACGAGGTCCTCCAGGGGTTCGGCGATGCTGCACGTGCCGAAGGAGCGGAAGCTCGCCCGGACCCGGGTGGCCTCGGCGGGGGTGAGCTCCCGGGCGCGGCTGGCCAGGGCTGGCCCGTCCCGGTCGGCGAGAACCTTCACGGCCACGCCCTCGCCCCCTCCGGTGAGCAGGGCGTGGGTGGCGAGCAACACGTTGAGGAACCCGTGCTGCTCGAAGCCCTCCGGGGTGGTGTGGCGGACCGCGTGGTGGAGCCCGGCCGTGCACTTGAAGGGCACTCCCGCGGTGACGGCGGCGTCCAGGAGTGCGGCGAGTTCGTCCTCGTCGGGGTGTGCCTCGGGGGTGAGCCCGCCGGTGCGGAACTTGGCGTGGGCGCCCGTTCCGGCGAGGGCCGCGACGTCGGCGGCGGCGTCCCCGCCCCGGGCGACCTCCACGTAGCTGTCGGTGTCGGGCCCCAGCGCGCTGACCAGGGTGTGGGCGGTGGAGGCGGACCGCCCCGGGGGGGCAGCCACCTCGACGCCGGCGAGGTACAGGGCCGGATCGGAGCGCACGGCCTCGATCGCGGGTGCGACGCCCTCGGCCCCGCCGGGGACGGTGACCACGAGCGCGAGCGGAGCGTGGTCACCGTCCTCACGGGAGAGCACCGTGCGCAGCTCGGCCACCCGGGCGTCCGCGACCAGCAACGGGCCCACGTAGGGCGCCCGTCGGGACTCCCGGTGCGCCCGGTGCGCCGGGATCGCCTCGCCCATGGGCGCGTTGCCGGGCGGGAAGAGCGCAGCGTCGTCGAACAGGGTCCCGTAGAGGGTGTGGCGGGGTTCGGTCATGCCTGCTCCCGCCGCGCCCGCTGGCCCCTGGCCCAGGTCCAGGCGTAGCTGCCGTCGTCGACGGCGGTGCCGCCCTCACCCAGGTCCAGCGGGCGAAAGGTGTCCACCATGACGGCGAGTTCGTCGAAGGCCTCCGTGCCCACGCTGCGCTCATAGGCGCCGGGCTGCGGGCCGTGCGAGTGGCCGCCGGGGTGCAGGGAGATGGAGCCCTGACCGATCCCGGAGCCCTTGCGGGCCTCGTAGTCGCCGCCGCAGTAGAACATGACCTCGTCGGAGTCCACGTTGGAGTGGTAGTACGGCACCGGGATGGCTCCCGGGTGGTAGTCCACCTTGCGCGGCACGAAGTTGCAGATGACGAAGTTGTGGCCCTCGAACACCTGGTGCACGGGCGGCGGCTGGTGGATACGGCCGGTGATGGGCTGGAAGTCGTCGACGTTGAACACGTACGGGTACAGGCAGCCGTCCCAGCCCACCACGTCGAAGGGGTGGGTGGGGTAGGTGTAGCGGGTGCCGGAGATCCCGCCCGGACCGTCGCCCCGGTGCTTGATGAGCACGTCCACGTTCTCACCCTCGGCGACCAGGGGTCCGTCGGGTCCGCGCAGGTCCCGCTCGCAGTACGGGGCGTGCTCCAGCAACTGGCCGTAGCGGGACAGGTAGCGCTTGGGCGGGGCGATGTGGCTGTTGGCCTCGACCACGTAGGCGCGCAGCGGCTCGTCTCCGGTGGGCACCCAGCGGTGCGTGGTGGCGCGCGGCAGGATCACGTAGTCGCCCCGGCCGACGTCCAGCACGCCGAACACCGTCTCCACCCGGGCGGTGCCGGACTCGACGTACACGCACTCGTCGCCGATGCCGTTGCGGTACAGCTCCGAGGGGGCTCCGGCGACCACGTAGGAGATGCGCACGTCTCCGTTGCCCAGCACGAGGCGGCGGGACGCGACGACGTCGTTGGTGCGCCACTCCTCGCCCTGGAAGAGGTCGTGGAGTTTGAGGTGGCGCGGCACCATCGGGGCGTTGCGCCGCAGGGACTGGTCGGGGACCTCCCACTCGGAGGCGTCGACGATCGCCGAGGGGATGGCCTTGTGGTAGAGGAGCGAGGAGTCGGCGGAGAAGCCCTCCTCCCCCATCAGCTCCTCGTAGTACAGGCCGCCGTCGGGGTTGTGGTGCTGGGTGTGGCGGGTGCGGGGCACCTCGCCGACCTTGCGGTAGTAGGCCATCTCCGGTCTTCCTCCTTGGTTGGGGTCCGGTGGTCCGTCGGGAGCGCGCCTCTAGGCCGGGACGGTGTCGGCGGCCGGGTGGCCCAACGCCGTGCGGACCGCCACGCGGACGGCGTCGGTGTCCGCACCTGGGACGACGGCGGCCACGTGGGCATCGGGGCGCACCAGCCAGACCTGCCCGGGCAGGGGTTCCAGGGCGCGGCGCAGGGCACCGGTGGTGTCGATCTCGTCGAGGTGCAGCGTGGTGACGGGTGCCCGTGTGGCGCGCGTGGCGACGGCGTGCACGGTGGCGCGTTCGGCGCCCTCGCCGAGCAGCAGGGTGAGTCCCTCACGCAGGAGGGGGCGCAGGCGGGCGAGTTCGGGGCGTCCGGGCACGCTCACGGGGACGTCGGGCAGGATCACGCCGGGGCAGGGCGCGGGGGCCAGCCCGCGTGGCGGACGGCCGCCGAAGGGACGTTCGGGGCAGGCGGTGGTCAGCGCGGAATCGGTGTACCAGAACGGTTCGGCCAGCCTCCCGGAGTCCACGTCCGGGTGCGCCGCGGCGTCGGTGACCGCGCGCTCCAGGACGCTGACGCGCCGCTCGTGCTCGGCGTCGTCCCGGGGCACGAGGAAGCGCATGGTGGCGCTCGTGACGTCGGCGTTCTCCAGGGCGGCGGCGTGGCGTTCGGTGTGGTAGCTCTCCAGGAGGTCCTCCCCCGCCCAGCCGTCGCGGACGTAGGCGAGCTTCCAGGCGGCGTTCTCGGCGTCCTGGACCCCGGAGTTGAGGCCGCGCGCTCCGAAGGGCGCCACCAGGTGGGCGTTGTCCCCGGCCAGCAGGACGCGTCCGGCGCGCATGCGGTCGGCGACGCGGGTGTGGAAGCGGTAGACGGAGTGCCACACGATCTCGTAGGGGGTGTCCCCGATGATCTGCCGGATGCGGGTGTCCAGGCGGCCGCTGGACTCCTCGGCGGGGAGGTCGAAGTCGGAGGGCACCTNGCCAGTCGATGCGGAAGACCGAGTCGGGGCAGGGGTGGATGAGGACCTGGCGGCCCGGGTTCCACTCGGGATCGAAGTAGAAGCGGCGTTCGCGGGCCCAGTCGCCGAGGTCGGCGCGGATGTCGCAGATGAGGAAGCGGTCGTCGAAGCTGGTGCCGGAGAAGTCCAGGCCCAGGTCCCGGCGCACCACACCGCCGTGGGCGCCCAGACACGACAGGGCGTGGGTTCCGCGCAGGCGCACCGGGCCCCGCGGGGTGGCGCACTCGACGGTGACCCCGTCGGCGTCCTGCTCGATCCCGGTGACCTCGTGGCCCCAGCTGGTGAGGACCCCCGCATCGGCCAGGAGTTCGTCGAGGACCTCTTCGGTGCGGGACTGGGAGATGTTGACGAAGGAGGGCAGGGACGAGGCGCCGGGGTCGGGCAGGCGTACGCTGAACAGCTCATGGTCCCGGTAGAAGGTGCGGGCCGTGTCCCAGGTCAGCCCCTCCTCGATGATCCTTCCGCCGCCGAGCCAGTCCCAGACGTCGAGGACGTCGCGTTGCTGGCAGATGGCCTTGGAGCCGACGGCGTCGCGTTCGGGTCGGCTGTCGACGACCAGCACGGGGACCCCACGGCGGGCCAGCAGCAGGGCCGCGGTCTGTCCGACCGGTCCCGCGCCGAGCACCAGGACGGGGTCGGTGCCGGTGTCGGCGGGGGTGCGGGGCGCAGGGGGGCGCATGGTGGACTCCGTTCGTGGGGCGCCCCGTGCGGGCGCGGTCGTGGGTGGGAGCGGGGTGGTGGGGCCCCGGGCCGGTCAGCCCTGGAGCTGGGCCCAGACCTCGCGGTCCCGTTCGGCGGTCCAGATGACGGGGCGCTCGATGCCGGAGAACTCGTCCCACAGGCGCGAGACGTCGAAGGGCAGGCAGTGCTCGAAGATCGGCCAGTGGCCGTAGTCGTCGACCAGGGCGGCGTGGGTGGCGGTGAAGGCCTCCTTGAGGGTGCCGCCGCGCTCGTGGACGGCGCCGACCTCGCGGATCATCACGTCGAGGAAGTTGCGGGTCTGCTCGATGGCGGCGTCGACCTCCTCGCGGCCCCGGCTCACGGCGCCGCGCCCGCCCACGAGCATCTCGGCTCCGAGGGCCTTGACGCGGTCGAGGGTGGCTCCGGCCCAGTCCCTGTGGAAGGCGTCGCCGGTGTAGAGGGCGGCCTGGGCCTCGACGAGGTCGCCGGCGAAGAGGATCTTCTGCTTGGGCAGCCAGGCGACGATGTCGCCCTCGGTGTGGCCCCGGCCGAAGTACTCCAGGACCAGTTCGCCGCGATCGCCGCCGAGGTCGATGGTGGTGCGGTCGGCGAAGGTCTGGGTGGGCCAGGTCAGGCCGGGGACGGAGTCGGCGTCCTTGGCCAGGCGCGGCATGCGGCCGAACTCGCTGGCCCAGTCCTCCTTGCCGCGCTCGCGGATGAGCTCGTGGGTCAGCTCGTGCGTGAGGATGACGGTGGCGTCGAAGGCGCTGGCGCCCAGGACGCGGACCGCGTGGTAGTGCGAGAGCACCAGGTAGCGGATGGGCTTGTCGGTGTGCTCGCGGAGCTTGGCGAGCCACTCCTTGGCAGCGGTGGGGGTGGCCAGGGCCTCGAAGGCGACCACGAAGTCCTCGCCCTCGATGGCGCCCACGTTGGGGTCCCCCTCGGCGGTGAGGGCGTAGACGCCGTCGGCCAGGACCTCCAGGGTCTGTTCCTTGACCTCGGTGTCGGCGGATGAGGCGAACGGCTTGGCTGCCATGGTCAGACCCTTCACTCGTCGCGGGCGACTGCCGCCGCCCAAATGATCAAACGTTTGATGAACCAGACCATAACGTGCTCCACGCCACAGGGCCAAGAGGCCCACGTCCACCGGGGTGGTGATGCAGATCACCCCAACAGGCTACTCGCCGTGCCCTTCATGTCACGGGCCGAACCTCCCTCAACGGAGAGCGACCGGGCAGCGACGGAGAAGTCACGAGGGGACGAACACCGAACCCGCCCCGTACTAGGCTGGTCGGCGTGACTCACAACACGGCACCCCCTGACGAGCTCACCTTCTGGTCGTTCGTGGACTACGCGGTGCACAAGGCCGAACGGGAACTCCCCACGGTCAACGCCGAGGCCATGCGCATGGTCCTGACCCTCAACAGGGCGACGAGCATGGTGGTCTACGACCTGGAGTCCTCCGTCCACCGCCCCCGGGGATGGACCTGGCCGGGGTTCCGGGTGCTCTTCGCCCTCTGGCTGGCCGGACCCATGGAGGCCAAGACCACCGCCGAGATCTCCGGCATGAGCCGCGCCGCGCTGTCCGCCCTGCTCAACACCCTCGAACGCGACGGCCTGCTCACCCGCGAACGCGCCACGCACGACCGCCGCGCCCTCCAGCTCAGCCTCACCGAGTCCGGGTACGGAGCGATCCTGGGGGTCTTCCGCGCCCACAACCGCCGGGAGAGCGCCTGGGCGGAGGCCCTCGAACCCGAGGAGCGCCTTGAGCTGGTCCGCCTGCTCAACAAACTGATGGCCGGGTCCACCGACGCGCAGGCCAAGTTCCGCAACTGACTCCTCCCCCAGCAGGCCGGGACGGCACACGTAGAGAGGACCCACCACGATGCGGGAGCCGCAGTTCGGGCGGGCGGTGGCCGCCGCCACCTCCGTCGCCACCTCCCTCGGGCTGGACGCCGACGAAGCGGTCGTCCTCCACGACTCGAACAGGCTCACCCTGCGCCTGCTGCCCTGCGACGTCCTGGCCCGGGTGGCTCCGGCGGAGCACGGCGTGGCGCGGTACGAGGTCGAACTCGCCCTGCGGCTCGCCGCCACCGGGAGCCCCGTGGCCGCGCTCGACCCCCGCGTGACCCCCGGCGTCCACGAACGCGACGGCTTCGAGGTCACGCTGTGGACCCACCACGCGCCGGTGCCCGCCACGAAGGTTCCCCCACCCGACTACGCCGACGCGCTCGCCCGCCTGCACCACGGCATGCGCGCGGTCGACCACCCCTCGCCCCGGTTCACCGACCGCGTCGCCAGGGCGCGGGGCCTCGTCGCCGACCGCGACCGCACCCCGGAACTGACCGCGCCGGACCGGGAACTGCTCGCTCGGGCCCTGGACGACCTCGAACGAGAGGTCACCGGGCACGGCGCACCGGAACAGCTCCTGCACGGCGAGCCGCACCCCGGCAACCTGCTCGCCACCGCCGTGGGACCGCTCTTCGTCGACCTGGAGACCTGCTGCCGCGGGCCGGTGGAGTTCGACCTCGCCCACGCCCCCGACGAGGTCGCCGCCCACTACCCGGGTACCGACCCCGAACTGCTGCGTGCGTGCCGACTCCTCGTGCTGGCGATGATCACGGCCTGGCGCTGGGACCGGGACGACCAGTTCCCCGACGGCCGTCGGTGCGGCGCGCAATGGCTCGCCCGCCTGAGGGAACAGGTCAGCGCCCCGGACTGAACCCGACGGCGGAAAGAGTCCAATCTCGGTGAAGTGGCCCTTGTCCCACCCCACCGCGCCTGTGAGCATGCGGAACATGGACCAGACCGCACGCACGCGCCTCAAGCAGGCCCAGAGCCAGTTCTCACCCGAGGGCACCTACCTCAACTCCGCCACCCACGGTCTGTTGACCCACCGGGCCCGGCAGGACCTGGAGCGCAACCTCCGGGAAGTGGCCTCCGGGCGGTTCTCCCCCGGCTCCGTCGACGGGGTCGTCGACGCCGCGCGCTCCACCTACGCCCGGCTGGCGGGGGTCGACGCCGACCGGGTCGCCGTGGGCACCCACACCTCGCAGTTCGTCGGGACGGTCGCCGCGAGCCTGCCGCCCGGCTCGGAGGTCCTGCTCGCCGAGGGGGAGTTCACCTCGGTGGTCTTCCCGCTGATGGCCCGGCAGGCGGACGGCGTCCGGGTCCGCGAAGTGCCCTTGGAGCGCCTGCCCGACGAGGTCGGCCCGAGCACCACCCTGGTGGCGGTCGCGGCCGTGCAGTCGGCCACCGGGCTGATCGCCCCGCTCCAGGACCTGCGCGCCGCGTGCGCCGACCACGGTGCCCGCCTCCTGCTCGACACCAGCCAGTCGGCGGGGTGGCTGCCCGTTCCCCTGGACGGCGTGGACTATGTCGTGTGCAGCACCTACAAGTGGCTGCTGGGACCGCGCGGGGCGGCCTTCCTCACCGGGACCGACGAGGCCCTGGCCGCACTCTCTCCCCTGGCGCCCGGCTGGTACGCGGGGGCGGAGCCGTGGGACGCGCTCTACGGTGGGCCGCTGCGGCTGGCCTCGGGGGCGCGACGCCTGGACCTGGCCCCCGTGTGGCCCGCGTGGATCGGTCTGGCACCGGGCCTGGACCTGCTCGCGGAGGTCGGACCGCAGACGGTGCACGAGCACGACGTCGCCCTGGCCGACCGGTTCCGCGACGCGATGGGACTGGAGGGCACCGGTTCGGCGATCGTGTCGCTCCCCGTGCCGGAGGGGACGGCCGAACGCCTCGGTGAGGCGGGGATCGCCGCCGCCGTCCGGGACGGTCGGCTCAGGGTGGGGTTCCACCTGTACAACACGGATGAGGACGTGGACCGCCTGGTCAGCGCACTGACCTGAGAAGCCGGCGCCCCTCCGGGAGGGGCGCCGGCCCGGAGTCAGCCGGTTCGTTCGACCACGAACACGGGGATGACCCGGTCCGTCTTCTTCTGGTAGTCGGCGTAGGGCGGGTAGGCCTCCACGGCGCGGTCCCACCACCGCTGCCGCTCCTCGCCCTGGACTTCCCGGACGCGGGCGGCGAAGGGGGTGGGGCCGTCCTGGAGCGCGACCTCGTCGGGGGCCGCCCGCAGGTTGGCCACCCACGCGGGGTCCTGGGGCGCCCCGCCCTGGGAGCCGATCACCGCGTAGGCGCCGTCGTGCTCCACCCGCATGAGGGCGGACTTGCGGACCTTTCCGCTGCTGCGGCCGCGTGTGCTCAGGATGATCACCGGCATGCCGGTGTCCATCAGCGTGTTGCCCTCCTGACCACCGGTGCGCTCGTAGAGCTCCACCTGGTCTCGGACGAACTTCGACGAACTCGGCTCGTACTCGCCCTGGAGTACGCCACTGGCGGTCATCGCTCTCCCCGGTGTTCGGCTACGGAGTCCACCCCCGATCGTGCCATGCCCGTCCCCCGCGGTGGAGGCCGACTCGCCTCCCTTCCCGAGGGCCCCCGTCAGAAGCCCTGATCGCAGAAGGGGGCCTCAGGCCGGAAGAGGGCCGTGTCCAGGCCGAACACCGATCCCGGGGTGTGTTCGGTGATCAGCCCGGTGCGCAGGTAGCCGGAAAGGGTGTTCGCGCCCAGATGGACGGCGCCCAGGTGGGACACGTCCAGCGACAGGTCCGGGGCCCGCGAGGTGCGTTCGCAGGTGGCTCCGTTCCGGTCCGCGCGCAGCCTCCAGCGGCCCTCGTTCCAGGGCGCGTGCCGGTCCGAGACCTCCAGGACCACGTCCGCCGGGACGGCGTAGGAGCGCTCCGCGAGGGCCCCGGGCACGTCCACCAGCCGCACCCACAGGGAGTCGTCGAACCGGGTGACCAGCCGCTTGGGATCCGCGAGCAGGAAATGGAGCGGGTCGTCCTGCGCCATGCTCTCGAAGACCAGCTGGGTGACGAGGTCCCGGCTGAACAGGTGCTCGTACAGGGCGGTCCAGGCCTTCGGTGTGGTGGCCACAGCCTCCTCCACGTGCAGTCGGGCGCAGGGGTTGGCGTTCTCCCAGCGGTCCCGGGTGCGGTGGAGCGCGTACCCCAGTGGTCCTTCCGGACCGTGTACCACGGCCGCCTTGAGAGAACTCCTCCCCGCGCGGGCGTCGGGGGTGTCCGCCAGAGCGCGCTCCCAGAACGCCGGGGAGCGCTGGAGTCGACCGACCTGCCGAGCGGTCGCGGCTGCGTGGACGCGCTCCAGGTCCGAACGGGCCCGCGAGGCGCGGACGAGCTCCACGGAGAGATCGGCGCCGCGAGGCGCGTCGGGGCGCAGGCGAGCGTGGGCGTAGGCCAGTTCGCCCTTGTACTCGCTGTTGGCGGGACCATAGCCGAAGCGGCCGTAGATAGAGCCCTCGGAGGCCCACAGGATCGCGAGGTTCTCGCCCCGGTCGCGGATGTCCGCGAGCTGGCGGCGGATCAGGGCCGTGAGCACACCCTGGCGACGGCGGGTGGGCCACACGCCGACCCCGGTGATCCCCGCGACCGGCCGGGAGCCACCAGGGAGCGTCATCCGGAAGGAGAACGCGTTGACCGAGCCGATGACCCGGCCGTCCCTGACGGCACGTTCGTCCTCAGCGTCCCGTTCGGATCGGCCTGACTCGATGGCCACCAGCAGGCGCCCGAAGTCGTCTTCGGCCAGCAGCGGTGTGAGACGTGCCAATGAGGTGGCACGGTCATCGGAGACCACGAGTGCCTCCCCCACGGTCTCGACGACAGCGGGGAAGTCGTCCTCGCCACCGGAGCGAATGCTCCAGTCACGTCCCAAGGCGGCCTCGTCCATGTCGTCGTTCCCTCCGATGTGCGTCCCGCGCCCGATCAACCAGCGTGGGCTCGTTCTACCAGTCGGCTGGGGAGGGCAGCCAGCGGATTTACGCGGCGCACGACACAAGCGTGTGAAGAGGCGAACCGGCCCCGGGACCCCACCCCACGTGTTCTAGCGGGGTCCCTTTCACCGTTGCGCACAGGACGCGTTCGGGTCAGAGGCTGACGTTGATGGGATCACTGACCAGACCGACGAGGCTGCCCCCGACCCCGATCCCGATGAGAGATCCGGCGGCGGCCGCCGGCGCGGAGAGCCCTGCGGTCAGGGCAGCGATCAGGGCGAACACGGTGATGATGCGGCGCATCGGTCTCCTCAAAGGTCGTTCCGGGGTTCCTCCAGCCCCAGAGTTCCCCCGCCACACAGGCATGAAAACACCTGCAACAACACCTCACGTGACCTCAAGGTGAGTCAGGCCGCGAGTCGCCCGGGGCCCGGTTGCCCGGCCAACGGAGGAAGGACCGTGGCGCGGAGGTTCACCTCGATGGGCCGGATCATCGACCCACCGTGGCATCGGCCTCTCCCGTCCACGCCCGGTGGGCTCACGAGGACCGCGCGCTCGCCGTCCAGGTGGACGATGGGATGCCCCGGCGCGCACAGTTCACTCGACCAGGGCACCCGTATCCCATCGGCCCTCTAGAAGATGACCCCGCAGAAGGGTGCGTCGATCCGGTGCAGGGCCGTGTCCAGACGGGCCACGGCGCCCGGGGTGTGCTCGGTGATCAGGCCCGCGCGCCGGAAGCTGGTGAGCGTGGTCTGGCCGAGGTGCGCGGCGCCGAGGTGGGACACGTCCAGGGACAGGTCCGGGTCCGCGTCGGTGAGTTCCACGCGGGCGCCGTCGGTGTCGGCCTTGATCCGCCACCGTCCCGCGTTCCACGGCGCGTAGCGGTCGGTGACGGCCACGACCCCCTCGAAGGGCGCCGCGTAGGGGCGCTCGGAGAGGGCCCCGGCCAGATCCACCAGCCGCACCCACAGGGAGGTGGAGTGCTTGGCCACCGCACGGCCACGGTCCGGGAGGAGGTGGTGGAGCGGGCAGTCCACGGGCAGGAACGGGAAGTACACCTTGGCGACGAGGTCCCGGCTGAACAGGTGCTCGAACAGGGCGGCCCAGGCGGCGGGGGTGGTGGCGGTGATCTCCTGGACGTGCGCCTCCCCTTGAGCGCCGTCCTCCTCCCACCTGGCCTTGACCCGGTACAGGGCGTACCCGAGGGGCCCGTCCGGGCCGCCCACGACGGCCGCCATCAGCGGGGCCTTGTCGCCCCGTCGGACGGGGCCGTCGTACAGCGCGCGGTCCCACCAGGGCTTGGTGCGGCGGAACTGGCCGACCTGGACCTCACAGACCGCCTCGTGCACGCGTTCGAGGTCGGTACGCACCCGCTCCGGTTCGCGCAGGACCACGCGCAGGTCCGGGTCGCGGGGCGCCTCGGCGCGCAGCGCGCCGTAGGGGCGGGTGAGGGTCGTGTCCAGTTCCGTACAGGCGTTGCCGTAGCCGAAGCGCTCGTAGATGGACCCCTCGGAGGCCCACAGCGCGGCGTAGCGCACGCCCGCCGCGTGGATGTCGGCGAGCTGGCGGCGCATGAGGGAGCTGAGCACCCCCCTGCGGCGGTGGGTGGGCCACACCCCCACGCCGGTCACCCCGGCCACGGGGACGCGGCCGGACGGCATGGTCATCTCGAAGGGGAAGTGGTTGGTGGTGCCGATGACCTCGCCCTCGGCCTCGTCCACGGCGATCAGGGCCCGTTCGTAGCCCAGCTCGTCGTGCAGCGGTCTCATCCGCTCCAGCAGGCTGTCGACGTCCTCCGGGAACAGCAGGCTCTGCCCGAAGACCCTGGCCGCCTGGGCGAATTCCTCGGCGTCGGTGTGGCGTACGGTCCAGCCCTGGTGGGGTGCGGAGGAGTCCGCCCTCGTCTTGTCACTCATGACTCAGGCTTACCAGTGGTCACGAACCCGCGGCCACTGGTTTTGGGCGTGGTGAGGACCTCCTGCGACGTAGTCGGGGGCGGTGTGAGTAAGGCGGGCGGGGGTGGGGCACGCTCTGGTCGTGACGACACGACGAAACCCCTCCCCCTCCCCCACGCTGGTCGTCGGGGTGGACGCGGGGGGCACCACCACCCGTGCCCTGGTGACCACACTGACCGGCGAGCGCCGGGGCGAGGCCAGGTCCGGGGGCGCCAACCCCAACACGCACGGCCCCGAGGTGGCCGCGGAGCGGCTGACCGAGGCGATCGGTTCCGCGCTGGACCGGGCGGGTCCCGGGGCACGCGACGCCGTGGCCGCCAGCGTGGTCGGGCTGGCCGGGTACTCCGGGCTGCGCGACGTCAGCGTGCGCGCCCGGTTGGACAAGGCGCTCGCCAAGGCGGGGCTGAACCCCACCGGTGAGGAGTTCTCCGGGGACGACACCGTGGCCTTCGCCTCGGGGACCTCCGAGCGCGACGGCACGATCCTCATCGCGGGGACCGGGGCGATCGCCACCCGGATCGAGGCCCGGACCCGCGGCAGGTCGGCGGACGGCATGGGCTGGCTGATCGGCGACGAGGGATCGGCGTTCTGGATCGGCCACCAGGCGGCCCGGGAGACCGCGCGCCAGTTAAGTCGCGGCGGCGATCTCAGCCCCCTGGCCCGCACGGTGGCCAAGCGGGTGATCCCCGGTCAGCGGCCGAGCGGCCCCGACCAGTGGCCCGAGGAGCACGCCCGCAACTTCGCCCGCACCCTCACCGCGGCCCCGCCGATCAGTCTCGCCGAGCTCGCTCCGTTGGTCTCGGAGGCGTTCCTGGTCGGCGACCCGGCGGCCGTGGTGATCGTGAACGCCGCCGCCGGTCACCTGGCGCAGTCCGTGCACCAGGTGCGGGTACCCGGGGAGCACCTGCCGGTGGTCCTGTCCGGGGGCGTGCTCACCCGTTCGGGTCCGGTGAGGGAGGCGCTGACGCACAAGCTCACCATGGGGACCGGCGCGCCGGTGCTCCTGGCCGGGAGCACGTCGGGCGGCGCCGCCTGGTTGGCGGCCCTGCGTGCGGGCGCCAGCGAGCGCGACGTGGACCTGCACGGCGCGTTCACCCGCCCGGAGGGGTGGTCCGGGGACTGAGTCCCACCCCGGTTTGCCCGGCGCCGTCACGGCACCCTACTGTGTGTCCGGTTAGGTTTACCTAACCCAAACAGAGGAGGCGTCGTGACGGAGCGGCAGGAGCGTCCGAGAAGGACGACCGTGCACACGGGACGGGTCGAGCGTGTGGAGCGGCTGACCCCGCACATGGTGCGGGTGGTCCTGGGCGGCGGGGGGTTGTCCGGCTTCGCCACGAACGGCTGGTCGGACAGCTACGTGAAGCTGCTGTTCCCGGCTCCGGAACCGGGTGACCCCGAAACCTACGACCTCGACGCGATCCGGGCCGAGCGCCCCCGCTCGGAGTGGCCGGTCACCCGTACCTTCACCGTGCGGTCCTGGGACGCCGCGACCCACGAGATGACCATCGACTTCGTGTACCACGGCGAGGTCGGTCTCGCCGGGGTGTGGGCCGCTGGCGCCCGCCCCGGCGACCGGCTCCGCCTCCTCGGCCCCGGCGGCGGTTTCGCCCCCGACGCCGAGGCCGACTGGCACCTGCTGGCCGGGGACGAGAGCGCCCTGCCCGCCATCGCCGCCAGCGTCGAGGCCCTGCCCGAGGGCCGCCCCGCGCACGTGTTCGTCGAGGTCGACAACGCGGCCGAGGAGCAGCGCCTCACCGATCGCCCGGACGTTCATGTGACCTGGTTGCACCGCGACGGCGGCGTCCCGGGGTCCCTGCTGGTCCCGGCCGTGCGCGGGCTGGAGTTCCCGTCCGGGGAGGTGCGGGCCTTCGTGCACGGCGAGGCGAACTTCGTCCGTGACCTGCGCCGTCTGCTCCGCGTCGACCTGGCCCTGCCCAAGGAGCACCTCTCGGTCTCCGGTTACTGGCGGCTGGGCCGCGACGAGGACGGCTGGCAGGCCTCCAAGCCGGAGTGGAACCGGAGTGTGGAGGCCGAGGAGGCCGCCGCTCTCGGCGCGCCCTGAACCCGGTTCACAGGTCCAGGGCGTCCAGCGCGATCAGGTAGCCCTCGTTGAAGGTCGGGAACTGCGGGACGGTGTCGCGCAGGGCGGCGATCGGCAGGCCCAGGCGGATCGCGAGCGCGGCGGTGTGGATCCACTCCGAGGCCTGCGGCCCGAACGCCCAGGCCCCCACGAGCACACCGTGTTCGCGGTCGGCGACCAGCCCCAGCGAGCCGCGCGGGTCGGTCTCCATGGTCCAGGGACGGGCCAGCGCGGCGGTCAGGTCCGTCTCGGAGGTGGTCACGTCGATCCCCTGGTCCCGGGCCTGCGCGGAGGTCAGGCCGACGGCGGCGATCTCCGGGTAGGAGAACACCACCCGGGGGACTCCGGTGTAGTCGGCGACGTGGTCGGTGCCGAGGACGTTGTCGCTGATCACCCGCCCCTGGTACTTGGCCACGTGGGTGAACATCGAGCGGGCCGTGACGTCCCCGGCGGCCCACAGCCCGGGCGCGACCCGGCAGTGGTCGTCCACCGGAAGGGCCTTTCCGTCCAGTTCGACGCCGAGCTCGGCCAGCCCGAGCTGGTCGCCCCGGGGCTCCCGCCCGGTCGCCAGGACCATCACGTCGGCCCGAACCCGTTCGCCTCCGGACAGCACGGCGAGGACTCCGTCGCCGTCCCTCGTCACGGACGTGACCTGGCTGCCCAGGTGCACCGTGGTGCCGTCCCGTTCGAACTGGTCGCTGATCAGCTCGCACAGCCGGGGTTCCTCGCGGTCCAGCAGCCGGGGTCCGCGCTGGACCACGGTGACGCGGGTGCCCATCCGCGCCAGGAAATGGCCCAGTTCGACACCGACCGCGCTGCCCCCGACCACCAGCGCGCTGCCGGGGATCTCGGTGAGGGTGGTGGCCTCCCGGTTGGTCCACAGCACGTCCGGGCCCAGGTCCTCCAGGCCCCCGATCGGCGGGACCAGGACCCCCGATCCCGTGGAGACCACCACGTGGTCGGCGGTGTGCTCGGCGTCGCCGACAGCCACGCGCCAGGGGTCTCGGCCGACGATCCGCGCGTCGCCGCGCAGGACCAGGGCACCGCGTTCCTCGTAGCCCTCCGCCTGCTTGGAGTCGTCCAGGTGGCGGATCATCTGGTCGCGGTAGGCGCGCAGGGCGGGCCACTCCAGGGCCGCCTCTCCGACCCCGGCGGCCCCGTCCGCCTCGGCGCGCACCTCGGGTGGGCGCAGCAGGGTCTTGGTGGGGACGCAGGCCCAGTAGGCGCACTCGCCTCCGATGAGGTCGCGTTCGACCACAGCCACCCGCTGACCGGCGGTGAGCAGACGGTCCGTGACCGTCTCCCCTCCGGGCCCCATGCCGATCACGATCGCGTCCAGGTGTTCCATGTTGCTCGCTCCGCCCGTGGTCCGGTGGTTCACTCCCCGATGGTGTCCGGCCGCGCCGGGCCGGAGGGGAACCGACACGCGTGTCGGTTCCCCGGACGGAGCGATCCCACTCCGGATCGCGCCGCCTGATCCGTCCGGCCCCGGCTCCGGTGGCACGGCGCGCCGTTCCCGGCCGCGCACGCGGGACCCTCCCGGGCGTGATGGAATAGCCGATCGGCGCAGACCTCCTCCGCGTCTGCTCGCCCCGCACCTCACCTCGTCACCCCGTACCGCGCTTCGTCGCGCACCGCACAAGGGACCTCCGCACGGCCATGTCCACGCTCGACCTGCTTCTCCTCCTCGACCTCCTCGGTGTTTTCGCCTTCGCGCTCGATGGATCGTTGACGGCGATCCGCACCGCGCGGGTGGACATCGTCGGGGTCATGGTGCTGGGGATGGTGACCGCCCTCGGCGGCGGCATCATCCGCGACGTCCTGCTGGGCGAGACCCCGGCCACCTTCCAGGACTGGCGGTACCTGGTGACGGCGCTGGCCGGAGGGACCCTGGCCTTCTTCCTCAGCCGTCAGCTCACCCACCTGAGCAAGCCGATCCTGGTGTTCGACGCCGCCGGGCTCAGCCTGTTCGCCGTGATCGGGGCGACCAAGGCGCTGGAGTTCGGCTTCGGGCCGCTCCAGGCCGTGCTGCTGGGCGTCATCACGGGTGTGGGCGGCGGCACCATCCGGGACGTGCTGCTCAACCGCGTGCCCACGGTGCTCAGCGCCAACTCGCACCTGTACGCGATCCCGGCGCTGGTCGGGGCGTCGTTCGTGGTGCTCGTGGACCTGACCGGATTCGGCCCGGGCTGGATCGCGGTGATCGGTTCACTGCTGTGCCTCACCCTGCGCCTCCTGGCCCTGCGCTACCGCTGGAACGCCCCGAACCCGCCCGGCGCTCCCCCGCTGTAGGGGTCAGGACTGGACGGTGACCTGCCACAGGTGCCCGTCGGGGTCGGCGCAGACACCGTCGTAGCCCCACGGCCGCCGCTCGGCCGCGTTGACCACCTCCCCTCCCGCCTCGCGGACGCGGTCCAGCAGCGCGTCGACGTCCGCCTCGGTGGGCACCACCCTGGTCATCAGGCACTCGCTGGTCCCGGGCCGGGCGACCTGGCGCGTCTCCCCCAGGACCCAGGCGAGGCCGTCCGCGGGAATCAGTGTCAGCACGGCGTGGTCGTCGACCCGGATCCGCAGCGGTTCGGGCGCTCCGTCCTCGGCGGGCTCCCCCAGGGCCTCGAACCCGAAGGCCTCGCGGTAGAAGACCATCGCTCGCCACCGGTCGGCGATGGGGAGGGCGATCTCGAAGGGGTTCGTGGTCATGGTCGTCCGTTCGTCGGGCTCGGCGTCCGTGATGTCACGGAGCATGGTCACCAGTACCGACCGCCGGTGTCGTCGAAACTCATCGGGCCGGAGCCGCCCCCTTCCGGCGGATCAACGCGGGAGTCGGGTCCGGAGGCTGCGGGCGGCGGTGCGGCGCAGGGTGGCGACCATGCCGGGGACCGGTGCGGGCGGGCGCGGACGGTGCACGGTGTAGATCTCCCGAGCCAGCCGGGCGCCGTGCAGGGGTCGGCTGACCCAGCCTCCGCCGTGCGACGCGTCGAGGATGCTCTGGGGGATGAGGGCGATCCCCACCCCGGCCGTGATGAGCGCCAGGGCCACCTCGTAGTCGCGGGTCTCGTAGGCGACGGTCAGGCGCACCCCGGCCGCCGCCGCGACGGTGTCCAGGCTGACCCGGTTGTGGATGCCGGGGGCGCCGCAGATCCACTCCTCGTCGGCCAGGTCCGCCAGGGAGTGTTCGGCGTCGGTGACGGGGTGTCCGGTGGGCGCCACCACCAGGAGGGGGTCCACCAGGAGGCGTTCGCGGTGCAGACCGTCTGCGCGCGGCAGCGGCACCCCGGGGTAGCGGTGGGTGATGAGCAGGTCGAGGTCGCCGGAGGTGACCAGCCCGGGGCCGCCCGGCGGTTCGATGTCGGACAGCGACAGCCGCACGTGGGGGTGTTCGTGGCCGAAGGCGGCGAGCGCCCCGGGGAGCAGGACCTTCCCCGCGCTGGCGAAGGCCCCCAGGGACAGGCGGTCGGCGCGGTCGCCCGCGACGGCGCCGATGGCGGCCTCGGCGTCGCGGAGTTCGCCCAGGACCCGTTCACCGTGTTCGAGCAGGACCTCGCCCGCCCTGGTCAGGGTGGCTCCGGTGCGGCCGCGTTCCACCAGGCGGGTGCCGACCTCGCGTTCCAGCTTGGTGAGCTGCTGGGACAGGGCGGGCGGGGTGAAGGAGAGCCGGTCGGCGGCGGCCGCGATCGACCCGGCGTGCGCGATCTCCACGAGTACGCGCAGACGGTTGGCGTCCAGCACGCGACCACCTCTTCCCTCCAGGCACGACGCGGAACGTACAGGACAAAGTCTGACACAAAGGTCCGCTTGGCCCTCCTTAGCAGTCTCCACTTTGCGTTCCTGGTCAGGAGCGGCAGAGTGGGAGCATGAGCACCACGACCGCGCCCGCCGTACCCACGGCCACCGACGTCCGAGCCGCCGCCGAACGCATCGCGCCGTACGTCCGACGAACCCCGGTCATGCGTGCCGAGATCGACGGTCGTCCCCTGACCCTGAAGCTGGAGCACCTCCAGCGCACGGGAGCGTTCAAGCTCCGCGGCGCTCTCAACGCCCTGCTCGGCGGTGAGCCCACCGACCGGGTGATCACCGCCTCCGGTGGCAACCACGGCCTCGGCGTGGCCACGGCCGCGAGCATGCTGGGCGTGCACGCCACGGTGTACGTTCCCGAGACGGTGCCCGAGGCCAAGGCGGAGCCGCTGGCGGCCACCGGCGCGGAGATCGTCCGGGTCGGCGAGCAGTTCGCGGTGGCGGCCGAGGCCGCCGTGGCCCGCGCGGAGTCCGAGGGCGTGCGCTACCTGCACGCCTACGACGACGCGCTGGTGGTGGCCGGTCAGGGGACCGTGGGCCTGGAGATCACGGCCGACGCCCCCGAGTGCGACTCGATCGTGGTCGCGGTGGGCGGTGGCGGGCTGGTCGCGGGGGTGCGGCTGGGCGCCGGGGGCCGCCGTGTGGTCGGGGTCGAGCCCGAGGGCTGTCAGAGCCTGGGGGCGGCGCTGGCGGCCGGACAGCCGGTCCGGACCCCCGTGGACTCGGTCGCCTCCTCGGCCCTGGGCGCGGCCGTCCTGGGCCGGGTGCCCTTCGAGGTGCTGCGTCAGCGTCCGGTGACGCCCGTACTGGTCAGCGACGCCGAGATCATCAGCGCCCAGACCCGTCTGTGGCAGGAGTTCCGTATCGCCGCCGAACCCGCCGCGGCCGTCCCCTTCGCCGCTTGGCTGGCCGGACGCGTGCCCGGCGACAACCCCTGCCTGGTGGTGTGCGGAGCCAACGCCGACTGGCGCCTGCACGGCTGAACTCCGCGTCCGCACGACGCCTCCAACCTCCCAATTCGTCACGATTTGGTCTGATACGTGACGTGCGGCACTCTGTGTTCCGCCGGTCATCATTACCGGCGAGTCACCCTTACATTGAGGTCGGCCACGTCCGACAACACAAGGGAGAACACGTGCTCTACGGTGCGTTGCGGCAGACCGCGGCGGTACTCGCCCGGACCCTGTGCCGACCGACCATCGAGGGCCGTGAGAACGTCCCAACCACCGGTGCGGTCCTGCTCGCCAGCAACCACCTGTCGTTCGTGGACAGTGTCGTCATCCCCCTGTCGGTCACCCAGCGCCCCGTGCGCTTCCTCGCCAAGTCCGACTACTTCGAGGGCACCGGGATCAAGGGGCGGGTCACCCGGACCGTGTTCGGTTCCCTGGGCGCCATGCCGGTCCAGCGCGGCAACGCACGCGACGCCATGGTGTCGCTGGAGATGATGCTGGACCGCCTCAACGAGGGCGAGGCCTGTGTGGTCTATCCCGAGGGCACCCGTTCCCGTGACGGCCGCCTGTACCGGGGCCGCACCGGAGTCGCCCACCTGGCCCTGGAGTCCAAGGCGCCCATCGTGCCGGTCGCGGTCTCGGGCACCCAGCAGGTCCAGCCCATCGGCGCCAACATGCCGCGCCCCCGCCCCTTCACCGTGCGCTTCGGCGAGCCGATGGACTTCTCGACCGGCTTCGACAGCATGGCCCCCGGCAAGGCCCGCCGGGTGATCACCGACGAGGTCATGGACGCCATCCACGCGCTGTCCGGCCAGGAGCGGGCCAACGAGTACAACAGCTACGGCGGCGACGAGTAACGAGCGGGGTCGGGCGAAGGCGAAGCGGGTCCCGACAGGGTCCCTCCCGCCTTCGTGTCACCGCGTCCTCAGTCGCGCGCGAGGACCCCGCCCCGCTGGCGGAGGGGCTGACCGCATCCAGCCAACTGGGCCTGGTTCTGGCGCACGGACGGTTCCACGCCGCGGTCGACCGCCCCGCCCGAGCTCCTGGCCGGGGTCCACGGGGCGTAGGACACCAACGGTTCAAGAAATCGCAAAACACCAGTCCACGGCTTGATAGGCAAGTAAGCACTTGCCTATAGTGAGCGCGTGTCCGACGAACTGTTCAAGGCCCTGGCCGATCCGACCCGGCGACTGATCCTCGACGAACTCGGTGAACGGTCCGGGCAGACCCTGTTCGAACTCTGCACCCGGCTGATCACCAAGCACCAGCTCAACATGTCACGCCAGGCGGTCTCCCAGCACCTCGCGGTCCTGGAGGGTGCCGGACTGGTCGAGAGCAGGCGCGAGGGGCGCTACAAGTTCCACACCATGAACCCGGCACCGCTCACGCACATCGTCGAGCGGTGGCTCGGGCCGGACCGACCGGAGAGCGACTCATGAGAATCCACATCAACAGCGTCTTCGTGGACAGCCAGGTCAAGGCCCTGGACTTCTACACCAACGTCCTGGGCTTCCGGAAGAAACACGACGTACCACTGGGCGCCCCCGAGGAGGAGAACCGCTGGCTGACCGTGGTCTCGCCCGAGGACCCCGAGGGTGCCGAACTCCTGCTGGAGCCCTCCGGCCACCCCGCCGTGGGCCCGTACCGGGAGGCGCTGGTCAACGACGGCATCCCGGTGACCCAGTTCCAGGTGGACGACGTCCACGCCGAATATGAGCGACTGCGCGCGCTCGGGGTCACCTTCACCCAGGAGCCGCTCACCATGGGCCCGGTCACCACCGCCGTGCTGGACGACACCTGCGGGAACCTCATCCAGCTCGTCACCCCCGCCTAGTTCCCGCGCGGATCCGTCAGTGGTGGGCGCCGTGGTCCGCCTCGTCCGGGGTCGGGCCGGTCATCTCCTGCACGGGGACGTCCAGCTCGATCTCGGTTCCGCTGGCGAAGCCCAGCGTGACGGTGACGGAGTCCCCGACGAAGAGGGGTTCGGGGATGTCGTTGACCATGACGTGATAGCCGCCGTCGACGAAGGTGGTGGTACCGCCCGCGGGGACGGGGATCTCGTCGAGGGTCCGCATCACGGCGGCGCCCGAGTCGGAGGTCTCGGTCGTGCACAGTTCGGCGTCGGGCGAGGCGTCGGTGCGCACGTCGACCACGGCGTCCGCGGTGGAGGCGTCGGTGTTGGTGATCGCCATGTAGACGACACCGACCTCGAGGTTGGCCGGTTCGGGCATCCAGGCGTCCTCGACGATGAGCGCGTCGACCTCGGCGCCGCCCCGTTCGGGCGTCTCGACGACGGCCTCCCGCACGGCGGTGTCCGTGGAGCAGCCCGTGACGAACAGTGCCAGGGCCAGCAGGGTCAGGGTGTGTGTCTTCATGATGGTGTCCTGTGTGTCGGTCGGCCGGTCACCAGAGGGTGTGGGCCGGGTGGGAATCGAGGGCTGGCGGCACCGCGAAGACGGCGCTCCCCTCGTGTCGGACATAGGTGTTGAGGGC
This sequence comes from Nocardiopsis prasina DSM 43845, assembly GCF_000341265.1. Classification (GTDB taxonomy): domain Bacteria; phylum Actinomycetota; class Actinomycetes; order Streptosporangiales; family Streptosporangiaceae; genus Nocardiopsis; species Nocardiopsis prasina. Next base: position 35,613 of record NZ_ANAE01000087.1, on the reverse strand, counting down.
GTCCCCGCCCCGGTCGAGTTCGTTCTGGACGGCGGTGAAGCCCGTGCGCGGGTCGGCCTGCCAGGCGGTGAACAGCAGCCCGGCCTCGCGCTGACCGCCCCTCCAGCCGAGGTCGTAGTTGAACCCGCGCCGCAGCATGCGTGCGCCGAGGGTGCGTTCCGGACTGGCCAGGCGGATGTGGGCGTCGGCCGGGACCACCGGGTGACCGTCCGCGTCCCTGGCGGCGAGGTCGGGGAGGTCGTCCTCCCGATCGCGCCCCAGGGGCGCGCCGTCCGACAGGCGTCGGCCGATCACGCGCTCCCGGGCCTCGGGCGCGAGGTCGAACCAGTCGTCCAGCAGCATGCGGACGCGCCGCACCACCACGTAGCTCCCGCCGTCCATCCACGCGGTGTCCGGCTCGGGGTGCGCGGCCAGGACCTGGGGGCCGAACGCCGCCTCCGAGGGCTCGGGGTTGACCGTGCCGTCGACCTGGCCCATGAGGTTGCGCGGGGTGGCCGAGGCGTCCCGGGCGGTGGCGGCGGCGCGCTGGAACCCGGGCAGGGACCAACGCACGGCGGCCCGGTCGCGGACCAGCCCGAGCAGGTGCTCCACGGCGGCGCTGACCACGAGCGGGTCCTCGGCTCCCACGTGCAGCATCAGGTCGCCCCCGCACAGGGCGGGGTCGAGCCGGTCCGACGCGAACGCGGGCAATTCCTCCAGGGGTGCGGGTCGCCGGTCGCCCAGGCCGGCCCGGTCCAGCAGGGCTCCGCCCAGGCCGAGGGTGACCCCCAGTGAGGCGGGGCTCAGTCCCTGGGTGGGCGCGCCGGGCGCGAGTGCGGCCAGCCCCCTCTCGTGCAGTTCACGGGCGTGCTCACCCCAGAGGGCCAGGACCTCGCGGGCCTGTTCGGAGACCTCTCCGGGTTCCTCGGCGCGCAGGTCCACGGCGACCACGTGGACGTGGGCCGGTGTGGGGGTGAGCAGCGCGGGCGGACGCCCGTCCTCCGGTCCGCTCCGGGACAGCGTCAGGTCGCGGGCCGGGTCCTCCCCTCCGGGAACGCGCGCGGCCCCGGCGCCCAGCAGCCCCCCGGTGGTCAGGCCCACGGCACCGGCGGCGCCCAGGCCCGCGAGCAGGCCGCGCCGGGAGACCCCCGTCCTGGGGCTCACAGCAGTTCCGAGCGCAGAACGGGCAGCAGCGGGGCGATGTCGTCGGCGCCCACGCCCTCGTCGAACATGCCCGCCGCCTCACCGCCGGGGGTCAGCACCAGGATGCGGCCGCCGTGCGAAACGAGGTACTCGCCCTCGGTGACCTCGGGGGCATCGATGGGCACGCCGTAGTCCAGGGCGGCCTGCACGGTGTCGTCCACGTCCCCGCGCACGCCCTGGAAGTCCGGGTCGAAACGGTCCAACCAGGAGCGGAGCTGGGCGTCAGTGTCGCGCTGGGGGTCGCTGCTCACCATCACCACGTCGAACCCGTCGGCGTCCTCTCCGGCCTGTTCCAGGGCGACGTTGATCTCGGCCATGGTCATCGGGCACACGTCCGGACAACTCGTGTAGCCGAAGAACAGCAGGGTGAGCCGGTCGTCAGCGACGTCGGTGAACCCCCAGGGCTCCCCGTCGACGGTGGCGAGCTCGATACCGGACGCGGCCATGGGCTGGTCGGAGAGGTCGAGGTAGTGCTCCGCCTCCGCCAGGTCGGGCCCTCCGCAGGCGGTGGCGGCCACCAAGGCGGCCGCTGCGACCGCGAGAGCGCGGATCGGGAGTCGGGTTCTCATCGGGTGGTTCCTCACGGGACGGTGGTTCGAACGGGTGGGACACGGGGGGTCGGCGAGCGCGGCGCTCACGCCGCCTCCCGCACCAGGCGGGCCAGGTCGCGGCGGCCCCGGGCCACCCGCGAGCGGACCGTGCCGATCGGGACGCCGGTGAGCGCCGCGACCTCGGCGTAGGGCAACCGCTGGACCTGGGTGAGGACGAAGGCGGTGCGCCGGTCCTCGGGCAGGTCCTCCAGCAGGGAGACCAGGGCGAGGTACTCGTCGAACCGCCCGGGCTCAGCCGAGTCGGCGCCGAGCACCCGCTCCCAGTCGTCGACCGGTTCCGTGCGGGGTGAGCGCTCGCGGCTGCGGTAGCGGTCGGCGACGGTGTGGCGGGCCACGGACAGCAGCCAGGCCCGCACGGGGGCCCGTCCGGCGTATCCGGGCAGCCCGCACATGGCTCTGTGGAAGGTCTCTTGAGTGAGGTCCTCGACCCAGGCGGGTTCGACCCTGCGCGCGATGTAGCGGACCACGTCGGCGCGGGTCAGGGTGAACAGGGCGTCCATCGCCCCGGGAACCCCCGCTCTGGCGCGCTGGGCCAGCGGGGCCAGGTCGGGGGGTGTGTGGACCGTGGTGAAAGCGTCACTACGGGTCATGAGTCTCGTGCTTTCTGTCACCGCCCGCGCGGCCGCCCCGCCGTCTCTGGACAGCGGGGGCCGCGGGGTGTTCTGGGCAGGTGGCGCCGAGGGCACCACGGGGGACACCGGGAGGACGGCCTGACGACGCCGGGTGCTCCATGCCCCGGCGCGGTGGAAACCTCGGTCAGGCGGCCAGAACGGGCGGTGGTCCGCGCAGGACGCGGGAGTGGCACAGATAGGGCGGGCGCGGGCGCGGGTGCTGGTCAGCGGAGGAGAACCGCACGGACGTGGTGGCCCGTGTGCTCGGAACGGCGCCGACCACCAGCAGCAGCGGGATCAGCGAGAGCGCCATGAACCGCAGGAAGGCGAAGAGGGCGTTCTCACCCAGGTGCAGCCACCAGGCACTGACCAGGGCCATCACCAGGTGCATCGAGATCATCGCCCAGGCGGGCATCGGGTCCTGGACCAGGACCGCCCCGGTGTGGTCGGCGTGGCCCGCCGCCTGGGTGTAGGAGAAGGTCACGTGCAGGGCGAGCTGGCCCCACAGCATCCACGCGGTGAGCATGCCGGGGCCGTGCCTGCGGCCCGACAGCACCCACGCCACGGCGAGGACCACGGCCGTGCCCAGCAGGAGGCCGGTGAGGGGGACGTCGTGCCCCGAGCTCACCACATGGCCGACCGCGGACAGGCTCACGCACACCAGGGTGAACACCCCGGTGCGCAACGGTCGGCACAGTTCGCTCTCGGACATGGTCCCCACATCGTCGCACCCGTCGCCGCGCGGCCGCCAGGGGGGTGGGGATCGCCGGGCCCCGGCGCGAGGTCCTCCACTATGCTCGCTTGCGTCCCCGGAGTCAGAACAGAGGTCGCCCGTGTCCGTCTCCCCGCTCACCCTGCTGAACGAGTGGAGTGCCCGCACCAACGAGGCTCCGCTGCGTGAGTTCCTGCTGGTCGGGACGGTGATGGATCTTTCCGCCCTGGAGTCGGGGCTGGTGCCCGCCGCCCAGGACCTGGGGGCGTCCGTCACGGTGCTCGGCACCGCCGCTGAGGAGGCCTCCGTACGGCGCCCGGACCGCACCTACGCGCTGACCGACCGGCCCGTGCCCGATCTGGCCCTGCTCCTGGGTGACGAGCACGTTGTGGCCGCCTTCGGTTCCGGTGCCCCCACCACCGAGGACCGCGTCTGGACGGTACTGCGCGGCGGCCCCGACGGGGTTCCGTGGGCGCTCGCCGAACTGGGCGCGTGGCTCGCCTCCTGCGCGAGCCGGATCACCCTGCCCGTGTCCCTGGCCGAGCGACTGGCCGCCCTCGCCGAACGGCTGGAGGACCTGCTGCTCACCAACCCGACGGAAACTTCCGTCCGGGTGGTGCACAACCTGGACGCCCCGCTCCTGTCACACCTGCCCGAGGGGCCGGTCGACGAACTCACCCTGCACGCGCCGCTGCGCGGCTACGACGCCCCGGCGCTGGCCGCCCTCACCGAGCGTCTGTCCCCGGCCCACGTGCGCCTGGGCGTGCCCGGATCGTGGGCGGTGCAGGACCGTGAGGACGCGGCCCGTTCCCTGGCCGAGGCCGGGACGGAGGCGGCCGTGAACCCCGTGGCCGAGGGGTTCCCCGAGCACGGCGGGCTGGTCGAGTGGCAGGTGGGCGACCAGCGCTCCGCGCTCACCTGCGGCGCCAACCTGGCCGCGCTCACCGGAACGGCCTCCTCAGGGGCGGGTCTGGAACTGGGCCTGGTCGTCCCCGCCGTCCCCTCCCCCGAACCCTCCGAGGTGGCCGCCCCCACCGGGGACGACGGCCACCTGTCGCGCGTGGCCGCCGAACTGGAGGCCTCGGGCTGGACCCTGGAGTACGACTCCGGCACGTACAGGGTCCGCGGCGCCTTCACCAACCCGGTGCCGGTCGCCGCGCAGGTCGTCGAGTTGCTGGAAGCCCAAGCGGACCCCCTCTTCGTGCACGCCGAGGGGCCCAAGGGGTGGGCGCTCATCGTGTGGAAGCGGCCGAGTCTGCTGCTGGCCTCCGCCCCCAGGGGCAGCGCCTGGCGCCTGTACCGGGTGGACCCGCCCGCCACCCCGTCCTCCCGTCTGGGCGGTGGCGAGGGGTTGTCGCGGGTCGGTCTGACCCGCACCAGCGCCCCGCTGCACCGGGTCCCGCACCGGGACGTGATCGCCTTCCTGGAGTCCCTGGGCACCGACCACATCTCGCTGCTGGAGAGCGTCGGCCACCTCACCAAACCGCTCTGAGCGCCCGCACGGCCCGGGTTCGTTCCGCTGAGACGGGATTTGGGGTCATCCGAGAAGGAACCTCCGGAACCGTCGCCACGGTGGGCCACATCCCCACTGTGGCGTCGGTCCTGGCTCACTGACCTCCCCGTTCGAAGCCGTGAGGGTGCTCGAAGCTGGTGGGAACGGGCGCTAGGCTCTGGGCTCATGCGGATTCTCGTGTTGGGCGGTACCTCGTTCGTCGGTCGGGCGATCGTCGACGACGCGCTGCGGCGCGGACACGAGGTCACGCTCTTCAACCGGGGACGGACCGCGCGGGGACTCTTCCCCCGGGCCGGGCTCCTGTTGGGGGACCGCGAGGAGGGCGACCACACCGCCCTGGCCGGGGGCTCCTGGGACACGGTCGTCGACGTCAGCGGGTTCGTGCCCAGACACGTGCGGCAGGCCCATGAGGTACTGGGCGACCGCGTGGGCCGGTACCTGTTCGTGTCCAGCAACGCCGTCTACGCTCCCGGCGCCGGTCCCGGGGCGGACGAGTCGGCTCCCCTCCACGTTCCCGAATGGGACACCGAGGAGGTCGGCCGGGAGACCTACGGTCCGCTCAAGGTCGCCTGTGAGCGGGAACTGGGCTCCCGGTACGGCGAGCGCGCCACCATGGTGCGGCCCGGGATGCTGGCCGGACCGCACGACAACGTCAACCAGTTCACGTACTGGGTGCGCCGGGCCGCGCGCGGCGGCAAGGTCGTCCTGCCTGCGGACCCCGGGCAGCCGGTGCAGCTCCTTGACGTGCGGGACCTGGCCCGACTCGTCGTGCTGTTGGCTGAGGACGACCGCGGCGGCGTGTTCAACGCCATGGGACCGGCCGAACCGCTCACCCTGATGGAGATGCTGCGCACCTGCGCCCGAGCTGCGGGGAGCGAGGTGGAACCGGTTCTGGTGCCGCCGGAGACGATCAAGGCCCGTTTCCCGCTGGTACGGCCCGATCCGGTGTGGGAGCAGACCTTCCAGCGCGACTTCGGCCGGGCGCGGGAGGCCGGGCTGCCCTCGACCCCGCTGGCCACCACCGCCGCCGACGTACTGGCCTGGGACCGTCAGAGCGGCGAACCGCCGCTGGGCGTGGGCCCCTCGGAGCAGGTCGAACGCACCCTGCTCTCCTACGTTCAGGGCGCCTGACGCCCACGGCGACGCGGCGGCAGGGTTGGGGAGGGGCCCCGTTCCCGCCCGAGCAGCGCACTCTGGCGCTTCGCCGCGTCCCGCTCGCCCTTTCGTGTCCTTCGTGCCAGGCGGCCGATTGTGGCCACGGGGCGCGGTCTCCAGGTCCGGAACCCGGCCAGACGCCCACGCAGGGCGCCCACCGGGCCGCTCGGGGCCACGGCCCCGTGTTCGGGCTCCCCCACCGGCCGCTGAGCGGCGCGGTCGACCTCGGCCACACGTGCGTGCAGGCGGTCCCTGACCTGTTCGGGGGTGTAGGCGCGGCGCTCGCGTTCGGCACGCGCTATCGCCACTCCGGTGGCCGCCACACCCACGAAGGCGGCCACTCCCAAGGCCTTCCACCACTTCATGCTCATAGGCTAGTGCCTGTGGCAGACACGAGCATGGACCTGGACACGGCGGTCGAGCTGACCAGAACCGGTGACGTGTGGGTGTTCCGGGGCACGAGCGTGCCGGACCGGGCCATCCAGCTCACCACCAACAGCCCGGTCAACCACGTCGGCATGTCCGTCGTGGTGGACGACCTCCCACCGCTGATGTGGCACGCGGAGCTGGGCAGGTCCCTGGTGGACATGTGGACCGGCACCCACCAGCGCGGGGTCCAGCTGCACGACCTGCGCGACGCCGTGCTGGTGTGGGGGCGCCGCTACGGGCAGCAGGCGTGGCTGCGGCAGTTGGACCCGCTGGCCGACCGCGCGATGGAGGACGCCGCGCTGCGGATGGTGGCCCGGCTGAACGGCACCCCGTTCCCCTCCACCGCGCAGCTGGCCGGGCGGTGGGCGCTGGGCCGGATGCCGTTCCGGAACAGGGCGCGCGAACGCCGGTTGGAGACCGCCTACTGCGCGGAGGTCATGGCTCTGACCTACGAGGAGATGGGGCTTTTGACCCAGGCCAGGCGTCCCGGGTACTACGACCCGGGACGGTTCTGGAGCGGGGACTCCCTGGAGCTGGAGGGCGGCTTCGCGCTGGGCGGGGAGATCCGGGTCGACCTGCCGGAATAGTCGTCCGGCCCGTGTATCGGACCGTTGGGATGGGCACGCACTGTTCAGGTCGCATCCGCATCGGAGGACACATGACGGAGCATTCTCTGGACGGCGCGGCCGTCGCCGAGTCCGACCTGGTCGTGCGCAGGGGCACGTTCCGCTGTGTGGCCTTCCGGGATCCGGTCGACGGCCAGGAGCACATGGCCCTGGTCCTGGGTTCGCTTGGGGACGGCGAGGAGGTCCTGGTCCGGGTGCACTCCGAGTGCGTCACGGGGGACGTCTTCGGCGCGCTGCGCTGTGAGTGCGGTGACCAGCTCGGCGCCGCCCTGGACACGATCCTGACCGAGGGCCGTGGCGTGCTGGTGTACCTGCGCGGCCACGAGGGTCGCGGGATCGGACTGGTGAACAAGGTCCGCACCCAGCTGCTCCAGGACGAGCGCGGGCTGGACACCGTGGACTCCGCGACGAGCCTGGGGCTGCCGGTGGACGTGCGGGACTACGGCCCGGCGGCGCGGGTGCTGCGGTACCGGGGCGTGCGCTCGGTGCGGCTGCTGTCCAACAACCCCGCCAAGGTGCGGGCACTGGAGGACCACGGGGTGAAGGTGGCCTCGCGGGTACCGCTGCTGGTTCCCGCGCACGAGAACAACTCCCGCTACCTGGTCGCCAAACGGGACCGCCTGGGGCACGACCTGCCGCACCTGAACGGGGACGCGAGGCGGGCGGGTGGCTGACCCGGCCTCCTGGCTCGGGCCCCGGGGCTGGGGCGCGGCGCTGCTCTACGCGGTGTTGGTGACGGTGGCGCTGATGGCGACGATCCGCCGGTACGAGCGGTGGCCCCTGGGTCCGGCGGACCTGGTGACCCTGGTGCGGGTCGGCCTGATCGGCGTGGTGACGGCGCTGGTGGCCGAGGGCGGACCGGTCGGGCCGCTGGTGTCGGTGGCGACCCTGGCCCTGGTCCTGGACTGGGTGGACGGGCTGGTGGCCCGGGGGACGCGCACGGAGTCCGACTTCGGGGCCCGGTTCGACATGGAGGCCGACGCGTTCCTCATCCTGGCCCTGAGCGTGTACGTCTCCGGGTCCCTGGGACCCTGGGTCCTGGCGATCGGTGCGATGCGGTACCTCTTCTGGGTCGCCGCCCGCGTGGCGCCGTGGCTGCGCGGCCCGCTGCCGCCGAGCGTGGCACGCAAGGGCGTGGCCGCGGCACAGGGGATCGTGTTGACGGTGGCCGCGGCGGGGGTCCTCCCCCGGTCGGCGGGGGCCGTCGTGGTGGCGGTGGCACTGGTCGCCCTGCTGTGGTCGTTCGGACGTGACGTGGTGGGACTGTGGCGGGCGCGTGTTCCCGTGCCCGGTGCCGCCGAGAGGAAGAGGTGAGGGATGGCGAGGACGGCTCGGGCGTTCTGGGTGCGCTCCCCGGGCGTGGGCGAGGTCCGGGAGGTGGAGCTGCCCGAACCCGGACCCGGCGACGTGGTCGTGCGCGCCCTGTGCTCGGGGATCAGCCGGGGCACGGAGACGCTGGTGTTCGGCGGCGGAGTGCCGCCCAACCAGTACGGGGTGATGCGCGCGCCCTTCCAGGAGGGCGACTTCCCCGGCCCCCTGAAGTACGGGTATCTGAACGTGGGTGTGGTCGAGGAGGGGCCGGGGGAACTGGTGGGGCGGACGGTGTTCAGCCTGTTCCCACACCAGACCCGGTTCGTGGTGCCCGCCTCGGCGGTGTCGGCGGTCCCCGAGGGCGTTCCCGCCGCCCGGGCGGTGCTGGCGGGCACGGTGGAGACCGCGATCAACGCGCTGTGGGACGCCGCACCGCTGGTGGGCGACCGGGTGACGGTGGTCGGCGCGGGCATGGTGGGCTGCTGTGTGGCACGCCTGCTGTCCCAGGTACCGGGGGCCCGCGTCCAGCTGGTGGACGTGGACCCGCGCCGGGCCGCGACCGCCCGACGCCTGGGGGTGGACTTCGCCCGGCCCGAGGAGGCCGAGGGCGACCGCGACCTGGTCTTCCACACGAGCGCCACCGAGGCGGGCCTGGTCTCCTCCCTGCGGCTGCTGCACGTGGAGGGCGAGGTCGTGGAACTGAGCTGGTACGGCGACCGGAGGGTCATCCTGCCCCTCGGGGAGGACTTCCACTCCCACCGGTTGACGGTGCGGGCCAGCCAGGTCGGCATGATCTCTCCGGCACGCCGCTCGCGCTACGACCACGCCGCGCGCCTCCAGCTGGCGCTGCGTCTGCTGGAGGACCCCGCCTTCGACGCCCTGCTCACCGGGGAGAGCCCGTTCGACGAGCTGCCCGCGGTGCTCCCGAGGCTGGCCAGCGGCGAGCTCGCGGCCCTGTGCCACCGCGTCGTGTACGAGAACTGACAGAACTGACAGAACCGACCGGTCCCGACACCCTGGGGAGTCCTCTTGTTCAGTGTCACCGTCCGCGACCACCTGATGGTCGCCCACAGCTTCCGGGGCGCGGTCTTCGGCCCCGCCCAGGCCCTGCACGGGGCGACGTTCGTGGTGGACGCCACCCTGCGGCGCCCCGAGCTGGACCCCGACGGCATCGTCGTGGACATCGGCGCCGCCACCCAGGAGCTGGGCGCGGTGGTGGCCGAGCTGAACTACCGCAACCTGGACGAGGTGCCCGAGTTCGCGGGGGTGAACACCTCCACGGAGTTCCTGGCCAGGGTGGTGGCCGACCGCTTGGCGGAGCGGATCGCGGCGGGGGCTCTGGGGGCGCACGCCGACGGTCTGACCGCGCTCTCGGTGACCCTGCACGAGTCGCACGTGGCCTGGGCCTCCTACGAACGCGAGCTGTGACCGGGGCCGCGCTGACCCCGGCGCTGTTCGTCGTTCCGGAGGCGGGAGCGCCCAGCGGCGGGCACACCTACGACCGGCGGATCGCGGACGTGTTGGGCGGGGAGGGTGCGCCCGACGCCCCGCGCCGCCCCGGACGACCGGTACGGACGGTGACCGTGCCCGGCTCGTGGCCGCGGCCGGGACCGCTCGGTACCGATGCGCTCTCCACGGTGCTGAGCGGGGCTCCCGATGGCGCGTGCGTGCTGGTGGACGGCCTGGTGGCGTGCGGTGTGCCCGAGGTGGTGCTGCCCCACGCGGGGCGGCTGCGGCTCCACGTGCTGGTGCACCTTCCCCTGGCCGACGAGTCGGGACTGACGGCGCGGGAGGCCCGGGACCTGGACGCGCGCGAACAGGCCGTCCTGCGGTGCGGGGTGACGGTGGTGGCCACGAGCGCGTGGGCGGCCCGGCGGCTGGCCGCGCACCACGGTCTGGCCGAGGCGGGCGTGCCCGTGGAGGTGGTGCGGCCGGGGGTGGACACGGCGCCGCTGGCGCGCGGCAGCGGGTTCGAGGAGGTGCCGGGCCGCGTCCCCCGGCTGGTGTGCGTGGCCTCGTTGACTCCGCGCAAGGGCCACGACCTGTTGCTGCGCGCCCTCGCCTGTCTCGTGGAGCTTCCGTGGGAGTGCGTGTGCGCGGGCCCGGGTTCCCCTCCCCCGCTCCCGGCCCCGCTGGCGGAGCGGGTGCGGTTCACCGGTCCGGTCGTCGGCGCGGAACTGGAGGGTGTGTACGCCTCCGCCGACCTGTCGGTGCTGGCCTCCCGCGCGGAGACCTACGGGATGGTCGTGACCGAGGCGCTGGCCCGGGGTGTGCCGGTGGTGGCCACCGAGGTGGGCGGGGTTCCCGAGGCGTTGGGCCGGGCCCCCGACGGACGCGTGCCCGGTCTGCTGGTGCCGTCGCGGGACGCTGCGGCACTGGAACGGGCGCTGCGGGACTGGCTGATCGACCCCGACCTGCGCGCGTCCCTGCGCGACGCGGCTCGACTGCGCCGTACGGATCTGGCGGGGTGGCCCGAGTCAGCCCGGGAGATGGCGCGCGTGCTCGGTCTTTGAGCGGCTCGGGAACAGGTGACCGCGTGTGACCGGGTTCTCCGGAGGCAGCATGTCCCCGTAGCAGGCCCGGTGGTATCGTGCATAGGGTGCAAAAATTCTTACAATGCATTTTTGCCGCCGCGGCAGATCTCTTCCGCCCGCGCACCCTCACCCGTTTCTCCTTCACCAGAGGCCAGCCTTGAGTACTCCTCAGTCCCAGGGCACCGCACGTACACCGATCATGCGCACCCTGAGCGGGCTGCTGATCGTCCTCGGCGTGACGATGCTCAGCGGCACGATCGTCTCGGTCGCGCTACCCCAGATCCTCGGGTCCCTCCAGGGCACCCAGTCCCAGTACACCTGGGTGGTGACCGCGACGCTCCTGGCGTCGACAGCGTCCACCCCCGTCTGGGGCAAACTCGCCGACCTCTTCCCGAAGAAGCGGCTGCTCCAGATCTCGATCGTGCTGTTCATCGTGGCCTCGCTGCTGAGCGGGTTCGCCCAGAACACCGAACAGCTCATCGCCTTCCGCGCCCTCCAGGGACTCGGTATGGGCGCCTCCCAGGTCCTGGTCCAGGCCACCATCGCGGCTCTGGTGAGCCCCAAGGAACGCGGTCGCTTCAACGGCATCATCGGCGCCATCATGGCGGTGGCCACCGTCGGGGGTCCGCTGATCGGCGGGGCCCTCACGGACGCCTCCTGGCTGGGCTGGCGCTGGTGCTTCTTCATCGGCGTCCCGTTCATGCTGGTCGCGCTGGTGGTGCTCACCCGCACGCTGCACCTGGTGGAGGAGCACCGCGCCAACGTGCGCGTGGACTACCTCGGCGCCACACTGATCGCCGCCGGGGTCAGCACCATCCTGCTGTGGGTGACCTTCGTCGGCGGGAGTTTCGCGTGGGTCTCCTGGCAGAGCGGCGCCATGGTCACCGGCGGTCTCGCGCTGCTGGCCGTGGCCGTGTGGGTGGAGAACCGGGTGGCGGAGCCGGTCATCCCGCTGCACCTGGTACTCCGCCGCGAGCCCATGATCGCGATCGTGGCCAGCGTCGCGGTGGGCATGGCGATGTTCGGTGGAGCGGTCTTCCTGGGCCAGTACTTCCAGCTGGCCCGGGGCTACTCGCCGACCGCCGCCGGGCTGCTCACCACCCCGCTGATGCTCGGCATGATGGTCTCCTCCACCATCTCCGGATGGCTGGTCTCCCGATCGGGCCGGGTCAAGGCCTACGTCGTCACCGGCCTGGTGTTCCTGTCCCTGGGGTTCCTGCTGCTGTCCACCATCGACGCGACCACCTCGCTGTACGTCGTGGCCCTGGGCATGCTGGGGGTCGGGGTGGGCGTGGGCATGTCCATGCAGAACCTCGTGCTCGTCGTGCAGAACTCGGTCCCGCTGCGTGAGCTCGGGGCCGCCAGCGGAGCGATCACCTTCTTCCGGTCCCTCGGCGGCACGATCGGCGTGTCCGTGCTCGGGGCGATCCTGGCCAACCGGGTGAGCACGAACGTGACCGACGGCCTGGCGTCCTCGGGCGTGGAGGTCCCCGCTGGAGGCTCCGACGGAACCACTCTCGATCTGGCGGGCATGCCTCCGTTCCTGCGCGAGATCGTCGAGGGCGCCTACGGCTCCTCCACCGGCGACATCTTCCTGGTCGCCACCGGCATCGCCGTGGTCGGCCTGATCGTCGCGCTCTTCCTTCCGCGAGTCCAGCTGCGCGACACCGTGGACATGGCACCGCCCGAGAAGGAGGAGCGGCCGGAGCCCGGGGAGCGGGCGACACTGTCCTCCTGATCCGGAAGGCCCCGCACGGGGCCTTCCGGCTTGCGCGGGGGTGGTGCGGGACTGGAGACTGCGGAGTGGTCCCCCGACCCCCCACACCCACAGGAGCGCGAGACCCCCATGACGCACCCCCCGATCGACGGCACCGTCGCCCACACCGCCCGTGTGTGGAACTACTGGCTGGGCGGAAAGGACAACTACCCCGTCGACCGCGAGGTCGGTGACCGGGTCAGGTCCCTGTTCCCCCAGGTCGCGGAGGCGGCACAGGGAGACCGTCTCTTCCTGCGCCGCGCCGTCAGCCACCTGGTCAAGGAGGAGGGCCTCACCCAGTTCCTCGACGTCGGTACCGGGCTGCCCACCGCCGGCAACACCCACGAGGTGGCCCAGACGCTGGATCCCTCGGCCCGGGTGGTGTACGTCGACAACGACCCCCTGGTCCTGGCCCACGCCCGCGCGCTCCTGGTGGGCACCGACGCTGGCCGGACCCAGTACGTGGACGCGGACCTGCGCGACGTGGACGGGGTCCTGGAAGCCGCCGGCGAGACGCTGGACCTGGAGCGGCCCGTCGGGCTGACCCTGATGGGCACCATGGGCCACTTCGAGATCGGCGAGGCGGTCCGCCTGGTGCGCGCCTACGTCGACCGCCTGGCCCCGGGCAGTTTCTTCGCGGTGTGCGACGGCGTGCTGGCGCACATGGAGGTCGAGGACGCCGAGCGGGCCGCCGAGGGCATGCGCGTCTGGGAGCAGCACGTGGCCCAGAAGTACCACATGCGCACCGTGGAGGAGTTCCGGAGCTTCTTCGACGGCTACGAGGTGGTGAAGCCGGGCGTGGTCTCGGTGTTCCAGTGGCGGCCGGAACCCACCGAGGTGGGCACCGTGCGCCCCATCCCCCAATACGCGGGTCTGGCCCGGAAAGCCTGACCGGCCCGGGCGCCGGGAGGGGCCCGGGAGACAGATCCGGGCAAAGGCTTCCTGGATCGGACCTCCCGGACGCACCCGAGCTGGCACTCTGGGAGGAGGCGTCCGCACGTTGGCGGTCGCACCCACCGGGAGGAGTCCCGTTGAGCTCTGTGTCCGAGAACCCACCGCCCGCTTTCGATCCGGGCTGGTTGGCCCTGCGGGAGGGCGCCGACTCCGAGGCCCGCGCCACCGCGACGCTCGAGGCGCTCCGCGCCTTCCTGGAGCGACGCGGCGGCGGATCGCGCGGGAGGCCGGTCAGGATCGCCGACCTCGGGTGCGGCTCCGGTTCCCAGGGGCGCTGGCTGGCACCCCGGTTGGCCGGGGCCCAGCACTGGACCCTCTACGACGTGGATCCCGGCCTGCTGTCCCTGGCCGGGGCGTACCTGCCCGCGACCTCGGCGGACGGTGCGCGGGTCAACGCGCGGATGTGTCTGCGGGACGTGGGTACGATCACCGCACAGGACCTTTCCGGGGTCGACCTGGTCACCGGATCGGCCCTGCTCGACCTGCTCACACACGCGGAGTTGGAGGCCATCGTGCGAGCGGTGACCGGTGCGGGCTGCGCCGCCCTGTTCACGCTGTCGGTGGCGGGCCGGGTGCAGCTCTTCCCGGACGACCGGGACGACCCCGCGCTGACGGAGGCGTTCAACGCCCACCAGCGCCGGGGCGGGCGGTGGGGGCCGGAAGCGGCCCGGGCCGCCGCGGGGTCGTTCGGCGAACACGGGTACGGGACCCTGATCTCGGCGAGTCCCTGGCGGTTGGGGCCGGAGAGCGTTCCGCTCGTCCGTTCCTGGCTGCGGGGATGGGTGGACGCGGCCCTGGAGCAGGACCCCGACGCGGCCGTGGGCGGGTACCTGGAGCGTCGGCTCGGCGAGTGCGATCGGGGGGAACTGGGCGTGATCGTGCACCACGACGACCTGTTGGCGCTGCCCGAGGAGCAGTCGCCACCCGAGGGGGCCGTGCCCCGCCCATGAACGGCACCGGAGGACGGTGGTCCAGGATCGTGCGCCCGACGGTCGGGGTCGCGGTGCTGGCCGGGGTGGTGTGGTGGTTCCCGTTGGAGGCCTTCACCGCCGCCTTCGGCGCGGTCGACCCCGCGACGGTGGCGGCGGCGTTGGGGATCGGACTGTTCACGACCCTGTTGTGCGCGGCCCGCTGGATCCTGGTGGCGCGCGGTGTGGGCCTGCGTCTGCCCTGGCCACGGGCGGTGGGCGACTACTACCGCGCGCTGCTCCTGAACGCGGTCCTACCCGCCGGTGTGCTCGGGGACGTGCACCGGGCGTTCAGCCACGGACGCTACGCCGGTGACCTGGCCCGTGGGGTGCGCGCGGTCCTGTTGGAGCGCATGGCCGGGCAGGTGGTGCTCGCCGCGACCTGCGCGGTGCTGCTGTTCACCCTGCCCGCCGCCCTCCTGGGCCCGGGGCTGCTGGCGGTGGCCGCCTCCCTGGGCGTGTTCGCCGTGCTGGCGCTGGTGGTCGCGGTCGGCTGGGTGCTCGGGCGCCGACGCGGGTCGGCCTGGTGGCGGACGCTGTCGGCGACGGTCGCGGACACCCGGGCCGGTCTGTTCACGGTGTCGACCGGCCCGGGGGTGATCCTGCTGTCGGCGGCGGCGCTGGCCGGACACCTCACCCTGTTCCTGGTGGCCGCCCGGGCGGTGGGGATCGCGGTGCCCGCTCCGGCCCTGCTCCCGTTGCTGGTTCTGGCGCTGGTGGCGATGAGCGTCCCGGCCAACGTGGGCGGATGGGGGCCGCGCGAGGCGGTGACGGCGCTGGCCTTCGGCGCCGCCGGACTGGGCGCGCAGGCGGGTGTGACGGTGTCAGTGGCGTACGGGCTGCTCGCCCTGGTCGCCGCCCTTCCCGGCGGACTGGTGCTGGTGTGGCGGCTTCTGCGGGTCGAGCACGTTGAGATACCCGGCGAACACCTGCACCAGGTGCGCCAGAAGATCACGGCCCTCGGCGGCCGTGGCGCGTGAGGGCTGACCCACCACACCGGAGCGCGTGTAGCGGGACAGCCCGGTGGTGAGCATGTGGTCGCGCCGGTCGGCGAGGTGGTCCGCCTCCTCGTAGCCGGGCCGGACCAGGTCCGGACGCACGTGGAGCAGGACCGAGGTCTCCAGCTCCCCGGCGTGCATGTCCCGGTCGTTGGTCGTGTTCATGCCCGACGCCCGGCGGGCGGCCTCCCAGTCGTGTGGGCCGGGGAAGAGTGCCATGTCGCCGCGCGAGGCCTGGACGAGGTTGGCGAGCACGTGGTTGCCGCCGTGCCCGTTGACCAGGACCAGCTTGGTGGTGCCCGCGGCCCGCAGGGACGCCGCGATGTCGGAGGCCATCGCGTACAGGGTGGGCGCCGTGACGCTGACGGTACCCGGCCAGGCATCGTGTTCGTGCGAGCAGCCGAAACTGATCGGCGGCAGTACCCGCAGCCCGGGGTGGGCGTCGGCCAGGCTCCGTGCCAGGGCGCAGGCGATGACGGTGTCGGTGGTCAACGGCAGGTGGGGGCCGTGCTGTTCGAGACTGCCCACGGGCAGCAGCGCCACCCGGGCGCCCCGTGCGCGCTCGTCCTGGCTGGTGTCACCGGGGAGGGGATCGGAGAAGTCCATGGGCCCATCCTCCCCCGTGGCCACGACGGAACGCGGCGCCCTCCGCCTCCGGGCGCGCCGGGCCCCCGCCCCGGCTTCGGGGGCTCTCCGGCCCCGCCCGCTGGAGGCGGGCCGGAGAGCCCCCCTCGCCCGTCAGTGCCCCAGGCGTCCGCGCCAGGCGGTGAGTTCGTGTGAGGTGCGCACGGCCCTGTCGGGGTGGATGGTGGCCACGGCCTGCACGAGGGCGTCGGCGACGATGATGCCGGTCAGGGCCTCGGCCGTCATGCCGGTGGGGGTGTGCGGGGCGGACAGGACGATGTCCACGCTGTCGCGCAGTTCCTCGGTCAGTTCGTCGGTCACCAGAACGGAGTGGGCGCCCACCGCGCGGGCCCGTTCGAGCAGCACCTCCACCTCCGGCAGGACGCGCCCGGGGGCGAAGACCACGACGGCGTCGCCCCGGTGGATGCCCAGCAGGTCGTCGGCCAGCCGGAAGCCGTCGGTGTCTATGGTGCGGGCGCGGGCGCCGGTGCGGTTGAGTTTGAGGGCCAGGTGCTCGGCGGCGATGTTGGAGGAGCCGACTCCGTAGGTGACGGTCTGCCCGGCCTCGGCCAGGACCTGCACCGCGCGGGTGAGCTCCTCGGATGAGGTGGCCGTGCGCACGTGTTCGACGCGGTCGCGGGCCTCGTCCACGACCCGGTCCCAGAGCGAGGTGAAGTCCCGTCCCATGCGGTCGATGCGTTCGCGCAGGCGTACGTCCGGGGCGACCTCGGAGGTGAAGGGGGCGGCGATCTCCTGTTTGAGGGCGGGCAGTCCGGAGTAGCCCAGGCGGCGCAGGGTGCGGATGACGCTGGCGTTGCTGGTGCCGCTGGCGGTACCGAGCTCCTGGGCGTTGGAGTAGAGGATCTGCTCGACCGGCGAGGCCGTGAGCAGGCGACACACCGATCGCTCCGCTGGCGAGAGGCTTTCCCAGTGAGTGCGCACCAGGGTGTGGAGGCGTTCCAGCCCCGGATTCGAAGAACTATTTGTTACAGCTCTTGACTGTGGCGTAGCACTCATTACACTCCTGAGGAAACAGTCGTTTCAACTATGCACGTCTTCGTAATGGATGTTACATGACGTGATCGGGGGACCACCATCATGACCACCACCTCGTCGCGAACGCCCTCGGGCCTGCCGCTCATCGAGATCAGCGGCGGCCCACGTGAGCGCGGCGTCGCCTATGGAGAGGCCGCCCGGGACCAGATCACCGCGGCCATGGGCTTCTACGAACGCGCCTTCCACCAGCAGACCGGCCTGAGCTGGGGCGGCGTCCTGGACCGCGCCCGCGGGTGGCTCGACACCTGCCGCGCCTTCGACGCCGACATGGTGACCGAGATGGAGGGCATCGCCGAGGGCGCCGGGGTCGGTCTCCTCGACGTCCTGGCCCTCAACGTGCGCGGGGAGATCATCTACGACTCCTCCTTCCGCGCCATGCCCACCGTCACCGAGGCCGACGACCGCGAGGCCTCGGACGGCTGCACCTCGTTCGCCCTCGCCGAGGGCGCGACCGGTGACGGCCACGTCTACGCGGGCCAGAACTGGGACTGGCGGCACGGCACCGCCGACACCGTCCTCATGCTCCGCGTGGTCCAGCCGCCCCGGCCCACGCTCATCATGCAGGTCGAGGCGGGCCAGGTGGGCCGGCACGGCGCCAACTCCGCCGGGATCGCCCTCAACGCCAACGGACTGGGCGGGCGGTTCGGGTCGGCCGTCGGCGTCCCGCAGACCCTCGTCCGCCGTCGGGTCCTGGACTCCTCCCGGCTCTCCGACGCCCTGAACGCGCTGGTCAGGACGCGTGCCCACATCGCCAGCAACGCGCTGCTCACCCACCGCTCCGGATACGCCATCGACGTCGAGACGACCCCCGGCCCGTGCCAGTGGATGTACCCCGACGACGAGGGTGTGCTCGTCCACGGCAACCACTACCAGGCCGGTGTCCCGCCCCAGCTGGCAGAGTCCTACCGCCCGCTCGCCACGGACTCGCTCATCCGCGTGCCCCGCGCCCGGCGCGGCCTGGCCGCCGTCCGGAACGCCGGCACCTCCGAGGAGGTGCGCGCCGCCGTCCACGAGGCCATGTCCGACCACCTCGGCCACCCCGAGTCCCTGTGCACGCACCCCGACCCCGCCGCTCCTGAGGTACGCCGCTGGTCCACCCTGCTCTCCAGCCTCGTCGACCTCACCAGCGGCGAGTACCGCGTCGCCGCCGGGAACCCCTGCGAGCACGACTACGAGCTCATGCCCTGGAACCTCTACGACGGCCCGGGCGCCCAGGGCTGACCCACCGTCCGCATCCCCCTCTTTCCTGGAGAAGACCGTTGTGAAGGACAGACCACCACGCCGCGCCGGAGCGGTGATCCCCGCCGCCGTCCTGGCGCTCGCAGTGACCGCGTGCACGGCCCCGCCCGCGGGCCCGGAGCTCGAACTGACCCCCACCACCGCCCCCGCCGCGGGTGAGCTGGACTCGGTGACCTGGATGCTCCCCTCCGAACCCACCTCGCTCGACCTGGACGCCAACGGCGGCACCGCGCAGAACACCGTCCTGGCCAACGTCTGCGAGCGGCTCATGCAGGTCGCTCCCGACCTCAGCGTCGGCCCCGGGCTGGCCGAGTACGCCGAGTGGGAGGACGACTCCACCGTCGTCTTCCGCCTGCCCCCGGAGGCCGCCTTCCGCGACGGCACCCCGATCACCGCCGACGACGTGGTGTGGAGCATGGAACGGCACGCGGCGGAGGGCGCCGAGGAGTCCGACGAGTACACGAATGTCGAACGGATCGAGGCCACGGGAGACCGCGAGATCACCGTCCACATGGGCCAGCGCGACGCCGTGTTCGTGCCCGCCATGGCCGGGAACGGGGGCATCGTCTACGACCGCCGCGCCCTGGAGGCCAACGGCGACGCCTATGGCACACCGCAGGGCACCGACGCCTGCACGGGCCCCTACCGGCTCACCGAGTGGAGCTCGGGCAGCCGGGTCGTGCTGGAGCGCGACGACGCCTACTGGAACACGGCCCGCGCCGCGCGCGTGGAGCGGGTGGAGTTCCGCTGGGCCGTCGAGAACGCCGTGGTGAACACCCTGAACACCGGCGAGTCCGACGGCGCCTACCTCGACACCGCGTCGGCCGCCGTCCCGCTGCTGCGCGACGAGACAGTGCAGGTGTACCAGGGTCCCTCCACCAATGTGTGGTCCCTCATCACCACCGAACGCGGCGGCCTGGCCGACCCCCGGCTGCGCCGCGCCCTGTCCCTGGCACTGGAACGCGACGGCATCTCCCGGGCGGCCTTCGGCGGCCTGGCCGAGCCCTGGTCCGCTCCCCTGGGCCCGGGCGGCTGGGGGTACGAACGCGAACGGTTCGAGGAGGCCTACGCGGCGATCGACGCCGCCCCCGCCGACCCCGACGAGCCCGAACTGGAACTGGCGCGCGCCCTGGTCGAGGAGGCCGGGGTCCCCGACGAGCCCATCGTCATCGCCAACGACGGTGAACCCGCACGCACCATCATCGCCAACGCCTTCGTGGACGCGGCCGCCAGGATCGGACTGGAGGCGCGGATCGCCACCGTGCCCCGGCAGCAGTTCGGCAGCTACTACGTGGACCCCGCGCTGCGTTCCCAGGTCGACCTGTTCTCCGACGAGTACTGGGTCTCGAAGAACGACCCCGTGGGCTTCTACAAGAACGGCGCCTCCGACGCCGGGGTGAACTACTCCGGCTTCGCCGACGAGGAGTACGACAGCCTCGTCAAGGAGGCCCAGGCCGCGACCGACGACGCCGAACGGGCCGAACTCGCCGTGGAGCTCCAGGACCGCTGGACCGAGGCCATGCCGTGGATCCCCGTCGTCCAGGTCCCCACGACCCTCGCCATGGGACCGGGGGTGACGGGGGCGCCCGCCTCCTCCGCGTTCCTCTTCTACCCGTGGGCCGCCGACCTCGGCGCCCGAGAGGACGAAGGCCGATGACCACGCACGTGCTGCGCCGCCTCGGCGGCATGCTGCTCACCCTGGCCGTCAGCTCGGCGCTGATCTTCGGCGCCATGTACGCCGCACCGGGTGACCCGGTGTCGTTCCTGGTGGGCGACCCCGAGAACGTCACCCCCGAGCGGATCGCCGCGGTCCGCGCCGAGTACCACCTGGACCAGCCCCTGCTGGTGCAGTACTGGCTCTGGCTGAGCGGCGCCGTCACCGGAGACCTCGGAACCTCGTTCCAGTACAACGCGGCGGTGAGCGACCTCATCCTCACCCGCCTGCCCACCACCGTGTCCCTGGTGGCCTACGCGGCGGTGCTCTTCACCGTCCTGGGCATCGCTCTGGGCACCCTGTCCGCCGTGCGCCGCGGGCGCCGCACCGACGCCGCCGTCACCGCGGGCACCACGCTGGCCGCCTCGGTACCGTCGTTCGTCCTGGCCATCGCGCTGATCTCCCTGTTTGGGGTGCGTCTCGGGTGGTTCCCGGTGACCGGCCTGGGCGAGGGGTTCCTCGGCCGGGTCCACCACCTGACGCTGCCCGCGATCGCCCTGGCCACCGGTGCCCTGGCCATCGTCTCCCGGGTCACCCGGCAGACGATGGTGGAGCAGTTCGACCTGGAGCACGTGGCGGCGGCGCGGGCGTCGGGGATCGCCGAACGGCACGTGGTCCGCCGCCACGTGCTGCGCAACTCCCTGGGCCCCGTCGTGACGATGTGCGGCCTGGTCACCGCCAGCATGCTCAGCGGGACCGTGGTCATCGAGTCGGCGTTCGGTCTCAGCGGGATCGGCGCGCTGCTGGTGGACGCCATCAACAACCTCGACTTCCCCGTCGTGCAGGCCGTCCTGCTGTGCATGGTGGTCGCCTACATGGGGGTCACGACCCTGATCGACCTCGTCCACCCGCTGCTGGACCCGACGGTCCGTATCGAAAGGAACCGGGTATGACCGCCCAGACGCCCACCACGGCCGTCACCGTGAGCACCGACCTCGGGCGTGCCCGCGGTTCCGGGGAGCGCGGCGCCCTGTGGGTCAGCGGAGGGTTCCTCGTCGCGGTGGTCCTGGCCGCCGTGTTCGCCCCACTGGTCGCTCCGGCCGACCCCAACGCCATCGATTTCGGCAACATCTGGGCGCCACCCGGCGCCGACCACTGGCTGGGCACCGACCAGATGGGCCGCGATCTGCTGTCCCGGGTCGTCCACGGCGCCCGGGAGAGCCTGCTCGGCCCGCTGGCCCTGCTGCTGCTCGCCTCCGCGCTGGGTGTGGCGATGGGCACGCTGGCCGCCTGGCGGCGCGGCTGGGTGGACGTCCTCCTCGCCCGTGTCACCGACGTCATGTACGCCTTCCCCGGACTGCTGTTCGTGGTGCTCGTGATCGCGGTGTTCGGCAGCGGCATGACCACGGCCGTCGTGGCGCTGGGGCTGGCGTTCACTCCGATCATCGCCAAGTTCACCCGCAGCGTCGCGTTGGCGGAGTGCGCCAAGCCCTACATCGACGCCTACCGGGTGCAGGGGGTGAGCGGGCTGGTCATCTGTCTGCGCTACCTCATCCCCAACATGGCACCCGCCCTGCTCGGGTACCTGGTGGTGCTCTTCGGTGAGGGCCTGATGAGCCTGGCCACCCTCAGCTTCCTCGGGTTCGGCGCACAGCCGCCCAGCTCCGAGTGGGGCCTGATGGTCCAGGAGGGGCAGTCCGCGCTGATCCAGGGCGTGCTGTGGCCCGCGCTGGTCCCCGGCGCGGCCATCGCCCTGGTCGTGGTCGCGTTCAACATCGTCGGGGTGCGTGTCGCCGACCGGCTGAACTCACGGAGGTAGGCCCATGCTGCTCGACATCGAGAACCTCACCGTCACCCTCCCCAGCGCCGAGACGCGTCGGCCCGTCCTGGACGAGGTCGGCCTCACCGTGCGGCCCGGCGAGGTCGTCGGCCTGGTCGGCGAGTCCGGGTCGGGGAAGTCCACCACCGCCCGCGCCGTCCTGCGGCTGCTGCCCGAGGGCGCCGCCGTCGACGGCCGGGCCCGCGTCGGCCGGACCGACGTGCTCAGCGCCGCCCCGGCGGAGCTCACCGAGCTGCGCTCCCGCCGGGTGTCCATGGTGTTCCAGGACCCGCGCTCGGTACTCAACCCGGTCCGCCGCGTGGGCGACTTCCTCACCGAACGCCTGGTCCTGGCCCTGGGCACACCGAAGGCCGAGGCCCGTGCCAGGGCCCTGGACCTCATGGCGGAGGTGGGCCTGAACCGGCCCGAGGAGCGTTTCCGCCAGTTCCCGCACGAGATGTCCGGGGGCATGCTGCAACGGGTCGTGCTCGCCGCGGCCCTGGCCACCGAGCCCGAACTCCTGCTCGCCGACAAGGCCACCAGCGCCCTGGACGCCACCACCCAGGCGGAGGTGCTCTCGGTCCTGCGCGATCTGCGTGAGACCCGGGGCATGGGAGTCCTGTTCATCACGCACGACCTCCACCTGGCCGCCGCCTACTGCCATCGGGTGCACGTCATGTACGCGGGCCGGGTGGTGGAGTCCCGCGAGGCGTCGGCGCTCTTCGCCGACCCGCGCCACCCCTACACACGCGGGCTGATCGCCTGCAACCCGGGGCTGGACTCCGACCTGGCCCCCGAACCCATCCCAGGGGCGCCGCCCTCGCTGTCCACGGCCTTCACCGGTTGCCCCTTCGCGCCACGGTGCGCCGACGCGACACAGGTCTGCGCGACCTGGCGTCCGGAGACGTTCCCGCTCGACGACGGCGGAGTCGCCTGTGTCAGGGCCGACACGACGAGCCGTGGAGCGGACCCGTCCCGCACCGAGGAGGAGATCCGATGACCCCGAACGAACCGGCGCTGTCAGTGAGCGGACTGCGCAGGGCCTACTCCATGGGCCGGCGCGTGCCGGAGCTGGTGGCCGTGGACGACGTCTCGTTCGAGCTCGCGCCCGGTGGCTCGCTGGGCGTGGTCGGCGAGTCCGGGTCCGGCAAAAGCACCGTGGCCAGGATGCTGGTGGGCCTGGAGCGGCCCGACTCCGGGGAGATCCGGGTGTCGGGCCGGGTGCGCGGCGTCCGTGAGCGCGGACGCGCCGCGCGCCTGCGCCGGGCGAGGGAGGTCCAGCTGGTCTTCCAGAACCCGTTGGAGTCCCTGGACCGCCGTCTCACCGCCTCCCAGTGCCTGTGCCACGTCCTGCGGCTGCACGGCGCCGACCGGACCGAGGCGGAGCGGCGCGCGCTGGCACTCCTCGAACAGGTGGGGTTGGGCGCGCGGGAGGCGGAGGCGAGGCCGCACCGGCTCAGCGGCGGTCAGCGGCAGCGCCTGGCCATCGCCCGCGCGCTGGCGGCCGACCCGGCCGTGCTGGTGCTCGACGAGGCGGTCTCCGCGCTGGACGTGTCCGTGCAGGCCCAGATCCTGCGGCTGCTCACCGGTATCCGGGAGGAGTCGGGGGTGTCCCTGGTGTTCGTCTCGCACGACCTGGCGGTGGTCGGGCAGGTCACCGACGAGGTCCTGGTGATGTACCGGGGTCGGGCCGTCGAACACGGGCCGACCCGCCGCGTGCTGCGCGAGCCCGAACACCCCTACACGCGCATGCTGGCCTCCAGCGTGCCGGGACCGGGCTGGGACCCGGCCGAGGTGGTCCGGCTGCGCGCGAAGTTCGCGGCGGCCTCGGGGGCGTGACGCCACGGATCTGACGGAACGAGGCCCGGCCCCGCGCGTGAGCGGGGCCGGGCCTCCCGGCGTCGTGGGAGGTCAGCCGACGGCGTCCGTGAGGACCTCCTCGGCGGCGCGGCGGCCCTGGCGCAGCGCGCCGTCCACGTGCTGGTAGCCCTCGGCCGCCAGGTCCGAGCAGGCCCAGCCGATCGGCCCCACGGGTGCGCGCTGGTCAGCCCCGTAGCGGTGCAGTCCGCCGAGGTCGTAGCTGGCGGCGTAGGCCCCCCGGGTCCACTCCTCGGAGGCGAAGTCCGACTCGAAGTAGACGACCGGTTCCAGCGCCTCCTCACCGAGATAGTGGGAGAGGGAGCGCAGGACCGCGGCCCTGCGCTCCTCGGCGGACCGGCGCAGGAGGTCGTCGGCGGGCTCGTCGGAGACGAAGGCCACCAGGGTGCCGCGCTCGTCCCCGTGGTTGGTGTTGTCGTAGACCTCCTGGCAGAGCTCCCTGGCGCCGAACCCGGTTCCGGAGAGCCCCCGGTCCCGCCAGAACGGGCGGTCGTAGACCGCGTGGACCTTGATGACCAGGCCCATCGACGAGTGCTGGTGCATCTGCTGCTGGAGCCACGGCAGGGCGGGCTCGAAGGTGATCCGTGAGTACAGGGTGGGCGGGACGGCCACGATCACGCGGCGGGCCCGTACGGTCGCGCGTTCGGAGAGGACCGTGACCCCTTCCTCGCTCCAGCGAACGGTCCGGACCGGGGTGTCCAGGAGGACCGTGCCCTCCTCCAGGGCGTCGGCCATGGTCCGGGAGACTGACTGCATGCCGCCGACCACCCGGCGGTCCAGGATGAAGTCCTCGTCCACCAGGTGGGAGAACGACCCGGCGGAGGCCGCCATGAGGACCGCCTGGAGCGCGGAGAAGGCGTGGGCGGGTTTGGTGAGCATGCCCCCGGCCATGAAGATGCCGATGTTCTCGCGGGCGGCCTCGTCGTCGGTCTGCCGCCGCAGCCACTCGGTGAAGGTGACGGTGTCCAGCTCACGGGCGAGCGGGTGGTCCCAGGGGCGTTCGACGCCGATCTCCTCGACCAGACCGTCCAGGGTCGCGATGACCCGCGTCATCTCCGCCTCGGTCCGCTCCCCCGCCGGGAACATGTCCCCGGTGTACTCGTGCCGGGAGCCGTCGGGGGCGAGGTAGACGTTGGCGCCCTCGCGGTGGCGCGGGTAGGTGTCCAGCCCGAGCTCGTCCAGGAGGCCGAGCAGTTCGGTCTGGTCGGGCGAGACCCACTGGCCGCCCAGCTCCAGGAAGGCCCCGTCGACCTCCCGTGACCAGGTGCGGCCGCCCACGCGGTCGCGGGCCTCCAGGACGGCGACGGTGCGTCCGGCCGCCTGGAGGGTGCGTGCGGCCATCAGCCCGGCCGGGCCCGCGCCCACGACCACGACGTCACGGTCGATGACCTCGTCGCTGCCGATGACGTGTGTGCCACTCATGGGTGCGCTCCTTCGAACCATTAAATGAATACCGTTCATTAACGGACACGGAGTCCCCCGGTGTCAAGCGGGACACTCCCGCGAGCAGCACCGATACGGGCGCGGGCGCGCCGCTCCTAGACTGGTGGCGACCTCGTCCGGGCCGACAGGAAGCAGGCGCCAGTGAGTCAGGGAACGCGCAGTGGGCGGGGCAGGGGCAGACCCTCCTCACCGGTGCTCTCACGTGAACGCGTCACCCTGGCCGCGATCCGGATCGTCACCGAACAGGGCTACCGGCACCTGACCATGGCCGCTCTGGCGAAGGAGCTCGGCGTCGCCGCCTCGGCGCTGTACAACCACGTCGCCTCCAAGCGCGACGTACTCATCCTGTTGCAGGAACGCGTGAACGAGCGGATCGACGACTCCGCCTTCGGCACCGAACCCTGGGACCGGGCGCTGCGGCAGTGGGCGCGTTCCTACCGGCGGTGCTTCATGGAGCACACCGCGCTCATCCCGGTCATGGCGGTACTGCCCGTCGCCGACTCCCCCCGGACGCTGCGCATGTACGAGCGCGTGACCCGGGCCCTGGAGGACGCCGGGATCGTCGGCGCGGACGCGGTGGACATCATCGTCGGCGTCGAGGCACTGGTCTTCGGCGCCGCCTACGACGCCTCCGCCCCCGAGGGGATCTTCGACCCGGGTGGCATGGAGGAGGTCGCGCCCACCTTCACGCGGTTTGCCGCGCAGCGGTCGGCGGACCCCCGCGCGGCCGCCGACCGGGCCTTCGAGCTCGCGCTCGACGCGCTGGTCAGCGGCCTGCGCCAGAGGTACACGGACTGAGCCGTGAGGACCGGGTTCACCCCTCCAGCGCGTGCATCACGTGCTTGACCCGGGTGTACTCCTCCACCGAGTACAGCGACAGGTCCTTGCCGTAACCCGAGGACTTGAAGCCGCCGTGCGGCATCTCCGCTGTGAGCAGCACGTGGGTGTTCACCCAGACACAGCCGAAGTCGAGGTCGCGGGTGAGGCGCATCGCGGCGGCGTGGTCGGAGGTCCACACGCTGGAGGCCAGCGCGTAGTCCACATCGTTGGCGAGCTCCACGGCCTCCGCCTCCGAGGAGAAGGTCTGGACGGTCAGGATCGGACCGAAGGTCTCCTCCTGCACCAGCTCGTCGTCCTGGCGCACGCCGGTGATCACCGTCGGCTCCACGAAGTAGCCGTCGCCCCCGACCGCCCGACCCCCGGTGACCACGGTGGCGTGTTCGGGCAGACGCCCGAGCTTGTCGGTGACCGACGCGAAGTGGCGGGCGTTGTTCAGCGGGCCGTAGTCGTTGCGGGACTCGTCGGCGTCTCCCGTCCGAGTGCCACGCGCGGCTTCGGCGAGCAGCTCCACGAAGCGGTCGTGGGCGCTCTCCTCGACCAGGACCCGGGTGACGGCGGTGCAGTCCTGCCCCGCGTTGAACGTGCCGAACTCCACCAGGGCCTTGGCGGTGGCGGGCAGATCGGCGTCGGCGAAGACCACCGCCGGGGCCTTGCCGCCCAGCTCCAGGTGACCGCGCTTGAGCCCCTTGGCTGCCGAGGCGGCGACCTGACGGCCCGCGCGGACCGATCCGGTGATGGAGACCATGGCCGGTTCGGGGTGCTCCACCAGGAGCCGTCCGGTCCCGGCGTCGCCCAGGACCACGTTGAACACGCCCGCCGGGAGGATCTCACCCAACAGACGGGCCAGGACCAGGGTGGACTCGGGGGTGGTGTCGGAGGGCTTGAGCACGACGCAGTTGCCCGCGGCCAGGGCGGGGCCGATCTTCCACACCGCCATGAGCAGCGGGTAGTTCCACGGCGTG
This sequence comes from Nocardiopsis prasina DSM 43845, assembly GCF_000341265.1. GTDB lineage: Bacteria > Actinomycetota > Actinomycetes > Streptosporangiales > Streptosporangiaceae > Nocardiopsis > Nocardiopsis prasina. The sequence goes on along the minus strand of NZ_ANAE01000087.1, from coordinate 8,738 downwards.
ACCTGGGCGACGACCCCGACCGGCTCGCGGCGGACGTAGGAGGTGTGGCCCTCCATGTACTCGGTGGCGGCGCGGCCCTCCAGGGTGCGGGCGGCACCGGCGAAGAAGCGCAGGTGGTCCACGCCCATGGCGATCTCCTCCTGGGAGATCATCCACCGGGGCTGGCCGGTGTTGCGGTGCTGGGCCTCCACGATCTCCTCGGCGTTGGCCTCGACCGCGTCCGCGATCCTGAGCAGCAGCCGCTGCCGCTCCCCCGGGGTGACGCGCCGCCAGGTGGTGAAGGCGGCGCGCGCCGCGTCGAAGGCGGCGTCGACGTCGGCCTGGTCGGAGACGGGTGAGACCGCGACGGTGTTCCCGTTGGTGGGGTTGACGACGTCGAGCCGGTCCTGACCGTGGGCGTCGACGAAGGCGCCGTTGATGAAGTTCTGGAGGGGGCTGCTCATGGGGTCGCTCCTGGGACGCCGGTTAATGATTGGCGTTCATTTTAGAGGCCGAGGGAGTGAGCGGCAACACACCGAGCGGGTTTCGGAGGCGAGGGGAGCCACAGCCTTTACGTCGTTGCTTTCCCATGGGAGTGGGGACACGGTGTCGGCGCGGCCCTTCCGGAACTGTCGGAGCGGGTCCGTAGAGTGCGCCTATGGAGACGACCGACCCCAGGCGACTGCTCGCCGTCGAACACGCGGCCCTCGTGTCCGACCTGCGCGAACTCACCGACGAGCAGTGGAACCAGACCTCACTGTGCACCGAGTGGAACGTGCACGAGGTGGTCGCGCACCTCGGTTCGGGCATGACCATCGGCCAGCTCGGATGGATCGTCTCCATCCTGCGCTCGGGCCTGCGCCCCGCGGCCCACAACCGCAGGCAGATCGCCCGTTTCGCCCGGTCCGAGCCCGCTGCCACACTGGCCAGGTTCGCCGCCCTGGGCACCGAGGGCGGCGAACCCGTCCGACTGCCCTCCGGCGACCCCTCCCCCTGGCTCGGCGAACTCGTCGTGCACGGCCAGGACGTGCGCCGTCCGCTCGGGATCGAGCGCGAGCCCACACCCGAGGCGGTGGCCGAGGTGGCGCGGTTCCTCGCCTCCCGCGACTTCGCCGTGAACAGCAGGTCCCAGGTCAAGGGGTTGCACCTGCGGGCCACGGACGCGGACTTCACCACGAACGACCCCGGACTGCCCGTGGTGGAGGGTCCGCTGCTCGCGCTCGTCATGCTCATGGCGGGCCGTCCCGCCTACCTGGACCAGGCGGGCGGCACGGGCCTGCCGGAACTGCGCAGCAGACTGGAGGGCTGACCCGGGGGCTCAGCCGTCGTGGGCGGCCCAGTACGCGGCGAGTTCCGGACCCAGCGCGTCGGCGGCCTGCATGGGCAGGGAGTGGGTGGTCTCCGGCCAGACGGTGACGGGTTCCCTGCCCAGTTCCCGGGCACGGTCCCCTGCCTCCTCGCCACCGGCCAGGGAGCTGTCGCTGGCCAGGTCGATCCGGACCGGCATCGACATGGACCGCCACTCCTCGTCCGAGAGGGTGCGCGGCACCAGGGTGACCGAGTCGTAGTGCCGTGAACCCTGGTCGATCATCGACGACATCGGAGTGCGCTCGCGGACCTCCTCGACCGTGACCCCACCGATCTCCGCCATGCCCCGGTCCTTCCACGACTGCGGCACGGGGAGCAGCAGCAGCGAGGACCACAGGTAAGTGGAGGCGGGCAGCCCCCGCAGGACCATCACCGGTTCGAGGAGCGTCAGCGAGGCCACCCGACCGGGATGTTCGAGCGCGTGGACGGCGGCGATGGCACCGCCGAAGGAGTGCCCCACCACGTGGACGCGTTCCAGCTCCAGACCGGCGAGCACCTGTTCCACCCAGGCCGCCTGGTCGTCGAACGAGGTGAACGGCGTCGACTGCGTGGACATCCCGGCGTCACCGATCGCGTCCATCGCGTAGAGGGTGCGCTGGCCGACCCAGTGGGTGATGTTCGCGCCCCACATCGGTGCCCCGGATCGGATTCCGGGCAGCAGCACGACCGGCGGATCCTCCTCGGCCCCCTCCTCGGTGGCGGTCCACTCGTACACCCGCACGAAGCCGTACTCGGTGGCCACGTCGTGGGAGCGGGTGGGCTCGGGCAGGGTCGCCATCACGTCCTCGTAGGCCTCCCGGTAGGAGGCGTACCCCTCCGAACTGCGCCAGTGCCCCACGGTGGGCTCGGGCGCGACGACCGCGACCGCCTTGTCGACGACCAGCCAGGCCACCGCCAGCACCGCCAGGACCTGGAGCGCGCGGCGAAGCCGGTGACGTCGGTTCTCGTGGTCGCTCATGACCCCTCCAAGGGAAATACGATCGTATTGACCGCACTCCGAGTGTACACCCATCTCAATACGATCGTATTTCCCTTGGTTAGGATGGGGGGATGAACAACCCGGAACCCGACCCGAGACGGACCGAGATCTTCCATGCGGTGTGGCAGGTGATCGCGGAGAACGGCATGGGAGCCGTGTCCATGCGCAACGTCGCCGCGGCCGCCGGGGTCTCGGTCGGACGCATCCAGTACTGGTTCCGCAGCAAGGACGAACTCCTCCAGGCCAGCCTGGAGGCGATGCTGTCGAGCGCCGCACGGCTCCACGACGAGTCCACCAGGGAAACCGACGACCGTGAGACCCTCTGGGAGCTGGTCGGGCACCCCATCCCCCGCGCCGAGACGGCCCGCGCCGGGGTGTCGGTCTTCCACCAGTACGTCGCCGCCGGGTTCAACCACCCGACCCTCGCCCGCCTGCTGGCCGAGGCCAAGGACGGGGAGGAGGCCGAGGCCGCCCGCCTCCTCGCCAGGGTCGCACCCGAACTCCCCGACCCCCGCGCCGCCGCGCGGGGCCTCATGGCCACCGCCGACGGCCTGTCCATGCGCGTCCTGATCGGCGGCCTGTCCTCACTGGAGGCCGAACGGACCCTGCGCGGCCAACTGGACCGGCTCCTGGCCCGCCCCTAGGCTGCCGGACCCGAGACCATCCACAGAAGGGGACAGAGCACATGGGCTGGCAGGCGCCGAACATGGACGGACGCACGATCGCGGTGACGGGTGCGACTTCGGGGATCGGACTGTGGATCACCCTGTTCCTGGCCCGAGCCGGAGCCGACGTCGTGCTGCTGTGCCGCGACACCCGGCGCGGCGAGCGGATCGCCTCGGCCCTGCGCGCGGAGGTCGAGGGAGCCCACGCACGGGTGGTGCGGATCGACACCTCGGACCTGGGCAGCGCCAGGGCCGCCGGAGCCGAACTCGCCGGGCTCCCACGGCTGGACGCCCTGGTCAACAACGCCGGACTGGTGGGCGCACCGGCGCGGCGCGAGGTCAGTGTGGACGGGCACGAACTGACCCTGGCCACCAACGCGCTCGGCCACCACGTCCTCACCCACGAGGTGTTGGAGTCACTGGAGCGGACCTCCGGCCGCGTCGTCTGGATGGGGTCGATGAGCGCCAAACTGGTCCGCCCCTCCCCCGACGACCTCGAACTGGAGCGCACGTACTCACCGTGGCGGGCCTACGCGCAGTCCAAGCTGGTCACCCACGCGCTCGGGTTCGAACTGCACCGAAGGCTGGCCGAGCGCGGATCGAGGGTGCGGAGCCTGGTCGTGCACCCCGGTTACTCGCTGCCGGTGCTCTCACCGAGCGTGGGAGAGCTCTTCACCCCGCCCCGGCCCACGGCCCTGGACCGGCTCCAGTACCCGTGGGCCCAGGGAACCGACCGGGGCGCGCTGCCCGCCGTGTTCGCGGCCACCTCCCCCGATGCGCTGAGCGGCCAGTTCCACGGGCCCCGCAGTGGTCTGCGCGGTGAACCCGCTCTGTCCGGAGGGGTCGCCGGGGTGGAGGGCGCGGGTTCGCGCGGAACCGGCGGACCGGGACGCAGGAGCATCGACCCGTTGGTCGGGGCGGCCGTGTGGTCGTTCGCGACACGGGCCTGCGAGCTGCCCTGACCAACGTGGGGAAGGGCACATGGGGAAGTTAGTTGCACAGCGCGCAAAATCGGGCGAGACGGGACGTTCCGTCGCCTAACCTGGAGGACACAGTGGCGTTCTCGGCGGAATATCCCCTTCCGCCCCGGAATACTGCCGTGACCAGCGGGGTTGATCCTTCGACGGCACAGCCCGCACCCCGCTCATCCCCCGGATCCAGGCCACCCCAAGCGCGCAAGGAAGTATGTGACCAGGCAACCCGACGTGACAAACTCCGACGAGGTCGCGGACCAGCGCGCGACCCGACTCGTCATCCCGCTCCTCCTTGTCTCGGCCTTCGTCGTCATCCTCAACGAGACGATCATGGGTGTGGCCCTGCCCGCGCTCAACCGCGACCTCGGCATCTCGGTCTCCACCGGACAGTGGCTGACCTCGGCCTTCATGCTCGTGATGGCCGTGATCATCCCCGTGACCGGGTTCCTGCTGCAACGGTTCCACCTGCGGCAGGTGTTCATCGCCGCGATGACCCTGTTCACCCTCGGCACCCTGATCTGCTTCCTCGCGCCGAACTTCACGGTCCTCCTGCTGGGCCGGATCGTGCAGGCCAGCGGAACCGCCATCATGATGCCGCTGCTCATGACGACCATCCTCAACACGGTCCCCGCTGACCGCCGCGGCCGCGTGATGGGCAACATCTCCATNCGGGGGGGTGGCCCCCGCCGTCGGCCCGACCCTGTCCGGGCTCATCCTGAGCGTGCTGGACTGGCGTTGGCTGTTCGGACTCGTGCTGCCGATCGCCCTGCTCGCCCTCGGACTGGGCGCCGCCTTCATCCGCAACGTCACCGAACCCCGCGCCGCCCGTATCGACGTGCTCTCGGTGATCGTGTCCGCCTTCGCCTTCGGCGGCCTGGTCTACGGCTTCTCCAGCCTGGGCAAGGCGGCCGACGCCGACGCGGCCATCCCGCCGTGGGCGGCGCTCCTCGTGGGTGCCGTCGCCCTGGTGCTGTTCGTGTGGCGCCAGATCGGGCTCCAGAAGGAGGACCGGGCCCTGCTCGACCTGAGGGTGTTCCAGTCCCGCCAGTTCTCGATCTCCATCGGGCTGGTGCTGGTGAGCTTCATGGCGCTGTTCGGCACGATCATCCTGCTGCCGCTCTACATGCAGAACGTGCTCGGCCACGACACGCTCGCGACCGGTCTCACCCTGCTGCCCGGTGGTCTGGTGATGGGTCTGCTGGCCCCGTTCGTGGGTCGGCTGTACGACCGCTACGGGCCCCGCCCCCTGGTCACCCCGGGAGCCGGTGTGGTCACGCTCGTGATGTGGAGCATGACCTTCTTCGGCACCGAGACTTCGCTCGGGTACGTCGTCGCCGCGCACATGGCGCTCAGCGTCGGGCTCGGCCTCATGTTCACCCCGCTGCTCACCGGTGCGCTCGGTTCCCTGCGTCCCTCGCTGTACTCCTACGGCAGCGCCGTGGTGGGCACCGTGCAACAGGTGGCCGGTGCCGCCGGCACCGCGACGTTCATCGCCGTGATGTCCGCCGTCGCCGCCAGTCAGCTCAACGACGGCGCGGACGCCGTCGTCGCCGAGGCGGGCGGTATCCACATGGCGTTCGTCCTGGGTGCTGTGATCGTCACCCTGGCATTCTTCGCGACCTTCCTGGTGCGCCGGTCCGAGGCCGGTCAGGAACCCGAGAGCCTTCCAGTCCACTGATCCCGAGCTGTAGGGGGCGGCGACCGCCGCCCCCTACAGTGGGCTCCGTGAACGAGTCGCTCGTACGATCCCTCCTCGAAGAACAGCACCCGGATCTCGCTGACCTGGACCTGCGTCCCGTCGAGGGCGGCTGGGACAACCAGATGTGGCGCCTGGGCGAGGACCTCGCTGTCCGGATGCCCCGTTCTCAACGCGCACCCGACCTCCTGCGCATGGAGTACCAGTGGTTGCCAACGCTGGCCCCAGATCTCTCTCTGCCCGTCCCTGTCCCCGTGCGCCTCGGCAGGCCTTCCCCACACTTCCCCCACACCTGGCTGATCACCACGTGGATCACCGGTGATCCTGCGGACCTCTCTCCTGTCACCAGAGACCCCCACACGCTCGCGGACTTCCTGACCGCGCTCCATCGCCCAGCCCCAGCTGACGCCCCGGTCAACCCCCAGCGCGGCATGCACCCGCTCGACCTCATCAAGGACCTCGATGACTTCGAGCGATACGCCCGTAGCACTGTGGACCCCGACCAGATTCCCCGGATCCTGGAGGTCTGGCAGGCCGCAGTTGACGCACCCCACTGGCACCACACCCCGGTGTGGCTGCACGCGGACCTGCACCCGGCCAACGTCGTCACCACCAACGGAGCCCTCACGGGTGTCGTGGACTTCGGTGAACTCTGCTCAGGTGATCCCGCCACGGACCTCTGTGCCGCGTGGGTCCTGCTCCCCGACGCCACTGAGTTCTTCACCGGATACCCCACCGACAAGGCCACCATCCAACGCTCCCGAGGCTGGGCCGTCCTTCGGAGCCTCGGCCTCATCGAGATAGGCCGTGCCGGTGAACAGGGCCTCCCAGGAGGCAAACCCACCTGGAAACCCGCAGGCGAGAAGGCCCTTTCCCGAGTACTCGCGTCATTCCCCTAGCCAACGCACTATCCCGCGTGCGCGAATCGTTTGTCTCTGCTTCGGGCAGTTTTGAAACCTGCGCGGAAGCACTCCAGCCACATGCGGCGCCATGGTGGCCTCCTTGGGCCCATCCCCGCGTGCGCGGGGAGCAGTGACGCTGGGCATGTGAGGCGGTGTACTCGGTGGGTCCATCCCCGCGTGCGCGGGGAGCAGAACGACCCCGACTTCCCCGAGCCCGCGAAACGGGGTCCATCCCCGCGTGCGCGGGGAGCAGCGCGCGCGGATCACCATCCGCCCCACGCGCGGGGGTCCATCCCCGCGTGCGCGGGGAGCAGATGGTCCGGCGCTCTTCGCGCTTGAGCTTGGGGGGTCCATCCCTGCGTGCGCTGGGAGCAGTGAATCGGTGGCTCGTCCGCTGGTCTCCCTCTGGGTCCATCCCTGCGTGCGCGGGGAGCAGCATCGGGCGCCGAGCGCTCGCGCCAGCGGGCGAGGGTCCATCCCTGCGTGCGCGGGGAGCAGGCTGTCTCGAACGAATGGGACCTGCTGCTCGTGGGTCCATCCCTGCGTGCGCGGGGAGCAGGCTGTCTCGAACGAATGGGACCTGCTGCTCGTGGGTCCATCCCTGCGTGCGCGGGGAGCAGGCTGTCTCGAACGAATGGGACCTGCTGTGCGCGGGTCCATCCCTGCGTGCGCGGGGAGCAGCGGGCCGTCTGGGACATCACGTCGCTGAAGCGGGGGTCCATCCCTGCGTGCGCGGGGAGCAGGCTGTCTCGAACGAATGGGACCTGCTGCTCGTGGGTCCATCCCTGCGTGCGCGGGGAGCAGGCTGTCTCGAACGAATGGGACCTGCTGCTCGTGGGTCCATCCCTGCGTGCGCGGGGAGCAGGCTGTCTCGAACGAATGGGACCTGCTGCTCGTGGGTCCATCCCTGCGTGCGCGGGGAGCAGGCTGTCTCGAACGAATGGGACCTGCTCCAGCAAGGTCCATCCCTGCGTGCGCGGGGAGCAGTGGTCGTCAGGTCGCGGGGGATCCAGAACAGGATCGCGGGTCCATCCCTGCGTGCGCGGGGAGCAGTAGTGAGCTGCTGAGTTGGGTTAGCGGGTGATGGGTCCATCCCTGCGTGCGCGGGGAGCAGGCTGTCTCGAACGAATGGGACCTGCTGCTCGTGGGTCCATCCCTGCGTGCGCGGGGAGCAGGCTTTTTCACCTGCGAACTTACCGGTGGCAAGCGCTCGTTTTTCCAACTTGTCGAGAAACAGACAAAACCGACATCCACCTTTGTTGTTGCGGTCACGGGTGAGCCTACGGCCACAGCGATGTGTTTCTCCATGCCTGCGCTGACCGGGATTCGTGTCGCGGCCGGTCACGCTTTCCGACGCAACAGCGGCAGCGAAGGAAGGTGCGGGACCAGGGCTGGTGTTCATCGTTTCGCGTGTCGTGGCGGTGGGGGTGGTGGACGGAAAAGCGGCGGCGAGGGAAGGCGGGTCCCCAGGCCTGTGGTGAGCGGGTCGCGAGTCGCGGCTGGTCACTCGTGCCATCGCAACAGCGGCAGCGAAGGCGGCGTGGGGGGTGGGTGGTCCTCGTCTGGAGGGGGGTGGAGGCCGACCCTGGCCCGGTGGTGGTGGATGCTCCTGCGGTGGGGTGCGGGGTGGGGTTCATGGGTGGGCCTCCTCTCCCGTGGTGTGGGTTGGGGTTCGTGTGGGGCAAGTGTGGGTGGCAGGGCATGAGCGGGTGCCCGAGGGCACGGGCGCATAGGGGTGCGGGTGTGGGCGTGCGGGGGTAGGGGCCCGGGTGCTCACTCGCGGGGATGCGGTGGGGGTGGTTCCGGCGGTGGTGGTTCCGGTTTTGGTGGTGGGTGTGGGGGTGCGGGGCGGCCTTTCCAAACAGCCCGGTGGGGGTTGTTCTCCCGCCGCCACTTGAGCCGGTTGTGGGTGGAGCACAGCGGTTGAATGTTGTGGGCGCTGGTGTTCCCGCCTTGGGAATAGCTGGTGATGTGGTCGGCCTCGGTGGCGCTAATCGGGACATCGCAGCCCTGGGGCCAGGCGCAGGTGGTGCGCCCGTGGTGGGCCACGGTACGGATCTGTTCGGGGGCGTTACGCATCCCGCGTCCCACGTCCAGGGGTTTGCCGGTGGACGGGTCGGTGATCACCCGGCGCAGCACGCTGGTGGGGGCCATGGTGCGCACGGCTTCCATGGC
>NZ_ANAE01000086.1 GCF_000341265.1 Nocardiopsis prasina DSM 43845 | reverse complement strand
CTCCCTGGAGCACGGGGCGGTGTGGATCACCCACGATCCCGCACTGTCCGACGACGAGGTGGCGACGCTGACCGAGCACCACACGGAGGGCTCGTACGTGCTGGTCAGCCCGATGGAGGACCTGCCGTCACCCGTGGTGGCCTCGGCCTGGGGCGCCCAGCTCAAGCTGGACGACCCGGCCGACCCGCGCCTGGCGGACTTCCTTCTGGAGTACGAGCAGAGCCCCTACGCTCCCGAGCCCGGCGCTCCGTGCAGCGGCGCCTTCGACGGCACCCAGGCGGAGTTCGACGCCGAGGGGGCCGGAGAGGTCGGGGCCCGGATGAACTGAGGCCGCGCGAGGTGCGCGGACGGGCCCGGCCGGGTTCCCGGCGTCGGCCGGGGGGTCGTCAACCGTGCGGTCCCGCTATCCGGGCAGGGCGTAGCGGCCGTCGTCCAGGGGGTCGACCAGTCCGTCGGAGACCAGGGCGTCCAGGGCTCGCTCGCGCTGTACGCCGTCGTCCCACACCGCGTCCAGGGCGTCCTTGAGCACCGGTTCGTGTGAGGCGCGCAGCACCGCCAGGAGCTTGCCGCGCACCTGGCGGTCGGTGCCCGCGTAGGTTTGTCCGCGCCGGGGCGGGCCGTCGTACGCGGGCTTCCCGGCGAGCTTCCAGGCGCACTGTCCGGCGAGGGGGCAGTCCGCGCAGCGCGGCGACCGGGCGGTGCAGACCAGTGCTCCCAACTCCATCACCGCCACGCCCCATCGGGCCGCGACGGAGGGCGTCGGCGGCAGGAGCGTCTCGGCGAGGGCGGTCTCCGCCTTGGTCTGGGTTTTCGGCGGGTACTCGATCCCCGTTTCGGTCCTGGCCAGGACCCGGCGCACGTTGGTGTCCAGAATGGCGTGCCGCTGTCCGTAGGCGAAGCTCGCGACCGCCGCCGCCGTGTACGCGCCGATCCCCGGAAGGGACAGAAGGGTCGCGTGGTCGTCGGGGACCTCGCCGCCGTGCTCCTCCGTGATGGCGACGGCGCAGGCGTGCAGGCGCAGCGCCCGGCGCGGGTAGCCGAGCCGGTTCCACATGCGAACCGCCTCGCCGGAGGGTTCCTTGGCCAGGTGGGCGGGGGTGGGCCAGCGCTCCATCCAGGCTTCCCACGCGGGGAGCACCCGCACGACGGGAGTCTGCTGGAGCATGATCTCGCTGACCAGGATGGACCAGGCCGAGGCCTCGGGGCGGCGCCAGGGCAGGTCCCTGGCGTTGGACTCGTACCACGCCAGAACGGCGGTGCTGTAAGGGTTATCGCTCATCTTTAACGGGAAATCGGCGGGTTGAGTAGGTGGGTGGCACGCAAAACCGCAATACTACGGCCCATGGCGTCAAGTACCGGACAACCAGCACCCGTCAGCCGTGAGACCTACTGGAAGCGACGCGCCTTCGTCCTGGCTGGCGTGATGCTGGTGTTCGCTCTGGTCGCGCTCGCCTTCCGGAACTCCTCCGACGACGGCGAGCCAGCGGGCTCCCAGGCGTCCATCGAGGAACCCGAGGCCTCCTCCAGTGTCCCAGCAGAGGAGCCCTCCGAGGCCGAAACCGACGAAGAGGACGCCGACCCGTCAGCCTCGCCCTCCCCGTCGGAGTCCCCGTCACCGTCAGCGTCGCCGTCCGAGGGCGAGGGGGACGACGAGGGCTCCGGTGGCGGTTCCGGTGGGGGATCGGCCGACGCCCCGGCCCCCGAGCGCCCCGAGGACCACTGCCGTCCGCAGGACGTCGTGGTCACCTTCGACTTCGCGGAGAAGGAGCGGGAGGTGTACGGGGGCGGCGCCAAGCCCGAGTTCAAGGTGACCGTGGTCAACGTCGCCGAGCAGACGTGCACCGTGGACGTCGGTCCCGAGGCGTTCGAGCTCAGGCTGGACTCCGGCGACGACCGGATCTACTCCTCCGCGGACTGCGCCAAGGGCAACAGCAAGGAGGAGCGTCAGCTCTCCCAGGGCCGACCGCACGAGTACACGATCTCCTGGGACCTGGAGCGCTCCTTCACGGACTGCCGAGACGGCGGCGCCAAGGCCCAGCCCGGCTGGTACAAGGCGAACCTGCGCGGCGACCATGTCGGCAGCGTCGACCAGCTCGTGTTCCAGCTCAAGGCCTGACCGCGGGCGCGGGACGAGTTCACGCAAAACTCACAACTGATCGTCACCGGGTGGCTACTATTCGTGGCGAATGTTGTTCTCGTTCGTTCTCGTCCCGGGAGTTCCCTGTGAAACTCATGGCCACCGCCCTGACCTGTGCCGCCGCCGTCGCCTTCGCTCTGAGCGCGACCGCGCCCGCGACCGCCGACGACCGGGGCGTCGCGTACTCGCTCGAGGTCTTCGGCGCCGTCGAGCAGCACGGTGACACCGCCACGAGCTGGGCCCGCGGGGCCACCCTGGAGTGTGACCCGGCCGGGGGCGACCACCCCCGGGCTGCCGAGGCCTGCGACCTCATCGCCGAGCACGGCGACATCGCCAGCGTGAGGGCCCACCAGGACGGCGTCTGCACCATGGAGTACCGCCCGGTCACCGTCCGGGTCACCGGCGCCGAGGACTACGAGGAGACCTTCGGCAACGCCTGCCAGCTGGCCAACGCCAAGGGCGTGATCTTCGACTTCTAGGGCGTGTGTCCGCCGAACACGCCCTAGTCCTCGGAGGTCCCGCGTGGGGAGCCCCGGCGCCGGCCCCTGCGCTCCACCCAGGACAGGGCCTCGCTCAGCTCCTCCACCTCGTGGACGCGGATGCCGTTGACCGGGTCGCCGAAGTGCTTGGGCACCACCGCCTGAGTGAAGCCCAGGCGCTGCGCCTCGGCGACCCGGCGCCGCACGCCGTTCACGCTGCGCACGTCGCCCGCCAGCCCCACCTCGCCGATCGCGATGAACCCGCTCGGCAGAGCGACGTCGTTGTTCGAGCTGGCGGCGGCCAGGGCCAGGGCCAGGTCCACGGAGGGCTCGCCCAGTTTCACCCCGCCCACGGTCGAGGCGTACACGTCCATGTTGGCCAGCTTCATCCCGGTGCGCTTCTCCAGCACGGCGAGGATCATGTTCACCCGCGAGGTGTCCAGGCCCGAGGTCGCGCGGCGGGGCGCGGGCAGGGGTGTCGGAGCGACCAGTGCCTGCACCTCGGTGATGAGGGGGCGCCGACCTTCCAGGGTGACGGTGACACACGTGCCCGGCACCGGGTCGGTCCGCTCGGTGAGGAAGAGCCCGCTGGGGTCGGGAAGGCCGTAGATGCCCTTCTCGGTGAGCTCGAAAACGCCGATCTCGTCGGTGGGCCCGTAGCGGTTCTTGACCGCGCGCAGCAGGCGCAGCTGGGAGTGGCGCTCGCCCTCGAAGTGGAGGACGACGTCCACCAGGTGCTCCAGCAGGCGGGGACCGGCGATCGAGCCGTCCTTGGTGACGTGGCCGACCAGCACGGTGGCGATGCCGCGCTCCTTGGCGATCTGGATGAGCGCACCGGTGACCTGTCGGATCTGGGTGACGCCGCCCGGGACGCCCGCGGCCTCGGGGGAGACCATGGTCTGCACCGAGTCCACGATCAGCAGCTGCGGCGCGACGGCGTCGACGTGGCTCGCGAGGGTGGCCACGGAGGTCTCGGCGGCGAGGAAGAGCTGGTCGGACAGGGCTCCGAGGCGCTCGGCGCGCAGCCGGACCTGACCGGCGGACTCCTCGCCCGTCACGTAGAGGACGGGCGCCTTGGCGGCGCGCATGGCGGCGACCTCCAGGAGGAGCGTCGACTTGCCCACGCCGGGCTCGCCCGCCAGCAGGACGACACCGCCGGGGACCGCTCCGCCGCCCAGGACGCGGTCGAGTTCGTCCACCCCGGTGGGAACCGCCTCGGCGCTCTCCACGCTGATCTCGGTGATGGGGCGGGCCCGGGAGGTCACCGGGGCCGACGCGACGGCCATGGGCGCGGGGGCCCCGGCCTCCTCGACGGTGCCCCAGGCCTGGCACTCGCCGCAGCGCCCCACCCACTTGAGGGTGGTCCATCCGCACTCGGCGCACCGGAACGTCGTCTTCGCAGCTTTTGCCATGGGCGACACGCTAACGGCTGTGGGGGACAGGCCCGAATGGAATCGGGAGCCCCAGGAAACACAAGAAAGTTACCTACCGGTTAGGTCAAGGGTTTCGTAAGTCATGTTAGAGAGTATGTGGGGAGAGTCACCCTCGCCCCATGGTCAGAACACTCCTGTGCCCCCGCTCCTTGGAGAGAGGAAATCCCTCGTGTTCCGTACGAACCGAACCCCCGCCATCCCCCGTGCCTCCCGAGACGGTGAGCGCCCCGGCGCGCTGCGCCGTCTCGCCCGGTTCACGGCGCCCCTGGCACTCGCCGCCATGGGGATCTCGCTGGCCACCGCGCCCGTCGCCGCCGAGGAGGCCCAGGCGACCGAGGCGGCCGCCTTCGAGCACTACGTGGCCATCGGCGACTCCTTCGTCGCGGGCCCCCTGGTCCAGGCCCAGGCCAACATGCCGCTCCTCGGCTGCATGCAGTCCTCGGTCAACTACCCCAAGCGCCTCGCGGACGAGCTGGGGATCGCCGACCTCACCGACGTCAGCTGCTCCGGCGCGGTCATGAGCCACCTCTACGAGGCTCAGTTCGACGACACCCCGCCGCAGCTGGACGCGCTCCGGCCCGAGACCGACCTGGTCACGGTGGGGATCGCGGGGAACGACTTCGGTTTCTCCGAGGTTCTCCTGGAGTGCGCGAAGCGCAGCCTGGGCAACCCGCTGGGCAGCCCCTGCGCCGACTACTACGGTGACGAGCTCGACCAGCGGATCGAGGGACTGCGGGGTGAGGTCTCCGGCGTGTACGCGGACATCGCCGAGCGCAGCCCCAACGCCACGGTCCTCAGCGTCGGTTACCTCCAGATCCTGCCGGAGAGCGGCGGTTGCTGGCCGAGCACGCCGATCTCCCGTGGGGACGTCCCGTGGCTGGACTCCGCCCAGACCGCGCTCAACGCGATGCTCAAGGAGGAGGCCGAGGCCCAGGGGGCGGTCTTCGTCGACACCTTCGAGCGCGGCCACGACGTCTGCCAGGGTTCGGGCACCCGCTGGGTCGAGGGCCTGATTCCGGAGGACGGTGCGCCGATCCACCCGAACAACCTCGGCATGGCAGCGACGACCGACTTCGTGCGTTCCGCCCTGAACGTCCCGCAGCCGTAGCTGGCTGTAGCCGGTGGTGACTGACCTCGGCGGGCGAGTGGTCGTTTGGTGATGCGACGACCGATTTGCCCGCCGAGGTCAACCGGTCTTTACCGTCTTTGGATGCTGGTTGGACTACAGAGAGTGAATTTCCGTGATGTCTGTGTGACCAATGGTGGTGTGTTGGCGGCAGGGAGACCCGCGTCACAGAGGTGCGGGCTGCCCCGACGGGAGCACCCAGGGAGCACCACGTCATGCGAACACCACGACACCACGAGCAAACGCGGGCCTGCCGTTCCACCACCCACTCGGGGCGACAGGCCGCATCCGCCCAGGCGCGTCGCCGTAGGTCGCGCGCACTCCTCGTCGCAGCCCTCGCGGCCGCGACCGTAGCCGCCGGGGGAGCCCCGGCACAGGCCCAGCCCGTCTCCGCCGCGGCCCCGCACGAGGGTCCGGCGAACGCCGAGAACCGTGAGCGGGTCCACCAGTCCCTGTCCACCGACGGCGTGGAGAAGGCCATCGAAGCGGCCGAGTCCCACAAGGGCAAGCCCTACGCGTGGGGCGGGACGGGGCCCAACTCCTTCGACTGCTCCGGACTGGTGCAGCACTCCTTCAAACAGGCCGGTGTGAACCTGCCCCGCGTGGCCCAGGACCAGGTCCGGTCCGGGACCCGGGTGAGCTACTCCGACGCCCGACGCGGCGACGTCCTGTACTGGACGGACTCCGGCGGACACGCCTACCACGTCGCCATCTACCTCGGCGGTGACCGCATGATCGACGCACCGAGGACCGGCGGGAAGATCTCCGAGCGGGACGTGACCCGCCACGACCTCGCCGGTGCCGTGCGACTCTGACCCCGTCACTCGCGGGGCCGTGCCACCGGGCGCGCCACTGATCTCCGACGGCCGTTCCCCGAGTGTCGGGGACGGCCGTCCCCCCCAGTTCAGGGGCCCGTACGATCCCCGCGGGGAACCCCCGCCACGCCGTGTCCACGCGGGCGCCCGCGCCAGATCGCCGAGGAGCGCATACTCTGGAACACGTGAGCCCTATCCAGGTCCCAGACGCGCCCGTGGTCCTCTCGTCGGCGTCGGTCTACCCGGAGAAGACCCCGGCCGCGTTCGAGATCGCCGCGAAGCTGGGGTACGACGGTGTGGAGGTCCTCGTCTCCTCCGACCCGGCCAGCCAGGACATCGAACTCCTCCGGCGCCTCTCGGACTACCACCAGATGCCCGTGACCGCGGTCCACTCCCCCTGCCTCGTGCTCACCCAGCGCGTGTGGGGGCGTGAGCCCTGGGGGAAGCTCCAGCGGTCCAAGGAGATGGCCGAGGCGCTGGGCGCCAGGACGGTCGTGGTGCACCCCGCCTTCCGCTGGCAGCGCGAGTACGCCCGCGACTTCGAGAACGGCGTGGCGCGCATGCAGGACGAGACCGACGTGGTCTTCGCGGTCGAGAACATGTACCCGGTGCGCGTGCGCGACCGCGAGGTCGTCCCCTACGCCCCGAGCTGGAACCCGCTCGACCGGGACTACCCGGACGTCACCCTCGACCTCTCGCACACCGCCATGTCCGGCTCCGACGCGATGGACATGGCCAGGCGGCTGGGCGACCGGCTGTCCCACGTGCACGTGACGGACGGCTTCGGCGGCCAGAACCTGGACGAGCACCTGATCCCGGGACGCGGCACCCAGCCCGTGGCCGAACTGCTCGAACACCTCGCGGGCAGCGGTTACGAGGGGCAGTTGGTGCTGGAGGTGAGCACCCGTAAGTCCGTGGACCGCGAGGCGCGCATGCGCGAGCTGGCCGAGGCGCTGGCCTTCACCCGGCTGCACTTCGCGCAGGGGCCGCCCGAGCCCGAACCCACGCTGGGCCGCCGTGAGCGCATCGCGCTGCTGCGCGGGCGCGGCCAGTCCCCGCCCCGGCGCTTCTCCGTCGACCCCGGCGGGTCGGTCGACGACGAGGGTACGGCCCAGGACTGACCGCCGGGGCGGGTCCGCCTCCTCGGACGTCCACTCCGTGGGACGCGTGGTCGGCGCGGGAGCCTCCGGGCGGCTAGCGTGGAGTGAACGCGCAGAGAGGACCCCTAATGATCGCGATCATCGGCGCAGGAAAGATGGGCGAGGCGTTGCTCGCCGGGCTGCTGGCCGAGGGCCACGCACCGGAGGACGTGCTCGTCACGGAGCCGCGCGAGGAGCACGCGGCGGAGCTGCGCGCCCGTCACGGGGTCGAGACGGTTCCGGCGGGGGACGCCGCCAAGCGGGCGGGCACCCTGCTGCTGGCCCTCAAGCCCCAGGACATGCTGGCCCTGCTGGACGATCTCGCCCCGCACCTGACTCGCGACCACCTGGTCATCTCGGTGGCCGCCGGGCTGACCACCGCGGTGATGGAGAACCACCTGTCCTCGGGCGTACCGGTCGTGCGCGCGATGCCCAACACCCCGGCGCTCATGGGCCGGGGGATGACGGCCGTCTCCGGCGGGGCGTTCGCGGAGGCCGAGCACCTGGACCGGGCCGAGGAGCTGCTGGGTGCGGTTGGCGAGGTCCTCCGGGTCGGTGAGCAGCACATGGACACGGTCACCGCGATCTCCGGGAGCGGACCGGCCTACTTCTACTTCATCGCGGAGACCATGATCGAGGCCGGAGTGGCCATGGGTATGCCGCGGGTCACCGCGCAGCGCCTCGTGGGGCAGACGATCACCGGGGCCGCGGCCATGCTCGACGGTTCGGGGGAGCACCCGGTGGTCCTGCGCGAGGCGGTGACCTCGCCGGGGGGCACCACGGCGGCCGCGCTGCGTGAGCTGGAACGACACGGAGTGCGCACGGCCTTCACGGACGCGATCGAGGCGGCGAGGGACCGGAGCAGGGCGCTGTCGGAGAGCTAGCCACGGGTGAATGTGACCTAAATCACTCACGGATTTCCTGGCTCCTCTGGTCGTGAGGTGTCGGACATTGCGTCCTACCTGACGAATAAAGTCGGGATAAGAGGGGCTCGCCCCCTCTTCCCTCCGACTCTGTACGTCTTCCCCTCACTGATTCCGGGGCCCCATGACAACTCCTCAACCCCCTTCGGACCCGTCCAACGTCCCGGGCCAGCCCGGGGCCGCGACTCCGCACCCTGCTCCGAGCGGTCCCCAGAACCCCGTCGGGGGTCCGGTCGCGGGAGGCAACCCCGCCGCCGGTCACCCGTCCGGCGGCCAGTCTCCCCCCGGCGGCCAGCCGCCCGGCGGACCACCCCCGGGCGGGCCGCCGCCCGGTGGTCCGCCTCCCATGGGCCAGGGGCCCGGCGGTCCGCCTCCCGGTGGACCCGTGGGCCCGGGTGGCCCCGGCGCTCCCATGGGCCCCGGCGGACCCGGTGGTCCCCCGCCCGGCACGTTCGGCGGCCCCCCGCCCGTGGGAACCCCCTCCGGCGGCAACCCGCCCTTCGGACCGCCTCCGGGAGGACCGCCGCCCGGTGGGATGCCTCCGGGAGGACCGCCCCCCGGTGGGATGCCGCCCGGCGGCATGCCCCCCGGACCGCCCTCCGGCCAGTTCGGTGGCCCCCCGCCGCCGCCCCTGCCCCCGCTCGGCCTCTTCAAGTCCAAGGCGGGGCTGCGCGCCGCGCTGCTCAACCTGTCCGGTGTGGGCGCGGGCTACTTCTACCTGCGCAGCTGGGTGTTCTTCGGGATCAACCTGGCCGTCACCCTCGGCCTGCTGGTCACGGCCGCCGTCATGGGCGCCGCCGACAACCTGCTCACCTGGGCCCCGGCCCTCCTCACGTGGGTCCTGGTCACCGTCGTGCACGGCCTCTTCGCCGGACGCAAGCACGATCGGCGCCTCATGGCCCGGGGCGAGCAGCCCACGGCCGGATCCAGGCCGGTCGTCCTGGCCGCCTGCCTCGTCGTGGTCATGGCGCTCTCGCTGATCGGCGTCTGGCAGACCGGTGAGTGGCGGCTCCGTGTCGCCGACACCGCCCACGCCGAGGGCGACTGCGACACCGCGATCGACGTCTACGGCCAGGTGGAGGGCGGCTTCCAGCTCTCCATGTCGCCGTCCCTGATGAACAGGGCCCGCGCGGGCGGCGAGGCCTGCGAGATCCTGCGCCGCGCCCAGTCCGACGTGGCCAACGAGGCCTACGACCACGCGCTGGAGTCCTACACCGACTACTTCGCGCACGCGGGCTCCCGCTGGGAGGACACCGACGGCAGCATCGCGGAGATCCACTTCGACTACGCCGCCCAGCTGGCCGCCGACGCGGACCAGACGTACACGGGAACCGTGACCGACGAGGTCAGGGAGGCCTTCCGGCAGGCGCAGGAGACCTACGCGTTCATCGCCGA
The DNA here is from genome assembly GCF_000341265.1 of Nocardiopsis prasina DSM 43845. Taxonomy (GTDB): domain Bacteria; phylum Actinomycetota; class Actinomycetes; order Streptosporangiales; family Streptosporangiaceae; genus Nocardiopsis; species Nocardiopsis prasina. Next base: position 8,878 of record NZ_ANAE01000086.1, on the reverse strand, counting down.
GGACTTCTCCGACACCCCGTCCGCCGCACAGGTGCCCGACGCCCTCGTCGAGCTCTACGACGTGGCCACCGGCGACTACCAGTCGGAGAACTGGTGCTCGGCCTTCGACCAGATCGAGATGTTCGACGACCTCTCCTGGGACGCCGCGCCCGACATCGCCGAGCGCATCGAGGAGGAGCGTCCCGACGCCGCGCTCAACTGCGGTTGGGCCCAGGTGGACTCCGGTGACCTCGACGACGCGGACGAGACGGTCGAGTACCTGGAGGCCAGCTACCCGGACTACGAGACCGACGACGTCGAGAAGCTCACCAAGCACATCGGCGCCGGTCGCATCGAGCAGAAGATGGACCTCCAGACCATCTTCGGTGAATCCTCGATCGAGGACATGAGCCCGTACGAGACCGGCGGCGGCGACAAGGTCGTCATCGAGTTCACCAACAACTCGCCGGAGGAGATGCACTTCATGTACGTGGGCCCGGACGCGGTCCACGGCGAGGAGTTCACCGACCCCTGTGAGGGCTGCGAGGTCTACAGCTCGCCGCCCACCGGGAACTCCTGCTTCGACGACGGCGAGGTCATGCGGATCGAACTGGACCCGGGCGAGTACCGGCTGATGATCACCTCCACCGAGTCCGGCTTCGGCAAGCCCCTCCACGGCACCAAGAATCTCAAGGCGGGCGAGACCTACAAGTCCTGCTACTACAAGATGGAGAACAGCTAGGGACGCGCGGCGGCGGGACCGCCGTCATGGGCCCCGGCCCCGGAGGGAACCCCCTCCGGGGCCGTTCCCGTCCCCCGGGGCCGCGTTCCGGCGCGAGGACGCCCGAGAACCGAACCGGACCCGGGGTTCTGCCCGGGCCCGGCCTTGCGTACTGTGTGCTTCGGAGCACGCACACCTGAAACGGGGGTCACCACATGGGAGGGCGCACGTCCTGCTCACTTCGGGTGGCATGGGACGACGGACTCACCGCCTACGACTTCGGGCCGCAGCACCCGATGGCGCCGATCCGGGTCGAGCTGACCATGGCGCTCAGCCGCGAGCTGGGCGTCTTCGAGGGTGCCGGGGTCGACCTCCTGGACGTCGAACCGGCCTCGGACGAACTCCTCTCCCTGGTGCACGACCCCGCCTACATCGAGGCGGTCAAGCGGGCCGGCCGGACCCTGGAGCCCGACGACGCCCACATGCTCGGGACCACCGACAACCCCGTGTTCCCCCACATGCACGAGGCCTCCGCGCTGATCGCGGGCGCCTCCGTGGCGGCGGCCAGGGCCGTGTGGACGGGACAGAGCGCGCACGCCGCCAACATCGCGGGCGGACTCCACCACGCCATGCACGGCAACGCGTGGGGGTTCTGCGTCTACAACGACCCCGCGCTGGCCATCGCCTGGCTCCTGGAACAGGGCGCCAAGCGCGTCGCCTACGTCGACGTGGACGTCCACCACGGGGACGGCGTCCAGAACGCCTTCTACGACGACCCCCGGGTCCTCACCATCAGCCTCCACGAGTCACCGGCGACCCTGTTCCCGGGCACCGGGCACGCCTCGGAGGTCGGCGGCCCCAACGCCGAGGGGTACGCCGTCAACGTCCCCCTGCCCGCCGGTACCGGCGACACCGGCTGGCACCGCGCCTTCGACGCCGTGGTCCCCCCGCTGCTGCACGAGTTCCAGCCGGAGATCCTGGTGACCCAGCAGGGCTGCGACACCCACGCCCTCGACCCCCTGGCCAACCTCACCCTCAGCGTGGACGGGCAGCGCCGGGCCTACGAGGAGCTGCACAAGCTGGCGCGCAAGACGGCGGGCGGCCGCTGGCTGCTGTTCGGTGGCGGCGGCTACGGCCTCGTCCACGTCGTGCCCCGGGCCTGGACCCACCTGCTGGCCGAGGCGGCGGGCGCGCCCATCGACCCGGACCGGGAGACCCCGCAGGGGTGGCGCGACTTCGTGCGCCAGCGCACCGGCGAGCTGGCCCCGCTCTACATGACCGACGGCCGAGGGGTCTCCTTCACCCCCTTCGAGCAGGGCTACGACCCCGGGGACCCCGTCGACCGGGCCATCCACGCCACCCGTACCGCCGTGTTCCCCAGCCACGGGATCGACCCCACCCTCTGAGCCGGACCCCTCCGCCCCCTCACCACCCCGGCGCCGCCGTCGATCACACCACGGTGAAATCTCCGCGATTGCCGCGTGGCGCGCGTTCAGCGGGTAGGAAGGGGATTAATACCGGGCGAACAGGAGCCGAAGCCGTGGTGGTCGCGCGGCGTGTCACCGGCTCGCCGCGCAGACGAGGAAGGGGAACGCAGGTGACGCCGCCGACACGCGCCGAACTCATCACCTATCTGGTTCGCACGGGGATCGCGGGGCACGTCGACACCCCACGGCAGAACAACCTGCGCCACTACCGGAGGCTCGTGCAGAAGGACCCGTACCACCAGTTCGGGCTGACCTTCGCACACGACTGGACGTACGCCGAGGTCCTCGCCCTGATGAACAAGCGCTGCGGCGTGGTGGGGGACGAGGAGTACGTCTGGGGGATCGACACGATCGACCCCGACCTCACCATCGACGCCCTGGAGGCCCTCGCCGACCGGCTGGCGCTGGCGGCCCGGCGGCAGGAGAGCGTCATGTTCGCCACCGGACACCCGCGCAACCTCCGGGAGACCTACCAGTCGTGGAAGGACGCGCTCACCGCACGCGGGTGCAAGGTCCTCACAGCGGCGGGCGGCTACTCCTACGAAGTGACCACCGAACGGCCGCCGAACCGGCGGATCGTGGTCTGGCGAGAGGACGTGGCCCTGGTGACGGACGGACACCTGCCCCGGCACAGCCACCACCCCTTCGCGATGCGGGCGATCCTGGCGGAGCTCACGGACCGGGGTGAGCCATGGCCGCAGTTGGTCATCGCCGACCACGGTTTCGCGGGTGCCGCAGGAGAGGCGGGAGTGCCCACGGTGGGGTTCGCCGACTGCAACGACCCCGCTCTGTTCCTCGCCGAACACGAGGGGAAACTCCTGGTCACCGTGCCTCTCGACGACGGATACCTACCCGAGGACTACGCTCCGCTGCGCGACTACGTGCTCGCCAGAGCGGGCCTTCTTTGAGCGTGATCGGCCATTTATACCCAGCGTTAAACCTCATCTGACCCTTGGTCAACGCACAGCCACGAAGACAGCACGATCGACCTTCCGTAGAGGGGAACTCGGCTCTACTCTGAAAACGGACGTGTCAGTAGTGACAGCATGACACGCTGGCGTGTCGGTGGGGCGGGGACTGTTTCGCCGGGGTCCCCCGAGCACCGTGAGGCACGCCAGGGCTGAACGGTAGACAATGCTCACGTCCGGGAATGAGGGCGTCGGAAGATGAACGGGAGCAAACCGCCTCTCGAAGAGGTCAGGTTCCTGACCGTGGCGGAGGTCGCCACGATCATGCGTGTGTCCAAGATGACCGTTTACCGAATGGTGCACTCGGGAGTTCTCCCCGCGATTCGTGTGGGGCGTTCCTACCGGGTCCCCGAACGGGCCGTACACGACTACCTCCGCGAGGCATTCGTCGAGGCTGGTTGAACAGGCCAGGCCGGACCCGGGGGCGGGGCCCACTGACCCAGCGCCCGATCCGCCGACCACTCAGGGGCGATGTTCCCCAGCATCGCCCCTGACGTGTGCCGTCCCGCGTGCGACGCCCCTCCCTCCGCGTCCGCGCTCCCACCTGCTTCCGGGCACCGGTCACCTCGGGCGTCGCAGCGGGGAACCCTCCATGTGTCGGGGCGGCCGAGCCGGCCCCAGGGCATCTACTACACTTTGTCGTTGTTGTAGTCCGCCCTGATCACACCCGGTTCGCGAGGTCCCCTCGATGCCCAGTAGCAGCCCAGGTACGCGACGCCGTCGTGCCGTGCCGTCCCTGTCGGCCGCCGCGGTGGCGGCCGTCCTCGTCCTGTCCGGCTGCGCCGGGGGGACGGAGATCGAGCCCGGGGGCGAGGAGGACCGGTTCATCTCGGGTGACGGCAGTGCCACGGTCTTCGAGGACGGCGAGCGCGCGGCCGCGCCGGAGGTGACGGGGACGACCTTCGAGGGCGACGAGTTGTCGCTGTCGGAGTACGAGGGCCGGATCCTGGTCGTGAACGTGTGGGCGAGCTGGTGCGGCCCCTGCCGCGCCGAGCAGCCGGTGCTGGACGAGGTACACGCCGAGTACGGGGACCTGGGCGTGGACTTCCTCGGTGTGAACATCAAGGACAACGAGACGGCGGCGATCGCCTACACCGAGAACAAGGGTGTGGAGTATCCGAGCCTGTACGACCAGCCGGGGGAGATCCCGCAGGCGTTCCGTGAGACGGTGCCGCCGCGGGCGATCCCGAGCACGCTGCTGATCGACCCCGAGGGGAACATCGCGGCGCGGGTGATCGGTCCGACGACCTACGGCCAGTTGACGGGGTTGCTCGACCCGCTGGTGGTGGAGTTCGACCTGGGTGATCCCGAGGAGCGGACGCGGGTCTCGGAGCTGGAGGGCTACGGCGAGGGCGCCGAGCCCACCGAGGACACTGAAGGCGCGGAGCCCTCCGAGGACGCGACCGCCCCGGGCTCCGACGAGGACGCCCAGGACGGGAACGGCGACTGATGGACGCGATCGGCACCACCGTCATGTCCGGCTCCCTCCTCCTGGCCGCCCCCCTCGCCCTGGCCGCCGGACTGGTCTCCTTCCTCTCCCCGTGCGTGCTGCCCCTGGTCCCCGGCTACCTGTCGTACGTGTCCGGGATGAGCGGCTCCCACGTGCGGGAACGCCAGGCGAACGCCCCCGACTCCGCCTCGGGCGGCGAGGGCACGACCGCCACGAGCACGATCGCCGACGTCGACGCCGAGCTGGCCCGGCGCCGCTGGACCATGGTCACCGGCAGCGTCCTGTTCATCGCGGGGTTCAGCCTGGTGTTCGTCGCTGTGGGCGGGTTCATCGGCTGGCTCGGTGACCTCCTCATGGACCACACCGACCCGATCACCCGCGTGCTCGGCGCGCTCACCATCCTCCTCGGCCTGGCCTTCATGGGCGTGCTGCCCGGGCTGGGACGCGAGTTCCGCTTCCACCGCCTGCCCCGCGCCGGTCTCGCGGGCGCCCCGCTGCTCGGTGTGCTGTTCGGCCTGGGCTGGACGCCGTGCATCGGCCCGACCCTGGCGGCGGTTCAGACGCTGGCCTTCATCGAGGGCGGGGCCGGTCGCGGCATGCTCCTGTCCCTGGTCTACTGCGTCGGGCTGGGCCTGCCGTTCATCGTGGCGTCGCTGCTCTACCGGCGGGCGCTGAACGCGTTCGGCTGGCTCAAGCGCCACACCCGGACCGTCACCGTGGTCGGCGGTGTCATGCTCGTCCTGGTCGGCCTGGCGATGGTGACGGGTCTGTGGACCCAGATGACCATCGCCATGCAGGGCTGGGCCGCCAACTTCCAGACGGTGATCTGACTTGAGTACGCGTACGTCCGAGAACTCCGAGAGCGCCGACCAGGCGAAGGCGCCCGAGCCCGGGAAGCCCGCGCCGAAGGGGCTGGGCCCCATGGGCTGGGTCCGGTGGGTGTGGCGCACGCTCACCTCGATGCGCACCGCGCTGATCCTGTTGTTCATGCTGGCCGTGGGGGCGATCCCGGGGTCGATCCTGCCGCAGAACGTGGTGAGCGTCGACGAGGTCGCCACCTACTTCCGTGAGAACCCCGAGCTGGCTCCGTGGCTGGACCGGTTCTACCTGTTCGACGTGTTCTCCTCGCCCTGGTACGCCGCGATCTACCTGCTGCTGTTCGTGTCGCTGGCCGGGTGTGTGATCCCGCGGGCCCTGGTGCACGCCAAGGCGGTGCGGGCGCGTCCGGTGGCGACCCCGCGCAACCTCGGGCGGATGCCGTACGTGGCCCGGTTCGGCACCGCGGCCTCGCCGGAGAGCGCCCTGGAGCAGGCCCGCAAGGTGCTCAAGGGGTACCGGGTCGAGCGGTACGGGGACTCGGTCTCGGCCGAGACCGGGTACCTGCGCGAGGCGGGCAACGTCCTGTTCCACTTCTCCCTCCTGGCCCTGCTGCTGGCCCTGGCGGCGGGATCCTTCTTCGGATACCGGGGCAACATGCTGCTGGTGGAGGGGGACGGGTTCGCGAACACGCTGCCCTCCTACGACGCCATCTACCCGGGGCACTGGACCGACACCGACGCCTTCGAGCCGTTCACGATCCACCTGGACAGTTTCGAGGCCTCCTTCATCGACGACGGGGACCTGCGGGGGCAGGCCGAGTCCTATGTGGCGGAGCTGAGCTACACGGAGTCGCCCGGGGCCGAGGTGCAGCAGCACACCCTGGAGGTCAACCACCCGCTGAGCGTGGACGGAGTCCAGGTCTACCTGCTGGGGCACGGGTACGCGCCGCAGTTCGAGGTCCGCAACGGCGACGGGGACCTGGTCTTCGACCAGGCGGTCCCGTTCCTGCACCGCGAGACCATGAGCTACACGTCCGACGGTGTGGTGAAGGTGCCCGACACCGGCGGCGAGGAACTGGGCTTCGTCGGGGTCTTCCTGCCCACCGCCGCCGAGGATCCCGAGGGTGAGCTGGTTTCGACCTTCCCCGGGGCACAGAACCCGAGGGTGACGCTGGAGGCCTACCAGGGCGACATGGGAATGGTGGATCCGCAGTCGGTCTACCAGCTCCAGACCGCCGGGATGGAACCCCTGGGGGAGTCCCCCGTCCTGGCGGTGGGCGACACCTGGGAGCTGCCCGACGAGGCCGGCTCGATCACCTTCACCGGCTACAAGGAGTACGCCACGCTCCAGAGCAACCGGGACGGCGCCCGCCTGCCCGCGCTGGGTGCGGCCACGGCCGCCGTGGCGGGGCTGCTCCTGACCCTGTTCGTGCGCCCCCGCCGTGTGTGGGTGCGCGCGACCAAGGGGGAGGACGGCACGACCCGCGTGGAGCTGGCCGGGCTCGGCAAGACCGAGGTCGCCGGCGACAACGCCGAGTTCCACGAGATCACCAAACGGCTCGCCGGACGGCTCAGGAGCGAGCCCGACGACGGCCCCCACACCACATCCGACCCGCGAGGGTCGACGACAAGAGGGAGTGACCGGTGACGTACACACTCGCCGGACCGGTGGACGAGACGATGGCGTCGGCCAGTGACACGTTGATCATCGCGATGATCGTGACGTACGCGGCCGCGCTGTTCCTCTTCGCCATCGAGGCCGCCTACGGACAGCGCACCAAGCTCAGGGCCGGACGCCTCATGCCCGTGGGCGCGGGCTCCGTCGAGGGCGCCGACGACGGTGACATCGAGGTCAACGTCCGCACGGACGAGGGGGAGGCGCAGGCCTCCCAGAGCGTGCTGGGCCGGATCGCACTGGGTGTGACGGCGCTGGGCTTCCTGCTGGGCTTCGCCCAGATCGTCACCCGGGGGCTGGCCGCGGGACGTTGGCCCTGGGGCAACATGTTCGAGTTCGTGGTGGCGATGTGCCTGGTGGCCGTCGGTGCCCTGCTCTACGCCTCCTGGCGCTACCAGGCCCGCTTCCTGGGCGCGTTCGTCCTGGTCCCCGTGCTGATCCTGCTGGGCATCGGTGTGCGGTGGCTGTACGTGGACCCGGGCCCGCTGATCCCGGCGCTCCAGTCCTACTGGGTGCCGATCCACGTCACCGCGGTGATCATCGCGGGCGGCGCCTTCATGGTCTCCGGTGCGGCGGGCATCACCTACCTGGTGGCGCACCGGGCCGAGGCGAAGCGGGCCCTGGGGGAGAAGGTGGCCGGCATCTCCGGACGCCTGCCCAGCTCCGAGCTGCTCGACCGCATCTCGCACCGGTTCATCCTCTTCGCGTTCCCGCTGTGGACCTTCGGCGTCATCGCCGGTTCCGTGTGGGCGGACGAGGCGTGGGGCCGGTTCTGGGGGTGGGACCCCAAGGAGGTGTGGTCCTTCATCTCCTGGGTGATCTACGCGGCCTACCTGCACGCCCGGGCGACCGGTGGCTGGCGCGGCCCGAAGGCGACCTGGATCAACGTGATCGGCTTCCTCACCGTCATGTTCAACTTCTTCGCCGTGAACTACATGTTCAGCGGGCTGCACTCCTACGCCTGACCCCGGTCGGGGCAGTGGGACGAAGGTGGGGCCGTACCCGTCCGGGTACGGCCCCACCTCTGTGTTCCGGGTACCGCGACTGTCGCGCGCGGTGCGGCGTGTGCCAGCTCCTGCGGAGGCTCAGTCCTCCGGATCGATCCGACGGTTGAGGTCCTTGAGGAACTCCGGATCGTCGTCGGGACCGAGCGGGTGCGGGCTGTCCGAGGGCTTGGCGAAGTCTGACGGGTCGAGGTCGTCCACGGACCTGACGGCCTCGGCGGGGGAGGACGCGTTGCCCAGGACGGAGACGGGCTTGGGCGGACGACCGAGGAAGAGCCACAGGATCGAACCCACGGGCATGAACAGGGCGATGACGACCAGCCACAGGACCTTCGGAAGGTTCCGGATCTCCTGGGCAGGAGTGGTCAACGCGTCGAAGAACGCGTACACCCATAGAACGATCGACACGAGCGTGATCAGGCCACCGAGCCACACCATGGTTCCAGCCTACTCTTGCTGTCGACCCCTCCCGGCCGGGGACACCGGCCCGGGTACGGGGCAGACCACCGGGGGTCGTCGGGTCCGGGACCGTCGGGGGCGTGCCGAACGTTCCTTCAGGTGGTGCTCTCGCTCGGTTCCCCGAGTAGGAGGGCCCGTACCTCGGACTCCCGGAAGCGGCGGTGCCCGCCGGGGGTCCGAATGCTGCTGATGCGCCCGGAGGCGGCCCAGCGAGTCACGGTCTTGGGATCAACCCGGAAGAGTGAGGCCACTTCCCCGGGGGTCAACAGGCGTTCGCTTGCTCGTTCCACCTTCACATTCCCCCAATCGTGCCCGCC
>NZ_ANAE01000085.1 GCF_000341265.1 Nocardiopsis prasina DSM 43845 | reverse complement strand
CTAGTGTGCACGAGTTGGTCCGTTTCCTCCCTAGTTTTCGGAGAAATTGCGGCGTTCGGGGGAGAAGCGGGGGATATGTGATCGGAACGTGATGTTCAGACCCGGCTGTCGGGATTGCAAACATCCCATGACTATCTGAATCCAGTGCTGACCGCGCGCGGCCTGCGACGGGACACACCCCGCCCTGGTGCGGACCGGCGAAGACACGCCCTTAACCTGGAGGTAAGGCTGCCTGATCCGGGACACCACCCCTTCGACCGCGGTCGCATGACTCGGCCGTCCACGCACCTGATCTGCGTGGATGGGTTCGCTGCCCAATCTAGTGCAGGTAAACGTCTGTTGTGAGGCTTTTTGATGCGTAGCTGGCTGACCTATACCGCCGCCCGCGTGGCGCTGTTCGCGGGCGCCTTCGGCGTCGTCTACCTCTTCGGCGCGCGCTCGTGGATCGCGTTGGTTCTCGCGTGGCTGATCAGCGGCCTCGCTTCCTACGTTCTCCTTTCCAAGTGGCGCGACCAGATGTCGGCCTCGGTCGACGACTGGTCGAAGAAGCGTCAGGAACAGGACAAGGCCGTGGGGGGCCGACTGGAGGGCGGCGCGGCCCGGGAGGACGAGATCCAGGACGAGCTCCTGCGCGCCCAGGAGTCCGAGAACCCCCAGAAGTGACCGACGGGGCGGTGGTCCGACCGCTCGGACACCACCCCGTGGCCACTCCTAGTCAGGCCCTCACCTGACGCCGGCGCCTCACAGGGCCGGGAACATCCCCAGACGTGCGTGGTACTCGCCCGCCAGCCGATCGGTGTCGCTGCCGACGTAGAGGCCGTCGGAGGTCGCGTGCAGCGCCTCCACGCCGTGGCCCCGCGAGCGTCCCGGGTTCCAGGGCAGGGCCCGGCCCGTGTCGGGGTTCACCGCGGCGATGCCCTCGCGGGCGACCGAACCCGGACCGGGGTTCAGGGCACCCTTCTCGTTGTCCATCCAGCGCTGGTGTCCGCCCACGTAGACGGCGGACGAGGTGACCTCGACCGAGTACAGGGTGTCCCCGCCGGTCAGGTTGGACCAGGTGGGGTCGGAGTTCGCGGCGTCGGTGTTCTCGAACCGGGCCGTGGACTTGCACAGGCCGGGCTTCACCTCAGGCCCGCCCCCCGTCACCACGGCGAAGTAGGAGCCGTCCGGGGCGAAGTCCATCTGCCGCATGTAGGTGTGGATGGCCGAGTAGTCGCACTCCGCCTCGTAGGCCGAGGTCGACCAGGTGGTGGGCGCCCCCTTCGCGGTGTCGATCATGGCGATCTGGTACCGGTCCAGGCCGTCGACCTTGGTGAACGTCCCGTTGATGGCGAGCCTGCGGCCGTCCGGGCTCAGGGCCAGCTCCTGTACGCGCAGGACGCCCCGGCGCTGTTCGGAGATGGTCGGGGTGAAGTCCGCGTCCACCCGGCCGGTCGCGGGGTCGATCCGGGCCAGTCCGGTGCGCTCCTGCCCGCTCACCCCGGTGAAGTTGCCGCCGACGTAGACCTGGCGTCCGTCGCTGGCGAGCCGGTACACGCTCCCGTCGTCCAGCTTCGCGCCGAAGCCGGAGACGTTCCGGCCGGTCCTGGCGTCGACGCGGGCGATGCCCCGGCTTGCCGAGCCGTTGACCCGCTGGAACTGGCCGCCGATGATCAGCGACCCGTTCGGGCCCTCGGCCAGGGTGTTGACAGTGCCGTCCACCTGCGGGGCGAAGCCGGGCAGGAGTTCGCCGGTGCCGTGCCGGAAGGCGAACAGGTTGCGCCGGTTGTGGGTCCGGGCGCCGTCGGCGTCGGACACGCTCTCGAACTCCCCGCCCACCACGACGGTGTCGCCGATCCGGAGGATGTCCTTGACCGTCCCGTCCAGGACGTGGGGGGTCCACTGGACCGGCTGTTCGCTGACCACGCCTTCGTGGGGTGCGGCGAGGGCGGGCGCGGCGGTCGCGACCCCCAGCGGGAGCAGGAGCAGGGAGCTCATCGTCAGGGCGACGAACGATCGGGCCGGTTTCACGGGACTCCTCGGGCGCGCGTGGTGGTTTCGGTCCCTACATCATTGCACGGAGTATGCATTTGACTACGTAAAGTAAACGACTGTCTGCCTGGTCAGCGCCCGTCCGGGCTCCTGTGTGGCCCGGTCCTCCGCGCTGTCCGGCCACCCTTAGGCTGGTGCCATGACCCGCGCGAAGCTCGACAAGAAGCCCCAGGACGTCGCCGCGATGTTCGACGGCATCGCAGAGAACTACGACCTCGTCAACGACGTCATCTCGCTCGGCCAGGACCGCGTCTGGCGACGCGCGGTGGTCGACGCGGTCGACGCCCACAGCGGCGAACTGGTGCTGGACCTGGCCGCGGGTACCGGAACCTCCTCGGAGTCCTTCATCAAGAAGGGCGCCCGCGTGATCGCCTGTGACTTCTCGCTGGGGATGCTCCAGAACGGGGCCCGGCGCCGGGGCGGCGCCTCGCGCGCGGGGGTGACCTTCGTGGCCGGGGACGCGCTCTCGCTGCCCTTCGCCGACGAGACCTTCGACGCGGTGACGATCTCCTTCGGTCTGCGCAACGTCGCCGACGTGGGCCAGGCGCTGCGGGAGCTGCGCCGGGTGACCAGGGTCGGCGGCCGCTTGGTCATCTGCGAGTTCAGCCACATCCCGGTGGAGTTCGTGGACAAGCTGTACTCGACCTACCTGATGGCGGCGCTGCCGAAGATCGCCGGGGCCTTCTCCGGCCGCTCCGAGGCCTACGACTACCTGTCGGAGTCGATCATGGCCTGGCCCGACCAGGCGGAGCTGTCGAAGTACCTCCAGGGCGCCGGGTGGTCGCGGGTCGCGTGGCGCAACCTGACGCTGGGCACGGTGGCCCTGCACCGCGGCTTCCGCGAGAAGTAAAAACAGACATAGCACTCACAAGGCGAAAGTCTTCGCTTCTAACTTAAAAAGTACGCAAACCCCAAGGAATGATCTGTTCCTTGGGGTTTTTCTGTTGCTCATGGGTTGCTTGTTGTTGAGCAGGTAGTGCTAGCTGCGCTTTTGGCTGCTTGTGACGGCTTTGGTGGGTGTGTGGAGGCTTGTGGGCTCAATATCCGATTTTCCGAAGAATGCCCCCCGGGGGTCGCCTCCTGGCTCGTGAGGGTCTAGACTGCGGAAAAGTGGCTTGTGAAGTGCTTCACAAGGCCACGAGGCTTATGACACAAGACCCATGTCGGATATGTCGGAAGTCCCCAAACAACCCATAGCACCCCCCGTGAGCGGGTCGAACCCGCACTGACCCGCCACGGTGTACCGCGCGAGTAGTCGAGGACACATCCGTGAGCGAGACAGCCACCTCCTCTCCCAGAGGCCGGGAACGGATCGAGTACGACGCCGACGTCATCGTCGTCGGCGCTGGCCCTTCTGGCTCCACCACCGCCTACTACCTGGCCCAGGCCGGGCTTGACGTCCTGCTCCTGGAGAAGACCTCCTTCCCCAGGGAGAAGGTCTGCGGCGACGGCCTCACCCCGAGGGCGGTGAAACAGCTCACCTCCATGGGGATCACCTTCGAGGACGAGGGGTGGATCAAGAACCACGGCCTGCGCATCGTCGGGGCCGGCGTGCGTCTCGAACTGCCCTGGCCCGACCTCGGTTCCTATCCGGGCTTCGGCCTCGTGCGCACGCGCCTCGACTTCGACCAGATCCTGGTCAACCGGGCCGTGTCCGCCGGTGCCAAGCTCCTGGAGCGCACCAACGTCACCGGCCCCCTCATGGACGAGCGCAGCAACCGGATCGTCGGAGTGCACGCCAAGAACGCCGACCGCGAACCCGTGACCTTCCGGGCGCCGCTGGTCGTGGCCGCCGACGGCAACTCCTCCCGGCTCTCCGTCGCCATGGGCATCCGCAAGCGCGACGACCGGCCCCTGGGTGTGGCCGTGCGCACCTACTTCGAGAGCCCCCGGCACGAGGACGACTACCTGGAGTCCTGGCTGGAGCTGTGGGACCGCAGCGGAGACAAGGACGTCCTCCTGCCCGGCTACGGGTGGGTCTTCGGTGTCGGCGACGGCACCAGCAACGTCGGCCTCGGCATCCTCAACTCCACGTCCGCCTTCCAGGACGTGGACTACCGCAAGCTCCTGCGCCGGTGGACCGAGTCCATGCCCGAGGAGTGGGGCTTCACCGAGGAGAACCAGAAGGGCAAGATCCTCGGCGCGGCGCTGCCGATGGGCTTCAACCGGGTCCCGCACTACGCCCGCGGCCTGCTGCTGGTCGGCGACGCGGGCGGCATGGTCAACCCCTTCAACGGTGAGGGCATCGCCTACGCCATGGAGGCCGGTCAGATCGCCGCCGACGTGATCGTGCAGGCGCACGGCCGTCCCACCCAGCAGACGCGTGAGCGCGCCCTGCTGCGGTACCCGGAGGTCCTCGCCGACACCTACGGCGGCTACTACACGCTGGGCCGCTACTTCGTGAAGGTCATCGGCCAGCCCGAGTTCATGAAGTACGCGACCAAGTACGGACTGCGTCAGCGCACGCTCATGAAGTTCGTGCTGAAGATGCTCGCCAACCTCACGGAGCCGAGCAAGGGCGACGCCATGGACCGGGTCATCAACGGCCTGTCGAGGATGGCGCCCGCCGCCTAGCGGGCGAGGGCGCGCACACGCACGGCCGGACCGCCGCTTCCGCGTGGTCCGGCCACACCACAAGACATTTCGGGAAGAGCCGAGAGAAGCACGTGAAAACGTTCACAAGTCAGCCGGTCGCGCGCTCCGACCAGCCATTCAGTGGAGGAGGGTGAGCCGTGGAGCTGTACACACCGATATTCGTGCTCGGTGGGATCGGCGCCGCTTTCGTCGTCCTGTCGATGGTCGCCGGTGCGGTCATGGGACCCAAGCGGTACAACCGGGCCAAGATGCAGGCGTACGAGTGCGGAATCGAACCCACCCCGCAGCCCGCGGGCGGTGGCCGCTTCACCGTCAAGTACTACATGACGGCGATGATGTTCATCGTCTTCGACATCGAGATCATCTTCCTCATCCCGTGGGCCGTGCACTTCGACGCCCTCGGCTGGTTCGGCGTCATCGCGATCATCCTCTTCCTCGTGAACGTCTCCATCGCCTACGCCTACGAGTGGCGCCGCGGAGGCCTCGAATGGGACTGATCCAGCTGACCCCCCACGCCCCCGAACACACCCAGCCGCCCACCCCCGAGGAGGTCCGCAGCTGATGGGTATCGAAGAGAAACTGCCAGCCGGAGTCGCGCTCACCACGGTCGAACAGGTCGTCGGCCTGGCCCGCAAGTCGTCCATGTGGCCCGCCACGTTCGGGCTGGCCTGCTGCGCCATCGAGATGATGGCGGTCGGCGGCCCGCACTACGACCTCGCCCGATTCGGCATGGAGAAGTTCGGCGCCACCCCGCGCCAGGCCGACCTCATGGTCGTGGCCGGACGGGTCAGCCAGAAGATGGCCCCGGTCCTGCGCCAGATCTACGACCAGATGCCCGAGCCCAAGTGGGTCATCGCGATGGGCGTCTGCGCCTCCAGCGGCGGCATGTTCAACAACTACGCGATCGTCCAGGGCGTGGACCACATCGTCCCCGTCGACATCTACCTGCCGGGCTGTCCGCCCAGGCCGGAGATGTTCCTGGACGCCGTGCTCAAGCTCCACGACAAGGTGCAGAACACCAAGCTCGGTGCCCACCGCGAGCAGGAGATCACCGAGACCGAGGAGCGCCTGCTCCGCCGTTCGCTGCCCCTGGTGACCAAGGACTGACATGAGCAACGAGAACGAGCGCGACGAGGCGGCGGAGAACCTCCCCGACCAGCTCGGTCGCGAGCGCTTGGCCGCACCGGTCAGGCGCACCGGCATGTTCGGCGCCCGGACCTCGGGCGACACCTCCGGTTTCGGTGGCCTCCAGGTGCGGGGGAGCGCTCCCGCCCAGAGCCAGCGCCCCTTCACGGACCCCGACGACCCGCGCACCGCCGACTTCGACCGGGTCGCCGACGACCTGGAGGCGGCCCTCACCGCGATCGGCCGGGAGGCCGAGGTCGAGCGGGTGGAGGTCGACCGCGGTGAGATCACCTTCCACGTGCGCCGAGAGGCCCTGCTGGAGCTGGTCCGCGTCCTGCGCGACGACCCCGCGCTCCGGTACGAGCTGTGCACGGGCGTGGTCGGGGTCCACTACCTGGAGGACGCCGGACGCGAGCTGCACGCGGTCTACCACTTCCGGTCGATCACCCACAACAGCGTGATCCGGGTCGAGACCACCTGCCCCGACGCTGACCCGCACATCCCCTCGATCGTGTCGGCCTACCCGACCAACGACTGGCACGAGCGCGAGGCCTGGGACTTCTTCGGGATCGTCTTCGACGGCCACCCGTCGCTGACCCGCATCCAGATGCCCGACGACTGGCACGGCCACCCCCAGCGCAAGGACTACCCGCTGGGCGGCATCCCGGTCGAGTACCGGGGCGCCACGGTGCCCCCGCCGGACGAGCGGCGGTCCTACACGTGAACCGCGCGGCCACCACACCAGCCACACGAAGGCCCCTCCGGAAGGGAGGCACGGCATGACCGTCACCGAGGACTACATCGACGCCTCCGGTGGGGACTGGGACGACGTCATCGAGAAGGCCCAGGGCACCAGCGCCGAACGCCTGGTCGTCAACATGGGCCCCCAGCACCCGTCCACCCACGGCGTGCTCCGCCTGATCCTCACGCTCGACGGCGAGACCTGTACCGAGGCCCGCGTGGGCATCGGCTACCTGCACACCGGCATCGAGAAGAACATGGAGTACCGGACGTGGACGCAGGGCACCACGTTCGTGACCCGCATGGACTACCTCACGCCGCTCTTCAACGAGACGGCGTACTGCCTGGCGGTCGAGAAGCTGCTCGACATCACCGACCGCGTGCCCGAGCGCGCCAGCGTCATCCGCGTGATGCTCATGGAGCTCAACCGGATGGCCTCGCACTTCGTGGCCATGGCGACGTTCGGCATGGAGCTGGGCGCCACCACGGTGATGACCAACGGCTTCCGTGAGCGCGAGATGATCCTGGACATCTTCGAGCTCGTCACGGGCCTGAGGATGAACCACGCCTACATCCGGCCCGGCGGGGTGGCGCAGGACCTGCCGCCCGGCGCCGTGGGCAAGATCCGTGAGCTGCTCAAGGAGATGCCCGAGCGCATCGGGACCATGCGCAAGCTCCTGGACGAGAACCCCGTCTACCTGGCCCGTACCAAGGACGTCGCGTACCTCAACCTGCCCGGTTGCATGGCGCTCGGTATCACCGGGCCGCTCGTGCGCGCCTCGGGCCTGGCCTGGGACCTGCGCAAGGCCAAGCCCTACTGCGGCTACGAGGACTACGAGTTCGACGTCCCGGTCTCCGACGGCGGTGACGTGTACGCCCGCTACCGGGTGCGCATCGCCGAGATGGAGGAGAGCCTCAAGATCGTCGAGCAGTGCCTGGACAAGCTCCAGCCCGGCCCGGTGATGATCGAGGACGCCAAGATCGGCTGGCCCGCCAAGCTGGCGCTCGGCCCGGACGGCATGGGTAACTCGCCGGACCACATCGCGCACATCATGAGCGGCTCGATGGAGGCGCTGATCCACCACTTCAAGCTGGTCACCGAGGGCTTCCGGGTCCCCGCGGGCCAGGCCTACGCGGCGGTGGAGAGCGCCAAGGGCGAGCTCGGCTGCCACGCGGTCAGCGACGGGGGCACCCGCCCCTACCGCGTGCACTTCCGCGACCCGTCCTTCACCCACCTCCAGGCCGTCGCCGCCATGTGCGAGGGCGGGACGGTGGCGGACGTCATCGCGGCCGTGGCCAGTATCGACCCGGTGATGGGAGGCGTGGACCGGTGAGCGAGACCAACGAGAACACACCCGTGGAGACCCCCGGGGTCTTCACCGACGAGGTCGTGGCGCGTCTGGAGCAGGACGCCAAGGAGATCATCAGCCGTTACCCGAAGCCGCGTTCGTCGCTGCTCCCGCTCCTGCACCTGGTGCAGGCCGAGGAGGGGCACGTCAGCGCCGAGGGCATGCGGTTCTGCGCCGACCAGCTGGACATCACGCTCGCCGAGGTCAGGGCGGTCGCCACGTTCTACACCATGTACCGCCGCGAACCCGGCGGCGACTACCAGGTGGGCGTGTGCACCAACACCCTGTGCGCGGTGATGGGCGGCGACGAGATCTTCTCCGCCCTCAAGGAGCACCTGGACGTGGCCAACGCGGAGACCACCGGGGACGGGAAGGTCACCCTGGAGCACGTCGAGTGCAACGCGGCCTGCGACTTCGCGCCGGTCGTGATGGTCAACTGGGAGTTCTTCGACAACCAGACCCCGGCCACCGCCAAGCAGCTGGTGGACGACCTGCGTCTGGGCAAGGACGTGGCCCCCACGCGGGGCCCCGCCAGCCTGTGCACCTGGAAGCAGGCCTCGCGCGTGCTCGCCGGGTTCGACGACGGCCGCGCGGGCGAGGGCGTGCAGGCGGCCGGCCCGTCACTGGCCGGTCTCCGGATCGCGGAGCGCAACGGCTGGACAGCGCCCGACCCGAACAACCTCCCGACCCGCCCCGACCAGGGTGAGGAGGGCGCCAAGTGACCACCCTGACCCCGATCCTGTCCCAGAACTGGGACCGGCCCGACTCCTTCACGATCGACGGCTACCGGGCCACCGGCGGCTACGAGGCGCTGCGGAAGTCGCTCACCATGGAGCCCGACTCCATCGTGGACCTCGTCAAGCAGTCGGGCCTGCGCGGCCGCGGCGGCGCGGGCTTCCCCACCGGGATGAAGTGGGGGTTCCTGCCCAAGGACAACCCCAACCCGCGCTACCTCGTCGTCAACGCGGACGAGTCCGAGCCGGGCACCTGCAAGGACATCCCGCTCATGCTCGCCAACCCCCACGTGCTGGTGGAGGGGGTGGCGATCGCCTCGTACGCGATCAAGTCCAACCAGGCCTTCATCTACGTGCGCGGCGAGGTCGTCCACGTCATCCGCCGCCTGCGCCAGGCGGTGGCCGACGCCTACGCCGCCGGGCTGCTCGGCAAGGACATCCTCGGCAGCGGCTTCGACCTCGACGTCGTCGTGCACGCCGGGGCGGGCGCCTACATCTGCGGTGAGGAGACCGCCCTCCTGGACTCCCTGGAGGGCTACCGGGGCCAGCCCCGCCTCAAGCCGCCGTTCCCCGCAGTGGCCGGGCTCTACGCCTCGCCCACCGTGGTGAACAACGTCGAGTCCATCGCCAGCGTCCCCGGGATCGTCGCCAACGGCGCCGAGTGGTTCACGTCCATGGGCACCGAGAAGTCCGCCGGGTTCGGCTTCTTCTCCCTGTCCGGGCACGTCACCAACCCCGGCCAGTACGAGGCCCCGCTCGGGATCACCCTGCGCGAGCTCCTGGACATGGCGGGCGGAGTCCGCGAGGGACACCGGCTCAAGTTCTGGACGCCGGGCGGCTCCTCCACGCCGATCTTCACCGAGGAGCACCTGGACACCCCGCTCGACTTCGAGTCGGTGGGCGCCGCCGGGTCCATGCTCGGCACCCGTGCCCTCCAGATCTTCGACGAGACCACCTGCGTGGTCCGCGCCGTCGGCCGCTGGATCGCCTTCTACGCCCACGAGTCCTGCGGCAAGTGCACGCCCTGCCGCGAGGGCAACTTCTGGATGGTCCAGGTCCTGGACCGCCTGGAGCGGGGCGAGGGCACCGAGGCCGACATCGACAAGCTGCTCCAGATCTGCGACAACCTGCTCGGCCGCTCCTTCTGCGCGCTGGGCGACGGAGCCACCAGCCCCGTCATGTCGTCGATCAAGCACTTCCGCCAGGAGTACGTCGACCACTTCGAGAAGGGCGGCTGCCCCTTCGACCACTCCAGGTCCACCCTCTGGGCGGACCGGCCGACCACGGAAGAGGGAGGGAACCGGTGACCGTCACCTCCAACACCTCAGGCGGGTCCTCGCCCGCCCCGCCCCCGGAGGACCTGATCACCGTCACCATCGACGGTTTCCAGATCAGGGTTCCGAAGGGCACCCTGCTGATCCGGGCCGCCGAGCTGCTCGGCATCCAGATCCCCCGGTTCTGCGACCACCCGCTGCTCGACCCGGTCGGGGCCTGCCGCCAGTGCCTGGTGGAGATCCCCGACATGGGCAACGGGCGCGGGATGCCCAAGCCGCAGGCCTCCTGCACCATCACCGTCATGGAGGGGATGGTGGTCAACACCCACCTCACCTCCGAGGTGGCGGAGCGGGCCCAGCGCGGGATCATGGAGTTCCTCCTGATCAACCACCCGCTGGACTGCCCGGTCTGCGACAAGGGCGGCGAGTGCCCCCTCCAGAACCAGGCGATGTCCACGGGCCAGGGGGAGAGCGAGTTCGTCGACGTCAAGCGGACCTTCCCCAAGCCGATCGCGCTGTCCACCGGGGTGCTGCTGGACCGGGAACGCTGCATCCAGTGCGCCCGCTGCACCCGCTTCGCGGCGCAGATCGCTGGCGACCCGCTCATCGAGCTGATGGAGCGCGGCGCCCAGGAGCAGGTCGGCATCGCCGAGGGGGAGGCCTTCGACTCCTACTTCTCCGGCAACACCGTGCAGATCTGCCCGGTGGGCGCGCTCACCGGATCGGCCTACCGGTTCCGGTCCCGCCCCTTCGACCTGGTCTCCACGCCGAGCGTGTGCGAGCACTGCGCGGGCGGCTGCGCCCAGCGCACCGACCACCGCCGGGGCAAGGTCACCCGGCGGCTGGCCGGGGACGACCCGCAGGTCAACGAGGAGTGGAACTGCGACAAGGGCCGGTGGGCGTTCACCTACGCCACCCGGTCCGACCGCCTCTCCCGCCCCCTGGTCCGCGACGAGGACTCCCGGGCCCTGGAGTTCGCCTCCTGGCCCGAGGCGATCAGCCTCGCCGCGCAGGGGCTGGGCGCCGCGCGCGGCAACGTGGGGGTGCTGGTCGGCGGTCGCCTGACCTACGAGGACGCCTACGCCTACGCCAAGTTCGCGCGCGTGGCCCTGGGCACCAACGACGTGGACGCCCGCGCCCGCGAGCACTCCGCCGAGGAATCCGCCTTCCTCGCCGCTCACGTGGCGGGGACCCCGGTGGGGGTGGACTTCACCGCCCTGGAGAAGGCGCCCGCCGTCCTGCTGGCCGGGTTCGAGCCGGAGGACGAGTCGCCCTCCACCTTCCTGCGCCTGCGCAAGGGGTCCCGCAAGCGGGGGCTGAAGGTCTACTCGATCGCCTCCCACGCCAGCCTCGGTCTCACCAAGACCTCCGGCACCCTGGTCCGGAGCGTCCCCGGCGACGAGGCCCGCGTCCTCAACGCCCTGGACGCCGACCACCCCGAGGTGGTCGAGGCGATCGGCCAGGAGGGCTCCGTCATCCTGGTCGGCGAGCGGCTCGCCGCCGTCCCCGGCGCCCTGACCGCCGTCGCCGCGCTGGCCGAACGCACCGGAGCCCGGCTCGCCTGGGTGCCGCGTCGCGCCGGTGAGCGGGGCGCGATCGACGCCGGAGCGCTTCCGGGCCTGCTGCCCGGGGGCCGACCGGTCGCCGACGACTCGGCCCGCGCCGAGGTGGCCCGCGTGTGGAACGTCGGCTCGCTGCCCGGGACTCCCGGCCGCGACACCGACGCCATCATCGCGGCGGCCGCGGCCGGTGAGCTGGACGCGCTGGTCATCGCCGGGGTCGAGCTGGACGACCTCCCCGACCCGGACGCCGCTCGCGAGGCCCTGGCGAGGGTGCCGTTCGTGGTCAGCCTCGAACTGCGCGCCAGCGACGCCACGGACCGCGCCGACGTGGTGCTGCCGGTGGCCGCCGTCGCGGAGAAGTCCGGGACCTTCGTCAACTGGGAGGGCCGCCACCGGCCCTTCGGTGACGCGCTCAAGGTGCCCGGCGCCCTCTCCGACCTGCGGGTGCTGTCCGCGATCGCCAACGAGATGGACGTCCACCTGGGCCTGCCGGACGCCGCCAGCGCCTACGACGAACTCCTGGAGCTGGGCATGTGGGTGGGTGACCGGCCCGCCGGACCCTCCGTCCGACCTGCCGAGCTGCCCGCCCCCGCCCCGGGCCAGGCCCTGCTGTCCACGTGGCGGCAGCTCCTGGGCACCGGCCGGATGGAGGACGGCGAGCCCTACCTCGCCGGGACCGC
This sequence comes from Nocardiopsis prasina DSM 43845, assembly GCF_000341265.1. Taxonomy (GTDB): domain Bacteria; phylum Actinomycetota; class Actinomycetes; order Streptosporangiales; family Streptosporangiaceae; genus Nocardiopsis; species Nocardiopsis prasina. Next base: position 26,107 of record NZ_ANAE01000085.1, on the reverse strand, counting down.
CCGCCAGCCGCGCGCCTACCTGTCCAAGGCCACGGCCGACGAGGTCGGGGTCCCCGACGGCGGTTCGCTCCGCGTCACGGGAGAGCGGGGTTCGGTGACCGTCCCCGTGGTCGTCACCGACATCGCCGACCGGGTCGTCTGGCTCCCGGCCAACGCCCACGGCTGCGACATCCGCCGTGACCTGGGCGGCACCGCCGGGCAGACGGTCATCCTGGCCGCGCCCACCACCAACGGGAGGCAGCAGTGACCCCCGCCGCTCTCGATCCGCGCGCGGCCGTACTGGCCTCGGAGAGCACCCTGAGCGCCTTCGGGAACGACCCGTGGTGGATCACCACCATCAAGGCGCTCGCGATCTTCGTCTTCCTGATGATCTGCGTGCTCATGATGATCATGGCCGACCGCAAGGTCATGGGCCGGATGCAGCAGCGCCACGGACCCAACCGGATGGGTCCCTTCGGGCTCCTCCAGTCCCTGTTCGACGGCATCAAGCTCTCCCTCAAGGAGGACCTGATCCCGCGCGGGGTGGACCGGTTCGTCTACATCGCGGCGCCGATGATCGCGGCGATCCCCGCGTTCCTCGCCTTCTCGGTCATCCCGATCGGGCCCGAGGTGAACTTGTTCGGGGTCATGACCCCGCTCCAGCTCACCGACCTGCCGATCGCGGCGCTGCTGGTCCTGGCGACCGCGGCGCTCGGCGTCTACGGGTTCGTGCTCGGCGGCTGGGCCTCCCAGTCGCCGTACGCCCTGCTCGGAGGCCTGCGTGCCTCCGCGCAGGTGATCAGCTACGAGATCGCGATGGGCCTGTCCTTCGTCGCGGTCTTCATCATGGCGGGCACGCTCACCACCTCCGGCATCGTCGCGGCCCAGGAGAACCTGTGGTTCGCGGTGCTGCTCCTGCCCTCCTTCCTCATCTACCTCGTCACGATGGTCGGTGAGACCAACCGGCTCCCGTTCGACCTGGCGGAGGGCGAGGGCGAGATCGTCGGCGGCTTCATGACCGAGTACGGGTCGATGAAGTTCACGATGTTCTTCCTCGCGGAGTACGTGAACATGTGCACCGTCGCGGCCGTGTCCGTGACGCTCTTCCTCGGCGGCTGGTACGCCCCGCCCGGGGTCACCGCGATCCTCCCGGGCGCCAACGAGGGCTGGTGGCCCGCCCTGTGGTGGCTGCTCAAGTTCGTCGCCGTCATGTTCCTGTTCATCTGGGCCCGGGGCAGCCTCCCGCGCGTCCGGTACGACCAGCTCATGAAGCTCGGCTGGAAGGTCCTCATCCCGATCCAGCTCGTGTGGATCACCGGTGTGGCCGTCGTCCGCATGCTCGTCCTCGACGAGGCGCACCCGCTGGTCATCACCGGTGTGGTCGCGGCCTTCACCGTCGCCACCGTCGCGGCCATCGCCGCCTGGGTCCGCTTCGTGCGCCGCGAGCGCGCGGAGGAGGCCCGCCAGCGCGCCGAGAACGCGCGCCGCGCCCACAGGGAACCCTCCTTCGGCGGGTTCCCGGTGCCCCCGAGCACCGCCGCCCACTACGGCAGCAGCGTGCTCGCCGAACCGTCGCGGACGGCCTCGGCCGCCACCGCCGAACGCAACCAGAAGAAGGGGGAGGTTACCGGTGCTTGAGTGGCTCAACCCCGTCAAGGGTTTCGGTGTCACCTTCCACACGATGTTCAAGAAGGTGCCCACCGTCGAGTACCCGGAGGTCAAGCGCCCCACGGCGCCGCGCTTCCACGGTAGGCACCAGCTGAACCGGTGGGCCGACGGCCTGGAGAAGTGCATCGGGTGCGAACTCTGCGCCTGGGCCTGCCCGGCCGACGCCATCTACGTGGAGGCGGGAGACAACACCGACGACGACCGGTACTCGCCCGGTGAGCGGTACGGGCGCGTCTACCAGATCAACTACCTGCGGTGCATCCTGTGCGGTCTGTGCGTGGAGGCCTGCCCCACCCGCGCGCTCACCATGACCAACGAGTACGAGCTGGCCGACGACAACAGGCAGAGCCTGATCTGGACCAAGGAGCAGCTGCTCGCCCCGCTGCGCGAGGGCATGGAGCAGCCGCCCCACCCGATGCGCCTCGGCGACAGCGACCTCGACTACTACGCCACCGGGCGCGGTGAGCACGGGACCCAGGACCGGCCGGAGAACACGGGGGCGGTCCGTTGATCCCCCTCACCCCCGCCTCCCCCGCACAGCACCTCGCCGCGGCGGCGCCCATCGGCTCCGGTGAGGCCACGGTCTTCTGGGTCCTGGGCACGATCGTCGTGCTCGGTGCCCTGGGCGTGGTCTTCTCCCGCAAGGCCGTGCACTCGGCCATGTCGATGGCGCTGTCCATGGTCGGCCTGGCGATCTTCTACGGCATCAACGAGGCGCCGTTCCTGATGGTCGTCCAGATCGTCGTCTACACCGGCGCCGTCCTGATGCTGTTCCTGTTCGTCCTGATGCTCGTGGGCGTCAGCTCCGCGGACTCCCTCGTGGAGACCCTGCGCGGACAGCGGCTCATGACCGCGATCGTGGCGATCTGCTTCGTCGGCGCCCTGACCACCGGGATCACCCGGATCGTCGTGGGCGACCCGGCCGGGATCGCCGCCGCGGCCACCCCGGTCGGCGGCACCATCCCGTGGATCGCCAGCGAACTCCTGCTGCGCTACGTGGTGGCCTTCGAGGCCACCGCCGCGCTGCTCGTCACCTCGGTGCTCGGCGCCATGGTGCTCGCGCACACCGCCCGCACGGGCAGGCGCCGCACCCAGCGGGAGATCTCCGAGGACCGCATCAGGGGCGACCACCCGACCCCGCTGCCCGGGCCCGGCACCTACGCCCGGCACAACGCGATCGACATGCCCGCGCTGCTGCCCGACGGCTCGGTCTCGAAGCTCTCGCTCAACCCCGTCCTGGCCGCCCGCGACCCCGAGTACCAGTCGGGGGTGCCGATGGAGGTCCAGACCGGGCGGTCCGCGCTCCCCGGAGGCGCGTCGGACTCGGCCGGCTCCAAGGAGGGCGGGCTCACCGCCGACCGTGAGGACGGACCCGCCGACGACGGTGAGAGCGGCCCGGCCGCCACCACCGACGGCGTAGAGAACGGCAACGGAAACGGACAGGAGGTCGAGTCCTCGTGGACCCGATGAACTACATCGTCCTCGCGGCGCTTCTGTTCACCATCGGCGCGGTCGGCGTCCTCGTCCGACGCAACGCGATCATCGTCTTCATGTGCGTGGAGCTCATGCTCAACGCCTGCAACCTGGCGTTCGTCGCGTTCGCCCGGATGCACGGTGACATCGAGGGGCAGGTCGTCGCCTTCTTCGTGATGGTCGTGGCCGCCGCCGAGGTGGTCGTGGGCCTCGCGATCATCATGCAGATCTTCCGAACCCGCAGGTCCGCGTCGCTCGATGACGCGAACCTGCTCAAGCACTAGAAGGCGACGTGGCAGTGACACAACATCACGCGTACCTCGCCGCCGAACCCGTGGTGGCGACCACGGCCGACAGCGCGGTGCTGTCGAACGCCTGGCTCCTGATCGCCCTGCCACTCGCGGGCGCGGCGATCCTGCTGCTGGGCGGGCGGCGCACCAACGGGTGGGGGCCGCTGCTNGCTGGCCCCCGCCCTGCCGATCGGCTCCTTCGTCTGGGCGGTCCTCGCCCTGTTCGACCTCCTCGGCCGGGGCGCGGCCGAGCGGAGCGTCTCCGTCCCCGTCTACGAGTGGTTCGCGTCGGGTGACTTCTCCGCCCGGATCAACCTCCTGGTGGACCCGCTCTCGATCAGCTTCGTCCTGCTGATCACCTTCGTGGGCTCGCTCATCCACGTCTACTCCCTCGGCTACATGGCCGAGGACCCGGGCAGGCGGCGGTTCTTCGCCTACCTCAACCTGTTCGTCGCGGCCATGCTCGTACTGGTCCTCGCGGACAACTTCGTGCTGCTCTTCCTCGGCTGGGAGGGTGTGGGCCTCGCGTCCTACCTGCTCATCGGGTTCTGGCAGTACAAGCCCACGGCGGCCACGGCCGCCAAGAAGGCGTTCCTGATCAACCGGGTCGGCGACATCGGCCTGCTCGTGGCGATCATGATCATGTTCACCGTGCTCGGCGCGGTGAGCTTCAGCGACGTCTTCGCGGCCGTCCCCGGTGCCAGCGACGGCATCCTCCTGGCCATCGGCCTCCTGCTGCTCCTGGGCGCCTGCGGCAAGTCCGCGCAGCTCCCGCTCCAGGCGTGGTTGCTGGACGCCATGGAGGGCCCGACCCCGGTGTCGGCGCTCATCCACGCCGCCACCATGGTCACCGCCGGTGTGTACCTGATCGTGCGCGCCGGACCGATCTTCGAGGGCGCCCCGGTGGCGCAGACGGCCGTCATGACGGTCGGTGCCGCCACCATGCTCGCGGGCGGCCTGATCGCCTCCGCCAAGGACGACATCAAGAAGTCCCTGGCCGGTTCCACCATGAGCCAGATCGGCATGATGGTGCTGGCCGCCGGGCTCGGCCCGGTCGGCTACGTCGCCGCCATCGCCCACCTGATCACGCACGGCTTCTTCAAGGCCGGGCTGTTCCTGGGCGCCGGTTCGGTCATGCACGGCATGAACGACGACGTCGACATGCGCAGGTACGGCGGCCTGGCGTCGAAGATGCCGATCACCTTCGCCACCTTCGGCCTCGGCTACCTCGCCATCATCGGTGTCCCGTTCCTGTCCGGCTGGTGGACCAAGGAGAGCATCATCTCCGCCGCCTTCGGCATCGGCGGGACCGCCGGGGCGGTCTTCGGCACCGCGATCATCGTGGGCGCCGCGCTCACCGCCTTCTACATGTCGCGGATGGTCTTCATGACCTTCCTCGGGAAGAAGCGCTGGGACGACGGCGTGCACCCGCACGAGTCGCCGGTGAGCATGACCGCCCCCATGGTGGTGCTGTCGATCGGGTCGGTCGCCCTCGGCGCCTTCCTGGTCTTCGGCGACCGGTTCGCGGGCTTCCTCGCCCCGGCCATCGGCGCCGAGCCGCACCACTTCACCGTGGGCCACGCCTTCACCGCGCCCTACGGCATCGCCGCCCTGGTCGTGCTGGTCCTGGGTGTCGCCCTGGCGTGGTTCATGTACCTGCGCAAGCCCGTGGCGCGCACCGCGCCCAAGGGCAACCTCGTCACCAACACGGCCCGCAACGAGCTGTACGGCAACGAGATCAACGAGGGCCTGTTCATGCGACCCGGCCAGGTGCTCACCAAGGCGCTGGTCGTCATCGAGGACAAGGTCATCGACGGCGCGGTCAACGGGCTCGGTGCCGGGGTCGGCGACTCCTCCACCGGACTCGGCAGGACACAGACGGGGTTCGCCCGCACCTACGCGCTCACCATGCTCATCGGCGCCGTGATCGTCGCCGCGACGCTGGTTGTGAGGTTCTAAATGATCCCCTGGCTCACTCTCGCGATCGCGCTCCCCGCGATCGGCGCGGCCGTCATCTGGGCGCTGCCGCGCGTCAAGGCCCCGGCGGCCTCGGGCGGTGCCTCGGCCTCGGTCGCGGCCAGCGCCGAGTCCGGCTCCGGCACGGCCACGGCCACCAAGGCCCGTCCCGCCACCGGCGGGGCGGCCTCAGCCGAGCTCGCCAAGCGCCTGGCCCTGGGCTTCTCCGTCGCGACCCTGCTCCTGGTCGTGGCCATGGCCCTGAACTTCGACACCTCGGGGGCGGGCGGCCTCCAGTTCGAGCAGGTCCACCCGTGGATCCCCTACTTCGGGGTCCACTTCGCGGTCGGCGTCGACGGCATCGCCCTCGTGCTGATCCTGATGTCCGTGGTGCTCGTGCCGCTCGTGGTGCTGGCCGCCTGGCGGGAACACGACGACCGTGACGACGGCGGGCGCGGCTACTTCGCGCTCATCCTCGCGCTCGAGGCGATGATGATCGGTGTCTTCGCCGCCACCGACGTCTTCCTGTTCTACGTGTTCTTCGAGGCCATGCTCATCCCGGTCTACTTCATGATCGGGCGCTACGGGCGCGGCGCGGACCGCGCCAAGGCCGCGATGAAGTTCCTGCTGTACAGCCTCGCCGGCGGCCTCATCATGCTGGTCGCGGTGATCGGCGTGTATGTCATCGGCGGCACCTTCCTGTGGACCGAGCTGACCGATCCGGGCGGCGCCCTCGCGGCCGTCGACCCGGCCACCGCGCGCTGGCTCTTCCTCGGGTTCTTCATCGCCTTCGCGATCAAGGCCCCGATGTGGCCCGTGCACACCTGGCTGCCCAGCGCGGCCGGGTCGTCCAGCCCCGGTACGGCCGTCCTGCTGGTGGGCGTGCTGGACAAGGTCGGCACCTACGGGATGCTCCGGTACTGCCTGGAGATGTTCCCCGCCGCGGTCTCGTGGTTCGTGTGGCCCGTGGTGGCGCTGAGCCTGGTGAGCATCTTCTACGGTGCGATCCTCGCGATCGGCCAGAGCGACATGATGCGCCTGGTCGCCTACACCTCGGTGTCCCACTTCGGCTTCATCACCCTGGGCATCTTCGCCCTGACCCAGCAGGCCCAGGCCGGGGCCGCCCTCTACATGGTCAACCACGGGTTCGCCACCGGCGCGCTCTTCCTGATCGTGGGCTTCCTCGTCGCCCGACGGGGCAGCGCCCGCATCGAGGACTTCGGGGGCGTCCAGAAGGTCGCGCCCAAACTCGCCGGGGTCTTCCTGATCGCGGGTCTGGCCGGTCTGGCGCTGCCGGGCCTGGCCCCCTTCGTCAGCGAGTTCCTGGTGTTCGTCGGCGTCTACGCCTTCAGCCCGGTCCCGGCGATCGTCGCCGCGCTCGGCGTGGTCCTCGCCGCGCTCTACATCCTGTGGATGTACCAGCGCACGATGACCGGTCCCACCCCGGAGAAGCTGGCCAAGCTGCCGGACCTGTCCGGGCGTGAGACCTGGGCGGTCGCCCCGCTGATCGCCCTGATCATCGCGTTCGGCGTCTACCCGCAGCCCCTGCTCAACGTGATCAACCCCGCCGTCGAACGCACCGTGGAGGCCGAGGCCGACACCGAGGTGGCGGTCGCGGACGGCGACGCGGAAGGAGACGAGGAGTGATCCCCCTCAATCTCGCGGACGGGGCGCCCCCGGCGCTCCACGGAGTCACCGAGGCTCCGCCGGTCCTGGACTGGTGGCTGCTGGCACCGTTCCTGGTGCTCTTCGGCGCCGGTGTGCTGGGCGTGCTCCTGGAGGCCTTCTGGCCCAAGGGCTCCCGCCGCACCGCGCAGATCGTCCTGACGGCGGTCGCGCTGCTGGGCGCCTTCCTCCTGCTGGTCCTCCAGGTGGAGGCGGTCGGCGAGGGCACGACCATCGCCAACGGCGTGCTGGCCGTGGACCGCACGGTGCTGTTCTTCCAGGGCACCATCACGGTGCTGGCCCTGATCAGCCTCATGCTGATCGCCGAGCGGAGGGACGGCAGGGACGCGTTCTCCGCCCAGGCCGCCACGGTTCCGGGCAGCGAGGAGGAGCGCACGCACATCCTCGCGGGCTCGCAGCACACCGAGGTCTACCCGCTGGTGCTGTTCGCGGTGCTGGGCATGCTGATGTTCCCGGCCTCGAACGACTTCCTGGTCATGTTCATCGCCCTGGAGGTCATGAGCCTCCCGCTGTACCTGCTGTGCGGGCTGGCCCGCAGGCGCCGCCTGTTCTCGCAGGAGGCCGCGGTCAAGTACTTCCTGCTGGGCGCGTTCTCCTCGGCGTTCTTCCTGTTCGGGATCGCCATGGTCTACGGCTACGCCGGTTCGGTGAACTTCGGCGTGATCCGCCAGGCCGTGGAGTCCGGCGGGGCCGAGATCTTCCAGGACGGCAACGGCGAGCCGCTGCTGCTCATGGGCGTGGGCCTGGTCGCGATCGGCCTGCTGTTCAAGGTCGGCGCCGTTCCCTTCCACAACTGGAAGCCCGACGTCTACCAGGGCGCCCCGACCCCGATCACCGCGCTGATGGCCTCCTGCACGCTGGTCGCCGCCTTCGGTGCCCTGCTGCGGGTGTTCTTCGTGCCGTTCGGCACCTCGGTGGAGCTCTGGGAACCGATGCTGTGGACGGTGGCCATCCTGACGATGGTCGTCGCCGCAGTCGTGGCGGTCACCCAGCGCGACGTCAAGCGGCTGCTGGCCTACTCCTCGGTGGTGCACGCCGGGTTCATCCTCACCGCCGTGGTCGCGGGCAGCGTCGAGGGCCTCGCGGGCGCCATGTTCTACCTGGCCGCCTACGGGTTCACCACGCTGGGCGCCTTCGCCGTCGTCACCCTGGTGCGCACCAGGGACGGCGGGCAGGAGCTCGGTGACCTCGACAAGTGGGCGGGTCTGGGGCGACGGTCCCCGGGCCTGGCCCTGGCGCTGTCTCTGTTCCTGCTGGCCTTCGCTGGTATCCCGCTCACCAGCGGGTTCATCGGGAAGTTCGCGGTGTTCGAGGCTGCCGTGGCGGCGGGCGCGACCCCGCTGGTCGTCGTCGGTGTGCTCAGCAGCGCCGTCACCGCGTACTTCTACGTGCGGATCATCGTTGTGATGTTCTTCCGGGATTCCGAGGGCGAGGGCCCGACGGTGGCCCGTGCCGGGATGCTCACCGGCAGCGTGATCACGGTGGGTGTGGCGGCGACCCTGGCGCTCGGGATCCTCCCGGGGGCCTTCCTGGACACCCTTCTGCCGTCCGGTGAGCCGGGTCAGGAACCTGCTGCGGTCATGGTCGACCAGGTCACGGAGGTACCCACCGGCGAGTGACCGTCGACCCGGGTGTGGCTTTGGACCTTCATTCCGGGTCGGATACCGTGGCAAGTCGGATCATGTTCATGTGCTGAGCGTGTGGCGGTCCCCTCCCGAGGGGGCCGCCAGCACGCCCGTTCAACAGGTGGAGCCTTACGGTGAGCGGTGCTGTCCCGAGCGGTTTTCTCGCTCTGCCGAGAGTCGACCCGACCCTCGCCCGGGAGATCCAGGACGACCTGGAGAAGGTCGAGGAGCTGCTGAGGGAGTCGGTGCGGTCCAGCGACCCCATGCTGACCGAGGCCGCCTCCCACCTGCTGGCCGCCGGAGGCAAGCGCTTCCGCGCCATGCTGGTGCTGCTCGCGGCGCACTTCGGGGATCCGCGGGTCCCCGACCTCATCCCGGCGGCGGCCGTGGTCGAGCTGACCCACGTGGCCACCCTCTACCACGACGACGTCATGGACGAGGCGGAGCTGCGCCGCGGCGAGCCCAGCGCCAACCAGCGCTGGGGCAACACCATCGCCATCCTCACCGGCGACTACGTGTTCGCCAAGGCCTCGACGATGCTCGCCGACCTCGGCACCGAGGCGGTCCGGCTCCAGGCCGAGACCTTCGCGCGACTGGTCCAGGGGCAGATCCTGGAGACCTCCGGGCCGCGCGACGGGATCGATCCGCTCGACCACTACCTGAACGTCATCGACGACAAGACGGCGTCGCTGATCGCCTCCTCGGCGGAGTTCGGCGGCATGTTCGGCAAGGTCGACCCGGAGACGGTGAGCACCCTCACCCGCGCCTGCGACGCGCTGGGCATGGCCTTCCAGCTGGCCGACGACATCCTTGACGTGGCCAGCGAGAGCGCCGACTCCGGCAAGGTGCCCGGCACGGACCTGCGCGAGGGCGTGCTGACGCTGCCCATGTTCTACGCGATGCGCTCGGTGGACCCCGCCGACGAGCGGCTGAAGTCGCTGCTGGGGCGTCCGCTGGACGACACGGAGGCCGAGGAGGCCCTGGGGCTGCTGCGTCCGCACCCGGCCATGGCCGAGGCCGACGCCACGCTGCGCGGCTGGGCCGACAGGGCCCGCAACGAACTGACGACCCTGCCCGACATCCCGGCGCGGGACGCCTTCCTGGCCCTGTGCGACTACGTGGTGGAGCGCTCCGGCTGATCCACCCGCCCCGAGACACGCGCGGGCCCCGTCCGGAACCCCGGTTCCAGGCGGGGCCCGCGCGTGTGTGTGGCCCTTCGGGAGCCGTCAGAGGGTGGCGGCGGGGCGCTCGGACACTCCTCCGTGGCGGGAAGCTCCCGCCGGGCACGCGAGCGGGCCGAGATCACGCTCGGGGCGCACGTCCGGTGCCGGGGTTCCCGGCCGGAAACGACGGCGGCGCCGCCCCGGTGCGTGGGGCGGCGCCGCGAAGTGGGACCGGAAGGGGTCAGCGCACGAGGGGGAGGGCCTCGGAACCCGGCAGGTCCATGAAGGTGGGGTGCTGGACCATGCCCTCGGGGGTCTCCTGCTCGGCGGTGCCGCCCTCGATGGAGACGAGGTCGCTGGTGTCCAGGTCGTTGAGCAGGTCCGTGCCCCGGCTCAGGCCGTTGACCAGGTCCTCGGCGGTGGTGGTGTCGATGCCCTCGGCGACCTGGGGCAGCTGGGCGTCGGCCAGCGGGCCCTGGAGCGAGACCGGCTCGGCGGAGCGCAGGTCAGCGGAGCCGAGGTCGGACGCACCGGTCAGCAGGGCGTCGGTCAGGTCCGTGACCTTGGGGGTCTCGAAGGCCGGGGCCTCGCCGCCCGGGGTCCGCGGGGAGCTCTGCGGAACGGTGGTGAGGTCGCGGCCCTCCCAGGCGCGGTTGCCCACCATGCCCAGAACCTCCTCCTCGCCGAGGTTCACGTAGTTGTCGGCGGTCAGCTCGGTGGCCTCGACGACGTCCTGGATCTGCTTCGGGGTCTCCAGGCCGAAGGCGGCCGCCAGGTCCCACATGTTGGGCGCGGTGAGGTCGGCGCCCTCGGACGGGACGGCGGCGCTCGTGTGGACGGGCGTGGGCTTGGGCTCGGACAGGGCGCTGACCGGGTTGAGGTCGTTCAGCACCAGGGCGTTGTCGCCGGTGAGGTCGGTGACGCCGCTCAGGTCGGTGACCTCGCTCAGGGAGGGCGCCTCGCTCAGCTCGGGCAGGCGGCGGTCCTCCAGGCTCGGCAGCCGGGTGGCGTCCAGCTCGGGCAGGACCAGCATCTCGTCGCGCAGGTCGGCGGCGGCCTGGACCGTGTGGGGCAGCACCTCGGAGGCGGTGGACTCGGCGGACGCGCCCGCCCCGCGGGCGGTGTCCTCCACGACGGTCCCGGCGTCCTGGGCGGCGGACTCCACGTTCCGGCCCACCGTGTGCCCGACGGTGTCGTGCGGGTCGCCGTCCAGGCCGGTGGCGTCCTGCGCCTTGGTGACGGTCTCGGACAGCGGGGAGTCGGGCAGGATGGCGCCCAGGTCGGGGGCGGGCTTCTCGGCGTTCGCGGTCTCCTGGAGCTCGCTCAGCGCACGGTCCGCGATCGGGGTGACGCCCTCGGGGGCCAGCACGTGCATGGTCGGGGCCACGCCCTCGACGAGGGCGCGCTCGACGACGGGCGAGAGCTCCTGCATCGGGGTGGCCAGGGCCTCGGCTCCGGCGACACCGGCGCCGAGGGCCACGAAGCCCGCGGTGCCCGTGACGAGGAGTACTGCTCGGGCGGAGAAGCGCTTGGTGTGCGTCATGGTTTTCCTTCCCTGGTGAAGCTCTGGATGAACAGGACGACCGCGACGCCGTGGACGGCGGTCGTGGGGAGCCGGGGCGGACCACCGGCTGACGTGAATCACGTGAACGAGGGCACGGGACTCAGGTCAGCTCCCAGGAAGTACGTGCTGGGAACGGTCCGGGGGCGCGTCGTGCGCCCGGGGCGGGACCGTTCGCTAGTCCGGCGAGACCGTGAGGTCGTCGGCCGGGTCGGCGGGCACGGTGTGCAGCCGGTGCGCGGCCAGGCGCACGGCGTCGGCGGCGGGCGCGGGAAGCGGCGCGGCCGTGAGGTATCCGGCGACGGAGGGCGCGGGCGCCGGTCCGTTGGCGGTGGGCGCGGGGGACCCGGTGGCGGGCTGTACGCGCTGGTGTTCGGTGGCGCGGTCGTCGTCCTCCTGCTCGGAGTCGGGCGTCGCGGTGCTCGGGGCGGTGGAGGCGTGGTGAGCGGTGACCGAGGGGAGCACGTGCACTCCGTGACCCTCCGACTGCTCGGCGGGCTCGGAGCCCTCGTCCTCTTCGGCGGCCCGGTCCGCGCCGGTCTCCCCGTCCTCGCCCTCGTCCGAGTCGGAGGCGCGGGAGGCCCGGGACTCGGTGATCGGCAGGCTCTGGGCCAGGCCGCGCTCGACAGTCTCCTCGCGGGTGCGGTCGATCTCCGCGACGAAGCCGCGCACCTCGGCCACGGCGGGCTCCGGCAGGCTGACGGCGGCCTCGGCGGTTTCGACCGTGCGCTTCTCCAGACGCTGGTGCACGGTGCCGAGCGTGGTGGTCACCGGTTCGGTGACCTTCTCGGGTACGACCGAGTCCAGGGCCGGGGCCTCGCCCAGTCCGAGGGCCTCGCCGGTGGCGGTGGCGGTCTCGGAGACCGGGGCCCCCAGGGCGCCGGAGCCCGACGAGGCGGAGTCCGCCTGGGCCGGTGCGGCACAGAGCAACCACAGCACGGCGAGGAAGGCGCCCAACAGGAGTGGGAGGCCGATCGCGGAGGGCACCGCCGCGCACGCGGCCGAGGCGGCACGGAGCGTGCCGGTTCGGCTGGTGCGAGGAATCAAGGGGACCCTCCGAGACGTGTGACCAGGTCGGGGCGGGGCAGAGCCCGACGCCCACGACCTGACGTTAGCACAGTGTCACCGAGGGTAGTTTTGAATGACCGAAACCGGGAACTCCAGGTCAGGGTCTTGATTCGGCGAGGGCCGCCTCGCGACGCGCCGCGGACCGGGCACGTGAGCTGCGTACCTGGTCGAAGGCGAACACGCACACCGCCAGCCAGACGAACACGAAGCCGCCCCACCGGCTCAGCGGCATGTCCTCACCCTGGACCAGCCAGCCGATCACGAACATCATGGTCGGGGCGATGAACTGGAGCATGCCGATCACGCTCAGCGGCACCTTGCGCGCCGCCAGCCCGAACAACAACAGGGGCAGCGCGGTCACGAACCCGCCGCCCACCAGCAGTGCGGTGTGCCCGGTCGAGACCGACAGGGCGGTGCCCGCCCCGGTGGCCTCCAGATAGACCACGAACCCCAGCGCGGGCAGGAACATCACCAGGGTCTCGACGGTCAGGCTCTGCATCCCGTCCAGGCTCACGTACTTCTTCACCGCCCCGTAGGCGGCGAACGTCGAGGCCATCAGCAGTGAGAGCCAGGGGGTGGAGCCGTAGGCGACGGTCATCACCACGACCGCGACCACACCGAGGCCCACCGCGACCCACTGGGCGGCACGCAGGCGTTCGGCGAAGAAGACCACGCCGAGGCAGACCGTCATCAGCGGGTTGATGAAGTACGCCAGCGAGGCCTGGAGGGTCTGGGCGGTGGAGACCGAGTAGATGAAGCCCCACCAGTTCACCGAGATGAGCACCGCGGCCGCCCCGACCAGCAGGAGCTGCCTGGGGTTGCGCAGCACCTGGGGAAGCCAGGACCAGCCACGCCGGGCCAGCAGCAGGAACACGCACATCGCGAGGAGCGCCCACACCATGCGGTGGGCGAGGACCTCGGCGGGTTCGGAATCGGAGAGGAAGGGCCAGTAGAGGGCCGCGAAGCCCCACAGGAGGAAGGCGGTCGCCCCGAGGACGACACCGCGGTTGGTTTCCGACACAACCGCAATGGTAGGACGAATCCGCCCAACTGTCTCCTGTTCGTCCCAGCCTGTGGACAACCTTCGCGCACGCCCCCGGGAACGCCTGGACGGGCCGGATAGCCTGGAGACATGTTCGGCAGAAAGACGACCATGGTCGACCCCGCCCAGGCCCTTCCCGGCCGGGACACCGCGATGCCGGTGCCCTTCGGCCACACGGTGCTGGGCACCCGGCTCACCCCGCCCTATCCGGAGGGCAGCGAGATCGCCGACGTGGCGATGGGCTGCTTCTGGGGTGCGGAGCGCACCTTCTGGAGGCTGGGGGCGGAGCACGGGATCATCACCACCGCCGTGGGCTACGCGGGCGGCTACACGCCCAACCCCACCTACGAGGAGGTGTGCTCCGGCCTGACCGGCCACACCGAGATGGTCCGGGTGGTCTTCGACCCGGCGCGGATCACCTACACGGAGCTCCTCAAGGTGTTCTGGGAGGGCCACGACCCCACCCAGGGCATGCGCCAGGGCAACGACGTCGGCTCGCAGTACCGTTCGGCGATCTACTACCACTCGGAGGCCCAGCGCGAGGCGGCCGAGGCCACCCGCGACGCCTTCCAGCCGGTCCTCACCCGCTCGGGCTTCGGCCCGATCACCACGGAGATCGCTCCGCTGAAGGCCTTCTACTTCGCCGAGGACTACCACCAGCAGTACCTGTCCGACGCGAAGAACCCCAACGGGTACTGCGGGATCGGCGGCACCGGTGCCAGCTGCCCGATCGGGGTCGTGACCTCGAACGACGCGGACTCTGCGCGCTCGGCCGAGTAGTACGCCCGAGCACCTGCGAGTACGCCCGCGAACGCTCGAACGACGGCTCGACCAGCAGCCGAAAAGCAGAGGTTCCCGGCTTCTGCGAACCGACCCCCGGGAGTGGGAACTTGATTTCTCAGGCCAAATCCCGGGGGTCGGTTCAGTTCTGCCGGGGTCGGGGGCCGGTCGCGGCGTCCCCGTGGAGCGTGCCGCGTACGAGGAGTCACTGGTCGCCGACCTGCGCGCGACGACGAGCCGGTACCCGAAGGACCCCGACATCGGGGCGTTGGTCTCAAGGCTCAACCGCAGTCACCGGTTCCGTGAACTCTGGGCGCTCCGGTCGGTGGGCGATCACCAGGGCGATCACAAGATCGTCGCGCATCCGGAGGTGGGGGACATCGCCTTCGACTCCGATGTGCTCACCACCCAGGGCACGAACCTCCGCCTCGTGGTGGACACCCCGCACGACGCGGACGCCAGGAACAAGGTCGATCTCCTGTCCGCCATCGGCATCCAGGAAATGACCTCGAAAAGCTGACTCGCGATCCCGTTGAGGCGCGGGGGTGTGGCACTGCTGTGTGCCGTCGCACTCGTACCGATCGTCGACTTCGGCGCACACCGTCCTGTTCGTGCTCCTGTGGGACGCGAGCGGCAGCCTGATCGAGGAGCGGGCGGCGGTGATCCTCGCCCTGTTGCCGCCCCCGCGTGTGTCTGTCAGGATGCTCCGACCCGCCCGTGCGCCCTTCGCGGCGTGTGGCCGGTGAACTTCTCCGTCTTCCTGTGGGCGCCGGGAGAGGGTGCTGACCACGGAAAAGGCTGGATCACTTACCCCGGGTAACGGAATCCTGACTTGCGTTTCAGGTAACGAACAGATATCGGTGAAGGTGTGCGAGTCGATGAAGCCCCCCAGAACGCCGTAGCCCCGTCTCCGCAGGGACCCGCCGCACCGGCGGTCTCCAAGACCGCGTGGATGGGTTTCGCGCGTGTGGCCGCCATGGCGGCCGTCGTGCTGGTGCACGCCTATTCGCCGTTCGTGAGCACGACCTACACCGACCTCGGTGGCCCCACCTGGTGGGCGGCACACGTGGTGGACGCGGCGCTGCGCTGGTGCGTGCCGGTGTTCGTGATGATGAGCGGCGCGCTGCTGCTGCGCCCTCGCGACGAGGACGTCCGGGGGTTCTACCGCAAACGGTGGGCCCGTATCGGTGTGCCGCTGCTCGTGTGGACCGGCGCCTACCTGCTGTGGCAGTTCTGGCGTGACGGCCTCGGGTTCCCCGACTCCCTGGCGCAGGCGGCCTCGGGGTCGCCCTCGATCCACCTGTACTTCCTGTACGTCATCGCCGGGCTCTACGTGTTCACGCCGTTCCTCCGCACCGTGGTGGCGCACACCTCGCGCACGGGCCTGTGGTGGTTCGCCGGCGCGGCCCTTTCCATCGGTGTCGTCGACCAGGTGTCCGCCCTGGTCGACGGGGTCGGCGGGGTCACCGTCGCGACCAGGTTCCTGCCGTTCCTCGGCTACTACCTGCTGGGTTGGCTGCTGACGGACCGGGGGCCCGGGCCGCGCGACGCCCTCCACGGTTCGGTGGCGTTCGTGCTGGGCACCACCGGGACCGTCCTGGGCGCCTGGGCCGCCGCCGCGTCCGTCGGCGAGTGGGGGACGGGCGCCGAGTACGTCTACGACTTCCTGTCCCCGACCATGATCGTCGCGTCGGTCGGCGCCTTCCTGCTGCTGCGCGCCTGGGGCACCCGGCTGGCGGAGTTGGGTGCCGGGCACCGTGTGAACCGGGCTATCGCCGTGCTGTCCGCGCTGAGCTTCGGCGTCTACCTCGTGCACGTCATGGTGCTGTACACGCTGCGGGACCTCGGGGGGACCCCCGACGGGCTGGTCGGGCTCACCACAGCCGCCGGGTACGCCGTCGCCACCACGCTGATCAGCCTCGTGCTGGTGGCCGTCGCCCAGCGGATCCCGCTCCTGCGCGCCACGGTCTAGTTCCTGCCTCCCGGATGCCCGACGCGAGCGTCGTCGGTGCGGCGAGAGGCGGCCCGGTGACATCGCGGGGAGACCGCGCCGTGGAGTCCGTCGGGGGCGGTGACGGGCGACGGGTCGGGTGGGCGGTGTGAGTCGAAGAGGCGGGGTCTAGGGTCGGGGCCATGGACTGGCTGGAGCGTGTCGGCTCGATCAGGCGCTGGAGCCGCGACGGCTACCAGGCCCCGCACAAACACCTCCTGCTCCTGTACGCGCTCGGGCACCACCAGCGCGGCGGACGGGAACTGGTGTACGGCGAGGTCGAGGCCGACCTCGACCGGTTGCTGAGGGAGTTCGGCCCGGCCCGGCGGACCACCTCCGCCTACCCCTTCCACTACCTCGCCAGCGACGGCCTGTGGAGGGTCACCACACCCGGAGGGGGCGGCTCGCCCGGGCCGAGCGCCCCGAAGTTGCGCGGCGGCGCCAGGGGCGGGCTGGCCCCGGACCTGTCCGCCGCGCTCGACGAGGACCCGGCGTTGCGAGCCAGGATCGCCCGGCTCCTCCTCGACGGCAACTTCGAGCCCTCCCTGCACGCCGACATCCTCGCCCAGGTGGGGCTGGACCTCGAACCGGTGCGCGGGGAGACCGCCCAGGGGCGGGACCCGGGATTCCGCTCCCTGGTGCTGACCGCCTACGAGTACCGGTGCGCCTTCTGCGGCTACGAAGGGCTGGTCGACGGCGCCTCGGTGGGTCTGGAGGCTGCGCACGTTCGCTGGTGGGCCTTCGACGGTCCGGACGACCTCACCAACGGGCTGTGCCTGTGCTCCATCCACCACCTGCTCTTCGACAAGGGTGTGCTCGGCGCGTCCGCGGACCGTACGGTGACGGTCTCCACCCGGTTCGCCAGCCGTTCCCCCGCGGCCGAGAGAGCGGTGCTCTCCCTGGCCGGGGCACGGGTGCTCGGTCCGCAGCGCGGTCTGCCCACCGTGTCCGCCGACCACCTGGAGTGGCACACGCACCAGGTCTTCCGAGGACCCGCGCGCGAACGGGTGCCCGCCGTGTGAGTCCGGGACCGGGCCACCCGGACACCCGGTTCGCCCAGCAACTTTGGTAACCCCTTGTGTCACTCCGACAACAGGCGTGGCCTGGTGACCGTGAACCATTGCCATGGGTAGCGATCCGGGTACTCACGGTGCCTTTCCCGGTGGAGGGGCGCTGCATAGTCTCGGGACTCCCGTGGCGCGTCCAGCGCGCGGATCACCTGACTTCCAGGGGGAGAGTCCATGACGGCCCTGCACGGGTTGACGGTCGACCACCTCAGAATCCACACGGCGGACGCCGAGAAGGCCGCCCTGCGCATGCGCGACGGGTACGGGATGGGCACCCTGGCCGAGAGCGTCCAGAACGGCACCGAGCGGTCCACCATGGTGGGCACCGGTGACATCAGGATGGTGTTCACCCAGGCGCTCACCGACGACCACCCCGTGGCCGACTACGTCCGCGCGCACGGGGACGGGGTCGCCGACATCGCCCTCACCGCCGAGGACGCCTGGGCCGCCCACGACCTCGCGGTCTCCCGGGGCGCGGAGTCGGTGGCCGCCCCCACCGAACGGGACGGCGTGGTCACGGCCACCGTCGGCGGGTTCGGGGACGTGACGCACACCTTCGTCGAACGCCCGCCCGGCACCGACGTCCGCCGCCTGCCCGGTCTGTCTCCGATGGCCGGGGGCGGCGCGGCCGACCTCGGACTGCTCACTGTCGACCACCTGGCGGTGTGTCTGGAACCCGGGCGGCTCGACCCGGCGGTCGAGTACTACCGGAGTGTCCTGGGCTTCGAGCTGATCTTCGAGGAGCGCATCGTCGTCGGTTCGCAGGCGATGGTCTCCCGCATCGTCCGCTCCGCGGGGGGAGACGCCACCCTCACCCTGATCGAACCGGACCAGGACCTCGACCCGGGCCACATCGACGACTTCGTGCGTGACCACGGTGGCCCCGGGGTGCAGCACATCGCGCTGAGCACGGCCGACGCGGTGACTACTGTGGGACGGCTCCAGGAACGCGGGGTGGCGTTCCTGGCCACTCCCGACGCCTACTACCGGCTGCTGGGCGAGCGGCTGGACCTGCGCAGGCACTCCGTGGACGAGCTGCGCGAGCTGGACATCCTCGTGGACGAGGACCACGACGGCCAGCTCTTCCAGATCTTCGCCCGTTCCACGCACCCCAGGAACACGGTGTTCTTCGAGGTGATCGAACGTCTGGGCGCCACCACCTTCGGCAGCGGCAACATCCGCGCCCTGTACGAGGCGGTGGAGCAGGGACGCGAGGACTGAGGAACGGAGCCCCGGCCTCGGTCGGGGCTCCGTTGCCTATGCCCCCGGCGAGGGTCGGACGCCGCGCTCACGCAGGGATCCGACGAACCCGAACAGGTGGAACAGCACGAGGAAGGCCAGCAGCCCGAAGGTGGCCCAGAGCCCGACACCGATGGAGCTCTGCGTGGTGGCCAACCCCAGGGCGTCGGACCGGGGGCCGCCGTTGTGCTCCTGGTAGAGCAGCGAGAGGTCGGTGGTCAGGGCGCCGAGCGCGAGGACGGCGAAGACCAGGCCCAGCAGCATCTGGGTGGGGCGGTGGCCCACCAGCAGGGTGACCAGGAACCCGACCCCGGACAGCACGAGCGAGACCAGGAGCAGCGTCATCGCCCCTGCTCGGAACGCCTCTGGCGATGCCAGGGAGGCGGCGCTGCCCTCGACGGTCGGGGCGCGGTCCAGAGCCAGGTCGAGGCCGGTGTAGGTGACGTACAGGTCCCCCATGCCGCTCTCGCAGGACAGGGTGACGAAGGGAAGGAAGAAGCACAGGACGACGAACGCGAAGCCGCTCGGGCTGAGCAGGCTCCGGCCGCGTCGACGGGATGAGGGCAAAGGGGGGAGTCTTCCTCTCGGGCCCGGGCCAGGGGGCGGTGGCTTTGGAGCTCCCCGAGGATAGCCGGGGACAGCGCTCCGTGAGGGCGCTCCTGCTCCGGGTGTCCGCGAGTGGCCACGTCTGGGGCCAGCCCCCTCCCGGACACGGGAACGGCCCCCGGAGGACGGATGTCCGGGGGCCGTTGGGGAACGGGAGGGGCAGGCCCGAGAAGGGTCAGACCCGGTCCGCGGTCTCCCTGGCCTCGGCCCTGCGGGCCGCGCTCCGGCGGCGCACCAGGGAGATCAGCGGCACCAGGGCCGCGATCAGGACCAGGACGTACAGCCCGATCGAGATACCGCTGCCGACCAGGATCGACGGGTCGCCCGAGGAGGCGGCCAGCGCGCGGCGGAACTCGGTCTCCGCGATCGGACCCAGCACCACGCCGATCAGCGCGGGGGCGACGGGGACCCCGAAGGTCCGCATCCCCAGGCCCAGCAGGGCGATGGCCAGCAGCATCACCAGGTGCGTCACCGAGGTGTTGATGGCGTACACCGCCAGCACCGAGAACAGCGTGATACCCGCGTACAGGTACGGCTTGGGCAGCTTCAGCAGCTTCGCCCACAGCGGCGCGAACGGCAGGTTGATCACCAGCAGCAGCACGCTGCCGATCAGCAGCGAGGCCAGCAGGGTCCACACCAGGTCGGCGTTGCGCTCGAACAGCACCGGACCGGGCTGGAGTCCGTACTGCTGGAAGGCGGCCAGCATGATCGCCGCCGTCGCCGACGTCGGCAGACCCAGCCCCAGCAGCGGGACCATCGTGCCCGCCGCGCTGGAGTTGTTCGCCGACTCCGGGCCGGCCACACCCTCGATCGCGCCCTGGCCGAACTCGCTCTTCTCCCCGGTCCGGCGCTCACGGCGCTCGGCGAGCTTGCGCTCCAGGCCCAGGGACAGGAAGGTCGGGATCTCGGCGCCGCTGCCGGGGATCGGCCCGAAGGCACTGCCCATCGCGGTGCCGCGCAGCCACGGCTTCCAGGAGCGGCGCAGGTCCTTACGGCCCAGCCACGGACGGCCGGTGCGGATCGCCGCGAAGTTCGGCGCGGACTTCCCGCGCGCCGCGATGTAGAGCACCTCGCCGAGGGCGAGCAGGCCCACGGTGACGATCACGATGTCGATCCCGTCCAGCATGCTGGACGAACCGAAGTCGAACCGGGCGGCGCCGCTCTGCCCGTCGATACCCACGAAGCCGATGGCCAGACCGATGAGCAGCGAGGCGATGCCGCGCACCACCGAGCCGGACACGACCGCGGCCACCGCAACGAATGAGAAGACCGTCAGCGCGAAGTACTCGCCGGGACCGAAGTTGAGCGCGAACGACACCATCACCGGGGCGAACAGCGCCACGACCAGCGTGCCGATGACGCTCGCCACGAACGAGCCGATCACGGCCGTGCCCAGTGCCTGGGCGGCCCGCCCCTTGAGCGCCATCTTGTGGCCCTCGTAGGTGGTGGCGATCGACGACGCCTGGCCCGGGGTGTTGAGCAGGATCGATGTGGTGGCACCGCCGAACATGCCGCCGTAGTACACACCGGCGAACAGGATGAACGCGCTGGTGGGGTCGAGGCGGAAGGTGACGGGCAGCAGCAGGGCCACGGCCATGGCCGAACCCATGCCCGGCAGGACGCCCACGGCGGTGCCGAGCAGCACACCGAGGAAGGCCCACATGAGGTTCTGGGGGGTCAGCGCCGCGGCCAACCCGTCCGCGAGGTTGATCAGAGTGTCCATCAGAGCACCATCTCCAGGAAGCCGCCCGGCAGGCTGAGCCCGAGGCCGAGCGAGAAGCCGACCTGGACCGCCGCGGACATCGACAGCGCCACGATCGCGTCACGCAGGTAGGCGCGGGCGCCGAAGGCGTAGGCCACGATCCAGAACAGCAGGGCGCCAGCGAGCAGCCAGCCCACGAACTCCAGCAGCGCGACGTGGACCACCAGGCCCGCCAGCACCAGCAGGACCGGGCGGCTCTCGAACCAGCCCAGAGTGGAGGTGCCGTCGCCCGTGTTCCGGTTGCGGAGGTTGACCACGGTCATGCACACGGCGGTGACGAGCAGCAGCACGCCCACGGTGCCGGGGAAGGCGCCCGGGCCGGGCCGGGTGGCGTTGGGCGGCGCCTCGATGGTGAGGCCGCCCCACAGGGCTACGGCGCCCAGGACCGCGACCAGCGCGGGGATCACCCACGCGGTCGGGCCGCGCCAGACCGAGGTCTCCGGGTCGAGTGCCTCGGCCTCGTCGGTCCCGGTCGTCTGGTCCACGTCGGCCCGGAGGTCCTCGGCGGCCTCGACCGTCGGGGCCTCGTCGGTCCCGCCTGTACCGGCGGTCTCCGCCGCCTCGGCGCTGACGCGGGTGTCGTCGGACGTCACAGTCCCAGCTCCTTCACGGTCTCCTGGGTCAGGGCGACCTCCTCGTCGAGGAACTCCTCGAACTCGGCGCGGCCCTGGTAGGTGTCGGTCCACCGGTTGCGCTCCAGCGTGTCCGCCCACGACTCGGTGGCCAGCAGCTCCCGCACCAGCGCCTCCAGCTCGTCGGCCTCGTCCTCGGAGAGGCCGGGAGGGGCGATCACCCCGCGCCAGTTCGACATCTCGAGGTCGTAGCCGAGCTCGATCATGGTCGGGATGTCCACGCCGTCCAGGCGTTCGGGGGAGGAGACCGCGAGCGCGCGCAGCGGGCCGTCGTCCTCGATCTGGTCGCTGAAGTCGCCCAGGGTGCCGAACCCGACCTTCGACGTGCCGGAGAGCAGCGAGGTCAGGGTCTCACCGCCACCGGAGTACGGGAGGTAGTTGATCTCGCCGGGCGAGATCCCCATGGACTGGGCGACCTGCGCGGCGAAGATCTGGTCGACGCCGCCCATGGAGCCGCCCGCCACGGGCAGGGTCCCGGACTTCTCGTTCCAGTCCTCGGCGAGGTCGTCGATGGTCTCGTAGGGGGAGTCCTTGGGAACGACGATCGCGAGGTACTCCGACGCCAGCTGGGCGATGGGGGTCGCGTCCTCCATCGTGTAGAGCGACCCGGTGGTCTCCACCGCGCCCACCATGCCCAGTCCGGTCATGGTCAGCACGTTGTCCTGGCCGTCGCGGCCCACGGTCTGGGCCAGCCCGATGGTGCCACCCGCGCCCTCGGCGTTGCGGACCTCGACGTTGAACCGCAGGTCCTCCTCACGCAGGCCGTTCTGCATCTCACGGGCCAGCGTGTCCCAGCCGCCGCCGGGGCCGGCCGGTGCGATGAGCAGCACCTTCTCCTGGGCCCCGTCGCCGGACGCGGCGCTCTGACGTACGTCGTACAGTGCCGTCCCGACGAGGAGCAGGGCACAGAGCCCTCCTGCCACGCGGAGCGGCACGCCACGATCGCGCATCGTCCTCTCCTTCCTGAGTGTCCGTGCACGTCTCCCGGTGCGCGGACGCAGGGGAGATCCAGACCACAGTGTGACCGTGGGCACGCCCATGTGAGGCCTTTGTTAAAACTGGAGTCATATTGGTCGTATTGTTCGTGAAGCGTGTCTGCGAAGCTGACCGCGCGACGCCGACCTGCGCGTTCACCGGCCGGGAGATCCCACCCGGCCACTGGAGTGCTCATGAACCCACATCCCGCACCCGGTCGCCTCACGCTCACCGGGTCCCTTTTCATTGGATATGTCTGTCTTCTGGCGATGGCCCTCGCGGTCATCGGCTCCCTCTGGGCGATCCACCTCGACCGCGAGACCGACCGGCAGTACGCCGAACGGGTGCTCACCGTGGCCCGTTCGGTCGCGGTCCTGCCCGAGGTCGTCGAGGGCCTCCAGACGGTCGACCCCTCCGAGGACCTCGACCCGCTGGCCGACCGCATCTCCTCCGCCACCGGCGCGGACTACCTGGTCATCGCCTCGCCCGACGGGACCCGGCACACCCACCCGGACAAGAGCCGGATAGGGGAGACCGTGTCCACCCCGCCCGGCCCCGTCGTACGCGGCACGGAGTGGACGGGCGTGCAGGACGGAACCCAGGGCCGCACGGTGCGCGCGAAGATCCCCGTGTTCTCCGGCGGGGGCTCGGTGAACGGCGGCGACGCCCAGGGGGAGATCGTGGGATACGTGTCCCTGGGCATCCTGGACTCCAGCGCCACCACTGACGCGCGCGCCTCGATCCCGGTCATCCTCGCCGCCACCGCGCTCGTGCTGGTCCTGGGCGTGGGCGGTTCGTGGGTGCTGTCCCGGCAGGTCCGCGCCAAGACCCACGGCCTGGAGCCGGCCGACATCACGGCGCTGCTGGAGAGCCGGGAGGCCCTGCTGTACGCCGTGCGCGAGGGAGTGCTCGCGGTGGACCGCGATGATCGGATCCTGCTGGTCAACCCGCCCGCCCGCACCATGCTCGGACTGCCCAGGGGAGTGGAGGGAAGCCGCCTCGACGAGCTCGGCCTGTCCGAACGGGCCCGAGACATCGTCTCCGGCGCGGACCCCGGGGACGACCTGATCCTGCTGTCCGGTGACCGCGTGCTGGTCGCCAACCGGATGCCGGTGCGCATCCGGGGAGAGGAGGCCGGGGCCGTGGTCACCCTCCGGGACCGCACCGAGGTGGACCGGCTCACCGGTGAGCTGGACGGGGCACGGACCGTCACCAGGGGGCTGCGCGCCCAGACCCACGAGTTCGCCAACCGGGTGCACACCGTGGCAGGGATGCTGGAGCTGGGCGCCCACGACGAGGCCAGGGCCTACCTGGCCGACCTCGCCGCCACCCACACCCGCACCTCCAGCGGCGTGGCCGAACACGTCCGCGACCCCGCGCTGGCGGCGCTCACACTGGCCAAGTCCGCGCAGGCCTCGGAGCTCGGTGTGGACCTGCGGCTCTCCCCGATGACCAGCGTCCCGGTCTGTCTCAAGGGGGACCTGCGCTCGGACGCGCTCCTGACCCTGGGCAACCTGGTGGACAATGCCCTGGACGCGGTCACCCCGAACGGCTGGGTGGAACTGATGGTGCGCCTGCACACGGTGGCCGACACCGGGCTGCCGCACGACCTCCTGGAGATCCGGGTGACCGACTCCGGGCAGGGGGTGTCCGACGAGCTGGCGGAGGAGATCTTCCGATACGGGTTCACCACCAAGGCCTCCCGCGACGGAGGCACCCGCGGCCTGGGGTTGGCGCTGGTCAAACAGGTGTGCGAGAGCAGAGGGGGAAGCATCGAGATGGAGGCACCCGACGCCGAGGAGGGCGCGGTGTTCACCGTTTGCCTGCCGGTGGTCACGGCGGCGGTGGCCCGGTGATCCGCGTGCTGGTCGTCGACGACGACGTCCGGGTGGCCCGCAACCACCAGGAGCTGGTGGAGTCCGTGCCCGAGTTCACCGTGGTCGGGGTGGCGCACACGGCGGCCGCGGCCCTGGCCCAGGTGCGCGGCCACCGGCCCGACCTCGTCCTGCTCGACCTCCACCTGCCGGACGCCTCGGGCATATCGGTGATGCACACCCTGCGTTCGGCCGCCGCCCAGGACGCTCCGCAGCCGGACTTCCTGATGATCACCGCCGTTCGCGACATCGCCCAGGTCCGCGCGGCGCTGCACGGCGGGGCGGTGCACTACCTGCTCAAGCCGTTCCCGCTCAGCGCCCTGCGCGACCAGCTCGAACGCTACGCGGTGGCGCGCCGCCAGATGGAGGGGGAGCGGCAGGCCACGCAGCAGGACGTGGACCGGTTGTTCGGACTGCTGCGCCCGCCCGCCGCCCGCTCCCTGCCCAAGGGCCTGACCTCCGCCACCGTCGACCTGGTCGCGGGCGTGCTGCGCGAGGCGGAGGGTGAGGTCTCCGCGTCGGACGTCGCCGAACGCTCCGGGGTCTCCCGGGTCACGGCGCGCCGCTACCTGGAGCACCTGTGCGCCGACGGCCGAGCCGAACTCCGCATGCGCTACGGGTCGGCTGGTCGCCCCGAGCACCTCTACCGCTGGGTCGCCTGACCCCGGGCCCGCCAGGCCTCTCCGGCCTGCCACCGATGTTCCTCAGCCAGGGCCCGTTCGCGGTGAGCCAGTACGGAACGAGCCTGACAGGAAGCCGAGTTCGGTCTCGAAGAGCCCGGTGACCCGGGCCCCGGCCTCCTCGGAGATGTCGGCGGTGCGTGGCACACTCGGGGCATGCTCGATCACCTCGGTATCCAGGTCGCTGATCCCGAAGCCAGCGCCGCCTTCTACGACGCCGTCCTCGCCACTCTGGGCCACGGGCGCATGCTCCAGTTCGGGCCGGTGATCGGCTACGGCACCGAGCACCCCCAGTTCTGGATCTCCCCCAGCGAGACCGAGGGACCGGCGAGGGAGTCGCACATCGCCTTCCTCGCACCGGACCGGGCGGCGGTCGACGCCTTCTTCGCGGCGGCGGTCGGGGCCGGTGCCGAGGTGCTGCACGAACCCGGGCTCTGGCCCGAGTACCACGAGCACTACTACGGCGCCTTCGTCCGCGACCCTGACGGCAACAACGTGGA
Source organism: Nocardiopsis prasina DSM 43845 (assembly GCF_000341265.1). GTDB lineage: Bacteria > Actinomycetota > Actinomycetes > Streptosporangiales > Streptosporangiaceae > Nocardiopsis > Nocardiopsis prasina. The sequence goes on along the minus strand of NZ_ANAE01000085.1, from coordinate 491 downwards.
AGCTGTCAGCCACGTCCCGATCTGATCCGTCGGGACGTGCTCCACCAGCGCACCCCTGGAGCGGCCCCCACGGGAAGGGGTTCGGAGGGTGGGATCAGGCCGCGCCGGTGCGGCCAGGCGTGGGGGCGCGGAGTCGACGAGGGGGTAAAAGTGCTTGCCTCGGCCGGGCGGTGGTTCTAGGTTGGCGCGATCCGAACCGTTGGTGAGAGGGGTTGCGGTTGTACCGCCTACGTGAGTGGAACCGGGGCGACGCCGACCGGCTGCTGGAGGCCTTCCGCTGGGACGAACTGTCCCGCCAGGAGACCGAGGTGCCGCGGACGCGGGATGAGGCCCTGGAGTGGGTCGCGCGCAGGGCGGTCCTGGCCGCGGAGCAGGAGGTCCACGGGTTCGCGGTGGTCGACGGGACCGACCGGGTGCTGGGGCACGCGCAGGTCTCGGTCACCAGCCGTACGCACGGGCTCGGCTGGGTGTCGTACTGGACGCACCCGGCC
>NZ_ANAE01000084.1 GCF_000341265.1 Nocardiopsis prasina DSM 43845 | reverse complement strand
CCGACCGGGTGCTGGGGCACGCGCAGGTCTCGGTCCCCAGCCGTACGCACGGGCTCGGCTGGGTGTCGTACTGGACGCACCCGGCCGAGCAGGGCCGGGGCGTGGCCTCGGCCGGTGCCCGACTGGTGGCCGAGTTCGCCTTCGCGGAGCTGGGCCTGTTCCGTGTCGAGACGGGCCACCGGGTGAACAACCCGGGTTCGTGCGTGGCGGCCCGTCGGGCGGGGTTCCGGCCGGAGGGGATCGAGCGGGCCAAGCTCCGTTACGGGACCACCCGCTACGACACCGGGTCCCACGCCCGGCTGGTCACGGACCCCGTCGAGGGCGTGGCCGAGGGCGTCTGCGGGGGCTGAACACGCGAAACGCGGGGCACGGTGAGTGATCACCGTGCCCCGCGTCGTTCCTGCGCCCGGAGCCTGGACTACCAGTCGAAGACGGAGATGCCCGAGGTGCTGTTGCTGTTGATGACGTTGCAGCCCTCGGAGCTGAAGCCCGCGAAGGAGATGACGTCGGCGCAGATCGGCACGGTGATGTTCTGGATGTGGGCGTTGTTGTCCGCGGCGGCGGTACCGGTCATGGCGCCCAGGGCGAGGCCGGTGGCGAGGATGAGGCCGGAGACGGCGGTGATGCGCTGCATTGTTGAATCCCTTTCGGTTGGTGTTTCTCAGGTGGATCTGGCAGGTCTGGCAGGGGTGTCGCGCGACGGCTGGGGGCCTAGTCGTGGACGGAGATGCCCGAGGTGGAGTTCCAGTCGACGACGTTGCAGCCGCTGGCGCTGAAGCCGGAGGCCTTGATGACGTCGAGGCAGATCGGGATCGTGATGTTCTGGATCTGGGCGTTGTTGTCGGCCGCGGCGGTCCCGGTCAGGGCTCCGAAGGCGAGGCCGGTGGCGAGGACGAATCCGGAAACCTTGGCAATACGGGACATGGTGGATACCTTTCGGAAGTACAAATACGGGTTGGCTGCGGCCGCCGTAATTAACTTAGCGTAGCTGGACGCATGCTCGAAGTGATTTTCGCCGGGAACCCAGAGTTTCTCAGGACTTTCTTCGGCTTCGCACCTGACATGGCGGACATGTCACGCCTTGCGGGCCGGGCGCGTTACACAACCGAAAGCGTGGCTGGATCAGACTTCTGGCAAATGCATCGGAACCATTCCCTGTCCGACATGACCCGCCGTAGGGGTGCGAACGCGGACATGAAGAAGGGCCCGCACGGTTCACACCGTGCGGGCCCTGTTGTTCGGGATCGGGGTCGGCTACCAGCCCTGCTGCTGTCCGTAACCCGGGTACTGCTGCCCATAGCCGGGCTGCTGGCCGTATCCGGGCTGCTGCCCGTAACCCGGGTACTGCTGGGGGTCGTAACCGGGGTACTGCTGGTGCTGCTGACCGTAGCCCTGGCCGTAACCGGCGTAGGGGTCCGGCTGCTGGGCGCCCGTGGGGTGGTGCTGGTAGGGCTGCTGCTGACCGGACTGGTCCTGCGGCGTCTGCTGCTGGGGCTGCGCGGTTTCGGCCTGCCCGGAGCCCTTGGCGTCGGTGTCGGGACGGAAGATGAACAGGCGCGCGGCGGCGGACTCACCGGTCTCGCTGGGGGTGATCAGCTCCAGCCGCCACCCGGCCTCCTCGATGCCCTCGAGGATGCGGGTCAGCCCCGGCCGCAGCTTGCTGGACGCCTCGTCGTAGGCGTTGACCTCGAGCTGGATGATGAACATCCGCCGCTTCTGCTGCGCGGCGACCTTGGCGTGCTCGACGACAGTGCTGTCCCTCACGACCTGCGTGACGCTCATGAATAACCGTACCCATCTGCTCTGCGGAGCTGCTTCACCCGTCGGGGGTCGTTCCCGGTCGTCCGCGTCCACCGTGACGGGATTCCGCCGGGCTCCGCTTCCATCATGCCTTCTATGAGGGCATCTGGCCACAGAAGCCCGGAACCGCCGCCGACGACGGGAACCGCCGAGGTGGCGGCGGAAACCGACAGCTCCGGACCCCGATCCACGGGGTCCGGAAGACCCGGGTGGCTAGCCGGCGGCGGCGCGGACCGCGTCGGCGACCGGCGTCCGACCGTTCACCAGGTTGAGAACCCTCTTGGCGGTCCCCGGTTCGTCCAGGAGGGCCACGATCACGGCGGCCACGTCGTCGCGCGTCACGGATTCGCGGTCCACGGCCTCACCCAGGTCCACCTGACCCGTTCCGGCCTCGTCGGTCAGCCGACCGGGACGCAGGATGGTCCAGTCCAGGTCGAGGTCGTGTTCGCGCAGGTCGTCGTCGGCCGCCTTCTTGGCCGCCACGTACGCGGCCCACACCTCGTCGGTGCCCTCCGGCACCGGCTGGTCCACGTTGATCGCGGAGACCTGCACCAGGCGGCGCACCCCCGCCAGGGCCGCGGCGTTCGCGGTCAGCGAGGCCGCCTTGTGGTCCACCGTGGACTTGCGGTCGGCGCCGCTGCCCGGTCCGGCGCCGGCGGCGAACACCACGCCGTCGGCGTCCATGATCTTCTCGGCCAGCTCGGTGACGCTGGCTTCCTCCAGGTCGACGAGGACCGGCTCGGCCCCGGCGTCGACGACGTCCTGGGTGTGGTCGGGGTTGCGGATGAGGGCGACGGGCTGGTCACCGCGGGCGGCCAGAAGCCTGGCCAGCCGCAGTGCGATCTTCCCGTGTCCACCGGCGATGACGATACGCATGGGGGAAGCGTATTGCCTGCGCCACGGGCACACCGGGAGGAGACCCCGGGCGGCGGCGGTGAACTTCCCGACGCCGCCCGGGGGAATACGACTCCGTCCGGGTGGGGTCAGTCCACCGTCCAGGTGTCCCCGCTGGCCAGCAGCGCGCCCAGCTCACCGTCGCCGCGCTCGGCCCGGGCGTCCTCCACCTGTTCGTTGAGCAGCTCGTCGTAGACCGGCCGCCGCACGTCCCGGAACACCCCGACCGGCACGTGCTCGAAGGCGGGCTGGTCCAGTCTGGACAGGGCGAACGCGTACCCCGGGTCCGGGCGGTGCGCGTCGTGCCGGATCAGCCGGTCCTCGCCGACCGAGTCCACGTCCACGACCTCCAGCCCGCCGAACCCGTCCGCCACCACGC
>NZ_ANAE01000083.1 GCF_000341265.1 Nocardiopsis prasina DSM 43845 | reverse complement strand
GCGGCAGCCGCAGGTCCCGGGCGGCCGGGTCCTTCAGCGGCTCGAAGGCGTCGTCGTTGAAGATCGGGCAGTTCTGGTAGATCTCCACGAACGACGCACCGGGGTGGTCCGCCGCCGCGCGCAGCACCGAGGTCAGGTGCTTGCGGTCGGAGTCGACGGTCCGGGCGACGAAGCTCGCCTCGGCGCCCAGCGCCAACGACACCGGGTTGAACGGCTGGTCCAGCGATCCCACCGGCGAGGACTTCGTGATCTTCCCGGCCTCGGAGGTGGGGGAGTACTGGCCCTTGGTCAGCCCGTAGATGCGGTTGTTGAACAGCAGGATGTTGATGTTCACGTTGCGGCGCAGCGCGTGGATCAGGTGGTTGCCGCCGATGGACAGACCGTCGCCGTCACCCGTGACCACCCACACCGACAGGTCCGGGCGGCTCGCCGCCAGCCCCGTCGCGATCGCCGGGGCGCGCCCGTGGATCGAGTGCACGCCGTAGGTGCTCAGGTAGTACGGGAAGCGCGAGGAGCAGCCGATCCCGGACACCATCACGATGTTCTCGCGGGGTACGCCCAGCTGCGGCAGGAACGACTGGAAGGCGGCGAGGACCGCGTAGTCGCCGCACCCCGGGCACCAGCGCACCTCCTGGTCGGACTTGAAGTCCTTCATCCGGTACTCGGCGTCGGTTCTGGGCACCAGCCGCAGTCCGGCCGGGGGCGTCCCGTTCGAGTTCTCAGTCACGGTCGATGACCTCCCGCAGCACGTCCGCGAGCTCCTCCGCCTTGAAGGGCAGACCGCGGACCTTGTTGTAACCGATGACGTCCACCAGGAACCGGCCGCGCAGCAGCAGCGACAGCTGGCCCAGGTTGATCTCCGGGACCACGACCCGGTCGTAGCTCCGCAGCACGTCGCCGAGGTTGGTCGGGAAGGGGTTGAGGTGGCGCAGGTGCGCCTGTGCGACCCGGCCCCCCGAACGCCGGACCCGGCGCACGGCGGCGGTGATCGACCCGTAGGTGCCGCCCCAGCCCAGCACGAGCACGTTCGCGTCGCCCGTGGGGTCGGAGACCTCCAGCTCCGGGATGTCCCGGGCGATGGCGTCCACTTTGGCCTGGCGGGTGCGGACCATGAGGTCGTGGTTGTCGGGTGTGTACGAGATGTCTCCGGTCCGGGCGTGCTTCTCGATCCCGCCGATCCGGTGTTCCAGGCCCGCCGTGCCCGGCACCGCCCACGGTCGGGCCAGTGTCTCCTCGTCCCGCAGGTACGGCAGGAACTCGCCGTCGGGCCCGTTGGGCCGCGTGGCGAAGCCGGGGTCGATCACCGGCAGCTCCGACACCTCGGGCAGGCGCCAGGGCTCCGAACCGTTGGCCAGGTAGCCGTCGGAGAGCATCACCACCGGGGTCCGGTACCGCACGGCCAGGCGGACCGCTTCCAGCGCCGCGTCGAAGCAGTCGGCGGGGGAGGAGGGCGCCACCACTGGCACAGGGGACTCCCCGTTGCGGCCGTACAGCGCCATGAGCAGGTCGGTCTGCTCGGTCTTGGTGGGCATGCCGGTGCTCGGACCGGCCCGCTGCACGTCCACGACCACCAGCGGGAGCTCGGTCATCACGGCCAGCCCCACGGCCTCCTGCTTCAGCACCATGCCGGGGCCGGAGGTGGTCGTGACCCCGAGCGATCCGCCGAACGAAGCGCCGATCGCCGCGCCGACGCCGGCGATCTCGTCCTCCGCCTGGAACGTGCGCACGCCGAACCGCTTGTGCCTGGAGAGCTCGTGCAGGATGTCGGAGGCGGGGGTGATCGGGTACGAACCCAGGAACAGGGGCAGACCGGACCGCCGCGACCCGGCGATCAGCCCGTAGGCGGTGGCCAGGTTCCCGGTGATGTTGCGGTAGGTGCCCGGGGGGAGCTTCGCGGGCTTGACCTCGTAGGAGACCGCGAAGTCCTCCGTGGTCTCCCCGAAGTTCCATCCGGCCTGGAACGCCGTGAGGTTGGCGGCGAGGATGTCCGGCTTGCTGGCGAACTTCGACTTCAGGAACGAGGTCGTGCCCTCGGTGGGGCGGTTGTACATCCACGACAGCAGCCCCAGCGCGAACATGTTCTTGGCGCGCTGGGCGTCCTTCTTTGACAGACCGGACCCCTCCAGGGCGGCCACCGTCATTGAGGTGAGGCCCACCGCGCTCACGTGGAACCCGTCCAGGCTCCCGTCGGTGAGGGGGTCGACCGCGTAGCCGACCCTGGCCAGGCTGCGCTTGGTGAACTCGTCGGTGTTGACGATGACGGTCGCGCCCGGGGGCAGGTCTCCGAGGTTGGCCTTCAACGCGGCGGGGTTCATCGCCACCAGCACGTCCGGTGCGTCACCCGGCGTCACGATGTCGTGGTCGGCGAAGTGGAGCTGGAAGCTGGACACCCCGGGGAGGGTCCCGGCGGGGGCACGGATCTCGGCGGGGAAGTTCGGCAGGGTCGAGAGGTCGTTGCCGAACGACGCTGTCTCCTGGGTGAAACGGTCACCGGTCAACTGCATCCCGTCGCCGGAGTCCCCGGCGAACCGGATGATGACCCGGTCGAGCTGCTCGATTTGTTTGGCCACTGAGATCGAAGACCTCCTTGGTCAGCCGCCGGTCGTGACGGGCGGCGGCGCTGTGGTGTCTACCCCCGGCCGAACCTCACCGTCACGTGCCGGGTGCCTGGATCGGGGGCAGGAGGACGGCGTGGCCCCCACACGCCCTGGGTGCGCCAACCCCGGGTGGTGTTTCGGCGGTCTCGGACCGCGGCCGGGCCGACCTCGGCTTCCCGCCTCCGACGGCACGGCCCCCCGCTCACCTCGAAGGGGACGCCCGCCCCGCTGGAGCGCCGTCCCGTCCCCGTGGTGTTCGGAGTGACAAGGGCCACGTTGGCACTATAGGTCGTCGTCCCGACCCCGGGGCGGGGCGGGTGGCCATTGTCACAACCCCTCCGAATCCGGGCTGGAAGCGGGATGTGACCGACAGCTGGTCACATGGGGAACGCAAGACGCGGACCCGCACGTTTGTCACCATGTACGCATCCACAGCCGGGCAGCGGCGAACAGCGGAAGGAGGGCGCGTGCACGTCAACGCGATCCGCGCGGTGGGCCTGTTCGTCGGCGCCTCGGTGCTCGCCGTCGTGGTCGGCTGGCTGTGCGGAGCGGAGAAGGGGATCCAGGTCTCGGTGGCGCTGGTGGCCTGCGCGGGGATCCTGGTCTACCTCTTCGGAAACTCCCTCGCGCTGCGCGCGATGCGCGCCCGCCCGGTCAGCGAGATCGAGCGCCCCGAGCTCTACCGGATGGTGCGGGAACTGGCGACGGCCGCTCGGCAGCCCATGCCCCGCCTCTACCTCTCCCCGGTGCGCTCGCCCAACGCCTTCGCCACCGGCAGCAGCCCCCGCCGCGCAGCCCTGTGCTGCACCACGGGCCTGCTGCGCGCCCTCAACGAACGCGAACTGCGCGGCGTGCTCGCCCACGAACTGGCGCACATCCGCGCGCACGACACCCTGATCAGCTCGGTGGCGGCGACCCTCACCGCGCTCATCACCGCACTGACGGCGGTCTCGTTCCTGATCCCGCTGGGGGACTCCGAGGAGACGGACCTGCCCAACCTGCTCGGCGGCCTGATGATGGTGGTCCTGGCCCCGCTGGCGGCGATGGTCGTCTACTTCGGGGTGGGCCGGGCCCGGGAGTTCCGGGCCGACGAGCGGGCCGCGGAGATCACCGGTGACCCCCTGGGGCTGGCCGACGCGCTGACCAAGCTGGAGTCCGGGAACCGCGCCTACCCGCTGCCCAAGGAGCGCGCCCTGCTGGCGGCCTCGCACCTGATGACCACCAACCCCTTCCCCGGAGGGGTGGGCCGCCTGTTCGCCGCACACCCGCCGGTGGAGGAGCGGGTGCGCCGTCTCCGCGAGCTGCGCCGCAAGTGGGACATGCGATGAGGCCCCACACGACGCGACGGCCGCCCTCCCCTGTCGGGGCGGGCGGCCGTTCGTCGGATGCCTAGCGGTAGTTCACGAACTGGAGCGCCAGGTCGAAGTCCTTGTCCTTGATGAGGTTCATGACGCTCTGGAGATCGTCCTTCTTCTTGGAGCTCACCCGCAGCTCCTCGCCCTGGATCTGGGCCTTGACACCCTTGGGGCCCTCGTCCCGGATGAGCTTGGAGATCTTCTTGGCGTCCTCGGAGGAGATGCCCTCCTTGAGGCTGATCGGCAGGCGGTACTCCTTGCCGGAGGGCTTGGCCTCCTCGGCCGAGTCCAGGATCTTCAAGGAGAGCTTGCGCTTGACCAGCTTCTCCTTGAAGACGTCCAGGGCGGCCAGGGCGCGCTCCTCGGAGCCGCTCTTGATCTCGATGCCGTCCTCGCCCTGCCAGGCGATGGTGGTCCCCGTGCCCTTGAAGTCGAACCTCTGGGACAGCTCCTTGCCCGCCTGGTTCAGCGCGTTGTCGACCTCCTGACGGTCGAGCTTGGACACCACGTCGAAACTGGATTCGGCGGCCACGTACTCTCACACCCCGCTACGTCTCATGGGTCACGGTGCGCCGTGGGGCGCCCGTGTGCGTCTCGTCCGGCCCGGTCCGGGCCGGTTCAGAGCTTAGCCGCGCGGCGCCCGACCCCGCCTGACGAGCCCGGCGGAGGCGCGCGCGGGAATCGATTTCAGGTTCGGGCCCATCATCCGCTATTGTCGTTCCTGCGCGGCGACGCCAAGCGTCGCAGCAGCCCAGGCGGGTTGCCCGAGCGGCCAATGGGAGCGGACTGTAAATCCGTCGGCTTAGCCTTCGAAGGTTCGAATCCTTCACCCGCCACAGGGAGTACCGAAGCCCCCGGCACCAACAGGTGCCGGGGGCTTCGTCGTGTCCGGGGCCGACCCGCGGTGGACCGGGGGTGGCCTCTTCACTCCCGTGACACCACGTGGGTGGGTGCTCACGGGCGGTCAGATGATTCGGGCGGTTGCGAGATGGTCACGCTCCGAGTGCGCTTCGGTCACTCTGTGTGATCTTTGATCGTTTCGGCGGGGTCGAGTCGGGCCGATAAATCACCGCATCATCCCTTTTGTTTTCAAGGGCAAAAGGAATTCAACCGGCAATCTGGACAATTGGCTGGTGGGGTTTCGGCGTTGACAAAAATCGGGGGGCGGATGATGATTGCATCAGTCCACCGCGACACAGGTGCAAAAGCGCCTGCGTCTTTTTCTGTCAATGCCTCGCTTGAATTCTCGGGGGAAACATGATCAAGAAGCTGACCGCTGCTGGCCTGGTCGCTGGTGCCGCGATGGGCGCGCTCCTCATGGGCGCTCCCGCTCACGCCTCGCACGGTGGTGACCAGCAGTTCAACCAGAACCTGCAGCTCGTCCCGATCCAGTCCTGCAACCTGACGGGCAGCGTTGGCCTGGTTGCCGTCACCGTGCCGATCCTGTCGCCGCAGACCACGGGCGACTGCGTGAACGGCCCCATCGGCACCAACATCAGCTAGTTCCGGCAATCGGTTCGACCGAGACCATATCTCAAACTTCTCCGAAGGGTAATTCAATGCTGCGTAAGCTCGGCATTGCCGGCCTCGTCGCTGGTGCTGCTTTCTCCGCCGTCCTGGCCGCCACCCCGGCCTCCGCTGGCTCGCACGGTGGCGACCAGCAGTACAACCAGAACCTCCAGCTGGTTCCGGTTCAGCTGTGCAACACCAGCGCCGCCGTCGGCCTGGTCGGCGTCAACGTGCCGATCCTGTCGCCGCAGACCACGGGCGACTGCGTCAACGGCCCGATCAGCACCAACATCGACTAGGAGAACCCCACAATGCGTAAGTTCACCGCTGCCACCGCCATCGCCGGTGTCGCTCTCGGCGCCATCCTCGCGGCCGCTCCCGTGTCCGCCTCCCACGGTTCCCACGGTGGCGACCAGCAGTACAACCAGAACCTCCAGGCCATCCCGGTCCAGCTGTGCAACACCGAGCTGGCTGTCGGTCTCCTGGCTGGCGTCAACGTGCCGATCCTGTCGCCGCAGACCACGGGCGACTGCGTCAACGGCCCGATCAGCACCAACATCGACTAGGGGAACCGCACATGCTGCGCAGGTTCACCGCCGCCACGGCGATCGCCGGTGTCGCGCTCGGCGCGATGCTCGCGGCCGCCCCGGCGTCCGCCGGCTCGCACGGTGGCGACCAGCAGTTCAATCAGAACCTCCAGTTGGTTCCGATTCAGCTGTGCAACACCGAGCTGGCTGTCGGCCTGGTCGGCGCCAACGTGCCGATCCTGTCGCCGCAGACCGCTGGCGACTGCGTCAACGGCCCGGCGAGCACCAACATCAGTCACGACAGTGCTGACAAGGGTGACCACGACCGTGCCGAAGAGGGCGACCACGGCTACGGCTACTGACCACCTGAGCGTGGTCGACGGAGCCCCAGGGCTCCGGTGACGGAACAGAGCGGGTTCGAGGCCCCCCGGCGTGTGCCGGGGGGCCTCGCCGCTTCCCGCGACGAGGATGGGTCGCGATCCCATCGAACCTAGGAGGCCGGTTGAAGCCCACACTCTTGGCCCGCGCCCTGTTGTTCGGGACCGCCCTGGTGCTGACGGTCCCGGCCTGCGGCCAGTCGGAGGACCCCGAGGACGACCGCCCCACCGCGCAGGACGACCCCACCGCGCAGGACGACCCCACCGCGCAGGACGACGCCCCGGGAACGGACGGCTCCCCGGAGTCAGGGGACGGTCCGGCCGCCGAGGGGGAGGTCCAGGTCCTCAACCTGCACGGCGACGAGGAGGGCTTCGACGACCAGCGGCCGCAGACCTACGTCGCCACGGGGTCCACGACCTTCTCCGACATGGAGTGGGACGAGTGGGACCACACCCGCGCACGCGGTGAGGGCGAGATCCTGGGCACCTGGTGCATGGACCAGGGCTGCCAGAACGACCCCTACGACGTGGAGTTGGAACTCGGCGACCCCGTGGAGGTGGACGGGATCTGGTACTTCTCCACCTACACGGTCACCGAGTACGACGACGACATGCCACAGGCGCAGCGGGACGCGCTGGACGAGGCCGACGGCGGACGGCTCACCCTTCCCGGCCCCGCCGAGGACTGAGACCGGGGCGGAGCGAACGTGAGCTTCGACTCCGCCCTCGCTTCCCCGAATCCTCCCAAAGTCGAGAAAACTCTCGAACTCGCTGGTCAGATCGGGCGCGAGGTGGTGTTCACCGGGGTCCGGGGTGGCCGAACCGGGCGTGGCGAGCCCCGGAGGTCTCTAGTCTGCTGAGTTGTGGGACTCAACCAGTGGGCGGACGACCGCGCGGACGAAGGACAGGGCACCGGTGACCGACCGGTGCCACGGCACGGCCGCGCCGCACTGCTGCGCCTGGCCGCCTGGTTCGAGGGCGCCGAACCGGATCGCGCCGAGGCACTGGCCACGGCGGCCTTCGCCCTGCACCCCGCATGCCACCTGGAGGGGCGCGTCGACGACACCGTCGCGGCCACCACCAGCTGGTGGCACGCCGAAGCCGACCGCAGCACCGTCACCGAACACCCCGGAACCCGCCCGCCCGAACCCGTGCGCGACCACCGGGCCCAGCAGGCCCGCCTGCGCGACGCGGCCGAGTCCTCCGCGCACTGGCGCCGTGCCGGTGCGGAGCAGATCCGTTCCCTGCTCACCGCACCCACCGCCGACCGCGCCCGGCTGGACCTGTCCGGCGCGGGCATGGAGGTCCTCATGGAGCTCCTCACGGCCGCGCTCGGCTCCGGTGACGCCTCCCGCCGCCCCACCTCCGCCGGGGACCTGGAGTTCGGACTGCGACTGCACGTCCACGCCTCACCCGGGGCGGAGCTCACCATCCGCGGTGAGGGCGGCGACCTGACGCTGGAGGGTCTGAGCCTGTGCGTCACCTCCTACGAACAGCACGCCGTGGTCACGCCGCCCGGGGAGCGCCCGAACACCCCTGCTGAGGCTGCCGCGCCCGACACCGACCCGGAACCGCCGGCCGACGCTGACCCCAACCCCCCGGCCGCCGCCGACTCGGAACCCCCGGACCCCGGCCCCGTGCCCCAGGGCGCCGCCGACCCCTCGGACCCCGACGTGGAGACCACCGGTCCCATCGGCATCGTCACGGACACGCACCGGACCGGAAGGTGGGAGTGATGGAGACCAGCGCGCACACGGAGGACGCCGCCCTCATCGGTGAGCGACAGGCCGCCGCCCGCGCCCTCATGGCGCGGCCCCTGCTCACCCGGCGTACGCACCCGGCCGAGTTCTCCCTCGTGCGCTCCCACGCCGAGTGGCTCGTCCAGCGCTTCCAGCGGGTCCTCGGCTACCGCCTGACCGTGGCCGACGAACACGCCCGCCTGGTCAAGCGGGGGCTCGTCGACGAGGTCGTCCGCCCCGCCGAACGCGCCACCGGAGCCCGTTTCACCCCGCGCACCCACACCTACCTGGCGCTGGCGCTCGCGGTCCTGGTCGAACAGACCGGACCCACCACCGCGCGGTCCCTCACCGCGGGGGTCCGCGCCGCCGCCCGGGAGGCCGGGATCGACGCCGACCCCGGACGCGGACTCGGCGAACGCCGCGCCTTCTGCGCGGCCCTGCACCACCTGGTCGGCCTCGGAGCGCTCACCGAGACCGCCGGAACCGTCCGCGCCCACCAGGCGGACCCCGTGGTCGACGTCGAACTCACCCCGGACACCGGCGCCCTGCGCGCGGTCACCGCCCACCTGCCCCGGGCGGGGGACGACCCGGACTCCTTCCTCGCCGACGCGGCCGACCCGGACCCGGAGGGTGACCAGGCGGGCGAGATCGCCCTGCGCCGCCTGCTCGCCGAGACCGCCGTGGTCTACCGCGAACACCTTCCCGACCGCCNCCCCCCGCCGCCCACCAGTGGCGGGCCGCCGCCGCCCTGGGCAACCTCCTCGGCTGCGACACGGAGATCCGCGCCGAGGGTGTGGCGCTCGTCATGCCGGACGAGACCGACGCCGCCCAGCGCTTCCCCTCCGACGACCCGGTGGGCCGCACCGCCCTGTCCCTGGTCCGTCACCTCTCCGGTCGCCTGCACCCCGGCCGCCCCGCCACCTCCGTCCCCGTTCCCGACCTGGAACTACGTACCGCGCTGGACGCCTTCGGCGGCGCCGACGCCCCGGTCCGCGCCGAGTGGGCGCGCACCGCCGGACCCGAGATTCCCGACCCGGAACGGCTGTCGGCCCTCGCGCTGGAGCTCCTCGCCGCCCTCGGCCTGCTCACGGGAGGCCCCGGACAGTGGGCGCTCACCGCCGCGGCGGCCCGGTTCGGCGCCGACGTGGACGAGCGCGTCCCGATGATCCAGGACAATGACGAAGACAGCCGGACACTCCCCGCGCAACCGCGTGGTTCCGGTCAGGACGAACCCGATCCCCAGACCGACCCCCGAGACGACCTCGACCGGGTGACGTCCGTGCTGCAAGCGGTGGCGAACGAGAAGGTGAGCGCGACCAGTGGTGACACAGGAGACGATCCAGGCCCCCGGGACGGCTCCGGCTGATCCTGCCGACACCCCCCGTTACCGCCTGGAACGCGCGGGCATCAGGAACGTGTGGCAGTACGACGACCACGTCCTGGACTTCGCCGAGGGGCGGCTGCTGCTGCGCGGCCGCAACGGCGCGGGCAAGTCCAAGGCCCTGGAGATGCTGCTGCCCTTCCTGCTGGACGGCGACGTCCGGCGTCTGGACACCACCGGCACCAACCGCACCAGCCTGCGCTGGCTGATGGCCGACGACCCCCGCGCGGCGCGCGGGCCGGTCGAGGAGGGCACCGGCCCCGACCTGCTCGGCGGCCCCGCCGAACCCGTGTCCGACAACGGGGGGGCCGCCTCCGCTGACGGCACCGACCCCTCCCGCGGCGACACCGACGCCAGCTCAGGGCCCGCCACGCGACTGGGCTACCTGTGGGTCGAGTTCACCACCGCGCGCGGTGACCGGGGCCTGGACGCGGCCGCCTCCTCGCGCGGCTCCGCCGGGCCCGCCCCGGCCGGTCCCACCACCGCCTCCGCGCTGCTTGCCGCCCTCGCCCCGGCCCCCGCCGACCCTCTGGCGGACCCGGCGAACGCAGCGGACCCGGCCACCGACTCCGAGGCCCCGGCGGACACTGACGCGGACGCCCCCGGAGCCCCGCCCCGGCACATCACCCTCGGCGCGGCCGTCATGGCCGTCGGCGACGCCGACCCGCGCTGCGTGTTCTTCGTGACCGACCGCCGGGTGGGGCACGACCTCGACCTGGTCACCGACGGCCGCCCCAAGCCCGTGGACCGGCTGCGCTCGGAGATCGGCGCGGACAACTGCTTCACCAGCGCCGTCCCCTATCGTGCCCGCGTGATGCGCGACCTGTTCGGGATCGACGACTCCGTCCGCTACCGCAACCTCATCCACCTGCTCTACCGCCTGCGCCGCCCCACCATCGGCGACCGCCTGGAGGCCGGAGAGCTGGTCGGCGTCCTGTCCGAGGCCCTCCCGCCCATGGACGAGTCCGTCCTGGACGAGGTCGCCCGCAACATCGCCGACCTCGAACAGGCCCGGAGCGAGAAGAACGGCCTCACCGAGGCCGGGGCCGGAGTGGCCACCTTCCTCACCGACTACCACGGTTACCTCCTGCACACCCTGCGCGCCCGCTCGGCTGAGGTCCGCGAACAGCTCGACGCCTGCACCCGCCGCACCGAGGAGACCGACCGCCTTCGCTCCGAGTTGGACGAGCTCATCACCGCGGAGAGCCAGATCGCCGAGGCACGCGACCAGGCCCGCCGTACCCGCGACACCGCCGACGCCGACGACGGCACCCTCGCCGCCGCCCAGAACGGCGCCGCCACCGCCACCACGAACGAGCGCCGCGCCTACGACGCGGCGGTCGGCGCCTACATCCGCGCGGCCGAGGCCGCCTGGGCCGCCGCCGAGCACGCCGCCACCACCGAGACCCACGCGGTGGAGCGCCTCGGTGAGGACACCACCACCATCGAGCGGGCCCTGGAGGTCCTGCGCCAGACCCACCTGGAGGCCGCGCGCGCGGCCACCGCCGCCGGGCTCGACACCCAGGCGCTCGGCCAGGTCCCCGACGCCCACACCTCCGTGCACGCCCCCCGGGAGAGCACCACCCGGGTCGACCTCCAAGGCCTCGAACAGGCCGTGGAGCGCGCACCCGTCGAGGGCGTCGACCTCGCTGACCTGCGCGACCACCTCGGCCGCCTGCACGACCGCCTCACCTCCTGCGCCGACGCCGCCGCGGACCGCACCGACCTCGCCACCCGGCTGACCGGACTCACCACCGCCGAGGCCGCCGCCGACCGCCGCCTGGTCGCCCTGACCAGCGAGGCCGAGAGCGCCGAGTCCGTCCTGGAGCACACCCACACCCGCGAGCAGGAGGCGATCACCGCCCTGCGGGCCGAGAGCACCTCCTACGCCGACGGTGTGCGCGCCTGGGCGGCCCGGCTGCGCGATTCCAGCCACGCCCACGCCCTCGGCGAGGCCATCCACGAGCTGGAGGGCAGCGTCGAGCTGCCCATCACCGACTCCCTGCGCGTGCTGGACCCCCAGGTCCCGGCCACGGTCGCCCGCCTCGCCCACACCGCCGTGGACCCCCTCCTGGAGGAACTGCGCGCCCGCCGCGACGTCGCCGTCAACGAGGAGGGCCAGCTCTCCGACGAACTCGCCGAACTCGCCGCCCGCCGCGCCCGCAACACCGACAGCGCCCCCGAGCGACCCGCCTGGGCCACCTACCCGCGCCCGAACGGCGACGGCGTCCCCTTCCACCTGGCCGTGGACTTCGCGGACGGCCTCACCCAGCGCGAACAGGCCGGACTGGAGGCCGCCCTGGAGGCCAGCGGACTGCTCTCCGGGTGGATCCGCGCGGACGGCACCCTCTACGACCCCACCACGCGCGACCTCATGGTCACCCCGGCCCGTCCCGCCAAGGGCCGCACCCTGCTGGACGTCCTCGTCCCCGTCGCCTTCCCCGACCGGGGCATGAACGTCGACAACCTCCGCGCCCTGCTCTCCTCCATCGCCCTGCACTCCGAGACCCCGGGCAGCGCCGAGGACACCGAGCCCAAGCACCGCCGCGACAGCGCCGTGACCACCGTCAGCTCCATGTCGCTCTCCGGCGGCTGGCGGCTGGGCGTGGCCTCCGGAGCCCACTACAAGGGCGAACCCGAGTTCATCGGCGAGGCCGCACGCAAGCGCGCCCGCGACCGCCAGTCCGCCAACACCGACCGGCGCATGGCCATCGCCGAGGCCCTCCTCGCCGAGGCCGGGGAGCGCCGCTGGGCGGTGGAGCACTCCTACACCGAACTGCTCGCGGTCTCCCGCGACCTCCCCGAGGCCGCCCCGCTCATCCGCGCCTGGACCACCCTCGACGTCGCCCGGGCCGACGTGGCCGCCGCCCGCCGCGCCCACGACACCGCGCGGACGGCCGAGGAGTCCGCCCGGGCCGAACTCCTCGGCATCCGCACCCGCCTGACCGAGGCGGCCCGGGACCAGTACCTGCCCACCGTCCGGGCCGAACTCGACAGCGCCCTGCGCGCTCTGGACCACCTGCGGGTCCTGATCGCCTCGGCCCTGCGCGACCTCGACGTCCTCGCCTGGGAGCTGGCCGACCACGAACGCCACGTCGCCGCGTGGTCCCGCACCCGGGCCGCCCGCGTCCTCGCCGAGGACGCCCGCGCCGCCGCGATCGACGACATGATCACCGTGCGCCGCCAGTTCGAGCTCGGCGATCGCGCCCGGGGCGTGGCCTCGGAGCAGATCGACGCCGCCCGGGCCCAGGTCCAGGAACGCGCCAAGGAGGCCGCCGAACGCCTCCCCGAACTCGAACGCGACGCCCAGCGCGCCCGTGACGAACGCGTCAGCGCCGAGGCCCGCCTCGACGTCGCCACGACCGAGCGCGCCGAACAGGTCCGCCGCGCCCTGGCTGTGGGGGAGGCCCTGGTCTCCTCCGTCACCACCATCGGCGACCCCGACAGCCGCTCCGTCACCGGTACCGAGGACACCGTCCCCGACTCCGTACTGCTCCGCGCGGCCGGGCTTGAGGACTGCGCCGGGGACGACGCGCCGCTGGCCCGCTACCTGGCGGCGGTCATCGGCGACCCCGAAGCCGAGACCACCGGACCGGACGAGCGCCTGGCCCTCCTGGCCTCCTTCACCGCGCAGCTGGAGGACGGCCTCGCCGCCCAGGACGGCGTCGCCGAGGTCGACGACAGCGCCATCCTCGGCAGCCGCGAGGAGCTGCACCGCCTCCTCACCTCGGTGGGCTGGGCCCAGACCCGCACCGAGCTCAGCGAGCCGCGCGGGGTGAAACGCCTCACGGTCCACGACGAGGACGGCGCCCACGACGTCACCTCCTACGCCGAACGCGTCGCCGAGGCGGTCGTGAGGGCCGAGGAGACCGTGGCCGTCGCCGAGGAGGAGGCCTTCGAACGCCACCTGCTGGGCGAGCTCGCCGGACACCTCTCCCGCCAGATCGACGAGGCCCGCGCCCTCATCGCGACCATGAACGACGTCCTCAAGGACGTCACCACGTCCGCCGGGCTCGGCGTGCGCCTGGACTGGAGCCTGGCGCCCGACGCGGGCGCCGACGTCGAGGCGGTCGTCCCGCTCCTGGCCACCCCCGCGAACGAGCGCACCCGGGTCCAGACCACCCGCCTGCGCGACGCCCTGCGCCGCTGCATCGAGGCCATCCGCCGCCTGGACCCCACCGCCACCGGCGGCGCCCAGCTGCGGGCCGCGCTCGACTACCGATCCTGGTTCACCTTCACCGTCTACGTCACCGACTCCGCCGGGGACGAGCGCCGCCTGGGCCACCGCACCGCCCTCAGCCAGGGCGAACAGCGCGTGGTCGCCTACCTCGTGCTGTTCGCCGCGGCCGCCGCCCAGTTCGACGCCCTGGCCGCCCGCGCACCGTGGGCGCCGCGCCTGATCCTGCTGGACGACGCCTTCGCCAAGGTCGACGAGCCCACGCACGGACGTCTGCTCGGCCTGCTGGTCGAACTCGACCTGGACTTCGTGCTCACGTCCGAACGCGTCTGGGGCTGCTTCGCGAGCGTGCCGAGCCTCAACATCTACGAGTGCCTGCGGGACCCCAACGTCCCGGGGATCGCCACCCTGCACTTCACCTGGGACGGCAGCAGGAGGCGGCTCGTCGGTGTGTGACCCCGCGGTCCCGGCGGACGCCGTCCTCCGCCGGAAGCGGGTTCGGCGAACACGCCGACGCGCGCCCGCCGACCGTGCCACAGTGGCCTGGGTCACCTCCGGTCCTCGGGAACCCCGAGGTCCGGCGTGGGTGGAACGGGTCACGGGTGCCGACCGGCGCGCGTATCACCAGCGCGCTTCCTCCCGTCCTGTCCTACTCTGCTGGTGCAGGTTCGAGAACGGAGCGGGGTGGCGAAGGTGACTCGGGGACCCGAGGCGGACACACGCACAGGACGGGACGGCCACGCGGCCGCACCCCAGACCGAGGACCCCACCACCAAGGCACTCCTCGACGCCCTGGCGCGCTCGGGGCTGTCCGAGGAGGTCCGCACCTGGGTCGGCGCCGCCCTGTGGGGTGAGGAGGCGCTTGAGGCGCTCCTGAGGGGCGAGCACATCCCGGGGATCGTCCCCGCGGGGACCCCCGAGGCCCCGCCCGGACGGGTGCGACGGGCCTACCTGACCGGCATCCGCGTCCAGGGGTTCCGCGGCATCGGCCGCCCGGCCGACCTCACCTTCTCCCCGAGCCCCGGCCTCACCGTCATCGTCGGCCGCAACGGGTCGGGGAAGTCGAGCTTCGCGGAGGCCGCCGAGGCCGCCCTGACCGGGCGCAACCCGCGCTGGGACGCCATGCCCACCGGCTGGCGCGACGGCTGGCGCAACCTCCACTACGACGAGCGCACCGAGGCGACCGTGGACATCCACATCGCCGGGGACCCCGGGCCCACCCGGATCAGCCGCCGCTGGACCGGGGAGAGCGTCCGCTCCGCGCGCGGCGAGGTCGTGCACCCGAACGGCGACGTCTCCCCGCTGCGCACCCTCGACTGGGGCGAGAACCTCGTCCGCTACCGCCCCTTCCTGTCCTACGACGAACTCGGCCGCACGGTCACCGGCCGGGCGGCGGAACTGTACGACACCCTCACCGCCCTGCTCGGGCTCACCGGGCTCGCCGAGGCCGAACGCCGCCTGGCCAAGGTCTGCGACGGCCTGGTCCGGCGCCGTGACCGCCCCTCCCGTGAGCTGCGGCCCCTCCTGGAGGTGCTGGGCGCCTCCAACGACCCCCGCGCCGTCCAGGCGGTGGGAGTCCTCTCCGCCCCCTCCATGGACCTGGAGGCCCTGCGCCGGGTCGCCTCCGACGACGGCCCCAGCGATCCCGCCCTGCACGTGGTCCTGCGCCGGCTGCGCCGCCTGGCCGTTCCCGAGCGCACACTCATCGCCGACGTCGTCAACGAACTGCGCGGGGCCGCCATGGAACTGGCCATGGCGGCGGGCAGCAAGGGCGACCACGCGCACGGAGTGGTCCAACTCCTCGAACAGGCGCTGGAACACCACAAGCGCCACCCCACCGAGACCACCTGCCCCACCTGCTCGACCACCGGCGCGCTCGGCGCCGACTGGGTACGCCGCGCCAACGCGCAGCTCCGCGCGCTCCGGCCCCAGGCCGCCACGGCCTCGGCGGCCTACGACCGCGCCTCCGCCGCGCGCGACCAGGCCCGGTTCCTGCTCTCCCCGGTGCCGACCTGGCTTCCGCCGGAGAGCGAGCTCGGCCAGGTGTGGGCGCTCTGGGAGTCCGGCTCCGACATCGAGGACCTCGGGGAGCTGGCCGAGCACATCGAGTCCGTGGGCCGCAGACTCCGCGCGGCGGCGGTCAGTGCCCGCCGGGACGCCTCCGAACGGCTGGAGGACCCCACCAACGGATGGGCCGACCTCGCCGAACGCCTCTCCGGCTGGCTGGACGACGCCCAGGACTCCGTGGCGGCGAGCGAGACCCTGGCGGTGGCCGAGACGGCCCTCAACTGGTTGGCCGAGCACGCGCGCGGAGTGCGCGCGGAGCGGCTGGGGCCGGTGGCCTCCCAGGCCGAACAGGTCTGGTTCCGGCTGCGCCAGGAACGCCACATCGACCTCCAGGGCATGCGGCTGATCGGCCGGGGCGCCCGCCGGAGGGTGGAGGTGGACGTCTCCGTGGACGGCGTCGACGACCAGACCAGCGCGCCCGGGCTGCTCAGCCAGGGCGAGTTCCAGGCGCTGGCGCTGTCCATCTGCCTGCCGCGCGCGCTGGTGGACGGCAACCCCTTCGGCTTCCTCCTGCTGGACGACCCGGTCCAGGCGATGGACACCGAGACCGTGGAGGGGCTCGCGGCGGTCCTGGCCGAGGTGGGACGGCACCGGCAGCTCATCGTGTTCACCCACGACACCCGGCTGTCCGACGCCCTGCGCAGGCTGGGGCTGCCCGCCGACATCCGCACGATCAACCGCGACGCGATGTCCAACGTCTGGCTTGCCGAGGGCGGCTCCTGAGGGCCTGCCCGCCCCGCATGCCCCGGACCGGGGTGCACGGCGTCACACCGGGCCCTTTTTCGGGCTCCTTCCGAGGCTGCGCGGAGGGTGCTTTCGGAGCCCCAGGACCCCTGTTGAACAGGGGTTTCCGTGTTCCGCGACTGGTGCGGGGGAGGGGGTGGGCGGGTCCTGTGGCGGACCCCCGCGGGGGTGCCCGGTGCTCGATTTGGCAGACCACCCCCGGATCCCTGTATAGTCATGTTCAGCGCAAGGGGGTACGCCCCCGGGGCGGACGAGAGAAAGTCCCACAGCGCGCCCCTTTAGCTCAGTCGGCAGAGCGTCTCCATGGTAAGGAGAAGGTCTACGGTTCGATTCCGTAAAGGGGCTCCACCACTTGACGAGGTTCCGGTCCACTCAGGTGGGTGGCCGGTGGAACTTCACCGGCCTTGACAGAGGGACATCCGCGATTAGGATGTCCTTCCGTTCTGATCGGGGCGGGGTAGCTCAGTCGGTAGAGCAAGCGGCTCATAATCGCTGTGTCGTCGGTTCAAGTCCGGCCCCCGCTACCAACCCGCTGACCCCTGAGGCGCAGTACTCAGGGGTCGTCGTGGGTCTCCAGCAGTGTTCAACTGCGCCCAGGTAATGTCTCCAGCGAGAAAGGCACTCCGAAGTGGCTGCCACAGACGTGAGGCCGAAGATCACCCTGGCCTGCCAGGAGTGCAATCACCGGAACTACATCACGCGCAAGAACCGTCGGAACACCCCCGACCGTCTGACGATCAAGAAGTTCTGCCCGAACTGCCGCAAGCACAACGACCACCGCGAGACCCGCTAGGTTCTCCAGGTCCGTCGTCCCCGGCAGGGAGCGGTCGGCTTCTCGTAGACTCCAGCCCGGTGAGCACTTCGCTCACCGGGCTTTTGTTATGGCCGGCACGGATCGGCGGGCGCAGTGCCCCCGCACCGTGACCGCACAGCGCACAGGAGAGACAGAGCGTGGCGATCAACCCTGACTACCTCGGCCGGGAGTACCCCGCCCCCGAGGCCTACGAGGTGACGCGCGGCAAGATCCGCGAGTTCGCCGAGGCGATCAACGACCTCAACCCCGTCTACCTCGACAGGGCCTCCGCCAAGGCCCTCGGGTACGCCGACGTCATCGCCCCGCCCACCTTCCCCGTCATCCTGGGCATGGCCGGGTCCGCCCTGGCCCTGGCCGACCCGGACCTCGGGGTGGACTTCTCCCGGGTCGTCCACGGCGACCAGAGCTTCCGCTACAGCCGCCCGCTCCAGGCGGGCGACGTCCTGAGCACGGTCACCCGCATCACCGACATCAAGGCGCTGGGCGGCAACGAGCTCATCACCATGGAGACGGTGGCCGAGGCGGCCGACGGCGAGCACGTGGTGACGGCGGGCATGATGCTCGTCGTTCGGGGTTCCTAGGAAGCGGGGAAGACAGTGAACAGGATCAAGCACGCCGACGTCGAGGTCGGGACCGAGATCCCCGAGCGGGCCTTCCCGGTCCGCCGTCTGGACCTGGTCCGCTACGCGGGCGCCTCGGGTGACTTCAACCCGATCCACTGGAACGAGCGGTTCGCGAAGTCGGTCGGCCTGCCCGACGTGATCGCGCACGGCATGTTCACCATGGCCGAGGCGGGCCGGGTCGTCACCGACTGGACCGGGGACCCCGGCAGCGTCGTCGACTACGCGGTGCGCTTCTCCGCGCCCGTGGTGGTCCCGGACGACGACCAGGGCGCCGAGATCACCGTCGGCGGCAAGGTGAAGGCCAAGAACGACGACGGCACCGTCACCGTTCTGCTCACCGCCCGCTCCGGCGGCGCCAAGGTCCTGGCCAAGGCCACAGCCGTGGTCCGCCTGGCCCCGTAGCCCACAGGGCCACGACCGTCCCCATCCGCACCCGCGTTCGTTCTCTCCGCAAGAGGTATGCCCGTGTCCACGATGCTCGCCGACCACACCACCCTCGGCCTGGGCGGCCCCGCCAAGGCCTTCCGGACCGCCAGTTCCACCGACGAGCTCGTCGGCTTGGTCACCGAGGCCGACCGCACGGGTGAGCGCGTGCTCGTGCTCGGCGGCGGCAGCAACCTGGTCGTCGCCGACGACGGGTTCCCCGGCACCGTGGTCCTGGTCGCCTCCCAGGGCGTCACCACGACCGAGGCCGGTACCGACCCGGAGACCGGCGAGGAGATCGTCCTGCTGAGGGCGGACGCGGGTGTGGAGTGGGACCCGCTGGTGGAGCGGACCGTCGCCGAGGGCCTCAACGGCGTCGAGTTCCTCTCCGGAATCCCCGGCCGGGTGGGGTCCACCCCCATTCAGAACGTGGGCGCCTACGGCCAGGACGTCAGCCAGACCGTCCACGAGGTGCTGGTCCTGGACCGCACCACCGGCGAGCTGGTCACGCTGTCCAACGCCGAGTGCGGCTTCACCTACCGCGACAGCGCCTTCAAGGGCCACGACCGGTACGTGGTGTGCGAGGTCGTCTTCGAGCTGCGCCGGGGGCCGCTGAGCCGCCCCGTCCGTTACGCCGAGGTGGCCCGCGCCATGGGCGTGGACGCGGGGGAGCGGGTGCCCCTGGTCCGGGCGCGCGAGGTGGTCCTCGGGCTGCGCGCGGGCAAGGGCATGGTCTTGGACCCCGCCGACCCCGACACCCGCAGCGCGGGCTCGTTCTTCACCAACCCGGTCCTGTCGGCCGAGGAGTACGCGGCCTTCCGCGAGCGGGCCGGCGCGCGCCTGGGGGCCGGCACCGAGATCCCGGGGCACCCCGACGACGCGGGCAACGTGAAGCTCTCCGCCGCCTGGCTGATCGACCGCGCCGGGTTCACCAAGGGCTACGGCGACGGTCCCGCGCGGATCTCCGGCAAGCACACCCTGGCCCTCACCAACCCCGGCGGCGCCACCACGGCCGACCTCCTGGACCTGGCCCGCGAGGTGCGGGCCGGGGTCGAGGCGGCCTTCGGGGTGCGCCTGGTCAACGAGCCGGTGCTGCTCGGGGTCAGTCTCTGATCCGGGCGGCACCAGCAGTCCGGGCCCCGGGGCCCTCCCGGCTCCGCCCGCGGACGCCTGGCGCGGGGCACCGTCCGTCACCCCTCCTCCTCGCCAGCGCGGCGACCGCAGCGGCGACAAGACGCCCAAGAAATAAGTTAGGCGCCTCTAACTCCTTTATCAGGCCAACCTGAGAATTCAATTCGCCAGATCAATAAATTGCGATCAACAATGGTTCTGGTAATGTCTTGGGTGTCGAAGGGGAGTAGTCCCCAATGCGCGCGGTCGACACACTGGACGTTGACGTCCCGGCCGTGTGAGCCCAGTACAGCGGGCGGACGAGACCTTTGACCCGGTAGGAAACGACCGGGTTGAAGGGGCGTTCTCCGCCTCCTTCTGCCCATCCCGGACAGCAGGAGAACCATGTCAGCTTTTCTGATCGGCCTCGGCGTGAGCACGGGTGCCATCTTCATCGCCGAAATGGGCGACAAGACCCAGTTGGTCGCGATGTCCCTGGCGACCCGTTACCGCGCCCTCACCGTCATCCTCGGCATCACCGTCGCCACCGCCGTGGTGCACCTGGGAAGCGTGTTCATCGCGGAGGTCCTCGGCACGGCCATCCCCACCGACTGGCTCACCCTCGCGGCCGGGTTCGCGTTCCTGGTCTTCGGACTGTGGACCCTGCGCGGCGACGAGATGACCGACAAGGACGAGGAGCGGGCCGCCTCCCGCCGCATCCGCTCCGGGTTCGTGACCGTGTTCGTGGTCTTCCTCGTGGCGGAGCTCGGTGACAAGACCATGCTCGCCACCATCACCGTGGGGACCCAGTACCACTGGCTCCCCGTGTGGATCGGCTCCACCGTCGGCATGGTCGCGGCAGACGCCATCGCCATCGCGATCGGCGCGGTCCTCGGCAAGAAGCTGCCCGAGAGGGCCATCCAGGTCGGCGCCTCCGTGCTGTTCTTCGTCGCGGGGGCGGCCATGCTCGGCCAGGGCGCCTGGATGCTCCTGGCCTGAGCACACGGGGTGGGGCCTCCCACGCCCGTTCAGCCGCCCAACGGCTCCGGTTCGCCGGCCAGCCAGTCGTCCACCCCGGAGAGCAGCTGCTTCTTCAGGGAGTCGGGGGCCCCGGCGCCCCGGATCGACATCCGCGCGAGGTCGGCCAGCTCGGCGTCGGTGAACCCGAACACCTCACGGGCGATCCGGTACTGCTCCACCAGGCGCGGCCCGAACAGCAGGGGGTCGTCGGTTCCCAGGGCGATGGGCGCACCGGCCTGGTAGAGCCTGCGCAGCGGGACGCGGTCGAGCTGGTCGAAGACCCCGAGGCCCACGTTGGAGGTCGGGCAGACCTCCAGGGTCACCTCCTGGGTGGCGATGCGCTCCAGCAGGTAGGGGTCCTCCACGGCGCGCACCCCGTGACCGATCCGGTCCGCGTTCAACTCGTCCAGGCACTCCCGGACGCTGCGCGGGCCGTTGAGCTCCCCGCCGTGGGGCGTGGAGAGCAGCCCGGCGCGCTTGGCGATCCGGAAGGCCGCCTCGAACTCCCGCGCCCGGCCGCGGCGCTCGTCGTTGTTCAGCCCGAACGACACCACGCCGCGGCCCGAGTACTGGGCGGCGAGGCGGGCCAGGGCCCGGGCGTCCAGGGGGTGCCGGGTCCGGTTGGCGGCCACCATCAGGCCGATCGCCACACCCGTCTCGCGCTCGGCCACGCGGGCGGCGTCCAGGATCAGCTCCAGCGTCGCGGTCAGCCCGTCGAAGAGCGAGGAGTACCCGCTGGGGTCGACCTGGATCTCCAGCCACCCCGAACCGGCGTCCCGCTCGTCCTCAGCGGCCTCCAGGAGCAGGCGGTGGATGTCCTCGGGCCTGCGGAGCACGGAGCGGGCGATGTCGTAGAGGCGTTGGAAGCGGAACCAGCCGCGTTCGTCCGTGGCCCTGAGCTTGGGAGGCCACTCCTTCACCAGGGCCTGGGGCAGGTGCACCCCGCGCTCCTCGGCCAGTTCCACCAACGTGTCGTGGCGCATCGAGCCGGTGAAGTGCAGGTGCAGGTGGGCCTTGGGCAGCCGATCCAGTCGGCGAGCGGCGGTCGGTGTCTCCATGAACCAAGCCTGCCGTATGAAGGGCACCAAGCGTGCCAGGAATGACCAACAGCACACGACGCGAACGCGCCCCGGGCCGGAGCCCGGGGCGCGTCGTCCGTCGTCGGTGCCGGTGGGGGCTACTCCGCCTCGCCCAGCAGTTTCTGCACGCGGCTGACGCCCTCCACCAGGTCCTCGTCGCCCAGCGCGTAGGACAGGCGCAGGTAGCCCGGTGTCCCGAAGGCCTCGCCGGGCACCACGGCGACCTCGGCCTCCTCCAGGATGACCTCGGCCAGTTCGGCGGAGGTGCTCGGCGTCCGGCCGCGGATGCTCCTCCCGAGGACCCCCCTGACGGACGGGTAGACGTAGAACGCCCCCTCGGGCACGGGACACACCACGCCGTCGATCTCGTTGAGCATGCGCACGATGGTCCGGCGGCGGCGGTCGAAGGCCTCGCGCATCTCCTCGACGGCCGTCAGGTCTCCGGAGACGGCTGCCAGCGCGGCGGCCTGGGAAACGTTCGCGACGTTGGAGGTGGCGTGCGACTGGAGGTTGCTCGCGGCCTTCACGAGGTCCTTCGGGCCGATGATCCACCCCACGCGCCAGCCGGTCATCGCGTACGTCTTGGCGACCCCGTTGACGACGACCGTGCGGTCGGCGATCTCGGGCACCTCGACGGGCAGCGAGGAGAATTCGGCGTCGCCGTACACGAGGTGTTCGTAGATCTCGTCGGTCAGCACCCACAGGCCGTGCTCGTGCGCCCAGCGGCCGACGGCCCGCACCTGCTCGCGCGGGTAGACGGCCCCGGTCGGGTTCGACGGCGAGACGAAGACCAGCACCTTGGTGCGCTCGGTGCGCGCGGCCTCCAACTGCTCGACACCGGCCATGTACCCGGTGCTCTCGTCGGTGACGACGAAGACCGGCACGCCCCCGGCGAGCCGGACCGACTCCGGGTAGGTGGTCCAGTACGGGGCGATGACGATGACCTCGTCGCCCGGGTCCAGCATGGCGGCGAAGGCCTCGTAGATGGCCTGCTTGCCGCCGTTGGTCACCAGGACCTGGGCGGGCTCCACCTCGTAGCCGGAGTCGCGCCGCGTCTTCTCCGCGATTGCCGCGCGCAGCTCGGGCAGTCCGGCGGCGGGGGTGTAGCGGTGGAAGCGGGGGTCGCGCGCGGCGGCCACGGCCGCCTCCACGACGTAGTCCGGGGTCGGGAAGTCCGGCTCGCCCGCGCCGAAGCCGATGACGGGTCGTCCCTCCGCCTTCATGGCCTTGGCCCTGGCGTCCACGGCGAGGGTGGCGGACTCGGAGATGGCGCTGATACGTGCGGAGACACGGGGTCGCTCAGTCATGTCCCCATCGTGTCACGTGCCACTTCGCCGCACCGGGCGGGCGCCGAACCGGTTTGTCCGGAGCCAAGGTGAGGGCATACAATCGTCGGCGTCGGCCGGTCGCCGTGCGGGCGCAACATCCACAAGGGTGTGCGACAGCACTCCGGACCGGCTATGGTGGGGAACGCAGTTTCCGCTAAGGGCAGTGGCTCAATTGGCAGAGCACCGGTCTCCAAAACCGGCGGTTGGGGGTTCGAGTCCCTCCTGCCCTGCAAGTCCGCGCGCGGTCGGGGTGACGCATCGTCGCCGCCCCGGCCGCGAGGGCGACGGAACTACGGGGATACGAAGCAACCCGCGACCCTAAGGACCCCAGGTGACTCAGACTGACGCCGACGCGAAGCCCGACAAGGAGCCGAAGCGTCGTACCGGTCCGGTGACGTTCACCAAGCAGGTCGTCGGAGAACTCCGCAAGGTCCGTTGGCCCACGCGCAAGGAACTCGTCACCTACACCATCGTCGTGATGGTGTTCGTCGTGATCGTCCTCGCCTACGTCTCCCTCATGGACTTCGCCTTCGGTGAGGCCGTGACCTGGCTCTACGGCACCTTCGGCCGTCCCGCCGGAGCCTAGCTCCGACGTTCAGCCCCGCTCGGCGCCCCTTCTCGGGCGCCCTCGACGGTGGCCGTGTCCACCCTCGCCCGGTTCCTTCCGACCGGACCTCGTCCGGTCACGCTCGTCCGCGCGTTGGTCCCGCTTCGCCCGGAGAGACCGTAAGCTGGCAGGACTGGGTTCGACGCACGGCCGGTTTTCGGCGTGCGTCGTGCGCACTAGCGAATCCGACGAGAGAAAGAGCAGCCGTGTCCGAGTCCCCACTGACCTCTGACGACTTCCCCGAAGAGGAGCCGGATCAGTCGTCGGCGGAAGAGACCGGCCTGGCGGGCGAGCTGTCCGAGGAAGCGGTCGAGCCGGCCGACGCCGACAGCCCCCAGCTGACCGAAGAGGCCGACGAGAGCACCGAGGACGCCGAAGAGGTCGAAGAGGCCGACGCGGAGCCCGAGCTGCCCCGTCTCGACCCCGTCGAGGAGTTCCGCAACGAGCTCGTCCTCCTGCCCGGCGACTGGTATGTCGTGCACACCTACGCGGGTTACGAGAAGCGGGTCAAGGCCAACGTCGAGAGCCGTACCCAGTCCCTCAACATGGAGGAGTACATCTTCCAGGTCGAGGTGCCCGAGCACGAGGTCACCGAGGTCAAGAGCGGCAAGCGCCAGCAGGTCACCGAGAAGGTCCTGCCCGGTTACGTCCTCGTCCGCATGGACCTGACCGACGAGTCCTGGTCCGCCATCCGCAACACCCCCGGCGTCACCGGCTTCGTGGGCCTGTCCAACAAGCCCGCCCCGCTCAGCCTCACCGAGGTGGCCAAGCTCCTGGCGCCCGAGCCGGAGGAGGAGCCGGAGCAGGCCCAGCAGGCCAGGTCCGGCGGCGGTGGCTCCGACTCCCGCTCGGACGTGGCGTACGAGGTCGGCGAGTCCGTCACCGTCATGGAGGGTCCGTTCGCGACCCTGCCCGCCACGGTCAGCGAGATCAACGCCGACACCCAGAAGCTCAAGGTGCTGGTGTCGATCTTCGGTCGCGAGACCCCGGTCGAGCTCTCGTTCAACCAGGTCGCCAAGATCTGACCCCGTGGGGCCTTTCCCACAACCCGCCCGGACCACTGTCCGGGCGACGTAGACTTGGTGGGTCCGTCCCTCGCGGGACGGACCCACTGTCGCGCTGTCCCACCCGGGTGCCAACCCTGGCGGAACGCGCTCCGGTCCGTCCGGTCCCGACGGGCCGTGACCCCGTGCCCCTGGCACGGACAGCCTCCTTCGGCAGCGGTTCCACCGCGGTCCCCGTGGCCCGTGGCGCCGTGGGGGAGGCAGGGATCGGCACACAACGCAGATCAGGCAAAGGACCCGATATGCCTCCGAAGAAGAAACTTGCCGCACTCGTCAAGGTGCAGCTCCCCGCTGGTCAGGCGACCCCGGCGCCGCCCGTCGGTACCGCTCTCGGTCCGCACGGCGTCAACATCATGGACTTCTGCAAGCAGTACAACGCTGCTACGGAAGCCCAGCGCGGCAGCGTCATCCCCGTCGAGATCTCCATCTACGAGGACCGCTCCTTCACCTTCGTCACCAAGACGCCCCCGGCGCCTCGGCTGATCCTGAAGGCCGCCGGGCTGGACAAGGCCGCCACCGACCCGGGTCGCAGCACCGCCGGTTCGATCACCGCCGACCAGGTCCGTGAGATCGCGCAGACCAAGCTGCCCGACCTCAACACCGACGACATCGAGGCCGCGTCCAAGATCGTCGCCGGCACCGCCCGCTCGATGGGCATCGAGGTCAAGTAGCTCCCCTCGGGGTTGCTCGACGGCAAGAACCACCGTGGCAGGGCCAGCGCTGGCCCTAGGACCACACGTTCCCGTAGGAGAACAGCGTGAAGCGCAGCAAGAACCACCGCAAAGCCAACAACCTGGTGGACCGCGACCGGCTCTACAGCCCCGCCGAGGCTCTGAAGCTGGCCAAGGAGACCACCAACGTCAAGTTCGACGCGACCGTCGAGGTCGCCCTGCGTCTGGGCGTCGACCCGCGCAAGGCCGACCAGATGGTCCGCGGCACCGTGAACCTGCCGAACGGCACCGGCAAGACCGCTCGGGTCCTGGTCTTCGCGACCGGTGAGCGTGCCGAGCAGGCCCGTGCCGCGGGCGCCGACATCGTCGGTGACGACGACCTGGTCGAGAAGGTCCAGAACGGCTTCCTGGACTTCGACTCCGTCGTGGCCACCCCGGACCTCATGGGCAAGGTCGGCCGCCTGGGCCGCGTGCTCGGTCCGCGTGGCCTCATGCCCAACCCGAAGACGGGTACCGTCACCCCGGACGTGGCCAAGGCCGTGACCGAGATCAAGGGCGGCAAGATCGAGTTCCGCGTGGACCGCCACGGGAACCTGCACTTCATCATCGGCAAGGTCTCGTTCGACGAGCCCAAGCTGCTGGAGAACTACCAGGCCGCGATCGACGAGGTCAACCGCCTCAAGCCGTCCGCCGCCAAGGGCCGCTACATCAAGAAGGCCGTGGTCACCACGACGATGGGTCCGAGCATCCCGCTCGACGCCTAGCTGTGTCTTCTTGGGCCTCCGCTTCGCTTTGGCCCGAGGCTCGTGACACGAGAACGGCCCCCGCACTCCTCAGGGAGTGCGGGGGCCGTTTCCGTGCCCGGGGGTGCTACAGGGTGCCGATCTCTTCCTCGGCGGGGATCTCGAAGGAGGTCGAGCCCAGCGCGGAGAACTCCATCCAGACGTCGGACTCGTCGTCGGAGAACTCGATGCGCATCGGGAAGCCGTCGGCGTCCAGCCAGAGCTTGGTGTTCAGGGTGCTCTCCAGGCCACCGCCGAACAACTGCTCCACGGCGCCGCGCTCCTCGGCCGTCATCTCGGAGATGTCGCCGGTGGACATCGAGCCCTCCACCACGGTGGTCTCGACGCCGTCGATCTCCTCGGTGCCGACCTCGGTGACGTCCTCCAGCTCGGAGAAGGCACCGGCGAGGTCCGGGAGCGCCTCGACGTCGAAGCTCTCGGTCGGGTCCGCGTTCTCCTCGACGTCTCCGCGCAGCCACGGGGTGCCGGAGCCGTAGAGGCCGTGGGGGTCGGCCATCAGGGTGTCGCCGCCCTCCAGGAGGAGAACGGTGGACGCGCTCAGGTCCTCGGCGGTGACGCCCTCGGGGAGCTGACCGGACATCAGCTCGTACATGGTCTCGCCCAGGAAGGGCATGTCCACGGTGGCCAGCACCGCCGCGGGGTCGTCCGTCACCTGGTAGTTGAAGGTGACGGTGACGTCGCCCTCGGCCGTCGGGTCGACGGTGACGACCTCCATGTCGAGGGTGTAGTTGGTGAGCTCCTGGGTGCTGGAGCCCAGGTTGCCCAGCAGGTCGTCCAGGGAGGCGCCGGCGGGGGAGGCCTCGGTGGTGTCGCCGTCGGCCGCGGGCTCCTCGTTACCGCAGGCGGTGAGAACGAGGACCAGGGAGAGGGAGCCGGCGGCGATGAGGGCCGGAGTGCGGGTGTTCACGCGTACGTGTGCTTTCTCTAAGAGGGCGCGTCAGAGAGCGGGGACGCCCAAGTAAGTCATCATGTTCGCATGTCAGACGGACATTTCTGGCAAACGGTTCCCGAGGGGGCCGAGTCAGTCCCGGACGGGCTCGCTGACCTCGTCGCCGTTGGGAACGTGGAAGCTGGTCCCGCCCCGCTCGGAGAACTCCAGCCACAGCGACGAGACGGGGCCGGAGGACTCCATCCGGACCGGGAAGCCCTCGGCGTCCACCCAGACGGACACGTCCAGGTGCCCGGACACGTCGTCGCCGAGCAGGGGCGCGAGGGCGGCCCGCTCTCCGGGCCCGGCGCCGTCCGCCAGCGCGGGCAGGACCCCGTGGAGGGGGAGCGTCCCGGTGTTCCCGACGTCCTCGGCGGGGCCGGGCTCGGCGCCCTCCATCCCGGACAGCAGCCCGACCAGATCGGCCAGGGAGCCGAGATCGAGCACCTCGGCGGGGGAGGGCGAGGGGAGCAGGGCGTCGCCCCGGACCCACTCGGTGGGGGCGCCCAGCAGGTCCTGGGAGTCGTGCAGCAGGGCCTGCCCTCCCTCCGGGTGGACCACCACCAGTTCGGGGCCCTCCGGGGTCCTCAGTGTGGCCCGCACGGCGGCGGGGGAGCTCGACACCTCGTAGGTGAGCAGCGTCCGGGCATCCTCCTCGGAGCGCGGCCCGAACCCCACGTCGAGCGTGTAGTCGTCGGCCAGCGCGGTGGCGTCGGCCAGGGCGTCGAGCAGTGCCTCCGTGTCGGCCTCCTCGTACCAGGGCCGGTCGGCGGAGGGGAAGAGCGTGCACCCGGACAGGAGAAGGGACAGGGCACCGGCCAGGGCCAGGGCGGAACGGGGGGATTCCACGGTGGAGGGGACTCCTTCGGAGCGGGGGGCTCGGGTCCCCATCGTGTCATTCCGCCCTCCACGGGCGGGCGGGAGCACGGCACGTGTCCGTGATCACCCGATCGGACTCCGGGCGGAGGCCCGAGCACTCCGATCGGCGGCTAGTATTGGTACTTGCCGAAGACCGCTGGTCGTCACCCGCTCGGGTGACCCAAGGACCCATTGATGGGCGCCCGCGCAGGTGTCACCAGAGCTTTCCCGTTCCGGGACGTGCCAGCCACGTACTGAGAACGCGGTCGTGCCCCGTGCGCCTCGCGCTCGGGGCTTTTTCTCGTGCTGACGCCGATCATGGAGCCCTTGGGAATCAACCAGCGTTCACTGTTGGAAGGAGTCCCATGGCGAGGCCGGACAAGGCAGCCGCGGTCGCCGAACTCACGGACGAGTTCCGTGAGTCGAACGGCGCCGTGCTGACCGAATACCGGGGGCTCACTGTCGCGCAGATCACTGAACTGCGTAACAGCCTCGGCCAGACTGCGCGTTTTCGCATCGTCAAGAACACGCTGACCAAGATCGCGGTCAAGGAGGCCGGCGTCGACGAGCAGATCACCGATCTGCTCGAGGGCCCGTCCGCCATCGCCTTCGTCCACGGGGACGTCGTCGAGGCCGCGAAGGGTCTGCGTGACTTCGCGAAGACGAACACGCCTCTGGTGATCAAGGGCGGCATCATCGACGGCAAGTCGATGAGCGCCGAGGACGTCACCAAGCTGGCCGATCTGGAGTCCCGAGAGGTTCTCCTCTCGAAGCTGGCCGGCGCGCTCAAGGCCAAGCAGGGCCAGGCCGCCGCCGTCTTCCAGGCGCTTCCCTCCAAGACTGTGCGTCTCGCGCAGGCCCTGGCGGACAAGCGTTCCGAGGAAGCCGCTTAAACCCCATGAACCACGGCGGGTGCTCACGGCGCCCGGCCACTGGCTCGCACGATGCGCCATTGGGCGCGCGTGTCGTTAGAGAAAGAGAGATCGCATCATGGCGAAGCTCAGCAACGAGGACCTGCTTACCGCGTTCGAGGGCATGACCCTCCTCGAGCTCTCCGACTTCGTGAAGCTGTTCGAGGAGAAGTTCGACGTCACCGCCGCCGCCCCGGCCGCCGTCGTCGCCGCCGGCCCCGCCGGTGCCGCTCCGGCCGCCGAGGAGGAGAAGGACGAGTTCGACGTCATCCTCGAGGGCGCTGGCGACAAGAAGATCCAGGTCATCAAGGAGGTCCGTGGCCTCACGAGCCTGGGTCTCAAGGAGGCCAAGGACCTCGTCGACAACGCCCCGAAGGCTCTCCTCGAGGGCGTCAACAAGGAGGCCGCGGAGAAGGCCAAGGCCGCCCTTGAGGGCGCTGGCGCCACCGTCACCCTCAAGTAGTCCTCCGCGGGCGCCAGTCGCCCGCTGGTCTGCGTGAAGCGGCCGTTCCTCCCCCAGGGGAGGGGCGGCCGCTTTCTCGTGCCCGGGGCCGCCCCGGTGGTGCGTCGTGATTCGGTCGTCGGGAACCGGGAGGTTCCGGTCCGAGTCGGGAGGCCGAAGGTCCCCCGCCGACGGCCGACCAACGTCCCGTATGTCGTGAACGACGCCGTGTCTGAACCGTCGTGAGCTGGGTGATGTGCGAAGCTGGGGCGGTTCGCGTGCGGGATCCCCGTGTCCCCGTGTGCGAACTGTCCTCGGGACGCGATAATCTCCCGTCCCGGGAATCTTGAAGGGCTCCGGAGAGAGTGTTTACCCGCCTGGGGCGGGGGAATCCTTCCGGGTGTCCGTTGGCTCACATCCCCCGTGGGGCCAGGGCAGGCGCGCTGTTTCACCCTGATGGTCCAGGGCCTTCCCCCGGGGATGTGCGTGGTGGCGGTACCGCCGTCGACCGGGTACGACCCGGGACCGCCGGTCCCTTACGAGGGTGCTGGTGTAGGCATGCCGGGCTTGACGGATCGCCCTCCAGGGGTGATCCTGCCGGTGTCGTGAGTGGCGCTGTGGACCGTGAGTGGACAGCGGTGTGGTGTTCGGCTACACTGCTCTTTTGCGCTGCCCTTTGGTGATCCCTGTGTCGGTGTACGGCTTCCGCCATTCCATTTTTCTGGAATCCGGAAGGCCCGTCCCCGCTCGATGTGACCGTCTCAACCGCGTTGCGGCGGTCCCTCTCGTGACGGATCGTCTGGCGTGCGCGCTTCAACCGCCACAAGCCTTCGGAAGGACCCCTGTTGGCAGCCTCGCGCAACGCCTCCGCTAACGCCCTTGGTCCGCACCGCGTTTCTTTCGCCCGTATCCAGGAACCCCTCGAGGTTCCGAACCTTCTGGCCCTGCAGACCGAGTCGTTCGACTGGCTGCTGGGCAACGACACGTGGAAGACCCGGGTCGAGACGGCCCGCAACGCCGGCCGCAAGGACGTTCCGGAGCAGTCCGGTCTCGAAGAGATCTTCGAGGAGATCAGCCCGATCGAGGACTTCTCGGGCACGATGTCTCTTTCGTTCCGTGACCATCGGTTCGAGCCGCCCAAGTACTCCGAGGAGGAGTGCAAGGACAAGGACATGACGTACTCCGCCCCGATGTTCGTCACGGCGGAGTTCATCAACAACGACACCGGTGAGATCAAGAGCCAGACGGTGTTCATGGGCGACTTCCCGCTCATGACCGTCAAGGGCACCTTCATCATCAACGGCACCGAGCGCGTTGTCGTGTCCCAGCTGGTCCGCTCCCCGGGCGTGTACTTCGACAAGTCCGTCGACAAGACCTCGGACAAGGACCTCTTCGGCTGCAAGGTCATCCCGTCCCGCGGCGCCTGGCTCGAGTTCGAGGTCGACAAGCGCGACTTCGTCGGCGTCCGCATCGACCGTAAGCGCAAGCAGGGCGTCACCGTCCTGCTCAAGGCGCTGGGCTGGACCACGGACCAGATCCTGGAGCGTTTCGGCCAGTACGAGTCGATCCGCAACACCCTGGAGAAGGACCCGACCGCCGGTACCGACGACGCGCTGCTGGACATCTACCGCAAGCTGCGTCCGGGAGAGCCGCCCACGAAGGAGTCGGCCCAGGCGCTGCTGGAGAACCTGTACTTCAACCCCAAGCGCTACGACCTCGCCAAGGTCGGCCGGTACAAGATCAACAAGAAGCTCGGCCTCGACACCGACTTCACGCAGGGCACCCTCACCGAAGAGGAC
Organism: Nocardiopsis prasina DSM 43845; assembly: GCF_000341265.1. Classification (GTDB taxonomy): domain Bacteria; phylum Actinomycetota; class Actinomycetes; order Streptosporangiales; family Streptosporangiaceae; genus Nocardiopsis; species Nocardiopsis prasina. The sequence continues at coordinate 7,517 of NZ_ANAE01000083.1, read as the reverse complement.
ATCGTCGCGACCATCGACTACCTCGTGCGCCTGCACGCGGGTGAGGTCGAGAAGGAGACCGTCCTCGGCCTCCGCCCGGTCGAGACCGACGACATCGACCACTTCGGCAACCGTCGCCTGCGCACCGTCGGCGAGCTCATCCAGAACCAGGTCCGTCTGGGCCTGGCCCGTATGGAGCGCGTCGTCCGCGAGCGGATGACCACCCAGGACGTCGAGGCGATCACGCCGCAGACCCTGATCAACATCCGTCCCGTCGTCGCCTCCATCAAGGAGTTCTTCGGCACCTCGCAGCTGTCCCAGTTCATGGACCAGACCAACCCGCTCGCGGGTCTGACCCACAAGCGCCGCCTCTCGGCGCTGGGTCCGGGCGGTCTGTCCCGTGAGCGCGCGGGCTTCGAGGTCCGAGACGTGCACCCCTCGCACTACGGCCGCATGTGCCCGATCGAGACGCCTGAGGGCCCGAACATCGGTCTGATCGGCTCGCTCGCCGCCTACGGCCGGGTGAACTCCTTCGGGTTCGTCGAGACCCCGTACCGGAAGATCATCGACGGCAAGGTCTCCGACCAGGTCGACTACCTGACCGCTGACGAAGAGGACCTCTACGTCATCGCGCAGGCGAACACCCCGATGAACCCGGACGGGAGCTTCGCCGAGGCCGGCGTGCTCGTCCGCCGTAAGGGCGGGGAGTTCGAGCAGGTCAGCACCGACGAGGTCGACTACATGGACGTGTCGCCGCGACAGATGGTGTCGGTCGCCACCGCCATGATCCCGTTCCTGGAGCACGACGACGCCAACCGCGCGCTCATGGGCTCCAACATGCAGCGCCAGGCCGTGCCGCTGCTGCGCGCCGAGTCGCCCTTCGTCGGCACCGGCATGGAGTACCGCGCCGCCACCGACGCTGGCGAGGTCATCATCGCCGAGAAGGCCGGTGTGGTCGAGGACGTCACCGCCGACTACGTCACCGTGATGGCCGACGACGGCACGCGCAAGACGTACCGCATGGGCAAGTTCCAGCGCTCCAACCAGGGCACCTGCTTCAACCAGCGCCCCATCGTGCACGAGGGCCAGCGCATCGAGGTCAAGCAGGTCCTCGCCGACGGTCCGTCCACGGACCAGGGTGAGATGTCGCTGGGCAAGAACCTCCTCGTGGCGTACATGTCCTGGGAGGGGCACAACTACGAGGACGCGATCATCCTCAGCCAGCGTCTGGTGCAGGACGACGTCCTCTCCTCGATCCACATCGAGGAGCACGAGGTCGACGCCCGTGACACCAAGCTCGGCCCGGAGGAGATCACCCGCGAGATCCCCAACGTCAGCGAGGAGGTCCTCGCCGACCTCGACGACCGGGGCATCATCCGCATCGGCGCCGAGGTCGTCGACGGCGACATCCTCGTCGGCAAGGTCACGCCCAAGGGTGAGACCGAGCTGACCCCGGAGGAGCGCCTGCTGCGCGCCATCTTCGGTGAGAAGGCCCGCGAAGTCCGCGACACCTCCCTGAAGGTGCCGCACGGCGAGACCGGCAAGGTCATCGGCGTTCGCGTGTTCAGCCGCGACGAGGGCGACGAACTCGCCCCCGGCGTCAACGAGATGGTCCGCGTCTACGTGGCCCAGAAGCGCAAGATCACCGATGGTGACAAGCTCGCCGGCCGTCACGGCAACAAGGGCGTCATCTCGAAGATCCTGCCCCAGGAGGACATGCCCTTCCTGGAGGACGGCACCCCCGTCGACATCATCCTCAACCCGCTGGGCGTCCCCGGCCGAATGAACGTCGGTCAGGTACTGGAGGTCCACCTGGGCTGGCTGGCCAAGAACGGCTGGTTGGTCGAGGGGGTCGAGGAGGAGTGGCAGAAGTCGCTGCACGCGATCGGAGCGGCCGAGGTCGACCCGAACTCGCGCGTGGCCACGCCGGTCTTCGACGGCCTGCACGGTGACGAGCTCAGCGGCCTCATCCAGTCGGTCCGCCCGAACAAGGACGGCAACCGCCTCATCAACGAGGACGGCAAGGCCCGCCTGTTCGACGGCCGCACCGGTGAGCCCTTCGCCGAGCCGATCTCCGTCGGCTACAAGTACATCCTGAAGCTCCACCACCTCGTGGACGACAAGATCCACGCCCGTTCCACCGGCCCGTACTCCATGATCACGCAGCAGCCGCTGGGTGGTAAGGCGCAGTTCGGCGGCCAGCGGTTCGGTGAGATGGAGGTCTGGGCGCTGGAGGCCTACGGTGCCGCCTACGCCCTCCAGGAGCTGCTCACCATCAAGTCCGACGACGTGGTGGGTCGAGTCAAGGTCTACGAGGCCATCGTCAAGGGCGAGAACATCCCCGAGCCGGGCATCCCTGAGTCCTTCAAGGTGCTCATCAAGGAGATGCAGTCGCTCTGTCTGAACGTGGAGGTGCTGTCCAGTGACGGTATGTCCATCGAGATGCGGGACAGTGACGAGGACGTCTTCCGCGCCGCGGAAGAACTGGGAATCGACCTGGGCAGGCGAGAGCCGAGCAGTGTCGAAGAGGTCTAACTTCCGCGGAATTCGAGAGCAGGGGACGAATTAAGTGCTCGACGTCAACTTCTTCGACGAGCTGCGGATTGGCCTCGCCACCGCTGATGACATTCGCCAGTGGTCGCACGGCGAGGTCAAGAAGCCCGAAACCATCAACTACCGCACCCTCAAGCCAGAGAAGGACGGACTCTTCTGCGAGAAGATCTTCGGTCCGACCCGGGACTGGGAGTGCTACTGCGGCAAGTACAAGCGCGTCCGCTTCAAGGGCATCATCTGTGAGCGCTGCGGCGTCGAGGTGACCCGTGCCAAGGTGCGCCGTGAGCGGATGGGCCACATCGAGCTGGCCGCTCCCGTCACGCACATCTGGTACTTCAAGGGCGTGCCCTCCCGCCTGGGCTACCTGCTGGACCTGGCGCCGAAGGATCTCGAGAAGATCATCTACTTCGCCGCCTACATGGTCACGTGGGTGGACACCGAGGCCCGTGAGCGCGACCTGCAGTCGCTGGAAGCCCGGATCTCGGTCGAGAAGCAGCACCTGGAGCAGCGTCGCGACTCCACCATCGAGGAGCGCCACCGCAAGCTCGAGGCCGACCTGGCCGAGCTCGAGGAGCAGGGTGCCAAGGGCGACGCGCGCCGCAAGGTGCGCGAGGGCGCCGAGCGTGAGATGCGCCAGCTGCGCGATCGCGCCCAGCGCGAGATCGACCGCCTCGACGAGGTGTGGAGCCGTTTCAAGAACCTCAAGGTCCAGGACCTCGAGGGCGACGAGATGCTCTACCGCGAGATGCGCGACCGTTTCGGGAAGTACTTCCGTGGCGGCATGGGCGCCCAGGCCATCCAGGACCGCCTGTCCAACTTCGAGCTGGACGAGGAGGCGGAGAAGCTCCGGGAGACCATCCGCACCGGCAAGGGCCAGAAGAAGGCCCGCGCCCTGAAGCGGCTCAAGGTCGTCTCGGCGTTCCTCAACACCACCAACAGCCCCATGGGCATGGTGCTGGACTGCATCCCGGTGATCCCGCCGGACCTGCGTCCGATGGTGCAGCTGGACGGTGGCCGCTTCGCGACCTCCGACCTCAACGACCTGTACCGCCGCGTCATCAACCGGAACAACCGCCTCAAGCGGCTGCTGGACCTGGGCGCGCCCGAGATCATCGTCAACAACGAGAAGCGGATGCTCCAGGAGGCCGTCGACGCGCTGTTCGACAACGGCCGCCGTGGTCGCCCGGTCACCGGTCCCGGTAACCGTCCGCTCAAGTCGCTGTCCGACATGCTCAAGGGCAAGCAGGGTCGTTTCCGTCAGAACCTGCTCGGCAAGCGCGTCGACTACTCCGGCCGTTCGGTCATCGTCGTCGGCCCGCAGCTGAAGCTGCACCAGTGCGGTCTGCCCAAGCAGATGGCCCTGGAACTCTTCAAGCCGTTCGTGATGAAGCGCCTGGTGGACCTGAACCACGCGCAGAACATCAAGAGCGCCAAGCGCATGGTGGAGCGGTCCCGCCCCGTCGTCTGGGACGTCCTCGAAGAGGTCATCACCGAGCACCCGGTGCTGCTGAACCGTGCTCCGACGCTGCACCGCCTGGGCATCCAGGCCTTCGAGCCGCAGCTGGTCGAGGGCAAGGCCATCCAGATCCACCCGCTCGTGTGCACCGCGTTCAACGCGGACTTCGACGGTGACCAGATGGCCGTGCACCTGCCGCTGTCCGCCGAGGCCCAGGCCGAGGCGCGGCTGCTGATGCTCGCCACCAACAACATCCTCAAGCCGTCCGACGGCAAGCCCGTGACCATGCCCACCCAGGACATGATCATCGGCCTGTTCTACCTGACGACCGAGCGCGCGGGTGCCGCGGGCGAGGGTCGTGCCTTCCGTTCCCCGGCCGAGGCCATCATGGCCTACGACCTGGGCGACCTGGACCTCCAGGCCAAGATCCGGCTGCGTATCGCCGACGGCGCTCCCGCGCCCAAGGACTGGACGCCCCCGGAGGGCTGGGAGCAGGGCGACGTCTACGTCCTGGAGACCACGCTGGGCCGGTACCTCTTCAACGAGGCCACCCCGGTGGACTACCCGTACGTCAACTTCCAGGTGGGCAAGAAGCAGGTCTCGGTGCTGGTCAACGACCTCGCCGAGAACTACCCCAAGGTCCAGGTCGCCACGACCCTGGACGCCCTGAAGGACGCCGGTTACCGCTGGGCCACCCGGTCCGGTCTGACCATCGGCATCGAGGACGTCGTCGCGCCTCCGCGCAAGGCCGAGATCCTCGGCGGGTACGAGCGCAAGGCCGACAAGATCCAGCGCGAGTACGACCGCGGTCTGATCACCGACGACGAGCGCCGGCAGGAGCTCACCGAGGTGTGGACCCAGGCCACGGCCGAGGTCGCCAAGGACATGGAGGACAACTTCCCCGCCGACAACCCGGTGTGGATGATGGTCCAGTCCGGTGCGCGTGGTAACCCGATGCAGGTGCGCCAGATCGCCGGTATCCGTGGTCTGGTCTCCAACACCAAGGGTGAGACCATCCCGCGTCCGATCAAGTCCTCCTACCGTGAGGGCCTGTCCGTGCTGGAGTACTTCATCTCCACGCACGGTCAGCGCAAGGGTCTGGCGGACACCGCCCTGCGTACCGCCGACTCGGGTTACCTGACCCGTCGTCTGGTGGACGTCGCGCAGGACGTCATCGTCCGCGAGATCGACTGCGGCACGGACCGTTCGCTGTGGCACGAGATCGGTGAGAAGAACGCCGCCGGCGTCGTCGTGCGCAAGCACAACGTCGAGAACACCGGTTTCGGTCGGACCATCGCCGAGGACACGCTGGACCCCGAGGGCAACCTCGTCCTTCCGGCGCTGTCCGACACCTCCGAGCAGAACATCGACAAGCTGGTCGCCGCCGGGGTCACCCGCGTGCGCATCCGCTCGTCGCTGACCTGTGAGGCGAAGATCGGTGTCTGCACCACCTGCTACGGCCGCTCCATGGCGACCGGCAAGCCGGTGGACGTCGGTGAGGCGATCGGTATCATCGCGGCCCAGTCCATCGGTGAGCCCGGTACCCAGCTGACCATGCGTACCTTCCACATGGGTGGTTCGGCCGGTCAGGACATCACCCACGGTCTGCCCCGTGTCCAGGAGCTCTTCGAGGCCCGCGTCCCCAAGGGTGTGGCCCCGATCTCCGAGATGGAGGGCCGGATCAGGGTCGACGACACCGAGAAGAGCCGCAAGATCGTCGTCATCCCCGACGACGGCACGGACGAGATCGCCTACCCGGTCCCGATGCGTGCGCAGCTCCTGGTGAGCGACGGCGACCACGTCAAGGTCGGCCAGCAGCTCATCCAGGGTGCGATCAACCCGCACGAGGTTCTTCGTATCCAGGGCCCGCGCGCGGTGCAGCAGCACCTCGTGTCGGAGGTCCAGGAGGTGTACAAGTCGCAGGGTGTGTCCATCCACGACAAGCACATCGAGATCATCGTCCGCCAGATGCTCAAGCGGGTGAACATCCTGGAGTCCGGTGACACCGAGCTCCTGCCCGGTGAGATGGTCGAGCGGCCGAAGTTCGAGCGGATCAACCGACGCGTCGTGTCCGAGGGCGGCCAGCCCGCCGCCGGACGTCCGGTGCTGCTGGGTATCACCAAGGCCTCTCTGGCCACGGAGTCCTGGCTGTCGGCGGCCTCCTTCCAGGAGACCACCCGCGTGCTGACCGAGAACGCGATCCACGGTAAGAGCGACCCGCTGCTGGGCCTCAAGGAGAACGTCATCATCGGTAAGCTCATCCCGGCCGGTACTGGTATTCCGCAGTACCGCAACATCCGGGTGGAGCCGACCGAGGAGGCCAAGGCCTCGATGTACTCGGTCTCCGGTTACGAGGAGCCCAGCGAGTACACCTTCGGTCAGGGTTCGGGCGAGGCCGTTCCGCTGGAGGAGTACGACTTCGGTCCGTACAACCGGTAGGTCCAACCTGAACGTTGGTTGAGCTGACGGCGGTGGTCAGCCACCCCCATCACCGGGGGTGGCCCCGCCGCCGTTTCGTCGTTGTCGGTTCGTACACTGCGGTGCGGACGGGGAGAGGGCGCTTCGGCGCTGTCGGGAGAGCAGGCAAGTGACTGATAACGGGGGCGGGACGCCGGGCAACCGTGCGTCCGATGCGGACGGGGACTCCTGGTTCAAGCCCAGCGAGAACCGCTACCGCACACAGTCGGAGTACCAGGACCCCCTGGAGGAGGACGCGGCCGCGAACCCGGGGGAGGGGAGCGCGGAGGGCGCGGTCTTCCCCGACAGCGGCGGCTACGCGGGGTTGAGCGCCTCGCGTCCGGCGATGGTCGAGCCCTACCCGGACGCTCTAGGCGGTCCGCCCTCGGCGCCCGGAATCTCGTACCCGGGTGCGGGCACGTCGGCCTACGAGCCGGTGACCCGTTTCCCGGGGGAGGACCCCCTCGCCGTCCGCGAGCCCGGGTACCCGGGCATCGCGGCCAGCGCCGAGGTGCCGCTACCCCCCGAGGACGACAGCTGGGCNGGCGGGGGGGGGGGGCCCCCCCCCGCCGGTGAGCGCACCGCTCCCGCGACGGGGGAGCCCGCCTCCGCCCAGGACCCGTGGAACCCGCAGGAGTCCCTCTCCAGCCACGGGTGGGAGTCCGGGGGCTCGGAGTCCTCGACTGCCGGGCACACTCCGGGCGCTCCTCGCGACCCAGGTTCCTCCAGCGACTCGTGGGATTCCCGGGACTCCGGCTCTCCGCTGGGATCCGATTCCGCACGGGACGCATGGATGCCCCTGGCCTCGACCCCTGGTTCCAGGGATTCCGAGGCTCCCTCCGGGGTTGCCTCCGGTGCTCCCGAGGGCCCTGGTTCCGTCGGCGACTCCTGGTCCTCGCGGGACTCCGCTGCCTCGCTTGGTTCCGAGCCGTATGGAACCGACGCTGCCCCGTGGTCCTCCCCGGACTCCGGTTCGTCCGGTGATTCGTGGGGTTCCGGGGGCTCCGATTCGCTTGTGTCCTCGGACTTCGCGCCCTCGGGTGCTCCTGAGGACTCCGGTTCTGTTGGCGAT
>NZ_ANAE01000082.1 GCF_000341265.1 Nocardiopsis prasina DSM 43845 | reverse complement strand
TGCCCCGTGGCGCTCCCCGGACTCCGGTCCCTCCGGTGACTCACGCGGTGCGGCCCCGGGACAGGACGCGTGGTCGCCGCAGGAGTCGGCACCCGGGGCCGTCCGCGGTCCCGCTCAGGACTCCGGTTCCGCCGGTGAACTGTGGGGTTCGGATTCCGAAGCGCTGTCGTCCCGGGGTTCCTGGGACTCCGCGTCTTCGGCTATCGGTGCTTCTCGCGACTCCGGTTCGTCCGGTGATTCGTGGGGTTCCTGGGACTCCGATTCGCTTGTGTCCTCGGACTTCCCTCCCTCGGGTGCTCCTGAGGACTCCGGGTCTGTCGGGGACTCCTGGTCTTCGCGGGACTCCGCTGCCTCGCGTGGTTCCGACCCGTACGACACCGACGCTGCCCCGTGGTCCTCCCCGGACTCCGGTCCCTCCGATGATTCGTGGGACTCCGCTGCCTCGCGGGAGTCGGACGCCGTGAGCGACGCGCGGCCGTCCCAGGGTTCCTGGGACTCCGAGTCCTCGGCTGCCGGGTACACCGCGGGTGCTTCTCTCGACTCCGGTCAGTCCGGTGACTCGTGGGCCTCGGGTGATTCCGAACCGCGTGACGCCGATGCCGCTCCGTGGTCTCCGCTGGACCCCGTTTCCTCCGGTGGCCCACATGGTGCGACCCTCGGTCAGGACGCGTGGCTGCCACAGGAGTCCGCACCTGGTTCCGCCCAGGACTCCGATTCCGTCGGTGATTCGTGGGGTTCGCAGGGCTCGCCCTCCGGTTCGGACTCGTGGTCTCCGCTGGACTCCGCTCCCTCGCGTGGTTCCGAGTCGTTTGAGTCTGATCGGGCCCCGTGGTCCTCATCGGACTCCGGGGACTCGTGGGACTCCGAGGCTCCGGCCTCCGGTTCGTCCTCTTGGAGTCCCCGGCCCTCCGGCTCCGGTGAGGGGTCGTGGGACTCGGATTCCCCGCTGGACGGGGACGCGCCGTTCCCGACGGTCTCGGGTCCCGGCTCCGCGTCGGACCCGTGGTCCTCGCGGACCCCGGACTCCTCGCTGGACGGGGACGCGCCGTTCCCGACGGTTTCCGGCCCTGGCTCGGCTTCGGACGCGTGGGCCTCCCAGGGCTCCGACCCCCTCCAGGACACCTGGCGCCCGACGGGCCACGGCGAGGAACTCTGGAAGTCGGACCGGGAACAGTCGAGCGAGTGGCGCGGCACCGGCGGGCTGGACAGCTGGAGCCCCAGTGAGGACACCGGGGACACGTGGAAGGCCTCGGGCACCACGGAGCCGTGGACGGAACAGGCCGAGCGGCCGTGGTCCGACCAGACCGGGCCCCCCTCGTACAGCGGTGACCGGTACGACGACGAGCTGTCCCCGCGTCCCGTGGAGGGGGCTCGGCCCACCGACCGGTACGACGACGAGCTGTCCCCGCCCGCAGGCGGCACCGGCAACACCTGGGCCTTCGACCGTGACGACCCGCGTCTGCCCGACGTGGTCAGGGACGCCGAGCGGCGCCGCAGGGAAGCGCCCCGGGACGAGTACGGGGACTGGGGGGAGGACGACGAGCCGGACACCGGCACGCTGTCCGCCGCCGTCCCGAGTTCCGGGGATCCGCTGGCCGCCATCGCGGACATGCAGTCGCGCGCCAGGACGAAGGACCACGAGGACGACCCCGAGCAGGACCGCGACGAGGAGGGCGACGACTCCTGGCGCGGCGGTGAGGGCGCCACCCAGATGTTCAGCGCGCCCTCCTTCGACGAGGACCCGTCCCTTGGTCGCGACGGTCCCGAGGACCGTTACGAGGACGATCCTTCGGACGAGGACGACCGGGACCGCGGGGAGGTGGAGACGGACTACGAGGACGACTTCACCCCGGCCGACTACGGGATGCCGGAGCGGCCCAGGCCCGCCAAGCGGCGCCGGGACAAGATCGCCGAGGACTTCCCGGGCTTCGACGAGGCCCGGGACGACGGCGACTACCCCGGCTACGACAGCATCGACTTCCTGGCCGACACCGAACCCGGTGCGAACGTCACCCTGTGGCTGGGTCTGGCCTCGGTGATCCCGGGCCTCGGTGTGATCACCGCGATCCTGGCGCTGTTCGTCACCGGCCCCAAGGCCAAGCGGGCGATCCGGGAGTCGCGCGGGACCCTCGACGGGCTGGGCCTGATCACCACGGGCACCGTCTTCGCGGTCATCGGCATCCTCGTGACGGTGATCTCCGTCGCGATCTGGTTCGTTCTGTAGAAACCCGGCCGCTTTCCGGGGGACAATCGAGTCCTCCGGAAGGCGGCCGTCCTCGTTGCCGGCCCTTTGACGGGAAACCCTGGGCGAAGCGCGCCGGGGAGCACGTAGACTGGTGGAGACCCACGGCTACGCGAGATCCGGTTCCGCTTGTCTCGCCATGTCGCACACCGTTTTGACCGCATGTTCGGTTAGCGGTAGCCTGTGTGATTGTGCCCGTGAGTCGACGGGTCACACGTGCGTGTGCGGCGCCCCAGTTCTCCACAGGATGGACACGGGGCGCGCGGCGCAGGTGAACCCCCTCCTGTGAATCGGTCTCCGACCGGGTGTGCATCCGTTCGCCATGCGTGGGAACGAGGGCGACACGCCCGACCACGGGGGTCGGGGAGGTTCGGGGAATTCAGCAGGTCAATAGCGATATCGGCTACGAGAACCGGCGTAGGTCACGAGGAAGACGGAGACGCGGTGCCCACCATCCAGCAGCTGGTCCGCAAGGGCCGACAGGACAAGGTCGCAAAGAACAAGACCCCGGCGCTGAAGGGGAGTCCGCAGCGTCGTGGTGTGTGCACGCGTGTCTACACCACTACGCCGAAGAAGCCGAACTCCGCTCTGCGTAAGGTCGCTCGCGTCAAGCTGAGCAGCGGCATCGAGGTCACGGCCTACATCCCCGGCATTGGTCACAACCTCCAGGAGCACAGCATCGTGCTGGTTCGTGGCGGTCGTGTGAAGGACCTGCCGGGCGTTCGCTACCGAATTGTCCGCGGTTCGCTCGACACCCAGGGTGTCCGAGGCCGCAAGCAGGCCCGTAGCCACTACGGCGCCAAGAAGGAGAAGTAAGCATGCCGCGCAAGGGCCCGGCGCCGAAGCGCCAGCTCATCACCGACCCGGTCTACGGCTCGCCGCTCGTCACCGCACTGATCAACAAGGTGCTCCTCGACGGCAAGCGCTCCATCGCTCAGGCCGTCGTGTACGACGCCCTCGAGGGTGCCCGGGAGAAGTCCGGTCAGGACCCGCTCGTCGTTCTCAAGCGAGCCCTGGACAACGTCAAGCCCGCGCTGGAGGTCCGCAGCCGCCGTGTCGGTGGCGCGACCTACCAGGTGCCGGTCGAGGTTCGCGCCTCCCGGTCCACCACGCTGGCCCTGCGCTGGCTGGTCTCCTACTCGCGTCAGCGTCGTGAGAAGACCATGACCGAGCGTCTGATGAACGAGCTGGTGGACGCCAGCAACGGTCTGGGCGCGGCTGTCAAGAAGCGTGAGGACACGCACAAGATGGCCGAGTCGAACAAGGCCTTCGCCCACTACCGCTGGTAACCCCGCGGCGAATCGATTCCTTGAGACCTAGGGAAGACGAGCCACATGGCTAAGACTTTGCTTGACCTGGCCAAGGTCCGCAACATCGGCATCATGGCCCACATCGACGCGGGCAAGACCACGACGACCGAGCGGATCCTCTACTACACGGGTGTCAACCACAAGCTCGGCGAGACGCACGACGGCGCCTCGACGATGGACTGGATGAAGGAAGAGCAGGAGCGGGGTATCACCATTACCTCGGCTGCGATCACCACCAGTTGGAACGACACCACGATCAACATCATCGACACGCCCGGCCACGTCGACTTCACGGTCGAGGTCGAGCGGTCGCTGCGTGTCCTTGACGGCGCCGTCGCGGTGTTCGACGCCAAGGAAGGCGTCGAGCCCCAGTCGGAGCAGGTCTGGCGTCAGGCCGACCGGTACAACGTGCCGCGCATCTGCTTCGTCAACAAGATGGACAAGATCGGCGCCGAGTTCCAGCGCTGTGTCGACATGTTCCGTGAGCGCCTCGGCGCGAACGCCATGCCGATCCAGCTGCCGATCGGTGCCGAGAGCGACTTCAAGGGCGTCATCGACCTCGTCCGCATGAAGGCCTACGTCTGGAACGACGAGGCCGCGCTCGGCGAGATGTACGACACCATCGAGATCCCCGAGTCCCACGCGGACGCGGCTCGTGAGGCGCGCGACTTCTTCCTCGAGACGTTGGCCGAGGCCGACGACGAGATCATGGAGATGTACCTCGAGGGCCAGGAGCCCACCGTCGAGCAGCTGGTGCCCGCGATCCGTCGCGCCACCATCGCCGGCACGGCCATCCCGGTCGTCTGCGGTACCGCCTTCAAGAACAAGGGCGTCCAGCCCCTGCTCGACGCGGTCGTCGACTACCTCCCCTCGCCCCTGGATGTCGAGGCCATCGACGGTCACGACCCCAAGGACGAGACCGAGCAGACCAAGCTCGAGCGCAAGCCGAGCGTGGAGGAGCCGTTCTCCGCCCTGGTCTTCAAGATCGTCAGCGACCCCCACCTGGGCAAGCTGTCGTACGTGCGGATCTACTCCGGCGTCCTCGAGGCCGGCACCCAGGTGCTGAACAGCCTCAAGGGCCGCAAGGAGCGCATCGGCAAGGTCTACCGGATGCACTCCAACAAACGCGAGGAGATCCCCGCCGCTGGTGCGGGCGACATCGTCGCGGTCATGGGTCTAAAGGACACCACGACCGGCGAAACGCTCTGCGAGCAGGGTGCTCCGATCGTCCTGGAGTCCATGACCTTCCCGGCTCCGGTCATCGAGGTGGCCATCGAGCCGAAGACCAAGAGCGACCAGGAGAAGCTGGGCATCGCGATCCAGCGTCTGGCGGACGAGGACCCCTCCTTCCAGGTGGCCTCGGACGAGCAGACCGGTCAGACCGTGATCTCCGGCATGGGCGAGCTGCACCTCGAGGTGCTGGTCAACCGCATGCGCGACGAGTTCAAGGTCGAGGCGAACATCGGTAAGCCCCAGGTGGCCTACCGTGAGACCATTCGCAAGAAGGTCGAAGGCCACGTCTACACCCACAAGAAGCAGACCGGTGGGTCGGGCCAGTTCGCCAAGGTCAAGATCGACCTCGAGCCGCTCACGTCCGAGGACGGCGACGCGTCCGGGTACGAGTTCGTCAACGCCGTCACCGGTGGCCGCATCCCGCGGGAGTACATCCCCTCGGTCGACGCTGGTTGCCAGGAGGCCGCTGAGCTGGGTGTGCTCGCGCACTACCCGCTCGTCGGCATCAAGGTGAGCCTGACGGACGGTCAGTACCACGACGTCGACTCGTCCGAGATGGCGTTCAAGACCGCCGGTTCGATGGCTTTCAAGGAGGCCGTCCGCCTGGCGAAGCCGACTCTTCTTGAGCCGGTCATGGCCGTCGAGGTCACCACCCCTGAGGAGTACATGGGTGACGTGATCGGTGACCTGAACTCCCGTCGTGGACAGATTCAGTCCATGGACGAGCGTTCCGGCGTCCGTCTCGTCAAGGCCCAGGTGCCCCTTTCGGAAATGTTCGGCTACGTGGGTGACCTGCGCAGCCGTACCCAGGGTCGAGCCAACTACTCGATGGTGTTCGACTCCTACGCGGAGGTTCCGTCCGCTGTCGCCACGGAAATCGTGGCGAAGGTTCGCGGCGAGTAGTCGCGAGCAAGCAACCCGGCTGTACCCCGCGACCGCGGGGTTGGACCACAGTCGATAGATCTGTACGTCTAGGAGACTTCCAGTGGCGAAGGAAAAGTTCGAGCGGACTAAGCCGCACGTCAACATCGGCACCATCGGTCACATTGACCACGGCAAGACCACGCTGACCGCGGCCATCACCAAGGTGCTGCACGACGCGTACCCGGCGCTGAACCCGTTCACCCCGTTCGAGGACATCGACAACGCTCCTGAGGAGCGCGAGCGCGGTATCACCATCTCCGTCGCTCACGTCGAGTACCAGACCGAGGCGCGTCACTACGCCCACGTCGACTGCCCCGGTCACGCGGACTACGTGAAGAACATGATCACGGGTGCCGCGCAGATGGACGGCGCGATCCTGGTCGTGGCCGCCACCGACGGCCCGATGCCGCAGACCAAGGAGCACGTCCTCCTGGCCCGCCAGGTCGGCGTCCCCGCCATCGTCGTCGCCCTGAACAAGGCCGACATGGTGGACGACGAGGAGATCTTCGAGCTCGTCGAGCTCGAGGTCCGTGAGCTCCTCAGCGAGTACGAGTTCCCCGGCGACGACATCCCCGTCACCAAGGTCTCGGCTCTCAAGGCCCTCGAGGGCGACGCGGAGTGGGGCAAGGCCGTCCTGGAGCTCATGGGCACCGTGGACAGCTTCATTCCCGAGCCCGAGCGTGACACCGAGAAGCCCTTCCTCATGCCGATCGAGGACGTCTTCTCGATCACCGGTCGCGGCACCGTCGTCACCGGTCGTATCGAGCGCGGCGTCGTCAACGTCAACGAGACCGTTGACATCGTCGGCATCAAGGAAGAGAAGCAGACCACCACCGTCACCGGTGTTGAGATGTTCCGCAAGCTGCTCGACAACGGTCAGGCCGGCGACAACGTCGGTCTGCTCCTGCGCGGCATCAAGCGCGAGGACGTCGAGCGCGGCCAGGTCGTGATCAAGCCCGGCACGACCACCCCGCACACCGAGTTCGAGGGCCAGGTCGTCATCCTGTCCAAGGACGAGGGCGGCCGCCACACGCCGTTCTTCAACAACTACCGCCCGCAGTTCTACTTCCGCACCACTGACGTCACCGGCGTCGTGACGCTGCCGGAGGGCACGGAGATGGTCATGCCCGGTGACAACACCGAGATGACCGTCAACCTGATCCAGCCGGTCGCGATGGAAGAGGGCCTCAAGTTCGCCATCCGTGAGGGTGGCCGGACCGTGGGCGCGGGTCGCGTCACGAAGATCCTCAAGTAGCACACACGTTGGGGTGGCCCCTTCCGGAGCCGCCCCAACGTGGTGGGTGGGCCGCTTCACGGCGGCCCGCCCGCCACACTGACAAGACGTCATCGGGCTCTGTGACGGTGACGCACCGCAGGGGCAAGCCCTGTTGCGGTTTCTCAAGGGAATAGGGGCTCACGGCCAACACGCCGGCGGATTCGCCGACGGGCCTGGGCGTCTGTGACCGGACAGCTCACCGTTACGGACACTGAAGCGAAGGACGAACAGGCCACATGGCGGGACAGAAGATCCGCATTCGGCTAAAGGCCTATGACCACGAGGTCATCGACAGCTCGGCGCGCAAGATCGTTGAGACTGTGACGCGAACTGGCGCACAGGTCGCGGGCCCGGTGCCGCTGCCGACGGAGAAGAACGTTTACTGCGTCATCCGATCGCCGCACAAGTACAAGGACTCGCGCGAGCACTTCGAGATGCGCACCCACAAGCGGCTGATCGACATCATCGACCCCACGCCGAAGACGGTCGACTCGCTCATGCGACTCGACCTCCCGGCTGGCGTTGACATCGAGATCAAGCTTTAAGGACGCACAGACATGGCCACCAAGCAGATCAAGGGAGTTCTGGGCGAAAAGCTCGGCATGACCCAGGTCTTCGACGACGCGGGCAAGATGGTGCCCGTGACCGTCCTGAAGGCCGGTCCGTGCGTCGTGAGCCGCATCCGGACCCCCGACACCGATGGCTACTCCGCCATCCAGCTCGGCTACGGGCAGATCAACCCGCGCAAGGTCAACAAGCCCCTGGGCGACTACCTGCGTGCGAACGACCTGACCCCGCGCCGTCACTACGTCGAGGTGCGTACGACCGACGCCTCCGAGTACACGCTCGGCCAGGAGGTCGACGCCGCGGCGTTCGAGATCGGCCAGAAGGTCGACGTCACGGGCAAGAGCAAGGGCAAGGGTTTCGCCGGTGTGATGAAGCGCCACGGTTTCCGTGGTCTCTCCGCCTCGCACGGCACCCAGCGTAAGCACCGCTCTCCCGGCTCCATCGGCGGCTGCGCCACTCCCGGCCGCGTTTTCAAGGGCATGCGGATGGCCGGGCGCATGGGCAACGTGCGCAAGACCGTCCAGAACCTGACCGTTCACTCAGTGGACGCGGAGAAGGGCCTCATCCTGGTCAAGGGTGCTGTCCCGGGTCCCAACGGCGGTCTGGTGCTCGTCCGCACCGCTGTGAAGGGGGACAAGTAAGCCATGGCCCAGATCGAGGTCAAGAACCCTGAGGGCGGCTCCAAGGGCAGCGTCGAGCTCCCCGAGTCCGTCTTCGCCCAGCAGGTCAGCATTCCGCTGATCCACCAGGTCGTGAACGGCCAGCTGGCCGCCGGCCGGCAGGGCACCCACGCCACCAAGACCCGCGGCGAGGTCCGCGGCGGTGGCAAGAAGCCCTACCGCCAGAAGGGAACCGGTCGCGCCCGTCAGGGCTCGATCCGCGCCCCGCAGTACACCGGTGGTGGCACCGTTCACGGTCCCCAGCCGCGTGACTACAGCCAGCGGACCCCGAAGAAGATGAAGGCCGCCGCCCTGCGCGGTGCCCTCTCGGACCGGGCCAACCACGGCCGTATCCACGTTGTCACCGAGTTCGTCGGTGAGGGCGCGGAGAACAAGTTCACGCAGACCGCTCTGAAGGCGCTGCGCCAGGTCACCGAGTCCGACAAGGTTCTCGTCGTCCTGGCCCGCGAGGACGAGCACAACCGGCGCGCCCTGCGCAACCTCGAAGAGGTCCACATCCTCGACGCGGACCAGGTGAACACCTACGACGTCCTCTACGCGGACGACGTGGTCTTCACTGAGGCGGGCTACGCCGAGTTCCTGGCCCACGCGGCCGGTGCCTCGAAGGCCGCTGAGTCCGAGGAGGACGACCAGTGAGGATCGCCGACCACCGGGACATCATCGTCGAGCCGGTGATCTCCGAGAAGAGCTACGGGCTCATGGACGAGAACAAGTACACGTTCATCGTTCGCCCGGACGCCAACAAGACCCAGATCAAGATCGCGATCGAGAAGATCTTCGAAGTGAAGGTCACGAACGTGAACACGATCAACCGGAAGGGTAAGCGCAAGCGGACCCGTTTCGGTTTCGGGAAGCGTCCCGACACCAAGCGCGCGATCGTCAGCGTGGCCGACGGCCAGCGGATCGACATCTTCGGTGTCTGACCTTTCCCGGGTCTGACCGCTACATGTCAAGCAACACGTAAAGGAATGCGCGAAGAAGATGGGCATTCGTAAGTACAAGCCGACGACGCCGGGTCGTCGCGGCTCCAGCGTGAGCGACTTCGTCGAGATCACGCGTTCGGAGCCGGAGAAGTCCCTGGTCCGTCCGCTTCACTCCAAGGGCGGTCGTAACGGCCACGGCCGGATCACCGCTCGTCACCAGGGTGGTGGCCACAAGCGCGCCTACCGCGTGATCGACTTCCGTCGTCACGACAAGGACGGCGTGCCGGCCAAGGTCGCTCACATCGAGTACGACCCCAACCGCACCGCTCGGATCGCTCTGCTCCACTACGTGGACGGTGAGAAGCGCTACATTCTGGCGCCCGCCGGCCTCAAGCAGGGCGACAAGATCGAGAACGGCCCCCAGTCCGACATCAAGCCGGGCAACTGCCTCCCGCTGCGCAACATCCCCACGGGTACGTTCGTGCACGCGGTCGAGCTGAAGCCCGGTGGCGGTGCCAAGCTGGGTCGTTCCGCGGGGTCGCAGATCCAGCTCCTCGCCAAGGAGGGCCGTTACGCCACGCTGCGTATGCCCTCCGGCGAGATGCGCATGGTCGAGATCTCCTGCCGCGCCACGGTTGGTCAGGTCGGCAACGCCGAGCAGTCCAACATCAACTGGGGCAAGGCCGGCCGCTCGCGGTGGAAGGGCAAGCGCCCGACCGTCCGCGGTGTGGTCATGAACCCGGTCGACCACCCGCACGGTGGTGGTGAGGGCAAGACCTCCGGTGGTCGTCACCCGGTCAGCCCCTGGGGCAAGAAGGAAGGCCGGACCAGGGCCAAGAACAAGGCCAGCGACAAGCTGATCGTGCGGCGTCGGCGTAGCGGTAAGAAGAAGCGGTAAGGAGCACGTCTGATGCCACGTAGCCTTAAGAAGGGTCCCTTCGTCGACGACCACCTCATCAAGAAGGTGGAAGTTCAGAACGAGAAGGGGACCAAGAACGTCATCAAGACGTGGTCCCGGCGATCCATGATCGTCCCGGAGATGATCGGTCACACGATCGCCGTCCACGACGGCCGCAAGCACGTTCCGGTGTTCGTGTCGGAGTCGATGGTCGGCCACAAGCTCGGTGAGTTCGCTCCCACGCGTACTTTCCGTAGCCACGTCAAGGACGACCGCCGCAGCCGCCGCTAGCGGTTGCAGCAGTTGTAAGAACCATTTTCTCCACGGTGAGTGGGGAAGGAATTTCCGTGAGCGAGGGAAAAGCGATGGGAACGAGGGCACAGGCGCGGTTCGTCCGCGTTACGCCCCGAAAGGCTCGCCGGGTGGCGGACCTTATTCGCGGGTTGCCCGCTGACGAGGCACAGGCGGTGCTCCGGTTCGCGCCCCAGTCGGCGAGCGAGCCCGTTGGCAAGGTGCTGGCAAGCGCCATCGCCAACGCTGAGCACAACGACAAGCTGGACCGTGAGTCCCTGGTGGTCGAGCGCGTCTGGGTGGACGAGGGTCCGACCCTGAAGCGCATTCGTCCCCGAGGCTTCGGCCGGGCTTTCCGAGTCACCAAGCGCACGAGCCACATCACCGTGGTCGTCGCTGAGGGCGCGGGCGCCTCGTCCAAGACCAAGGAAAGGACCCGATAGTGGGGCAGAAGGTAAACCCGCACGGGTTCCGCCTCGGCATCACCACCGACTTCAAGAGCCGCTGGTACGCCGACAAGTCCTACAAGGACTACGTCAAGGAAGACGTCGCGATCCGTCGGATGCTGACCCGTGGCATGGAGCGCGCGGGCATCTCCAAGGTGGAGATCGAGCGCACCCGTGACCGTGTCCGCGTGGACGTCTACACCGCCCGGCCGGGCATCGTCATCGGCCGCCGCGGCGTCGAGGCCGACCGGATCCGTACGGACCTTGAGAAGCTCACCGGCAAGCAGGTGCAGCTGAACGTCTTCGAGGTCAAGAACCCCGAGATCGACGCGCAGCTCGTCGCCCAGGGCGTCGCTGAGCAGCTGAGCAGCCGCGTGGCTTTCCGCCGCGCGATGCGCAAGGCCATGCAGAGCGCCATGAAGAGTGGCGCCAAGGGTATTCGTATCCAGTGCGGTGGCCGCCTGGGTGGGGCTGAGATGTCCCGCTCGGAGTTCTACCGCGAGGGTCGCGTCCCGCTGCACACGCTGCGCGCCGACATCGACTACGGCTTCTTCGAGGCCCGTACGACGTTCGGTCGCATCGGCGTCAAGGTGTGGATCTACAAGGGCGACGCCCCTGTGACCCGCGCCGAGCGCGAGGCCGCTCAGGCCGCGCAGCGCACCGCCGGTGGCGGTCAGCGCCGCGAGCGCCCGCAGCGTCGCCGTCGTGGCGGTGCCGCTGGCGCCCCGAACACTGACGCCAAGGCTGGTGCTTCGGCCGAGGCCCCGAAGACCGAGGGGAGCTGACCGATGCTTATTCCTCGCAAGGTGAAGTACCGGAAGCAGCACCACCCGGACCTTCGCGGCAAGGCCAAGGGCGGGACGACGATCACCTTCGGTGAGTTCGGCATCCAGGCCCTGGAGTCGGCTTACGTGACGAACCGTCAGATCGAGTCCGCTCGTATCGCCATGACGCGTCACATCAAGCGTGGCGGCAAGGTGTGGATCAACATCTTCCCGGACCGTCCGCTGACGAAGAAGCCCGCCGAGGTCCGCATGGGTTCCGGTAAGGGTTCGCCCGAGTGGTGGGTCGCGCCGGTCAAGCCGGGTCGCGTGATGTTCGAGCTGTCGGGCGTGCCCGAGGCCGTGGCCAAGGAGGCCCTGCGCCGTGCGATGCACAAGCTCCCGATGAAGTGCAAGTTTGTTAAGCGGGAGGTGTGGGAGTAGTGGCGAAGTCCGTGACTGCCCACGAGCTGCGCGACCAGTCCGTCGAGGACCTGGTCACGAAGCTCAAGGAAGCCAAGGAAGAGCTCTTCAACCTCCGCTTCCAGGCCGCCACCGGCCAGCTCGACAACCACAGCCGTCTGCGCACTGTCAAGCGCGAGATCGCCAGGATCTACACGGTCCTGCGCGAGCACGAGCTGGGCATCGTCCCGCTGTCTGGTGAGTCGGCTGAGGAGACGAAGGAAGCAGCCGAATGAGTGAGAACCAGACCGCGACGCGCAACTACCGCAAGGTGCGCGAGGGCTACGTCGTCAGCGACAAGATGGACAAGACCGTCGTTGTCGAGGTCGAGGACCGCGTCAAGCACGCCCTGTACGGCAAGGTCATCCGACGGACGACCAAGTACAAGGCGCACGACGAGGCGAACTCCGCTGGCGTCGGCGACCGGGTCCGCATGATGGAGACCCGGCCGCTCTCCGCGACGAAGCGTTGGCGCGTCGTGGAGATCCTGGAGAAGGCTAAGTAACCCCAGCCTGTTGGCGGCCGGCACGCGTTGTCGGCCGCCGACGCGAGGGGTGAGACCACCTAGCCGTGCGGCAGTGGACCGCACGCATCACATCAGGAGCAGACGTGATTCAGCAGGAGTCGCGACTCAAGGTCGCCGACAACACGGGTGCCAAGGAGATCCTTACCATCCGTGTTCTCGGTGGCTCGGGTCGGCGCTACGCCGGGATCGGCGACACGATCGTCGCCACGGTGAAGGACGCCCTGCCTGGCGCTGGAGTCAAGAAGGGCGACGTCGTCAAGGCCGTTGTCGTGCGCACCGTCAAGGAGCGCCGCCGGCCCGACGGCTCCTACATCCGCTTCGATGAGAACGCTGCCGTGCTCATCAAGGACGGTGGGGACCCGCGAGGCACCCGCATCTTCGGCCCGGTCGGCCGTGAGCTGCGTGACAAGAAGTACATGCGCATCATTTCGCTGGCGCCGGAGGTGCTCTAAGCGATGAAGATCAAATCTGGCGACGAGGTCATCGTTCTCGCCGGCAAGGACAAGGGTGCCACCGGCAAGGTCGTCAAGGCCCTGCCGAAGGAAGACCGTGTCATCGTCGAGGGCGTCAACCTGGTCAAGAAGCACAGGAAGGCCAACCCGGCGGGCGGCCAGCAGGGCGAGGTCGTCACCAAGGAGGCCCCCATCCACGTGAGCAATGTTGCGCTCGCCGTGGACGGCAAGGCCACTCGGGTCGGCTACCGCTTCGAGGAAGACGGAACCAAGGTTCGGGTCTCCCGTCGCACCGGTAAGGACATCTGATGACGGTTACCAACGACATCACCGCGCCTCCGATGCCGCGACTCAAGGAGAAGTACCGCAACGAGATCGCTGCGGGCCTCAAGGACGAGTTCGACATCGCCAACGTCATGCAGATCCCCGGTCTCACGAAGATCGTGGTCAACATGGGCGTGGGCGAGGCGGCTCGGGACGCGAAGCTGATCCAGGGCGCGATCGCCGACATCACGGCGATCACCGGCCAGAAGCCGAAGATCAACCGGGCCAAGAACTCCATCGCGCAGTTCAAGCTGCGCGAGGGTCAGCCGATCGGCGCCAGCGTCACGCTGCGCGGCGACCGGATGTGGGAGTTCCTCGACCGGCTGCTCTCGCTGGCCCTGCCCCGGATCAGGGACTTCCGTGGCCTTTCCCCGAAGCAGTTCGACGGGAACGGCAACTACACGTTCGGTCTGACCGAGCAGGTCATGTTCCACGAGGTCGACCCGGACAAGGTCGACCGCCAGCGTGGGATGGACATCACGGTTGTCACGACGGCGACCACCGACGAACAAGGCCGCAGCCTGCTCAAGCGGCTCGGTTTCCCGTTCAAGGAAGCCTGAGGGGTTACCACAGATGGCTAAGAAGTCCCTGATCGCGAAGTCGCAGCGGAAGCCGAAGTTCGGCGTTCGTGCGTATACTCGATGCTCTCGGTGCGGCCGCCCCCGCGCCGTCTTCCGGAAGTTCGGCCTGTGCCGTATCTGCTTCCGCGAGATGGCCCACCGGGGCGAGCTGCCCGGTATCACCAAGTCGAGCTGGTAGTTTCCGGTGGGGCCGACCCTGCGCGCTAGCGCGGTCGGCCCCCCGAAACGCCGCCTCACTGGTGGCTCGAAGCAGTGACCGTGACCGCCTCCTGGCGGTCGTCGGTGCAGCAACATCCATTCAACAGGGCACGGCAGTCCCGGGAGGGACCGCGGTGCCCACGACCACGCCGAAGGTCCGTTTGTGCACTCTCCGGGGGTAACCCCGACGGGAGGCAGGCTCTGGGAAAGCCCGCACTCGGAAACCGCGGTGAGGAAGGGCCAGTCGGCCATGACGATGACCGACCCGATCGCAGACATGCTGACGCGTCTGCGTAACGCGAACTCGGCGTACCACGACACCGTGACGATGCCGTATTCCAAGATCAAGGCGCACATCGCCGAGATCCTCCAGCAGGAGGGCTTCATTCAGAGCTGGCGGACCGAGGAGGCCCCCGTGGGCCAGAGCCTCGTCCTCGACCTGAAGTACGGCCCCACCCGTGAGCGTTCCATCGCGGGAATCCGCCGGGTGTCCAAGCCCGGTCTCCGGGTGTACGCGAAGAAGGAGAACCTTCCGCGCGTGCTGGGTGGCCTCGGTGTGGCGATCATTTCGACGTCCGGTGGCCTGATGACTGACAAGCAGGCCAAGAAGCGTGGCGTGGGCGGCGAAGTCCTCGCTTACGTCTGGTAATAGGGAGAGACTGAAGCATGTCGCGAATCGGTCGACTGCCGCTCTCGGTCCCCAAGGGCGTCGAAGTCACGATTAACGGGCAAGACGTCACTGTCAAGGGGCCGAAGGGCGAACTCAAGCACACGATCGCCGAGCCGATCACCGTCTCGTTCGAGGACGGTATCGTCACGGTCGCTCGTCCTGACGACAAGCCGGAGAACCGGTCGCTGCACGGTCTGACCCGTGCGCTGGTCGCCAACCTCGTCGAGGGTGTCTCCAAGGGCTACGCCAAGACGCTGGAGATCCACGGTGTGGGTTACCGCGTCCAGGCCCGCGGCTCCAACCTGGAGTTCTCGCTGGGCTTCAGCCACCCGGTGGTCATCGAGCCCCCCGAGGGCATCACCTTCCGCGTGGAGAAGCCGACCATCCTCCACGTCGAGGGCATCGACAAGCAGCTGGTGGGCCAGGTCGCCGCGAACATCCGCGGTCTGCGCAAGCCTGACCCGTACAAGGCCAAGGGCGTGCGGTACAAGGGTGAGCACATCCGCCGCAAGGCCGGAAAGGCTGGTAAGTAGGCATGGGCATCACCGTGAGCCGTAAGCGCACCGCGAAGGCCACCACCTCGCGCAAGCGCCGGCAGTTCCGGGTCCGCAAGAAGGTCGTGGGCACCAGTGAGCGTCCGCGTCTGGCCGTGTTCCGTTCCTCCAAGCACATCGTCGCGCAGGTGATCGACGACTCCAAGGGTCACACCCTGGTCGCCGCCTCCAGCGTCGAGACCGATGTGCGGGGTGCCGAGGGCACGAAGTCCGACAAGTCCGTCAAGGTCGGTGAGCTCGTCGCGCAGCGCGCGAAGGACGCCGGTATCACCCAGGTCGTCTTCGACCGCGGTGGTAACCGGTACGCCGGTCGTATCGCCAAGCTCGCCGACGCGGCGCGCGAGGGCGGGCTGGAGTTCTAGTTCCATGACCTCTGTACTGGCCAAGAACAAGCACGAGAAGAGGAATCACTGATGGCTGCAGCACCGCGGCGCGGCGCCGGTGGCGAGCGGCGTGATCGCCGTGACGATCGCCGCGGCGGCGCCGCAGACAAGGGTGTCTCCTACATCGAGAAGGTCGTGACCATCAACCGGGTCGCGAAGGTCGTCAAGGGCGGCCGTCGCTTCTCCTTCACCGCACTCGTCGTCGTCGGTGACGGCAACGGCATGGTGGGCGTTGGTTACGGCAAGGCCAAGGAAGTTCCGGCCGCGATCGCCAAGGGCGTGGAGGCCGCGAAGAGGAACTTCTTCCGCGTCCCCCGCATCCAGGGCACCATCGTGCACCGGGTCCAGGGCGAGGAAGCCGCTGGCGTCGTCCTGCTCCGTCCGGCCGCCCCGGGTACCGGTGTTATCGCCGGTGGTCCCGTGCGCGCCGTCCTGGAGTGCGCTGGCATCCACGACGTCCTGAGCAAGTCGCTCGGTTCGTCCAACCCGCTGAACATCGTGCACGCCACGGTGGCGGCGCTCAAGGGTCTCAACCAGCCCGAGGAGATCGCGGCCCGCCGCGGTCTGCCGATCGAGGATGTGGCCCCGGCTGCCATGCTGCGCGCTCGCTCTGAGGCGAAGGCAGGAGCCTGATCATGGCCAAGATCAAGATCACGCAGACCCGCTCCAAGATCGGCGGCAAGGTGAAGCAGCACGCTGCTCTCCAGTCGCTGGGCCTGGGTCGGATCGGTAAGTCCACCGTCCGTGAGGACCGCCCTGAGGTTCGCGGGCAGATCACGATCGTCTCGCACCTCGTCACTGTCGAGGAGGTCGCAGAATGAGCGACTACAACCCCGACGAGCTGCTCAAGCTGCACCACCTGCGTCCCGCCCCGGGTAGCAACAAGGCCAAGATCCGCAAGGGTCGCGGCGAGGCTTCCAAGGGTAAGACCGCTGGTCGCGGTACCAAGGGCACCAAGGCTCGTAACACCGTTCGTCCCGGCTTCGAGGGTGGGCAGATGCCCCTCATCCGCCGGATCCCGAAGCTCAAGGGCTTCAGCAACGCCCGGTTCAAGACGACCTACCAGGTCGTCAACCTGGACAAGCTGAGCGAGCTCTACCCCGAGGGTGGCGAGGTCACCGTCGAGGGCCTGGTCGCCAAGGGTGCGGTTCGCAAGAACCAGCTCGTCAAGGTGCTGGGTACGGGTGAGATCACCGTCGCCGTGCAGGTGAGCGCCAACGCGTTCTCCGGCTCCGCGAAGGAGAAGATCACCGCCGCCGGTGGCACTGTCACCGAGCTGTAGGGGTTTCCCTACGATGCGTACTGGGGGCGCCCGCCCAGCAGGACCGAGAAAGGTCCTGTTGGCGGGCGCCCTCACGTGTTGGAGTGGGTTCGTTATCCCGCTCCGACCCCTCGCGTCAGGTGATGACTGTTACAGTGCCATCTGTTTGAGTTCCCCGCTTGACGTAATGTGAGTACTTCCGAGCACCGGGCGACAGGCCCGGCGCTGACGTTCTACGACGATTCAGGATCGGCCGCGATGTCTGGAACCCGTTCCGCCGCCGAAGCCGCGCAGGAGGAGACGTGCTAGGTGCGTTCGTTCGTGCATTCCGCACGCCCGACCTGCGCAATAAACTGCTGTTCACACTGTTCATCCTGACGATCTTCCGGCTGGGTTCGGTGATTCCCGCACCGGGCATCGACTCGGCGGCGATCAGGGACCAGATGGACTTCATCACCGCGCAGGACCAGTCCGGCGTCTACGCGTTGGTGAACCTGTTCAGCGGCGGCGCCCTGCTGCAACTGGCGGTGTTCGCGCTCGGGGTCATGCCGTACATCACCGCGAGCATCATCATCAACCTGCTCACTGTGGTGATCCCCCGTCTGGAGGCCCTCAAGAAGGAGGGTCAGGCCGGACAGAGCAAGATCACGCAGTACACCCGCTATCTGACCCTCATGCTCGCCGTGCTCCAGGCCACCTCCATCGTGGCCATGGCCCGCACCGGCGCGCTCTTCCAGAACTCGATCGACCCGTCGGTCTACATGCCCAACCAGGACATCCTCACCATGGTGACGATCGTCTTCGTGATGACGGCGGGTACCGCGATCATCATGTGGATGGGCGAGCTGATCACTGAGCGCGGTGTCGGCAACGGTATGTCGCTGCTGATCTTCACCCAGGTCATCGCGATGTTCCCCTCCTCGATCATGGGTCTGTACGAGGAGCGGTCGGTCTGGATCTTCATCATCATCTGCCTCGCCGGTCTGGCCCTGATCACCGCCGTGGTGTTCATGGAGCAGGCTCAGCGCCGTATCCCGGTGCAGTACGCGAAGCGCATGGTGGGTCGTCGCATGTACGGCGGCAGCTCGACCTACATCCCCCTGAAGGTCAACCAGGCGGGCATCATCCCCGTGATCTTCGCCTCCTCCCTTCTGTACCTTCCCCAGCTGGTCGTCGGTCTGATCGGACAGGACTCCACCCATCCGGTGGCCCAGTTCTTCCAGACCTACTTCCTCACGGGCACTCACCCCGTCTACATGGCGACCTTCTTCGTCATGATCGTCGGCTTCGCGTTCTTCTACGTGGCGATTACGTTCAACCCCACTGAAGTCGCCGACAACATGAAGAAGTACGGTGGGTTCATCCCGGGTATCCGTCCGGGGCGTCCGACCGCCGAGTACCTGGACTACGTCCTGACTCGTCTGACGACCCCCGGTTCGCTGTACCTGGGTGTGATCGCTCTCCTGCCCATGGTCGCTCTCGGCGCCACCGGTGCCGACATGAACTTCCCCTTCGGCGGGACGAGCATCCTGATCATGGTGGGTGTCGGGCTGGACACGGTGAAGCAGATCGAGAGTCACCTCCAGCAGAGGAACTACGAAGGTTTTCTGCGATAAATGCGTGCAGTATTGGTGGGGCCGCCTGGGGCCGGTAAGGGCACCCAGGCCCAGATCCTCGCGGAAGAGCTGTCGATCCCGAAGGTGTCCACCGGTGACATCTTCCGGGCCAACGTCAGCGGTGGTACCGAACTCGGCAAGAAGGCCAAGGAGTTCATGGACCGTGGTGACCTCGTCCCCGACGAGGTCACGAACGCCATGGTCAAGGACCGGCTGGCCCAGGACGACGCGGCGGGTGGTTTCCTGCTGGACGGGTTCCCCCGCAACGTCCCCCAGGCCGAGACCCTCAAGGGGATGCTCGGCGACCTCGGCACCGACCTCGACGTCGTCCTGGAGCTGCGGGTCGACGAGGAGGAGGTCGTCAAGCGCCTCTCCGGTCGTCGTTCCTGCCCCGAGTGCGGACGCGTGTACCACGTCGAGTACGACGCCCCGAAGGCCGAGGGCAAGTGCGACAACGAGGGCGCCGCGCTCTACCAGCGTGAGGACGACCGCGAGGAGACCATCCGGCACCGCCTGAAGGTCTACCGCGAGCAGACCGCCCCGCTGGTCGAGTTCTACTCCGGTGAGGGCCTGCTGGCCACCATCGCCGCCACGGGTCCCGTGGCGGAGGTGACGGCCCGCGCCAAGGCCGCCATCGAGGAGAAGCGGTCGGCCCGCTGATGTCCCGTAGAGCCGACTCGGGCGTGCAGATCAAGACGCCGGAACAGATCGCCAAGATGAGGGCGGCGGGCCAGGTCGTGGCCCGCGCCCTGGACACCCTCCGGGCCGCGGTGCGGCCCGGGGTGTCCACCCTCGACCTCGACGCGGTGGCCGAGAAGGTCATCCGGGACGCCGGCGCCATCCCTTCCTTCAAGGGCTACCACGGTTTCCCCGGTTCGATCTGCGCCTCGGTGAACGAGGTGGTCGTGCACGGTATCCCGAGCACCGAGCGCGTCCTGGCGGACGGCGACATCATCTCCATCGACTGCGGTGCCATCCTCGACGGCTGGCACGGCGACTCCGCGGTGACCATCGCGGTCGGGGAGGCCCGGCCCGAGGACCTCGCGATGATGGAGGTGTGCGAGGAGTCCATGTGGCAGGGGATCGCGCAGATGCACCCGGGCAGGCGCCTGGGTGACATCGGGTTCGCGATCGGCGGCCACATCTCGGCCAACGGGGGCTACGGCAACGTGCGTGAGTACGGCGGCCACGGCATCGGCACCGAGATGCACATGGACCCGCACGTGCTCAACTACGGCAAGAAGGGCCGCGGCCAGAAGCTGGTCGAGGGCATGTGCCTGGCGATCGAGCCGATGACCACGCTCGGCAAGCACGACGTGGTCGAGCTGGACGACGGCTGGACGGTCGTCACGCGGGACGGCGGTCGCGCCGCCCACTTCGAGCACACCGTGGCGATCACGGCGGACGGCCCGATGGTGCTGACCGCACGCGAGTCGAACCGCGATAAAATCACCCAGATGGGGTTCGTCCAGCCGACCTGGTGACGGCGGACCCACCCCCCGGTTACCTCCGGCCCACGGCCGGAGGCGGCGGGGGTGGCGACCACCCACGGGTGAAGAGGCGAGGTACGCAGTGTCGGAACCGGTGCCGTCGATACGAACGTCCGACGCCGAGCGGGACCGCGTGGCGGGGCTCCTCCAGGAGCACTTCGCGCAGGGCCGGTTGGACCACGAGGAGTTCACCGAACGCCTCAGCCAGGCCTACCGGTCCAGGACCGTGGAGGAACTGGCCGTGGTGACCCGGGACCTGCCCGAGCGTGACCTCGCCGACGTCGGCCGGGCCCCGCTGGCCGACGCCGCGGCCCCGCCCCTGCGGTTGCGCGACCCCGCGCTGATGGTGCCGTGGGTCCTCTACGGCGGCGTCAACCTCCTGTGCTTCTTCATCTGGATGATCCTCTACTTCACGACCGGGGCCAGCTACCCTTGGTTCCTGTGGGTCCTCGGCCCGTGGGGGATCATGATGTCCGTCGTGACCTTCGGGGTGCTCGCCGCCCAGCGCGGCCAGGGCGACGACTAGGACGCCCGCCGACCGTGTAGGGTTCTGTGCCCTCCGGTTAGGAGTACTTGCCCGAAGGGGATAGACTGTCACTGCCCATACGCGGGCTGTTGGGTCAGTCTGCCTTCTTTGTGCCACGTCATTCCACTCGACGTACGCTCTCTCGCAGTTGGCCCGAGCTTCCAGTGTGTTCAGGCTCTGACGACCAGGACTTCTCCGGTCGTCCGGGCTCTCGTGTCATGCGAGGCCACTGGGGTCGCGTCGGGTTGTCATGATCAACCAATTGATGAGCGAGGCGTGGAGGACATGGCGAAGAAAGACGGCGCCATCGAGATCGAGGGTTCCGTTGTCGAGTCGCTACCCAACGCTATGTTCAAGGTAGAGCTCGACAACAAGCACACGGTCCTTGCCCACATCAGCGGCAAGATGCGGATGAACTACATCCGTATTCTCCCCGACGACCGCGTCGTCGTGGAGCTGAGCCCGTACGACCTCACGCGCGGGCGCATCGTTTACCGCTACAAGTAGCCCGTCAGGGGCCGCACGGCCCAAGACTGGTGATGTGATGAGTTCGGAGTCACCATGAAGGTCAAGCCGAGCGTGAAGAAGATCTGCGCGAAGTGCCGCGTGATCCGCCGTAACCGTCGGATCATGGTCATTTGCTCGGACCCGCGCCACAAGCAGCGCCAGGGCTAGCACCCCGGTTCGCTCGTCGCGGCTTCCGCACAGCGAGGACCCGGTGGGGTACCACCCCAGCCGGGCACGTGAAACAACGAAAACCTGTTCCGATCTCCCGCCGTCGAGGACGCGCGGGGGAGAACCCCCGGTCGGAGGCCGGGGCCTCGTCGATTGGGCGACGAGAGGATGGAACGGGTCAGACCTCCGCATATGCATGGATGGAGTCTCGCCCACATGGCACGTATTGCCGGCGTTGACCTCCCCCGCGACAAGCGGGTGGAGATCGCTCTCACTTACGTTTTCGGGGTTGGCCGTACCCGCGCCCTCGAAACCCTGAAGAACACCGGTGTCGACGGGAACACCCGCGTCTACCAGCTGTCCGAAGAGGACCTGGTCAAGCTGCGCGAGTGGATCGACGCCAACTACCAGGTCGAGGGTGACCTGCGTCGCGAGGTCCAGGCCGACATCCGTCGCAAGATGGAGATCGGTAGCTACCAGGGCATTCGCCACCGTCGTGGCCTTCCGGTCCGCGGTCAGCGCACGCAGACCAACGCCCGTACCCGCAAGGGCAAGAAGAAGACCGTGGCCGGCAAGAAGAAGGCCGGCAAGAAGTAGTCCGCCTCGGACCTGTCAACCGCGTCCGAGAAGATACACACGGACCGATGATCTCTGGGAGTTTCGCTCATGCCGCCTAAGGGCCGTCAGGGTGCCGCGCGCAAGGTGCGCCGCAAGGAAAAGAAGAACATTGCCCACGGGCACGCTCACATCAAGAGCACGTTCAACAACACGATCGTGAGCATCACCGACCCCACCGGTGCGGTGATCGCCTGGGCCAGCTCGGGTCAGGTCGGCTTCAAGGGGTCGCGTAAGTCCACCCCCTACGCCGCGCAGATGGCCGCCGAGGCCGCTGCCCGCCGCGCCCAGGAGCACGGTGTCCGCAAGGTCGACGTCTTCGTGAAGGGCCCGGGTTCCGGCCGGGAGACCGCCATCCGTTCGCTTCAGGCGACCGGTCTCGAGGTGGGCTCCATCCAGGACGTCACCCCGGTTCCGCACAACGGCTGCCGCCCGCCGAAGCGCCGCCGCGTCTGATTGGCACCGGTGCCCGCGCCTCCTACCGCGCGGGCACCTCGTGGTGCGGTCCGCCACCGCCCCCTGTGGGTAAGCGGGGCGGACCGGGTAGGAATCCGAACAGGGGACATCACCGCTCCGGTGGTGTCCGTCCGGTGGCCGTCAAATAGCGGGCGGCCATGTGGAAGGGAAGTCACGGACCATGTTGATCGCACAGCGTCCCACGCTCACCGAGGAAGTCGTCTCGGACCTGCGTTCGAGGTTTGTCATCGAGCCGCTGGAGCCGGGTTTCGGCTACACGATCGGTAACTCTCTCCGTCGTACGCTGCTGTCCTCCATCCCCGGTGCGGCTGTCACCAGCATCCGCATCGAGGGCGTCGAGCACGAGTTCACCACCGTGCCCGGGGTCAAGGAGGACGTCACCGAGATGATCCTCAACCTCAAGGGTCTGGTCGTCAGCTCCGAGCACGACGAGCCGGTGCTGATGTACCTGCGCAAGCAGGGCCCCGGTGTGGTGACCGCCGCGGACATCGCTCCGCCGGCCGGTGTCGAGGTGCACAACCCCGACCTGCACATCGCCACGCTGAACGGCAAGGGCAAGCTGGAGATGGAGCTGACGGTCGAGCGCGGCCGCGGTTACGTCTCGGCGACGCAGAACAAGCAGCAGGGCCAGGAGATCGGTCGGATCCCGATCGACTCCATCTACTCGCCGGTGCTGCGTGTGACCTACAAGGTCGAGGCCACCCGTGTCGAGCAGCGCACCGACTTCGACCGCCTGATCGTCGACATCGAGACCAAGCCGGCCATCCGTCCCCGTGACGCCGTGGCCAGCGCGGGCAAGACCCTGGTCGAGCTGTTCGGTCTGGCGCGTGAGCTCAACGTCGACGCCGAGGGCATCGACATGGGCCCGTCGCCCACGGACGCCGCGCTCGCGGCGGACCTGGCGCTGCCGATCGAGGACCTCAACCTCACGGTCCGGTCCTACAACTGCCTCAAGCGTGAGGGCATCCACAGCGTTGGTGAGCTGGTTGCCCGCTCCGAGCAGGACCTGTTGGACATCCGTAACTTCGGTGCCAAGTCCATCGATGAGGTCAAGCAGAAGCTCATCGACATGGGCCTGTCCCTGAAGGACTCCCCGCCCGGATTCGACCCCAGCACCGCGGCCGACTCCTACGGCTCCGAGGACGACGAGGGTGAGTCCTTCGTCGAGACGGAGCAGTACTAACCTTCGTCGCCCAAAGGTCCCCGGCCGAGTGCGGCCGTGGACCGCATCACTAGGAGAACGACACCATGCCCACGCCTACTAAGGGCGCCCGTCTGGGATCCGGGCCCGCTCACGAGCGGCACATCCTGGCGAACCTCGCCACCTCGCTGTTCCAGCACGGCCGTATCCGCACCACGGAGGCCAAGGCCAAGCGCCTGCGTCCGTACGCCGAGAAGCTCATCACGCTCGGCAAGCGCGGCGACCTGCACGCCCGTCGTCAGGTGCTGACCAAGATCACGGACAAGTCCGTGGTGCACGAGCTCTTCACCGAGATCGGCCCGCGCTTCGAGAACCGCCCCGGTGGTTACACCCGTATCACCAAGATCGGTCCGCGTAAGGGCGACAACGCCCCGATGGCCATCATCGAGCTGGTCGAGGCGCTGAACGCGCCCGCCGCTCCGGCCGCCGCTCCCGCCGAGGAGACCGCCACGGCCGAGGACACCGCCACGGAGGCCCCCGAGGCCACCGAGGAGAGCTCCGAGAGCAAGTAGGGCCGACGTGCGCCGGGCCCCGGGGCCCGCGCGCCAGGCTCGTCGAGTGCCCGACCCTCGCGGGGGTCGGGCACTTCTTCTTTTCACGGGTCACCGGCAGGACCGTCTCGGCGGTGCCGGTGGCCCTGGCGCGTCCGGAGGGGCGCGCCAGGGATGCGGGGTGGGGATGGACGAGAACGAGACGACCGTCCGGCTGCGACTGGACATCGCCTATGACGGAACCGACTTCTCCGGGTGGGCGACCCAGCCGACCCGGCGCACCGTGCAGGGTGAGCTGGAGTCCGCGCTGGCGAAGGTGCTGAGGCTCCCGTCTGCCTCGGTGACGTGCGCCGGACGCACGGACGCCGGTGTGCACGCGCGTGGCCAGGTGGCGCAGGTGGATGTGCCGCTCGCGACCTGGGAGAGCGAGGGGGAGCGGGTGCTGCGCAGGCTCGCCGGTGTGCTGCCCCGGGACGTGCGGGTCAACGCCGTCCGGGTGGCGCCGCCGGGGTTCGACGCGCGCTTCTCGCCCCTGTTCCGCCGCTACGTGTACCGGATCAGCGACGCCCCCTACGGTGTGGAGCCGCTGCGGCGGCGGGATGTGCTGTGGCACCGGCACCCGGTGGACGTGGACCGGATGAACGAGGCCGCAGCCCTGTTGGTCGGCGAGCACGACTTCGCGGCCTTCTGCAAGAAGCGCGAGGGGGCCACGACCATCCGTGAGCTGTTGCGCCTGGAGTGGGTGCGGGAGGAACCGCACCTGATCGCGGGGACGATCCAGGCCGACGCCTTCTGCCACAACATGGTGCGTGCCCTCGTGGGGGCGCTCCTGGCGGTGGGGGACGGACGCCGGGGGGTGGAGTGGCCGGGCCGGGTCCTGGGCGCCGCCGTACGCGACTCCTCGGTGCACGTGGTGGGTCCGCAGGGGCTGAGCCTGGAGGAGGTGCGCTACCCGGCCGACGAGGAACTGGCGGGCAGGGCGAGCCTCACCCGTCGCGTGCGCGAGCTGCCCTGCAAGGGGCACGCGGAGTAGACGCTCGTCTCCGGGCATGCGGGTGCGGGCGCAGAGCCCAACCCCCCGATACGTCAAGTAGAGCTGGAAACGCCGGACGGCGCCACCCTGGTCCACTGTCTGTGGACAACCAGGGTGGCGCCGTCCTCGTGTGCGGGTCCGGGCCCCGTCAGGCGCGGTCGTCGGCGAGTGCCCCGTGCACGGTCTCGATGAACCCCTCGCCGATGTCGCGCAGCTCGGTGGCGTCGCCGCCGTCCTCGGAGCCCTCGTCGCTGCCGTCGCTGTTGGCGGACAGGGAGAAGAGGAGGTAGCGGCCCCACTGTCCGCTGCTGCCGTGGCCGCCCGAGTAGCCGAGGCGTTCGGCAGGGGTGCCCTCATCGCCGGGCAGCCCGGCGAACCACTCCGCGCCGACCAGGTCCTGGGCTCCCAGAGCGGTCTCGGCCTCGGAGTCGCTCGGCATGGCGGCGATCCCGACCGTGACCGCGTGGTTCTGGTCCTCGCTCAGGTACGAGGCGCGCACCAGTTGGCGGCAGTCGTTGTCGGCGAGCACCTGGCCGTAGTCGCCGTGGGTACCCGCGGCGCAGTCGTCGCTGTCGTCGACGGCGACCCGGCTGAACGTGCCCTGACCCTCGACCTCGATCTCCTCGGGGAAGAGGCCGTCCGCGGCGAGGGCCCCGGAGTCGGCTCCCTCGTCGGAGACCGGGGTGGCGCCGGAGCCGCCGGAGCCGAAGTAGAAGGCGCCGCCGCCAGCGATCGCGAGGAGGGCCACGAAACCCGCGCCCATGAGGACGAGCTGGCTCCGGGGCCGCTTCCGTGCGGGCCGGTCGTCGTAGTCGTCGTAGTCGTCGTACTCTTCGTAGTCGTCCCGCACGCTCTGGACGTCGAACTGGGCGGTGTCGGCCCCGGCGTCCTCGGGCACCTCGTCCCGGTAGAGCGGGCGGTTGGCGCCGGAGGGGCTGGCGGCGGGAACCGCGCGCAGGTTCTGGGTGGCGCCCATGGCGTCGTCCGGGAAGACCGGATCCTCGGCGGGCCTGGGCGGCTCGGGCTGCTGTGCTGGGTAGGCGGGCGGACGGTTGCCGCCCGAGGGCGCGCCGTGCGGTGGCATGCCGGGCGCACCCGGGCCTCCGGGGCCCCCGGGAGCACCGTGGGCGCCGGGGGGAAGGGAGTTCGGCGGGGGCGGGATGGGCCCGCGCATGGACGGCTGGCCGCCCGTGGGCATCGCCTGGGGCGCGCCAGGCGGAACCTGGGGACCCGTGCCGGGGTGTCCCGGGTGAGGGCCGGGCTGATCCGGGTGGTGGCCCGGATGCTGTCCGGGCGGGGGCTGCGGCGGGCGGCCCTGCGCGTGCGGGGGCACCGGGGCACCCTGCCCGGGGTGTGGCGCGCCGGGAGGCAGGGGCTGGCCGGGGTAGGGCTGGCCCGGCGCCTGCGGTCCCGCGACCGGGCGCCCGGGGCCCTGCGGGCCGCCCTGGGGCGCACCCGGGGGCACGTTGGGGCCGCTCTGAGTGAGATGTCCCATTCCGGGGTGGCCGCCGGTGGGTCCGGCCGGGCCTCCGAACGGGGGTCGTCCCTGCTGCGGGCCGCCGTGGTGCGGCGGCGCCTGCGGACCGTTGGGTCCGGTGTGCTGCGGGGGTTGGGGGCCGCTGTGTGCTCCGGGAACGCCCTGCTGACCGGTGCCGCCTTGCGGGGGTTGGGGGAACTGACCGTGCGGGGGAGGGCCCGCGGCGGGCGGCGGCGCCTGTGGGCCGCTCGGACCGGCGTACGGCGGGAACTGCGGGCCGGAGGGGCCCGCGGCGGGCGAACCGTGCGGCCACTGCGGTCCGGATGTGGAATGCTGGCCGTCAGACTGGGAGGGCGCCCCGAGCAGGTCCCGACCGTCGCCTGCCTCCGGCTGGAGAGGTCGTCCGTCTGGGCCGTACTGAGGCGGGTTCGGATGGGTGCTGATGGGAGTCTCCGAAGGCTCTGGGAGTGGGACTGGGTCGCGGCTCGCCGTGGCCCGTGGCCTGTGTCCGCCTCGTGGCTTTCGTACCGGTTGGGCGGACGCTCGGCGATCGTGACGGGCGTCTCCAAGGTGCGGGGCACCGCCCGTGGTACCGGGCGGATACCGGCCTTTCGGTGCAAGCGTAACCAACGCGCGGGCGAGGGCAGGACGAAGCACTCCCGGCGACAGGCATAATAAAAGGCGGAGAGGTCACGGATGTGAACCCGTCCCGGCGCTTTCCCGCCAGACGTATCCCATCGGTCGGCCCTGCGCGCGCTTTGACCTGCGTTAGGGTGGACAGGTAGGGTATTTCGTCGTTGTGCGTTGAGTTGCCGTGGGCCCCAAACTCCCGAAGCTGGGTGCCGATCCACGCACCATCGTCTGCGCACTCACGACCGGGTCGTCCTGATTGGACATGGGACATCCGGCCAAGTAACAGCCCCGCACCCGCGGGGGCTGTTCGGCCCCGCACCCGTAGGGGTGTTCCTTAATACGAGTCCACCATCCCGTTCGGGATGGGGCAGCCGACTGGAAGAGCGAAGGCGAACGATCGTGCGCACATACAGCCCCAAACCAAACGATGTCCAGCGTCAGTGGCACGTTGTCGACGCTACCGATCTCGTGCTCGGGCGTATGGCGAGCCAGGTCGCCACGCTGCTTCGGGGCAAGCACAAGCCCTACTACGCGCCCCACATCGACACCGGCGACTTCGTCATCGTCGTGAACGCCGAGAAGGTCGCCCTGACCGGCAAGAAGCTGGAGCAGAAGCGGGCCTACCGGCACTCCGGTTACCCTGGCGGTCTGCGTTCGATCGCGTACGCCGACCTGCTGGAGAAGAACCCCGAGCGCGCCATCGAGAAGGCCGTCAAGGGCATGCTCCCCAAGGGCTCCCTCGGTCGTCAGATGGGCAAGAAGCTCAAGGTGTACGCCGGTGCGGAGCACCCGCACCAGGCCCAGCAGCCGGTCCCGTTCGAAATCAAGAAGATCGAGCAGCCCGCGTAGGCGTTCGCAGACTTTTACAGGAAGCACGAGGATAACCGTGGTCGAGCCCACCGGCATCGAAGACGTCGAGCAGGAAATCGCCGAGAACCCGGAGGAGTTCCCCTCCGAGTACACGAGCGAGTCGGACGAGACGACCGCCGCCTACGTTCCCACCGCGTCCGGCCCCAGCGCCGGTACCGGTCGGCGTAAGCAGGCCGTCGCCCGCGTTCGCATCGCCCCCGGTTCGGGCGAGTGGAAGATCAACGGCAAGCCGCTTGATGTCTACTTCCCGGACAAGGTCCACCAGCAGACGGTCAAGGACCCGTTCGTCTCGCTCGGGTTCGACGGCGCCTACGACGTCTTCGCCCGTCTTGACGGCGGCGGCACCAGCGGCCAGGCTGGCGCCCTGCGTCACGGCATCGCCCGTGCGCTGGCGACGCTGGACGCCGAGAACAACCGTCCGACCCTGAAGAAGGCCGGCTTCCTCACCCGTGACGACCGCGAGGTCGAGCGGAAGAAGGCCGGTCTCAAGAAGGCGCGCAAGGCTCCGCAGTTCTCCAAGCGCTAATGCTCATGCGCCGACTCCTGCGCGGCTGAGCTTTGGCCCGTACGTCGTTCCCTCTGTCGGGGACGGCGTACGGGCTTTTGGTTTTTCCGGTGGCTTTCTCCGCCACGCTGAACTTCACCGGCGCCGGCTCTCTCCGGTGCCGCTTTCGAAAGGGGCTGTCGCCTGTGGCTCGGCTGTTCGGAACCGACGGCGTACGCGGTCTCGCGGGACGAGACCTGACCGCTTCGCTCACCTTGGAACTGTCCATCGCGGCGGCGAGGGTCCTGGCCGCGACCGACGGTGACCGTCGACCGCTGGCCGTGGTCGGACGCGACCCACGCGCGTCCGGGGAGTTCCTGGAGGCCGCGGTCGTCGCGGGTCTGGCGAGCACTGGCGTGGACGTGGTCAAGGTCGGTGTGCTGCCCACCCCGGCCGTGGCGTACCTCACCGGTGCCCTGGGCGCCGACTTCGGCGTGATGCTCTCGGCGAGCCACAACCCGGCCCCGGACAACGGGATCAAGTTCTTCGCCCGGGGCGGGCAGAAGCTCGAGGACTCTCTGGAGGAGGAGATCGAGGGCATGCTCGGCGTGCCCTCGACCCCCGCCGTGGGTGACGCGGTCGGCCGCGTCACCGAGTCCCACGACGGTGCGGAGCGGTACACCCAGCACGTCCTGGACTCCCTGCCGCACCGCCTGGACGGGCTCAAGGTCGTCATGGACTGCGCCCACGGCGCGGCCAGCACGGTCGCCCCCGAGGCGCTGCGCCGGGCGGGCGCGGAGGTCATCGCGATCGGTGACCGGCCGGACGGGCACAACATCAACCAGGGGTGCGGTTCCACCAGCCTGGGGTCCCTCCAGGAGGCGGTGCGGCTGCACGGCGCTGACGCGGGTATCGCCAACGACGGCGACGCCGACCGCTGCCTGGCGGTGGACTCCGAGGGCAACGTGGTGGACGGCGACCAGATCCTGGCGATCCTGGCCACGGAGGCCAAGGAGGCCGGGCGCCTGGAGAAGGACACCCTCGTGGTGACGGTCATGTCCAACCTCGGTCTGAAACTGGCGATGGCGCGCGAGGGCGTCGCCGTGGTGGAGACCGCGGTCGGTGACCGCTACGTGCTGGAGGAGATGAAGCGCGGCGGGTTCGGGCTGGGCGGCGAGCAGTCCGGCCACGTGATCCTGCTGGACCACGCCACCACCGGCGACGGTCTGCTGACCGGTCTGCACCTGCTGGCCGCCATGGCACACCGCGGGCAGGGCCTGGCGGAGCTGGCCAAGGTCATGACGCGTCTGCCGCAGATCCTCATCAACGTCCCGGACGTGGACAGGTCCAAGGCGGCCGAGTCCGAGGAACTGGCCGCCGCCGTCCGCAAGGCCGAGGCCGAGCTGGGCGAGACCGGCCGGGTTCTCATCCGGCCGAGCGGGACCGAGCCGAAGGTCCGCGTGATGGTGGAGGCCCCCGAACAGGAGCAGGCCGCGGCCGTGGCCGAGCGCCTGGCCGGGGTGGTGCGCACCGCTCTCGGGTAGGGGCTCCTCCCACGATCCCTGCGCGCATCCGGGCACACAACGGCCCGGGTGCGCGTTTTCGTGTGTGTGCGGTGTGGTGGGGCGGGCCCGGACGGGCCGGTCCCTAGGGTCGGATGACCGGGGCCGTGGGGTCCCCGGCCGGTGGAGTGGAGCGGGCATGATGACGGACGCGCGGTACGGGCACTCCCTGACCGTCGGTGTGGACATCGGCGGTACGAAGGTCGCCGCCGGGGTGGTCACTCCGGGCGGGAGGGTGCTGGCACGGCTGCGGACGGAGACCCCGGAGCGCAGCAAGAGCCCCACTGTGGTGGAGGACACGATCGTGTCCGTCGTGTCCGAGCTGCGCAGGGAGTACCGGGTGCGGGCCGTCGGCGTGGGCGCCGCCGGGTTCGTCGACGAGCGCCGTTCCCGGGTGCTGTTCGCTCCCCACCTGTCGTGGCGTGAGGAGCCGCTCAGGGACGCGCTGTCGGTGCGCCTGGGGCTGCCCGTGGTGGTGGAGAACGACGCCAACGCCTCGGCGTGGGCCGAGGTACGGGCCGGGGCGGCGCGGGGTGTGGACGACGTCGTGGTGGTGAACCTGGGGACGGGGATCGGCGGCGCGATCGTCCTGGGCGGTCAGCTCAGACGCGGGCGGTACGGGTTGGCGGGGGAGTTCGGTCACATGACGGTGGTGCCGGGCGGGCACCGCTGTGAGTGCGGGAACCGGGGCTGCTGGGAGCAGTACGCGAGCGGTAACGCGCTCACTCGTGAGGCCCGTGAGCTGGTGAGGTCGGAGTCCCCGGTGGCCGAGGTGCTGTGGCAGGCGGTGGGCGGGGACCCGGCGCTGATCACCGGGCCGCTGGTGAGCGAGCTGGCCCGGAAGGGGGACCGCGCCTGCCGCGAACTGATGGAGGAGGCGGGCGGGTGGCTGGGCGTGGGGCTGGCCAACCTGGCGGCCGCCTTCGACCCGGAGCTGTTCGTGATCGGCGGGGGCGTGTCCGAGGCGGGGGAGCTGCTGCTCGACCCGGCGCGGAACGCGTTCGCGAAGGGGCTGACCGGTCGCGGCTACCGGCCGGAGGCCCGGGTGGTCGCCGCCGCCCTGGGCAACGAGGCGGGGCTGGTGGGCGCCGCCGACCTCGCGCGCGAGGCCCTGCCGAGGGGGCGCGGACGCCGCCGCCAGCAGCGCCTGGGCAGGGCCCGCTGGTGAGGGTCAGCGCCGAGGGGCCAGCGCCCGCACGTCGACGTCGATCGGGAAGGGCACGTCCAGCTTGAGCCGCTCCCGGGCGATGGTGGTCGGGACGTAGCGGGGATCACGGCCCCCGTCGAGTTCGTACACGTGGATCGCGGGCCCCGTCTCCTCCGGTTCGATCCGCCAGAAGTGCGGGATCCCGGCTGCCGCGTACTTCATCGGCTTGGTGGTGCGGTCCCGCTCCCGGGACTCCGGGGAGACGATCTCGACCGCGATGAGAACGTCCTCGGGCGGGACGTGGGTGGCCTGGTACCAGTCGAGGTGGTCGTCCTTCCCCTCCTCGAACTCGTAGACGAGGATGTCGGGCTCGGGGCGCTGGTACTTGCCCAGCTTCATGGTCATCTCCAGAAGGATGTCGACGTTCTTCGGTGCCGCTTCCTCCAGAGCGTTGGCCAGGTGGCGCATGACGTGCGAGTGAAAACGGGTCTGGGGGGAAAGCAAGACGAGCGCTCCGTCGATGAGTTCCATCCGGGGTACTCCCGGAGGAAGTCGGTCCATGGCATCAGCGGTCCAGCCCCCGGGCGGGGTGAGGAACCAGTCGGGGAGCGGCTCGGCCATCGAATCCTCCTGGGTCGATTCCTGGGGCCACTCTAGTGTCGCTGTTCTTCGCATGACAGGAAGGTAGCGCTGAGTGACGACAGAAGAACACGCCTTGCTGATACCCGCTCTTGCGGGTTCCAACGGCGCTGGTCACGGTGCTACCCGCGATTAACCGAACCCGGTTCTAGTGTGCGGGTCACATTCTCTGTAGAGTGCGGCCATGGATCTCAACGGAATCTCCGCCCTCGTCTCGGGCGGCGCCAGTGGCCTCGGTGAGGCCACCGCCAGGGAACTCGCCTCCGCCGGTGCCACCGTCGTCGTCGCCGACCTCAACGCCGAGCGCGGCGAGGCGGTCGCCAAGGAGATCGGTGGCGTCTTCGTCTCCACCGACGTCTCCCAGGAGGACCAGGTCAAGGCCGCCGTCCAGGCCGCGGTCGACACCGGCAAGCCCTTCCGGGTCGCGGTCTCCTGCGCCGGGATCGGCTGGGCCACCCGCACGGTGGACCGCAGCGGCAACCCCCACGACCTGGACAGCTACCAGAAGGTCATCCAGGTCAACCTCATCGGCACGTTCAACGTGCTCCGGCTGTCGGCCGCCGAGATCGCCAAGACCGAGCCGGTCAACGAGGACGGCGAGCGCGGCTCCATCCTCAACACCGCCTCCCTCGCGGGCATCGAGGGCCAGATCGGCCAGATCGCCTACTCCTCCTCCAAGGGCGGCGTGATCGGCATGACCCTCCCGGCCGCGCGCGACCTCGCCGCGATCGGCGTCACCGTCAACACCATCGCCCCCGGCATCCTGGAGACGCCCATCTACGGCGACGGCCCGGGCTCGGAGGAGTTCAAGCAGCGTCTGGCCGCCCCGGTGCCCTTCCCCAAGCGCCTGGGCACCGCCAAGGAGTTCGGCAAGCTCGCCCGGACCCTGCTGGAGGTCAGCTACGTCAACGGCGAGGTCGTCCGGATCGACGGCGCCCTGCGCATGCCCCCGAAGTAGGAGGACACCGTGTCCGACGAGGTTCTCTACACGGCTGAGGACGGCGTCGCCGTCATCACCATCAACCGTCCCAAGGCGAAGAACGCCGTGAACGCGGCGGTCGCGGCGCGCATCGCCGAGGCCCTCGACGACGTGGACGCCCGCAAGGACGTCAACGTCGCGATCATCACCGGCGCCGGCGGCACCTTCTGCGCCGGAATGGACCTCAAGGCCTTCATGCAGGGCGAGGTCCCCGTGGTCGAGGGGCGCGGGTTCGGCGGTTTCGCCGAGCGCGGCCCGAGGAAGCCGCTGATCGCGGCGGTCGNGGAGAAAGCCGCTGATCGCGGCGGTCGAGGGGTACGCCCTGGCGGGCGGGTTCGAGGCGGTGCTCGCCTGCGACCTGGTCGTGGCGGCGGACGACGCCAGGTTCGGCATCCCCGAGGTGAAGCGCGGTCTGGTCGCGGGAGCCGGTGGCCTGCTGCGCCTCCAGCACCGCATCCCGCGCAACATCGCGATGGAGTTCGCCCTGACCGGTGACTTCGTCGGCGCGGGGCGCCTGGCGGAGCTGGGCCTGGTCAACCAGGTCACCGAGAGCGGCGGCGCCCTGGAGGGCGCCCGGGCCCTGGCCGCCCGGATCACCCCCAACGGTCCGCTGGCCCTGCGGGTCTCCAAGGAGATCATCCAGGCCTCGGACGACTGGTCCACGGACCAGATGTGGGAGCGGCAGAACGAGCTGGCGGGCCCCGTGTTCGTCAGTCAGGACGCCATGGAGGGGGCGATCGCCTTCGCGGAGAAGCGCGACCCCGTCTGGAAGGGCGAGTAGCGCCCACCGGAACCGCGACGGCGGCCGTTCCCTGAGGGGCGGCCGCCGTCCGCGTCCCCCGAACCATGAGTTCCGGAGTGGTCACTCTCCGTGTGTAGCCTGGGGTCTCCATCCCGAACGCCAAGGAGAAGGCTTCGTGACCCTCATTCCCACTGGGAGCCGCCCCGCTACCCGGGTCGGGGCGCCCACGATCCTGGCGGTGGCCGACACCTCGGAGCGGGTCGGACTCACCGTGGCCATGCTCGACCGGCTCTCCGGGGCCGGGACCACCGTCGGGCTCGCGGTGGCCCGCACCGACCGCACCCCCTCCCCGGCCCGTATCCGCGACGCGACCGAGGGCAGCCGCCAGGCCGGTCTGCGCGTGCCGGTGCTCACGGCGCGCCAGGTCCGCTCGCTGGTCCGGCGCCACCGCCCGGGCGTGGTGCTGCTCAACTGTTCCGGTCCGCTCGTGGAGACGCTGTCCTGCTCCCTGAGGTCCGTGCTGCGCCGGTACCGGCCGGTGGTGGTGTCCGCGCTGCCCGCGCTGTCACTGCCCGCGGTCGAGGGCGAGTGGCTGCACCGCTCCAGGGTCGACCTGCTCGTGGCGCACAGCCGTCGCGAGGTCGCCGAGTACTCCACCTTGGGCGAGCGTCTCGGCGTCCGCGGCGAGGTGGGGCTGGGCAGCCTTCCTCTGGGCAGAGGCAACGCGGACCGGGGGACCCGGCGCGACCGGGTCGTCTACGCGGCCCACCCCGGGGCTCCGGACACCGAGCGGGGGCGCAGGAGCGTCCTGCTCGCCCTGACGGAGCTGGCCGAGAGCCGCCCCGACCTGGAGGTGGTGGTCCACCTCGGCCACGAGCCGGGGAACCGCCACCCGTTCGTGGAGTCCTGGCGCTCGTTGGTCCGGGCCGACCTGGCCGAGGACCACGTGCTGGTCTTCCGCTCGGGGCGGCTGTCCGACCAACTGGACCGGGCGCGCGGCCTGGTGGCGGTGGGTTCGAGCCCGGTGGTCGAGGCCCTCGCGCACCGGGTGCCGACCCTGGTCCTCACCGACTTCGGGGTGGGTCCGGGGCAGGGCAACGCGGTGTTCGAGGACAGCGGACTGTTCGGCACCCTGGCCGACGTGCGGGCCACCCGCTTCCGGCGGCCCAGCCGTGGGTGGGGCGAGCAGAACCACTTCCACCCGTCCGAGGACGACGACTGGGTGGACCGGCTGCGCGTCCTGCACGGGCGCTCGCTCCGGGGTGAGCTCGGCTGAGCCTCAGGACTGGTTGCCCTGCTCCTGCGCCGCCTCCTGGAGCGGCAGGGCGGCCTCGGCGAGGGTGAGCTCCGCCTCGGGCGCCCGGCCCGCCGCGGCCAGGAAGTAGGGCTCCATGACCATGGCCAGCGATTGGGAGAAGGAGTAGGAGAAGTGGTTGGTGTCGTAGTACACCAGCTGGTTCCCGATCACCCCGTGGCAGACCTCGTCCTGGCACAGGTAGTTGGTCATGTCCAGGAACCGGGTGTTGGGCGGGACGTCGGTGAGCTCCTCGTAGGGGGCCTGCGCCGCCATGGAGTTGGATCTGGGCTCCGAGCACTCCGAACGGTGGTTGCGGTCGGTGCAGTCGGGGACCCGGAAGGAGAACCGGGGGGTGTCGCGGACCGCGACGACGTCCACGCCCCGGTCGTCGAGCTGGCGCCAGCGCTCGACGAAGCCCTCGGGGACGTGTTCGTCGGGCCCGGTGCGCACACTGGTCAGTGAGCCCAGGGTGAAGACCGTGTCCGGCTCCAGGTCCTCCAGGGCGGCCATGACGTTGTCGTTCCACTGCGTGCACTCGGGGAACTCCGCCCCGCGGTACCGCTGCTCGTGCGCGCTGAACTGGCAGGCGTTCTTGGTCATCGTCACCAACCGCCATCCGTGCTGGTCGGCGAGGGTCTCCAGGGCCTGGAACCAGTGCCGCACGTGGGAGCTGCCCACCAGGGCGATCGTGTAGTCGGAGCGCACGTCGCCGAACTCGCAGGACACCACCTCGGGCTGGTTGATCAGCGCGTTGCACTCGCGGGTCTGGTTGATGGTGTCGCGGGCGACCGTGGTCGTGTCCGGGTAGATCGGCAGGGCGGGCAGGTTCCGCGCCAGGTCCTGGTCGAGGTGGACGGCGGCGCCCGGGTAGGCGAGCGGGTTGGAGCTCAGTTCCGTGCGCAGCTGCCGGTCGCGTTCGATCGACTGCCCCCACAGGGAGCCCGCCACCAGGACGGGCACGACGAACAGGATGCCCGCCGCGAGCGACCACACCGGGGTTCGCAGGCGCCGGGTGGCCCGCACCACGCCGCCGTCCACCAGCCAGCTGGTGGCCAGCGCCGCCGCGAAGGAGACGCCCAGTACGAGGAAGCCGCCGCCGAGGGTGGGGCGGTCCTGCCCGGTCAGCTCCAGGTGCAGGACGAGCACCGGCCAGTGCCACAGGAAGAGGGTGTAGGCGTGTCCGCCCAGCCAGGTCAGCGGGCGCGCGCACAGGAGGCGGTTCGCGGACAGGCGTCCGTTCTCCGCCCGGCCCGCGCCCGCGAGGATGATGAGCAGCGCCGCGAGAGTCGGCCACAGGGAGGCGTAGCCCGGATAGGGCAGGGAGTCGCCGATCACGAACCCGCACAGGACCAGCGCGACCAGCCCGGCCCACCCGGCGGCGGCGCGGGCCCAGCCCGGCAGGTCCACCCGGTGGACGAACAGCGCGAGCAGACCGCCCAGGGCCAGCTCCCACAGGCGCGCGCCGGTGTCGAAGTAGGCCCACACCGGTTCGGTCGAGGTGATCCACAGAGAGTAGGCGAAGGAGAGCGCGAACACCGCGCCCACCGCCCCGGCGGCGCCCCGGCGGACCGTCCGGCCCAGCCGGACGGCGAGCAGCCCGGCGACACCGATCAGCACCGGCCACAGCA
Organism: Nocardiopsis prasina DSM 43845; assembly: GCF_000341265.1. Classification (GTDB taxonomy): domain Bacteria; phylum Actinomycetota; class Actinomycetes; order Streptosporangiales; family Streptosporangiaceae; genus Nocardiopsis; species Nocardiopsis prasina. The sequence goes on along the minus strand of NZ_ANAE01000082.1, from coordinate 33,234 downwards.
GGTAGAACTGCCCCTGCACGGCCAGGGACCAGAAGTGCTGGACGGGGCTGGCAGCGGAGTTCTCCGCCATGTAGTCGACCGACCCCAGGGCCAGGTGCCAGTTCCCGTAGTAGAGCGCCGCCGCCCACACGTCGTCGATGACGGCGGTCCACTGGGAGCGCGGGAAGTACGCGTGGGCCATCAGCAGGACCGCGCCGAGCACCACCGCCCCCGCGGGGAAGAGCCGCTTGACCAGCTTGGTCCAGAAGGCGGCGAGGTCGACGCGTCCGTCGCGCTCCATCGCCCGGACCAGCGACCCCGTGATGAGGAAGCCGGTGAGCAGCAGGAAGACGTCGACGCCGCCGGAGACCGTGCCGAACCAGATGTGGTAGACGGCAATCAGCAGGGCGGCGACGGCGCGCAGCCCCTCGATGTCGGGTCGGCGGCGGTTCCGGGGCGTCACGTGGGGCGTGACGGGGTCGGGGGCGCGGTTCAGGGCGGAAACGGACACGGGCCTGCCTCGGGCTCGAAGAGGTGAGGGCAGGGGTCAGCCGGGCCGTTCGGTTCGTGCGACGGGCACCAGGTGTGCGGTGGGGGCTGAGGGAGAAGCCCTGCCGGTCCAGTATCAGCAGCACCGGGGTGTGTCCCGTGTGAGGGACGGGCCCTGTTGTCGAGTCGAGATGAAATCTGTGTGAATGCGTATCCCTGAACAGGAAGAACGTGTGCGCCGCGTCACATTCGTGGCGTATGTCGGGGGCCGGGCGGTCCCGTTGTCAACGTTCGGGTGTTCGCACGCCGGTGAAGCGGGAGGGCGGTGTCCTCCTTCACGGATCCTGTTCGCGGGACCGCCCCGGCAGGCGGCATTCTGACCACCTTCCGTCAGCGCCTCGGGGCGGCTGGGTCAGTCCTTTCTGTTTCCGGTGGAGTACCCCGGATTCTCTTTACGGGCGATGGCGACGACTCTTCTTCCGGCGTCCTCCTGAAAGATTGTGGTCGGTTGTGAGGATTTCAGTGTCTGGCGCGAGAAAACGCATTGTTCTGTCTCTCGGTGTCTTGTTGGTTGCGGGGTGCGGTGGATGCGACGAAAGCGCTCTTAGGGCAGAAGTGGTGGAACAAAGGGAGGGTCCTTCGCCGACGGACAGTGGGAGGACGTGTCGGGTTCCTACGAGACCAGGTGCGAGAACGAGTTCATGATCGAGAGCAGCGTGGAATACCGAATCCGGGAAGGTGACGAGAACCTTCTCCGGCTCGAAGGGGCCATGGCCGGGGCACGTCCACCCCATGGAGGACGTGCTCACACCGATGAAGTGCGAACGGGTCGGGACGGTCGCCGCCACGCCAGATGACCGGCCCGACCAGGTGAGACGGTCAGTCGCCCAGGGGCGCTCGGGAACCTGGCAGGACCGGGGCCAGCCTCGGCTCACGCCCTCTCGCGCCCCGCCCGCTCCGAGCCGATCCGTCCGGACCCTTGTGGGGGACCCGTGCGCTGTGGCACGCTTTTGGGGAGCACCACAGGTGTGCCCGACCCGGCCAGGAGCCGGGTTTTCGTGTTTCCAGGGCCCTTTCACGGTCCGACGCGAGTACCGCCGCCCAGAGCCCTTCATCCGCTCCGGCCGCGCTCCCCGACTCCCGGGCCGTGTCGTTTCCGTCCGCCCCATGCGTCCCCGGCCCACAGGGCCGTTTCCCCTCGACGGCCGAGCAGAGGTGAGCCATGTCCGGCGCCGTGTCCGTGCGTGTCCAGATGATCCCCGAGTTGAGCAGTATCGGCGACCAGGTCAGGAAGCAGCTGGAACAGGACTTCGCGACGCTGCCGCAGGTCGGCAGGGACGCGGGGGGCCAGGTCAGTGAGCAGCTCGCGGGTGCCATCAACGAACGGATCTCCTCCGGGTTGTCCGGCGCACCCCCGGCCGTCCAGGCGTACGGGCAGCAGATCTCCGACACCCTGACCAGCACCCTGGTGAGCGCCGGGCAGAGTATCGGGGCCCAGCTCGGCGCGGCCATGACCTCCGGGGTGTCCCCGAGGGTGAGCGAGATGTTCTCCGGGCTCCCGGCCAGCGCCTCGGGGGCCGCCTCCCAGGCGGCCGACCTCATCGGACAGGGGCTGGACGCCCTGCCTGGGACGGTCGAGAACCTCGGGGCCGAGGCCGGGCGTCTCCTGACCGACAAGGTCACGGACGGAGCGGGGGAGGCCGGGAACAAGGGCGGGACCCTGCTCGCGGACAAGGCCAACGAGATGATCGAGAGCGGTCTGGCGAACATGCCCCCGGCGGTCCAGGAGTTCGGTGGCCAGGTCGGTGAGACACTCAGCGCCACGCTGCCCGCCGCCGGAGAACGGATCGGCCGGGCGCTGGCGAGCAAGCTCGTCGACGCTGCGGCCCCGGTGGTCGCCCAGGGGTTCTCCACCGGAACCCAGGCGCTGCGCGAACTGGCCACCGGGTACCGGACGGCGGGCGCCGGGGCCGACAACTTCGGCAAGAACGCGGCCAAGGGAGGGGTGGCGGCCAAGGCGGGGGCGATCGGCAGCAACCTGATGGCCGGGGCGCAGAAGGCGCTCAACGTGGTCATGAAGGCCAACCCGATCGGTCTGATCGTCACGGCCCTGGGCGCGCTGGTCGCCGGGCTCGTGTACGCCTACGAGAACTCCGAGACCTTCCGGGAGATCGTCGACGGGGTGTTCGCCTTCGTGAAGGAGATCGCCGAAGGGGTCATGGCCTTCTTCACGGAGACGTTACCGGGCATGTGGACAGCGCTGGTGGAGGCCGCACAGGACTTCTGGGACACGTTGGTCGGTCTCATCGAGACCGCCTGGGAATGGATCAAGGCGATCCTCGCCCACCACCCGTTCGCCCTCCTGTTCACCTACTGGGACGAGATCACGGCGTTCATCGGTGAGGCCTGGGACTGGCTGGTGGAGAAGACCGGCGAGGTCTGGGACTGGCTGGTCGAGAAGATCACGGGGGTGGCCGAGAGCATCGTCGAGTTCCTCACCAGTGTCTGGGACCGGGTCACCGGCGCCGTCCAAGCGGCCTGGGACTGGGTGGTGGAGCTGATCGACTCGGCCTGGCAGACGGTCCTGGACACGATCAGGGGCGCCGTCACCTGGGTCGTGGAGCTGGTCGAGGGGCTGCGCGAACGGATCGGGGCGGTCTTCTCCGCGATCCGGGAACGGCTGGGCGGGATCGTCAGCGGCATCGCCACCGCCATCAGCGACGCGTTCGAGAACGCCCGGAAGTGGGCGGTCGAGAAGTTCGAGGCCCTGCGCACCGGGGTCGAGGACAAGGTCAAGGCGGTCCTGGAGTTCGTCGGTGACCTACCGGAGGAGATCAAGGGCTTCTTCTCCGACGCGAAGAACTTCCTGCTCGACGCTGGTAAGGACATCGTCCGGGGGCTCATCGACGGTATCGACGCGCTCTGGCAGAAGGTCAAGGACAAGCTCTCCGGGCTCACTGACCTGATCCCGGACTGGAAGGGTCCGGCGAGGGTCGACAAGAAACTGCTCACCCCGGCCGGTCGGATGATCATGGACGGCCTCATGGACGGAATCGACGACCGCTTCCCGGACCTTCGGGGCCAGCTCGGGGACGTCAGCGGTGAGATCACCAAACGGGTGGTCCCCGCGTCCCTGGAGGTGCGGGACCACGCCGCGGGCCTGTCCGGCTCCCCGCTGGCCCAAAGCGGACCGGTCGTCAACATCGAGCGGTTCGAGGCCACGGAGGAGATGTCGCCGCACGAGGTCGGGGACCGCCTGATGTTCCTGATGCGATCGAGAGGCATGTGATGAGCGGACTCAGGGAGGGACAGATCCGCTGGCGTGGACAGCTGCTGTTCGACGGACGCGATCTGGCCCTGACCGAGTTGGAGGGCTGGGACGACCTGCCCGAGATCGAGACCGGCAACGTCGAGCGCGCCGCCCGGCACGGAGCCTGGCCGGGGGCGGCCCTGGCGGGACAGCGTCTGGTCACGGCCGTCGGAGTACTGACCGGTGCCGGGTCCCTGACGGACGTGCGCACGGTGCTGCGACCGCTGCGCCGGGCGCTGACCCTCACGGACGGAGCCCGGCAACACCCGCTGGAGATCTGTGTGGGAGGGGAGAGCCTGACCGCCCACGCGCAGGTCACCGCCCGGGTCATCCCGGGCGGACCGGCCTTCCGGAGCGCACGGCCGATCGTCACGGTGCAGTGGACCTGCGCCGATCCGCGCCGGTACGGGAACGACCGCCAGAACACGGTGAACCCTCCCCGGCCCAGCGAGGACGGTCTGGAGTACCCGTTGGAGTACCCCCTCGACCACGGCCAGCCGGCCCACGGCGGCGGGGCGAACCTGCTCAACGACGGGGACAGCCCCACCCACCCGGTGGTGGAGGTCGCGGGGCCGTGTTCCCGGCCGCGTCTGATCAACCGCACGACCGGGACCAACCTGGAGTTCGGACTCACCCTGGCGGGTTCCGACCGGCTCGTCGTCGACTGCGACCAGGGGACGGTGCTCCTCAACGGTGTCGACGGCTTCCACCACATCGCGCCCGCGTCCGTCCCCCCTGAGCACTGGACGCTGGCCCCCGGGACGAACCCGGTCCACTTCCGCCCCCAGACCTCGGAACCCGAGGCCTGGGCCCGTTTCCGCTGGCGCGACGCCTACCTGTGACACCGGGACCATCGCCATCTCCACCGACTGGAGGAACACATGACCATCCGATCCCTGGCCCTGCGCTCCGGGGCGACCTCCGCCGAGGACCACAGGGTCATCCTGGGGGCGCTCCTGGGCAGCGCGGAGGGGGAGGCCCTGGACCGGCGCAGCGGGCTCTTCCACGACAGGGGCACCGCCGACCTGAGCGGCTCCGACATGACCGCGACCATCGCTCCGTTCGTGGTCGCGGTCCGGGGAGCGTCCGCGACCCACCAGGGCACCTATCTCGTCGCCAGTACCGAGGCGGTCGAGGTCGAGCTGGAGGACGGCCCGGCCGAGGGCGACCGCGTGGACATCGTGGGCGTGGTGATCCGCGACGACACCTACGACGACTCCGGGGAGACCAAGGCCGAGGTCCGGGTGATCGACCCGGACTCGGACGAGACCTACCTGCCGCTGTTCGAGATCACCGTGCCCCAGGGTGCCACGGCGGGTGAGGGCGGGATCGACTGGCCGCGGGAACCGGGGGCCGCACTGGCCCAGAGCATCACGGACCGGCGCGACTACACCTCGGTGGCGGGCGGTGTGGTGCGGGTGCCCGACACCGCCTCGCGGAACCAGATGGCGGAGGTGGTTGAGGGGACGTTGGTCTACGTTGCCTCCAGCCGGAACCTCTACGTCCGGGAGGGCGACGCCTGGGTCACGGTCGCGGGCCCCGAACACGAGAAACGCAGGCCCAAGGTCGTGGCCGGGCTGGTGACGCACATCGTCGCCGACGAGCCCGCCGGGGACTACTTCCGGGGCGGCGCCCTGGTGACCTTCGAACCGGGAACCTTCAGCGAGACCCCGGCGATCTTCATCACGGGTGTCAGCGACGTCCCCGGCAACCTGAAGGAGGTCACCTGCATCCGCCGGAGCAAGGACGGCTTCACGATCCGTGTGGCCCGCACCAACCACACGGAGTTCACCGTGAGCTGGATGGCGATCGAGAGGACCGAGGAGACGATCAGGGCGGTGAAGCCGCCCCCGCAGGACCAGGCGCGGGACTCGGCGGAGTGACATGGCCTTCTACCGCTACCAGTTCTGCGACCTGGTCACCGACAGGCCCATCGCCGACCTCGACCTGACCGGCGTGAGCTTCGACCGGCGGATCTGCCAGCCGGGGACGTTCAGCGGCTCGGTCGCGGTCACCGGTCCCGAGACCGCCGAGCGCGTCGCCCGGGTGGTGGGTCGCAGTGACGGCGACCTCGGGCGGGGCCCAGGCCGCACCGTCGTGCACGTGTGGCGCGGCGACCAGATCTGGGGCACCTATCTGATCTGGTCGGCCGAGCCCAAGAGCGACAACCGGGGCCGGGTCACCGTCGACCTGTCCGGGGCGTCCCTGGAGAGCTACCTCTACCACCGTCAGATCCGCACCGACCTCACCCTGGCGGGCGCCGACCAGCGGTGGCTGGCCCGCGAGCTCGTGCGGCGCATGGAGGAGCCCCGGCCGATCGGACTCGTGCCGGTCACTCCGGGCGAGCCACCGGACCCGGAGATTCCGGAGGAGTCCGGCCACGTGGACGTGGCCGCCGCCGAACCCCGGTCCATCACCTACCGGGCCTCGGACGCCGTGTCCTTCGGGGAGGCGCTGGAGGATCTCTCCTCTCGCGTCGACGGTCCCGAGTGGATGGTGCGCACCGTGGTGCGCGCGGGCGAGCGCGTCCGGGAGTTCGTGGTCCAGGACCAGATGGGCCAGGACCGGACCGAGCACGTCTTCACCCAACCGGGCAACGTCGTGGCCTGGAGCTATCCGGCGGACGCCTCGGGAGCCGCCACCTCGTGGCGGGCGCGGGGCGACGCACCGGACGCCGCCCCCGAGGAGGAGGCCGAGCCCGTTCTCTCCCGGACCTGGTCCGACCCCCGGTTCGAGGGCGCGGGCTGGCCCCTGATGGACCGCACCGTGGACGTCCCCGGGGTCACCAGCCCCGCCGCCCTGGACGAGCACGCCCGCTGGTGGGCCGCCCGCTCCTCGGGTTCGGTGCGGTTCCCCCAGGTCACCGTGCGTCTGGCCGATCGCACCACCCTCACCCCCGACCGGCTGGGGGACAAGGCGCGACTGACCCTGGTCAACGACTGGTTCCCCCTCGTCAGGGGGAGCCCCTCCTTCTCCCGGTCGTGGCGGGTGATCGGAATCGAGGTCACCCCGGCCACCCGGGGCCAGGGTGAGGACACCGCCACGCTCATCTTCGAGGAACCACCGGACACCGAACCCGGAGCGGAGGAACCCTGATGCCCCTGCCCAGCTATCCGCCCGACCTGGCTGGGGAATGGTCCCTCCTGCATCGCAGGGTCCGTTCCACCTTCACCTCCTCCCAACGCCGGGGACCGGCCCCGGGGCCGGTCGCCGCCGGGGGCTCCGACGCAGGGGGAGCGCGTCAAGCCATGGCCCTCACTGAGGAGGGCGCCCCCGCCGGGGTGCGGGACGTACGGGCACTCGGAGCGGCCGGTGACGGCAGGGCCGACGACACCGGGGCGCTCCAGGCGGCCCTGGACCGTGTCCGGGAGGACGGCGGCGGGGTGGTGTGGGTCCCCGGCGGCACCTACTCCGTGCAGGCCCCGCCGCTTCGCGTCCACGCCAACACGCGGATCGTCCTGGCTCCGAACGCCGTGGTGCGGCGGGACGGGGAGGGGACCCTGCTCACCAACCGGGACCCCGGCCAGGAGCTGCCCGGCCACACGGGCCACGGCCGGATCCTGCTGGAGGGCGGTGTCTGGGACGGCAACGGTCTCCGGATCCCCGCCCATGACAGTGTCCTGGCGTTCGGTCACGCGCTCGGGATCACCGTGCGGGACACGGTCATCCGCGACGTCCCCGGTCACCACGCGGTGGAGCTCAACGCGGTGAGGTGCGCCCGGATCCTCGACGTCCGCTTCGAGGGGTTCACCGACAGCGGGGGTGACCGCTCCCTGTCCGAGGCGGTTCGGTTGGACATGGCCGGTCCGGGGTCCGGCTCCCACGACACCACCCCCTGCTCCGACGTGGTGCTGTCGGGCTGCTCCTTCGGGGCTTCGCCGACCCCGGGCAGTCGGCCCTGGCCCCGGGCGATCGGTTCTCGCGGCGCCACCCCGGGCCGCACGCACGGGGACATCCGCATCCTGGGCTGCCACTTCGAGTCCTGCTCCGCCGAGGCCGTACACGCCTGTGCGTGGGACCGGCTCACGGTGCAGGGAAACACTTTCCACGACTGCGCTGGCGGGGTGAGCGTGGTCTCGGTGGCCGACACCGAACGGGTGGACACCGGGCCACAGGGCGGGGGCGGTCCGGCAGGGGCCTCGCAGGCGCTCGCGGACGTGGTGGTCACCGGCAACGTCCTCACCGGGACCGGAGGTCTTCCGGCGGTCCGCTGCACCGGGCACCCCGGCGGCCCGGTCCGCAACGTCTCCGTCACCGGCAACACCGTGAGTGGCACCGGAGGCACCGGGATCCTCCTGGAGTCCACGGAGGACTCGGTGGTGGACGCCAACGTTCTGCGCGGGGTCGGGGGCAACGGCGTGCACGTCCGGGGCGGCGGAGGCCTCCGCGTCTCCGGCAACCGGATCTCAGGGGCCTGCGCGTACGGGATTCGGGCCAGCGCCCGAACCAACGGCCTTTCCGTCACCGGGAACGGGGTGGACAGCCGCGACTCCGGCCTGTCCGTCACCGGTACCTGCCGGAACCTGGTCCGTCACGGCAACGACCTGCGCGGGTCGGGAGGCCTCGACGACGCCTCCCTCGAACCGGTCACCGACCCGGGCGACCTCGTCTGATCCCGGCCACCGCAACCCCACTGGACAGGAGACGACGAACATGATCGTCCCGCTCTTCGCGGACGCAGAGGACCTGGTCGTGGACCACCTGCGCGCACGGTTGCCCGACTTCCCGGACCGGTGGTCCGGGACACCGGTCACGGCGGTCTCCGCACCTGACTGGGAGCCGGGTGAGGACCCCGCACTGACAGTGCACTGCGAGTCGGCGGAGTCCGAACCGTCCTTCACCCAGCGGGCGGCCGTCCGCGTGACGTCCTGGGCCGACGCCCGCGACGACGTCAAGGAACTGGCCCGCCTGGCCCACGCGGCTCTGCTGGAACACCCCGGGGACGCCGAAGTGGTCTCCGTGCGCCCGGTCGACGGCGTCGTCGTGGACGACGAGGGCGACCTGGCCGACCACCGAGCCTCCTTCACGGTGCTGGTCACCCAGCGCCGGGCCGCACGGCCCTGACGACCCGCCCCGGCGGGATCCGACACACACGATCACCGGAGAAGGGAGCCATTCCCGATGGCAAGTACCGACAACGCCAGCGTCTGGGCTTACGCGGATGTCTACATCGCCCCGCTGGGCAGCGAGATCCCGCGTGAGGGCCGCCCGTTCAACGCCTCCTGGGAGCAGGTCGGCCTGCTCGACGGGGAGGAGGGCTTCACCGAGACGTTCGAGGTCGAGAGCGAGGACCTCTACGCCTGGGGCGGGATCCTGGTCGCTTCCACCCACAACAACTTCAAGGTGACCCGTAAGTTCCTGCCCTTCGAGGACAACAAGGCCGTCTACGACGTCATGTTCCCCGGCCACGACGTGGAGTTCGGCGAGCGGGGAGCCTTCGAGGGCGACATCAACGTCCCCGACCTCCAGGCGAAGTTCATGATCGCCTTCGAGACCCGCACCGGCGACGTCCTCAAGCGCACGGTCTCGGCCAACTACGCGCAGGTGGCCGAGCGAGGGGAGTCCACCGAGAACGCCACCGAGATCGCCAAGCGCGAGATCACCGTGGCGATCTACCCCACCGACCCCGTGAACGACAAGGCCACCCTCTTCTACACCTACAAGGGACCGGCTCGCCCCGAGGACGACAACGGTGGCGGTGGCGACGACGGTGGAGACGACAACGGGGGAGGCGGAGGGGAGGGCCTGGGCTCCCTCTGACACCAGACCGGCCGGGTCGGGGTTCGCGCGGTTCACCGGCCCGGCTCCACCGACAACCGCGCGGGTAGTCCGAACACCATCAGTCGAGAGGGAACCGCGCCATGACCGAGAACACCGTCGTACGGGCCCCGGCCGCCCAGGCCTCCCCGACCCTGCCCCGGACACCGGCCACCTCCCCGGCGGCCCGCGCCGTGAGGGACGAGGCCACGGCCGCCCCCGAGCCCAAGCGGCTGACGCTGGGCGGGGTCGAGTACCTGCTGCCCGCCACCTCGGACCAGTGGCCGCTGGCCGCACTGGAGGGGTTCGAGGAGGGGAAGATCGTCGCCGCCGTCCGGAGCCTGCTGGGAGCGGAACAGTGGCAGAGGCTCAAGGACACGGGGGCGACCCTGGCCGATCTCAACGTGCTCGCCGAACAGATCGCCGCCGCCTACGGGTTCCAGAGCCCGGGGGAATAGCCCGCCTCCTCCGCCTGCTCAGGGAGGCCCCTGACGCGGTGGAGGCGGATCTGGCCCGGTACTACGGGATCGACCTCGGCGACCTCTGGCGCGGGGGACTCACCCCGCGCCGGCTGGCCGTCCTGATGCGGCACCTGCCCGCGGACTCGGCCACCGTCACTGCCGTGGGCGGTGACGGGTGGACGCTCTCCCACTACCTCCAGGCCGACCTGGTGCACGCCACCACCGGCCAGCCGCACCCGGCCGACCCCCGGGTGCGCAGGGTGCAGGAGGAGAAGCTCGCCCGGCTGGCCGAAGCACAGCAGCGGGCCGAGAAGCGGAGAGCGGAGCTTGAGCGCCGACGCCACCGGTGACGGGCAGGGTGCCGAGCTCGGTGGACGCTGTGTGGATCGGGGCGGGGCGCCTTCGGGGGCCCCGCCCCGCCCGCTCGTTCCGGGGACCGTCGCGACAGGGAGCTCCGTCCGGGTTCTCGCGACCGAAAGTGGCCAAGTGGGTGCGGACGGGAAACGTACAGGCCGTCGCCTTCCCAGGGACTCCCTGGTGGTGGCACGCGGGAGGAACCCGGGCACCTCTCTTGCGCTTTCCGACACAGGGTGTTCGGCTGAGGTGCACGGTCTTCGTGGAGGCAGGGGAACGTCTGATGGCGGGAGTGGAAATCGGCGCTTCGGTGGGCCTGCGAGCCTGCTACGCGCACATGACGGCCAGTCCGATCGCGGTGGTGCGCTCAGGTGTGCACAGTGTGGCCCTGGTGCGGGCGGACCTTCCCGTGAAGGAGGTGCTCCGGGACGCGGCCCTGCTCCTGGAGCCCGGCGAGCTCCGTCTGTTGGAGTCCTGGCTCAGGGATGGCGCCTGACGGGCCGGTCGCCGGGACACTTCCTCGACAGGTAGACGTCCACGACGTCGCCCAGGCAGTAGAGGGGGCGCCCGGCACTGCCGGTGCCCTGGGACCTCAGTCGGCCGCGCCGGGCGTGGCCGCGTACGGAGGCCGGGGTGACCCGGTGCCCCAGGACCTGGAGGGCCCGTGCGGCGTCGGCGGCGGTCACCAGGTGATCCCCGGCGGCGAGGAGCATGCGCCGCCGCCCCTCGCCGACCGACACCGGTGCCCCGCAGTCGGGGCAGCGGGTGCTGGTCGCCCCGGTCCCGGCGTAGCAGGGTGTCGCGCAGTCGGGGCACAGTCCGGCTATGACCCTGTCCGAGGGCAGGTCGACGGCGCGCTCGGCCTGTTCCACCGCCGCGCAGACCTCGTCGACGCACTCCGTTCCGCGTGCGTTCCGGCGCAGTGCGCCAGTGTTGCGGGCGAGCCAGGACGCCAGGGCTGATGAATCGTTTCCAGTGGGTCCCGGTGTCCCCGGTTCCCGGATGGTCCTGCACCAGGCCGACAGGGTGCCGTGCAGGACGGAGGAGGCCTCGGTGATCGCGGGGTCGAAGGCCAGGGGCGTCTCGGTGCTCCTACGGCCGAGGTTTCCCGGTCCGGTGCGCCGCTGTCGGGCCAGTGCCTGATCCAGGTCCCGGGGCAGGCCCCCGACGACCTTGTCCAGGGCCCGGGACAGTCGCCGCACGCACTGGGGGCAGACGGAGTCGTCGCCGTCGAGGGGGAGGGTGCAGGTGACGGTGGTGCAGAAGCGATGCATGGGTTCTCCGTCATGGGGGAAAGTAGACCCAATTTATGCAAAGTATTGCCAAGTTGCAAGGATGAACCGGTTCCCTGCGAACATGACGGGAGCCTGTTCGCGGCGGGTCCCGGCCGGTGCCGCCCCGGGAGGTGACACCGGACCCTCCCGGATCGCTACGACGCTGACCTAAGGTTGGGGCCATGCCCAAGGACAGATCTCCCGGTGGTTCACCCGACGCCCTCGACCGGGCCATGTCCGAACGCCGCCTCGCGCTGGGACTGGGATGGGGTGAGCTGGCCGCGCGCGCCGGTCTTTCCGAGCAGGCGCTCCGCGATATCCGGAGCGGCCGGAGTGCCCCGCGCGAACTCACCGTGCACCGGTTGGAGTCCGCGCTGGGCTGGACGCACGGTTCGGTCCGCGCGGCCCTCTCCGGCGACGAACCCACTGTCGCGGACTCCGAGGGGCCCGACTTCGTGGAGACGGGCGCGGACGACGGGCTCTCCTGGAGCCTTGAGGGCGAGGCCGTGTGTTACGAACTCACCCGCATGATCGACGGCAACCCCTTCACCGCCCGGCTGGTGGTCCGGGACGGGCGCCCCCGTGAGCAGGTCGAGCGTGAGCTGGGCAAGATCATGCGGATGGCCCGGATCCAGTTGGGCGGCTGACCCGCCCCCCGGCACGCCGGCCCCTCCACCGAACCTGGAAACGCCCCCACTTCCGCACGTGGGAAGAGCGAAGGGCCCGCGCGTGCATCGCGCGGGCCCACTCGTGTCCTCGGCCGTCTCCGGTCCGGTGGCGGTCAGTCGCCGACGGGCACCGGGGTACCGGTCGGGCCCCGAAACGGGTCGGCCGGGATCGGCTCGGCGGTCACGCCGAGCGGGAAGTCCGACAGCGCCCGCTCGTACAGGTTGTTCACCGCCGTGTTGAACCGGGTCAGTGAGTCGGGCTCGTCCGGGCCCAGCAGATAGTGCTTGAGCACCGCCCGGCGATCAGCCAGCGCGTCGCCCTCCGGCTCGCGGGCGGCGGCCAGGACGGTCTCCAATCCGGCCAGCCCGGGGCGCAGCACGTAGCCCGCGCCCGCGGACGGGAACTGGCGGCGGAACTCGTCGTCGTCGGTCCCCTGCATGTCCACGATCGCGTACGGCTTCCCACTGGCCACGAAGTCCGCGACCACGCTGGAGATGTCGCTGACCATCACGTCGGACTCGTTGAAGCACGAGAACAGCGACGGCAGGGTGTCGGTGACCACGTGGTGGCGCAGCGGACCGGACGAGGTCCAGTACAGGGCGTGCCACCGGTCCAGCAGCTCCCGGTAACCGACCAGGTCCTCGTGGGTCAGGGGCCGTTCCGAGGCGTTCTCCCGGAAGGCGTCGATCCGCTCCCGCAGTTCGGCGAGTTCGCGGACGGCCTCGGGCGTCACCGGTTCCAGGCGGCCGTTGGCCTCGCCGATCAGCTCGATGATCCGCCGGTGCGCCGCCCCGGCGGCGGGGGAGCGCCGCCCCAGCAGCGGGTGCGGTTTGTAGATCACCCGGACCGGTTCCGGCCCCCGGACCAGCCGCTCCACCAGCTCCAGTCCGGCGGTGTCCGCCGAGGTGAGGTAGTTGTTGTCGTCCACACCCTCCCAGGTGGGCGCGTAGATGACGGTCGGCACCGCGCGCTGCTCGGGCGGACGGTGACCCTTCACCTCCACCAGCTGCGGACGGCCCACCTCGACCACGTCACGGTCGTCGATGGCGTGCCGGACCCGCTCGTAGCGGTCGCGGCCGCCGCGCCCCGCCACCCAGATCTCGTCGAAGATCCGGCTCACGCGGTTGCTGCTGGGCAGCTTGTCGCTGTCGCCGTGGCCGACGAACACGTGTTTGATCTCGGCGCGCTGGATCAGGTGGATGTTCTTGCCGGTGTTGCCCGGGTACAGGGCCACCCGCACCGCCGAGAGGTCCAGCGCGGCCAGGTCGTCGGCGCGTGGCACGCACACCACCGGCAGCGAAGTGGGCTCCAGGTGCGGAAGGTTGCCGCGCTCGCGGAAGATCACCAGCGCGCGCCGGTCGCCCTTCTCCAGGGCGTCCAGCCACATGTTGGCCTGGTAGACGGCGTTCTGCTCGCCCACACCGAAGGTGAAGTACAGGACCACCTCGGGCCGCACCTCGCGCAGGGCCTGGTTGAGCCCCTCGATGACCTCCTCGTTGGAGGGCATCCGCATGTGGGCCAGGAAGGCGGGGGCGGCGAACAGGACCGCGCCCAGCGCCAGCAGGACCGTGAGGGCCGCGCCTGCCTGGGCCAGGACGGCGGGGCCGCCCGCCAGGTAGCCGACGGAGCCCAGGACCAGGGGGAGGTCGGCCAGCAGCAGCCTGCTCATGGGCACCGCGCGCAGCAGGCCGGGGACCTCCGGAAGGCTGAGTCCGGACAGGTCCAGGTTGCGGGTCTTCACCGGCAGCTTCGCCCGGCGGAACACCTGGTGGCGGAGCAGGTCATAGGCGAGGGTGAGGACGAAGAACGCGGCCACGGTCCCGGCGGTCCACCAGTAGGCGGCGGTGCCGACCGCGTCCAACGAGACGTAGAGCGCCAGAACCAGCGCCTGGCGGGCCAGCGTGCGCACGGTGAGGCCGACCCGGATGCGGCTCAGGACCTTGCTGAGCACGGTGACGCGCTGTGAGACGAGCCACTCGGTGACGTACAGGACCAGCGCCAATGCGCCGAACAGCCACACCTGGGCCATGACGACCTCGACCGCCTGGAGGAGGAAGGTCAGACCCATGATCCCGAGCACCGCGAGAGCGGTGCGGTCCAGGCCGAGTCTGGCGAGGTAGTTCTTCACTTGACCCCTTCCCGTTCCTTCTCACGGGCGCCGGCCGGGGCGGGGCTCTCGCGGCGCACGTCGACGACGTGGCCGGTGAGGTCGGAGAGGAGGACGTCGACGGAGGTGCGGGCGACCTGGTCGGAGCTGAGCAGGCTGCCCGCGGGCTCGTCACCGAAGGCCCTGGTGCGCATGGGTGTCTGGGTGCGCTCGGGGTTGATGCAGTTGATCCGCACCCCGTCGGCGGACCACTCGTCGGCCAGCGCCTGGGTGAGGTTGACCGTGGCGGCCTTGGTGGAGGAGTACAGGCTGTACTCGGCGCGGCCCCGGGTGTAGGAGCTGGACGTGTACAGCAGCAGCTGCCCGCCGGTCCGGGCCAGGTACGGGAAGGACGAGCGGGCGATGTTCACCGGAGCCAGGTAGTTGACCCGGAGGGTGTCCTCGATCTCGGCCGGGTCGGTCTGGTCCAGGCGGCCGATGCGCAGGACTCCGGCGGTGTTGACCACGAAGTCCACCCGACCGGTGGCGGTGTACGCCTGCTCCAGGGCCCCGGCCACGTCGTCGGGGTTGGCGACGTTGGTGCGGGTGGCGCTGCGGGAGTAGCGGAAGACGCGCGCGCCGTGCTTCTCGGCCAGGTCCGCGACTCCGGCGCCGATGCCGTAGCTGCCGCCGAAGACCACGACGGTCCTGCCGGACAGCTCGCGCTCGTAGTCCTCCTCGGACAGCTCCGGGGTGGCCGAGGTGGCGAGCTGGAAGAGCTTGTCCGCGATGAAGATGTCGACCGGCTGGGTGACCTTCATGTTCTGCTCTTCACCGGCGACCACGTGGATGGGCACGTCGGGGGAGTAGCGCAGCACGACGGAGCAGTCGTCGGTGGCCTCGAAGCCGGGGTCCTCCCACGCGCGCGTGTAGGCGTCGCGGATGGTGGAGAGGCGGAAGGCCTGCGGGGTCTGTCCACGGCGCAGCCGCGACCGGGTGGGGACGTCGGTGATCAGCTCGTCGTCGACCTCGATGATGGTGTCCGAGGACGGGATGGCCACGTCCACGGCCTCGTGGGTCTCCAACGCGGTGACGCAGTCCTCGATGATGCGCTGGGAGAGCATCGGCCGCACCGCGTCGTGGAAGAGGACGTTGGTGGTGGGCGCGGGCAGGTGGGCCAGCGCGTCCAGGGCCAGCTGCGTGGTGGCGTTGCGCGAGGTCCCGCCGGGGATCACCTGGGAGACCTTGGTCAGTCCGGCCCGGTCGACGATGTTCTGGGCGTCGGTGACGAATCCGGGGTTCATCATGACGATGACCTCGTCCACCCGCTCGGCTCTCTCGAAGATGGTGAGCGTGTGCTCCAGGATCGTCTTCCCGGCGATCTTGAGGAGCTGTTTGGGTGTGGCGAGGCCGATGCGTTGGCCGCTTCCGCCCGCCAGGACGACCGCCACGGTGCGGGTGGCCGGGGCGGGGATGGGACGCGGGGTGGTGATATCAGGCAAGTTCGTCTCCCGTGGAACTCGTGGAAACTCTGTGCCCGACCTTGGGGGAACAACGTGCGGTGGTGGCACGTCAGGCCGAGACGCGGATGACCGTGACGCCCCGATGGGGTGAAGGGTTTCGCGGATGGTGTGCTGACGTTCTTCAGGTGTTCATGCACGGTTCGTGCGGGAACTTCACATTGATGACGGCAGGGGGCAGAGCGGGGTTTACGCGCCAATACGACGTGTTGCCCGCGATGACACGGTGACGTGAGTGCCTGGAGAGGTCTGCTGGCCGTCGTCCCCACATCCCGTGATGTCCGGAGGATGTGCGCAGATTTCGACGTTACCCCCCTCTGACCACGGAAAACAACGAAACATGCCGTGCTGTTCGGCACGCTCTGTCCCGTGGGTCGGCCCCTGACACGGGCCCGTTCCCGGTGTGTCGCGAGACACATGGTTCCGGTGCCGGGCGGTCGCGGAGCGGCCTCAGCCGAACATGAGGAGGCTGTCGCAGGACTCCGGTTCGTCCCTTCGAGGTCGTGCGGGGAGGGAAGAGGACCTGCGGCGGCGAGGTCGTGCGGGGAGCAGGAGGACGGCCTGTGGCGGCGAGCTACTGCGGGCAGTCGGAGGACGGCTTGCGACGGCGAGCTAGTACGGGGAGGGAAGAGGGCCTGCGGGGCGGCGAGGTCTCCGGGTTCCGGTGGAAACGACTGAGCGTGCCCTCATCGAGGACACGCTCAGCTCGGTGATCGCCGGGAGGCGCGGGGTCAGGCGGCGGGTTCGGTGGCCCGGCCCGTGGCGGTGAGGTCGGCCTCCCGCTGGCGGCGGTCCGGGAGGAACCGGCCCAGCCCCCAGTGCAGCAGCAGTGCGCTGACCAGGGCCACCACCCAGCCGTAGTCGGCGAGCGGCGCGAGGAAGCCGATGAACGGACCTCCGGAGCCCACCGGGAGGTCGGCGCCGCCCACGGCCAGCAGGGCGCCCACACCGAAGGCGACCAGCGCGCGCCAGTTCCAGCCGCGCGAGTACCAGTACTCGGAGCCGCGCGTGTAGAGCGCGGGCAGGTTCACCCGGGTCCGGCGCAGCAGCCAGTAGTCGGCGAGGAGGATGCCCGCGACGGCCCCGAGCAGGCTGCCGACGGTGCCCAGCCACGCGAAGATGTAGACGTTCTCGTCCTCCATGAGCTTCCACGGGAAGATCATGACCCCCAGGAAGGACGTGGTGATCGCGCCCACCCGGAAGCTGAACCAGTTGGGCTTCAGGTTGGCCAGGTCGTAGGCCGGGCCGACCAGGTTCGCGGCGATGTTGGTGGACACGGTCGCCAGCAGCACGACGAAGATCGCGAACAGCAGGCCGATCCCGCTGCCCATCTGGTTCACGACGTCGATCGGGTTCCACAGCGCCGCGCCGTACACGACGGAGGTCCCCGCGGTCACCATCACGGCGATGAGCGAGAACAGCGTCATCGTGGTGGGCAGGCCCAGGGACTGGCCCACGACCTGCGAGCGCTGCGAGGAGGCGAACCGGGTGAAGTCGCTGATGTTCAGGGTCAGGGTCGCCCAGTAACCGATCACGCCCATGAGCGAGGGGAAGAACAGCACCCAGAACGACGGTCCCCAGCCGAGGCTGTTCTCCGTGCTGAGCATCGGGCCGAAGCCGCCCGCCTCCACGGCCATCCACACGAGCAGCGCCACGCCGCCGACGGCCATCAGCGGCGCCGCCCACACCTGGAGTTTGCGCACGCCCTCCATGCCCCACAGGATGATGGCGACCTGCACCAGCCAGAACAGCCCGAAGGACAGCCACAGCGTCCACGGGTAACCGCCGAACCCGGCGGCGTCGGTCCAGGAGTCACCGAACAGGCGACCGGCCAGGACGTACACGCCCTGACCGCCGACCCACGTCTGGATGCCGAACCACCCGCAGGCCACCGCGCCGCGCAGGAGCGCGGGCAGGTTCGCGCCGCGCAGCCCGAAGGAGGACCGCGCGAACACCGGGAAGGGGATGCCGTACTTCGCGCCCGCGTGTCCGGTCAGCACCATCGGCAGCAGCACCACGAGGTTGCCCAGGATGATCGTGACCATGGCCTGGCGCCAGTCCATCCCGGCGGCGATCAGCCCGCTGGCCAGCGTCCACGCCGGGATGCTCACGGACATGCTCACCCACAGGGCGGTGAAGCTCCCGGTGCCCCAGGTCCGCTTGGACATCGGGACGGGCTGGAGGTCGTCGTTGACGAACGGGCTGTCGGGGAGCGTGGTGCCCTCGGGCATCGACACGCGGCCGTCGGGGTGGACGACCTGGGACGTTGACTCTGGCGTGGATGGTGGGTGGGACACGGGACACCTGTGTTTCGTGGTGCTGACGGGGAGCGGGGTGCGCGGGCGCGGCGCTGGGCCCGAGCGTGTGCGGCCTGTGGCGGGACCCCGGGGCACACCCGAAATATCCGGATCTGTTCCAGGCCACCGAATATCTTCGCACGTCATCCGTGTCTTGCTGACGCCGCGCGGGCCGTGGGGGAACGGCCCGCGCGGGCGGGGAACTGTGTCAGGACACGACTTCCCCGGACAGCGCCGGGATGACCTCCCGGCCGTAGGTGTCGATCACTCCGTCCACGTCGCCGTGCATGGCGTAGACCGCGAACTGGTCCACGCCCACGGCGCGCAGCCGCTCCAGCTTCTCCACGTGCTCGGACACCGGACCGACCAGGCAGAACCGGTCCACGATTCCGTCGGGCACGAAGTCCGTGTCCGGGTTGTCCACCCGGCCGTGGTGGCTGTAGTCGTAGCCCTGTCGGGCCTTCACGTAGTCGGTGAGT
Organism: Nocardiopsis prasina DSM 43845; assembly: GCF_000341265.1. Taxonomy (GTDB): domain Bacteria; phylum Actinomycetota; class Actinomycetes; order Streptosporangiales; family Streptosporangiaceae; genus Nocardiopsis; species Nocardiopsis prasina. The sequence goes on along the minus strand of NZ_ANAE01000082.1, from coordinate 14,559 downwards.
TCCTGGGGCACCATGTCCGAGCGCTCGCCGTACCGGGCCACGAGGTCGGCGACGTGGTTGCCGACCATCCCCCCGAACCAGCGGCACTGTTCGCGGCCGTGCGCCAGCCCCTCGTCCGATCCGTCGGTGACGTAGGCGGGCGCGGCCACGCACACCTTCACGTCGCCGGGGTCGCGCCCCGCCTCCACAGCGGCGGTGCGCACGGCCCGCACCATCCACTCGGTGAGGTAGGGGTCGGCGAGCTGGAGGATGAATCCGTCCGCCTCGCGGCCCACCAGCTCCAGTGCCTTGGGTCCGTACGCGCCCATCCACATGGGCAGGGAGCCCTCGCGCACCCACGGGATACGCATGCTGGCACCGTCCACCAGCGCGTCACGGCCCTCGGCGAGGTTCTTGGTAGCCGTCATCGCCTCGGACAGCCGGGCCAGAGTGGCGGGTTTGCGTCCCGCCACGCGCATCGCGGAGTCCCCGCGGCCGATCCCGCAGACGGTCCGGTTGCCGTACATGTCGTTCAGGGTGGCGAACAGCGAGGCCGTCACCTCCCACGAGCGGGTGCTCGGGTTGGTGACCATCGGGCCGAGCACCATCCTCTCGGTCCGCTCCAGCACGCGGCTGTGGATGACGAAGGGCTCCTGCCAGAGCACCACCGAGTCGAACGTCCACCCGTGGGAGAAGCCGTGTTGTTCCGCGCGGACCATCCGCTCGACCAGGAGGTCGGCGGGCGGGTCCGTTTGGAGGACGATTCCGAAGTCCATGTGTGTGCCTCCTCAGACCAGGTACTGGCAGGTGGACCGGGGCACGTAGGAGCCGTCACCGGCCGCGCCCAGGTAGGAACCCTCGTCCACGATCACGCGGCCGCGTGAGAGCACGGTGCGGGCCCGGCCGGTAACCCGCCTGCCCTCGTAGGCGGAGTAGTCCACGTTCATGTGGTGGGTGGCGGCCGAGAGGGTCTGCTCCGCATGCGGGTCGTAGACCACCAGGTCGGCGTCGGCGCCCGGCGCCACCGTGCCCTTCCGCGGGTACATCCCGAACATGCGCGCCGGGGTCGCGCAGGCCAGCTCGATCCACCGGCGGCGGCTGATGTGCCCCTCCACCACGGCCTGGTGCAGCAGGTCCATCCGGTGCTCCACCCCCGGCATGCCGTTGGGGATCTTCGAGAAGTCGCCCACACCCAGGTCCTTCTGCCCGACGAAGCAGAACGGGCAGTGGTCGGTGGAGACCACGGACAGGTCGTTGGTGCGCAGCGCCCGCCACAGGTGCTCCTGGTGCTCACTGGGGCGCAGCGGTGTGGAGCACACGTACTTGGCGCCCTCGAACCCGGGCTCGGCGAGGTTGTCCGTGGACAGGAACAGGTACTGCGGGCAGGTCTCGCCGAACACGTTGAGGCCGAGGTCGCGAGCGCGGGCCAGCTCGGCCACGGCCTCGGTGGCGGACACGTGCACGACGTACAGCGGCGCCCCCGCCACCCGGGCCAGCTGGATGGCGCGGTGAGTGGCCTCCGACTCCAGCAGCGCCCTGCGCACCTCGCCGTGGTACCGGGGGTCGGTCCGGCCCTCGGCCAGGGCCTGCTCCACCAGCACGTCGATGGCGATGCCGTTCTCCGCGTGCATCATGGTGAGCGCGCCGTTGGCGGCGCCGCGCTGCATGGCCCGCAGGATCTGCCCGTCGTCGCTGTAGAACACGCCCGGGTAGGCCATGAACAGCTTGAACGAGGTGATGCCCTCGTCGACGAGGACGTCCATCTCCTTGAGGGAGGACTCGTTGACGTCGGACAGGATCGCGTGGAAGGCGTAGTCGATCGCGCAGTTGCCGTCGGCCTTGGCCATCCACGCGTCCACCCCGGAGCGCACGGACTCGCCGGGCCGCTGGATGGCGAAGTCGACGATGGTGGTGGTGCCGCCCCAGGCGGCGGCGCGGGTGCCGGTCTCGAAGGTGTCGGCGGATTGGGTGCCGCCGAAGGGCATCTCCATGTGGGTGTGGCCGTCCACGCCGCCCGGGACGACGTAGTGGCCTGTGGCGTCGATGGTCCGGGCGCCGCTCTCCGCCCAGGCGCGGGCCGGGTCGCTGCCGCGCAGGGCGAGCGCGGCCACCTTGCCGTCCTCGACGAGGACGTCCGCCTCCACTTCCTCGGAGGCGGTGACCACGAGGCCGCCGCTGATGAGGGTTCGGGTCATGGCCTTACCCCTCCACCAGCGGCCCGTAGGCGTCGGGCCTGCGGTCGCGGTAGAACGCCCACTGCTGGCGGACCTCGTCGACCAGGTCGAGGTCGAGGTCGCGCACGACCAGCTCGGCCGCGGTGTCGGAGGCGACGTCGCCGACGAACTGTCCGCGGGGGTCCACGAAGTAGCTGCTTCCGTAGAAGTCGTTGTCGCCGTACTCCTCGACCCCGACCCGGTTGATGGCCGCCACGAAGTACTCGTTGGCCACGGCTGCGGCGGGCTGCTCCAGTTTCCACAGGTAGGCGGACAGGCCCCGGCTGGTGGCGGAGGGGTTGTAGACCAGCTGGGCCCCGGCCAGGCCGAGCGCGCGCCACCCCTCGGGGAAGTGCCGGTCGTAGCAGATGTACACGCCGATCCTGCCGACCGCCGTGTCGAACACGGGCCAGCCGAGGTTGCCGGGGCGGAAGTAGTACTTCTCCCAGAAGCCCTTGACCTGCGGGATGTGGTGCTTGCGGTACTTGCCGAGGTACGTGCCGTCCGCGTCGATGACGGCGGCGGTGTTGTAGTAGAAGCCGGGCTTCTCGACCTCGAAGACCGGCAGCACCATGACCATGTTCAGTTCCCTGGCCAGGGCGCTGAACCGGGTGACGGTGGGACCGTCGGGGACGGGCTCGGCCCAGCGGTGGTGTTCGGGTTCCTGCACCTGGCAGAAGTAGGGGGCGTTGAAGACCTCCTGGAAGCCGATCACCCCGGCTCCCTGGGCGGCGGCGTCCCGCGCGTACTTCTCGTGGGCGGCCATCATCGATTCGGCGTCACCGGTCCACTCGGTCTGTACGAGTGCGGCCCGGACGGTGTTCGGCATGGTCCCTCGCTCCTCTTCGAGCGCCGCCCGGAACACGGGCGGCTCAGAACGCCTGGTACAACCGCGTACGGCCCTTTCGCACCGGTTCCCGCTTTTCGGGGGAGACCGCCTGCGAGTGGGACGGCGCGTTGTAGAGGTCGCACCTTAGGTAAGAGGAGAATGGCCGGTCAACGTCCGACATCCGAGGTACTTGGAAAGAAACGGGTGAACCTTATTCACCCCCGTGGCCACAGTTCACCTATGTCCTTTGTGTGGCGAAATCAATTCAGAGGAAGTGACAGGTTTCACCGTGCTGTGGCTGCTGATTTCATGCCTTCGCACACATGACTGAGGGCGACCGGGCGCGGTGCCCGGCCGCCCTCAGTCGGCGGGAGCGGGTCAGCCGGTGACGTCCACCTCGACCTCGTCGCCGCCCAGGAATTCGGCGCTCAGGCCCATGTGCGAGATGTCCGAGGGGTCCTCGACGTCGAAGACGATCGGCACGGTCTCGGAGTCACCCGGAGAGACGGGGACGTCCATCCGGAAGTCGTCGTCGAAGTCCTCCGTGGCGACGTAGTCCTCCGGGATGGCCGTGCCGCTGGAGTCGTACAGGTGCTGCTCGTCGCGCCAGAACTCGATGTCGTCGTTGCCGTCCGGGCTGACCTGGACGTACACCACCACGTACTCGCCGTAGGGGGTGTACCCCGGGACCTCGGCGCCGACCTCGATCTCCACGATGCTGAAGACCATGCCGTTGTGGCTGACCTCCTCACCGACCCCCGGCATGTCCGGGTTGGAGCGTTCCTCGGTGCCGAGGCCGGTGCTGGTGCTGCCGGCGGTCTCGCTGGAGCCCTCGGACTCCGAGCTGCCGCCGGTGTCGCCCGAGGTGTCGTCCGAGCCGTTGTCGCCGTCGTCGGAGAGGAAGAAGACGAGGAGCACGACCAGGGCCACGCCGATGACGAAGAGGCCGCCGCAGCCGAGGCTGATCCACAGCCATGGGCCGCCGCCCTTGGACGGGGGAGGAGTGGGCGGGCCGTACTGGCCTCCCGCGTACTGGCCCCCGTACGGGTCGCCGCCGTAGCCGGGGCCGGGTGCCCCGCCGTAGGGGTCGCCGCCGTACGGGCCGCCGCCGTAGGGGCCGCCCGGGCCACCGGGGGGCATTCCCCCGGGAGGCGGTCCCATGGGCGGCTGGCCGCCGGGGGGCATCCCGCCCGGGGGCATTCCGCCCGGAGGCATTCCGCCGGGAGGCGGGCCCATCGGGGGCTGGCCGCCACTGTGCGGATCCATGGGCGGCTGTCCGCCGCTGGGTGTTCCGTAGGGCGGACCCTGGTTCGGGTCCTGTCCGTGGGGAGGAGGCTGATTCATGGGGTCCTTGGCTTTCCTTGCGCGGAGCTCACGGTGAGCGGGAGCGTGTGACCGGGCCACGCGAGGGGGATCTGCCTACTGTGGGGGGCATGGCACGACTGCTCATCGTTCACCACACGGTCTCACCCGCCACGAGGGAACTGCTGGACGCGGTGCTCGACGGCGCCCGAACAGACGATATCGAAGGCGTACGAGTGCAGGTCAAGGCGGCACTCTCCGCGAACGCCGCGGACCTGCTCGAAGCCGACGCGGTGGTACTCGGCACCCCCGCCAACATCGGCTACATGTCCGGTGCCCTCAAGCACTTCTTCGACACCGTCTACTACCCCGTGCAGGTCGACACACAGGGGCTTCCGTACGCACTGTACGTCCACGGCGACAACGACACCTCCGGAGCGGTCCGCTCGGTGGAGTCGGTGGCCAAGGGTATGGGATGGCACCGACACCGGCCTCCGGTGGCCGTCACGGGGCGTCCGGGCTCCGAGGCCCGGGAGGCGTGCTGGGAGTTGGGGGCGGTCACCGCGCTGGCCGCCCTGGAGCACGCGGGGGAGGGAGCGGAGGCGGCGGGAGCCGGGTAGAGGGACGGGGTGGAGGGGGCGCACGTCGCCGATGGGCGCCGATCTTCACTGATGCCGGAAGGCGGCGGAGAATTCCAAGCACATACCGTTCTCTGAGCACTTATGGGACAGTGGAGAGAGCCTCGCTGAGGGAGGATTCGCTAGTGAACTCCCCCTTTGTCCGGATTCTCGGAACCGCCGTCAGCGAGCCGATCCGGAAGCCCGGTATTTCGGTTATGCGTAATAGGAGTTCTGGTGAGTCCCCACTCCCTGTCACCCGCTCGGCTCAACTATGCCTCGGAGGAGGTGACGGCACCTGCGGCCCCCATCCGGGTGCTCGTGGTGGACGACCACGCGCTCTTCCGGAGGGGCCTGGTTTCGGTCCTCAACGACGAGGCCGATATCGATGTGGTCAGTGAGGCCGCCGACGGCGACGAGGCGGTCGTGCTCGCCACCGAACTCCGGCCCGACGTGGTGCTGATGGACGTGATGATGCCCAACTCCACGGGCATCGAGGCCTGCCCGAGGATTCGCGCGGCGGTGCCCGAGGTCAAGTTCGTCATGCTCACCATGAGCGAGGACGAGGCGGACCTGTTCGAGGCGCTCAAGGCGGGGGCCACCGGCTACCTGCTCAAGGAGATCGCCGTCACCGACATCGCGCGCGCCGTCCGGGCCATCGCGGAGGGGCGGTCCTTCATCAATCCGTCGATGGCCGTCAAGCTCATCGGGGAGTTCGCGGGGCTGGCCAAGCAGGAGCGCACGCCCAAGGCCGCGCCCACGCTCCCCGAGCTCACCCCGCGTGAGACCGAGGTGCTCAAGCTGCTGGCGCGCTCCCTGAACAACCGGGAGATCGGTGAGCGCCTCTTCATCACCGAGAACACCGTGAAGAACCACGTGCGCAACATCCTGGAGAAGCTCCAGGTGCACTCCCGCACGGAGGCCGCCATCTACGCGGTGCGCGCCGAGTACCTCGGCTAGTTGCGACCTACGGCCTCGGTGCGGTGCGGTCGCGGCCCTGGCTCGGATTCGGGGCTGTCCGCGCCGTCCTGTGGTGGTACCCGGCCGCGCCCGTGGTGGGTCGCGACGGCGCTTCCGCGCGGTCGACGCCTCGCGAGCCCCGCCCCTGGCCGCGTCGCCCCGGGCCGAAGGGCAGCACCGGCGAGTGTGAGTGGCGGCGGTCCGGACTGCTCCGACCGTCCTCCCATGCGCGGGCGGTTCGTGGGCCGACCTTGGTGTGCGGGGTCGGCTCCTTCCACCCCCAACGTGGCCGGGAAGCCCGGACGGACCCGCTGGCGAGAGCGCGGTGGCTGGGGCGCGCCGTCCTCGGGGGGAGCGGGCCTCCGACGCGGCTTCGTCGGATGTCAGCCGCGTGGGTCCGCGTTCCTCTCCTCGACCTGGGGCGGGTCGGGAGCGCGATCCCGCTCGGGGACCAGGGCCAGGACCCGGGCCTGGAACATCTCCATGGGGCCCCGTGGAAATCGGGACAGCCACAGACGCGAACCCGCCAGCAGCACCAGGCTGATCACGGCCCAGGCCGCCGCCATCAGGCCCGCGTGGTCCGCGAGCTGGCCCAGGCCGAGCCCCCATGAGTAGAAGATCAGCGAGGCCAGCAGGTTCTGGAGGATGTAGTTGCTGAGCGCCGTCCTCCCCACTGCGGTCAGGGAGGCCGTCACCTGCCCGGGGCGCCGCACCCGGTCCATCAGAATTCCCACCAGGCCCACGTACCCCAGCATCAGAACCAAGGCGAAGGCGTTGCGCCCGGCCATGCCCAGGTCGTCGGGGAAGGCGGCGGCCAGTGCGTTGAGCGGCAGGCCCAGTCCCAGGCCCCAGACCGCCATTCGGGTCCGCAGGGCCCGGCCGACCGGGTCGTCCCCGAACGCTCCGGCACGGTACAGGCGCACCCCCAACAGAAAGAGGAACACCATCATGGGGAAGGCGATGACCATCTCCAACCGGGTGGACAGGAAGCTCGTCGCGCGATCCAGGACCTGGTCGGAGTAGCTGCCCTCCCGGTACAGCTGGTCCCACTCGACCTGTGCCGGGGTCAGTCGAGTATGGCTTTCGATGGAGAAGACCAGGCTCATGATCACCGTCACGCCTCCGATGAAGGTGAGGTGGATGCCCAGGGCGGTCCACATGACCACCGTGCGCGTTCGCTCGGACAGGCCCAGGAGGTAGACGACCAGCAGCGCCGTCACCGCGTAGCCCATGAGCACGTCCCAGGCGAAGAGGAGGACGACGTGCAGGGCGCCCTCCACCAGCAGGAGGAGTGCCCGCCAGGGCTGCTTGCCGGGCCAGGTGCGGCCACGGGCCATCGCCGCCCGGTGCTGGATGGCCAGGCCCACGCCGAACAGCAGGGTGAGCATGGCGAAGAACTTGCCGCTGAGGAACAGGGTCCGCAGCCCCTCGGCGACGGGTCCGTAGCCAACCGATCCGGGGTGGCCGAAGAGCCAGATGTTCATGCTGAGTGTGCCGAGGATGGCGATCCCGCGCAGCACGTCCAGGAGCGGTATTCGCTCGGTTCCGGGGGTTCTGGTGGTGTCCATGAACGCATGGTGCCGAGGAGGGGACCGCCACGGCATCTGCCGAAGGGCATAGGCCCGGTCCCCCTTCCCCGTACGCCTTTCGGCGGACGCGGGGCCCACGCGCCGTGCCGCACCATGGACGGATGAGTGCGGCGAGGATGGGCGAAGCAGTCGGGCGCCAGCAGCGGTGGCGATGGCTTTCCGTCCCGGTGCCCGACACCGTGGTGGCGGTCCTGGTGGGGCTGCTGGCGCTCCAGATACCTCCGGTCGATCTCGACGCCGACACGGGGTGGCTTCCCCAGGTGGTCGTGCTGCTCGCCTGCGCCCCGCTGGTCCTGCGACGACGGTTCCCGGTGGCCGTCGCGCTGGTCGCGGGGGCCCTCGTGTTCGTCTCGTACGCGGCCGTGGGCCACGACGGCTCCCTGCTCGCCGCCATGGTCGCCGTCGCGTCGGCCGCCCATCGGCGTCCCGGGGCGGCGCCGCTGCTTGCCGTGGCGTCGGTGGTGTGGTGGTTCGCCTATCAGGTGGTCCTCTTCCCCGAAACCAACACGTTGGTCGAGTGGTCGGGGGATCCGTCCGCACCGGCCGCGTCCGTGATCGGTGACGGGCTGGACTTCGTCCTGTGGGCGCTGCCCGCCTTCGTGCCCCTGCTGGGCGGGTACGTGTGGCGGCTACGGGCCGACCGCGCCGAGGGGTTGCGGCGCGCGGTGCGCGACTCCTTCGAGCGCGAACGACTGCGTGAGCGGGACAGGTTGGCCCGCGAGGTGCACGACATCGCCGGGCACCACCTGAGCGCCATCCGGTTGCTGGCGGTCGGTGGTCGGCAGGCCCTGGAGGGGCGGGACCCGGAGGCCGAGGCCGTGCTCGGGTTGGTCGCGGAGCTGTCCGGACGCGCGGTGCGGGAGGTGCGCGAACTGTTGGACGCGTTGCGGGAGGACCGGCTGTCTGAGGCGGTGCCGGGTACCGGGCTCGCGGACCTTCCGTCCCTGACGGCTGCGTTGGAGGGCACGGGGGTGCTGGTGGAGTTGGTGATGCCCGAGGGAGTGGGGGAGGGGGTGCCCGATCGGGTGGGGGCGGACGTGTACCGGATCGTCCAGGAGTCCTTGGGCAACGTGCTGCGGCACGCTTCGGCGCGGCGGGTACGGGTGCGGCTGACGCGCTCAGCGGACGCGCTGACGGTCACGGTGGAGGACGACGGTCGGCGCGTGCCGGTGGGAGCGGAAGGTGACGGCGGGATCGGCCTGGCGGGGATGCGGCAGCGCGCCGAGGAGCTGGGCGGCGTCCTGGAGGCGGGGAGGCTGCCGGGCCGGGGCTGGCGGGTGCGGGCCGTGCTTCCTGTGGGGGGCGCGTCGGGCGGTGCCGGAGCGGTGGAGGAGACCCAGGTCGGGGAGGGGACGGGATGATCCGGCTGTTGATCGCCGACGACCAGCCAGCCGCACGCGAGGGGCTGCGGCTGCTGTTCCGTCCGGTGGGGGACGTGGAGGTGGTGGGAGCGGCGGCGAACGGTCGGGAGCTGGTGTCCATGGCGCGACGCCTGGGACCGGACGTGGTGCTCACCGACATCCGGATGCCCGGAACGGACGGTGTCTCGGCGGCCCGGGAGCTGTCCGGGCTCTCGCCCGCGCCGCCGACGGTCATGCTGACCACCTTCGACACCGACGAGTACCTGTTCGGGGCACTCCAGGCGGGGGCGGTGGGGTTCCTGCTCAAGGAGAGTGATCCGGAGCTGTACGTGGAAGCGGTGCGGGCGGCGGCCTCCGGCCAGGGGGTGATCGACCCGAAGGTCACGCCGCGGCTGGTGGACCGGTTCGCGAGGACCTCGCCGCGCACGCCGCCACGGTTGGTCGATGACCTGACCTCCCGTGAACGGGAGGTGTTGGTGCTGGTGGCCAGGGGGCACAGCAACGCCGCAATCGCCGGGGAGCTGGGGATCACCCTCGGCACGGCCAAGGTCCACGTGGCCCGGATCCTCACCAAACTGGGGGTGGAGAGCCGGGTGCAGGCGGCCGTCTACGCGTACCGCCACGGCCTGACCACTTGGGCGGACGACTAGGAATCACTGATCGCTGTCCCTCGGACCAGAAGGTTCGATGTTCCGCCAGTGAACTGCGGTGACGCTCCTCAGAGTCCCCTGTGGGCCTGTCGATCCCCAACTGGAACCACTCAGGCGCACTTTTTGTCGTAGGAGCAGTGTCCTGACTTCAAAAGCGATGCGCGAGATCGTCGCAACTTCCTCCTGAAGCTCCAAGTGTCCCTTTTGGGGTCAATGAAAGGAGTGTCCTCTTCGGGAGAGGGATGACTGTCCGCGCAGAGGCAATGTCGTGCCTGAACTATTGCGTGCTTTCACTCTTCGCGGGAGGCGTGATCGAGTTCCTCTTGAAGCCACGATGGAATATTTTCCGGGCTTCTCGGGAACTTCTCGAAGTCAGTCGCGAACTCCTGTGGGTCTGGGGGCATGAAATACGTGGGCTTCTCATCATAGTTGAATTCGACTTTGAATCTGCCGGGGGGAATAATATGCATGCGCATGGAAAACCAGGTTCCAGTTCCCTCTCTGTACATCCCAAGGCGAAGTCTGATCACATCATTGTTTACGCTATGTGGAAAGAATTCCCTTTCGGGGGGATTGTTATTCCTGCTGACCCAATTTCCGATGGTCGTCAATCTTGCCAAAGAAATGACATCTAGCGTTATCTCGGACCACCCGGGAGGCGCTGAGTTGACGAGAGCCCTCGCCACTCCATTGGTCAGCTCCTGCTGTTGTATCGGATCCAGAGAGTCGTCAGGGGTGATATTCGGACTACTCACTGATTCGACCTCAGTAGTTTTTCGGTTAAATTCTCATGAGGCGGACGATCCTGCATCGCCGCGGTGGAGGAGGAGGCCGACGCCCACCTGGTCGCCAGGGGGCTGGACCAGGTGATCGTCCGTCCAAGCACGTTGATCAACCAGCGCGGTGGCTGATCACCGCCGGGCCAGCCACCGCCTCCACCCAGCCGACTCCTCGGACTTTCCGGTGCTGTCCCCGCCGCCCAGTGCGAAGAACTACGAGCGCTACCTGTGCGGCGACACCAGTCTGGACCCGTTCGAGCTGCCTCAGGACGGCCTCGTGGGAACCCTGTCCGAGGCGTGTGACCGGTTCGGCTGACTGTCCCCCGTGGGGTTCCTTGGCCGTCGATGAAGCAGTTCCAAGGGCTGGCCTCGGGCTGGATGCTGCACCACCTTCTCCTGGCACGCGCGGGTCATCCCGGCCGGTCATATGGGCGCAGCACTCGCGAGTACGACCACCGCGTGGGTCGGCTCGATCGCCCCGCGCTTCGAGCAGCCCGGGGGCGGCGAGCAGCGGATCGTTCCGGCCGAGGGCAACATGCCGTCAACGGCCTCCTGGAGAAGCGCCCCCGGGGAGCGCGCCCTCACCGATGGCTACGACCTCGGTGCCCAGCCGCTGTTCGGGCCGGGGGCACTCCCTCGAAACGGAGCTACTCCGATGCGGATGCCAGGATCGTCCGGGGTGGCACCTACAAACCAAGCGAGACTACCCCTCGATTCTCGGCATGCCCAGGTGCCGGCGTGGAGCGGACAACAGGCCCGCAACCCGCTCAGTCCTCCCCTGCCGCGGCCCGACTCAGTTTCTCCCGAAGCCAGTCAGGAATATGCTCCTCGTCGCGAGGGAATCTGTCCAAGTCCCTCTGAAAGTCGCTAAAAGCGATCTCGAATCCGAAGTCGGGTTCCGCATCGTAATCGTAGTCCACGTGATACCGAAGATCACTTGTGATGACATAGCGGAGGCTGAACCAAGTCCCCGTCCCTTCACGGAACATGCCCTCCCGAAGGTCCCTCAGGGCAGTGACCGCATCCCCAGGGAGGCTCGGATAGGAGAGCTCGCCATCAACGCCCGTCACAATGACGGTAGATCCACTGACCCGGTGACAGGAGCAGAAGTCAACAGAGATATCTCCCCATGCGGAAGGGATGTTATCCAAAATGATAGACCCGACTTCTTGAAGTTTATTCCCCTGCTCTTCAGGACTCATGGTCATGAACCATTACCGCGCTTTCGTTAATTGCTACCTCACAGTTTCCGGAGGTCGAATCTCGTCTTCTGGTGGCGGAACCTCTCCAGGGCCGCCCGCCTGAACAAGGACCGATCCGGCGACTACAGAGCCGGCGCCAGATCCCGCGCCTGTCGGGTATCGATCATAGTACTTGCGCTTAGGCTGACCTTCCACCCTGGTGTCTGGGGTGTTTTCGAAGTCTACTTTCTTGGGGGGGTTTCCGTCGATGCTAAACACAACAGAAACCCTGGATGGAACCTTGCTGTCACCCGAATATTCTGCATCGAATGTCACTTCCACCTTATGGTTATTGTCAAGCAGCTCCCGCCACTTGCTCTCGATTTTGAAGAAGCTGTTCGCCTCGTTGGACTTGACTCTATTTTGGTTCACCTCCCGGAGCTGTGCATAGAGATTCAAGTGATGACCGCTTCCGCCAAAGCCGGTGCCAAAGAAGTGTCCGCCATCCCACTGGGCCGTGTGGTAGATCGGATCGCCCTCTGTGTACTGCTCCCCGCCCCTTCTTCCGGCGGCGCCCTGGTCGCTCGTCCGGTAGAATTCATTCTTTTACTTCAGGCTCATGCCGCCTTCATCAGTACTCGCCTTGAGTCTTTGTAGCTCACCATGGGCGTGTGATGTTCTGGTTCTTGAATCGGTCTCGTAATGATATTTCTTCCCTGAGCTCCGGATTTGCATCAACCTTGTTTCCGGGATGGGTGTCAATGTGGGAGATCCTCCCATCGCCATCACTGTAGAATCTTCCTCTACCCTTGACATCCCATACTGAGTTTGGCTCCAATCTCTGATTGTCAGCGAACCGCGCACCCTCCTCCGGGAAAGAGGGCGGGCCACTGTCACCAACCTCGAGCTTGTGCCTTCGCTCTTCCGGTACCACCGGTACCCGGTAGCGCTCGTTGAGTTTGTCGTTGTTCCATTCCTTGTCCCAGGGGTTGCCCTGGTGACCACTCCCCTGAGATCTGTCCGAGTTCGAGCCGTCGCCGTGAGGACCGCCCTGCTCCTGAGAATCGCTGCGATCATGGCCCGGACCGGAACCGTGGCCAGGCTCTCCGGGACCACCTGAGGAAGAGCCGCCGCCCAGGAGCGTACCGCCAGCGGAGCTGGTACGCCGGTGCCCATCCTCCGATGTCCTTTGGGCACCGTTGTCATCGTTGGGGCCGCCCGCACCGTCACCGGTCGCCCCACCGTCTCGGTCCAGAACCGCCACCGGCGCGCGGCTGCTCTCGTTGGCCGGTGCCTGACCTTCGGAACGCAAGCCCGTCCCCGCTTCGCCGGATTCGGTCAGATCAATCCGCTGTGCGTGCGACGGATCGACATCGGGGTCCGCTGACCTGGACTGCTCACCGACTGGGCCGTCACTTGGTTGACGGGCGTTGCCAGCTCCTCCGGTCCAAGAACCGTCACCGAGATCTCCTGGAGCCGCGTCGTGCTCTCTGAAAGCGGGTCCGTACTCTTCGAGTTGCGCCTTCAACTGCGGGTCGTTCTCGATGATCTCGTCGAAGACCCGCAGTTCCTCAGCGGTCGCCGCACGCTTTTCACCGCTGCCCCTATGCGAAGCGGGCGTGGCGGAGCCATCTCCCTGCGCCGAGTTCGTGGTGCCGACACGGCCGGACCCCGCGCCCTCGACGCCACCACTGGAGGGACCTCCCGCCAGATCACCGGTATCCGAATAGACGGGGTTGACCAGTTGGTCCATGTAGGCCTTGATGACTTCCATCTGGCCGGGGCTGACGTGGGAGGTGACCGAAGCGTTTGTGGAAAGGGTCGGCAGATCCACCCCGCCACCGCCGCCGCCGCGGTTGGAGCTGCCCATGCCATCCAGGATCGCCGCGCCGCGCCAGGCCATCAACGGCACTCCCACCACCGCGCCCACACCCGTGGCGGTCAGCACGGCGCCGCCCACGGTCGCGCCGATGTTGAGCAGAGCGGTCCCGATCACGTACCCGGGACGCTCGCCCCACTCCTCCCACGGCACCACCGAGTGCGCCAGGTCCTTCCACGCCTGGCCCGCCGAAGACAGCCCCGCCCAGCCCAACGAGTCCGACTCCGCGTCATACATCCCCACCAACGAAGCAGCCGAGGTCAGGTTGCCCCAGTGGTACTCCTTGAGCGAGTCCCCCCACGACTGCGCGAACCACCCCTGGGAGGAATGGGCGCCCACGGCCGCACCCACCCCCTCGACCGCGCCCACACCGAAGTCCCACACCGCCGAGCCCACGTCCCGAACCCACCCGTAGTCGGTGCCCGCGGCGGCCTCACCCCAGGACGTCGGGAGCTCGGTCAGATCGGCACCGTACCCGTGCACGAACTGGTCCGGGTCGGGTGCCGCACCATCCAGATCCTTCTCACTCACGAAGTCGGTGCGCCCGGCGAGCCCGACGTTGATCGCGTTCGCGCAGGTGATCTCGGCCCGCTCGAAGTCACCGACCAGGTTGGCCGCCCGCAGCAACAACGCTTCGTTCCTGTCGGCGTTGGCGCTGTCCCCGGTCCCGAACAGGCCCTCGCCCTTGTTCCAGTCCTGCCCCTCCTCCGCGATCTCAGCGCGAAAGGAGTAGGAGTCCACGGTCAGGGTCCGCCACTTGCCCTAGATCTCCCGAACGGTCTCCGCGAAGTCCTCCAAGGCCCCGGCCGCTCGCTCGGTGGCGGTGTTGACCTCGACCCCCTGGGGGGCGACCGGGTCCAGGGCCTCGTGCAGGGTCTGGGCCTCGGGCGCCGAATAGCAGCTGGTCAGACCTTCCCAGGCCTGGACGATGTCGCCCCCGGTCTCCTCCATCTGCTGACCGGCCGTGCGCAGCCTGCTGGCGTGCCACTCCAGCATGGGTGTCTCGGTCTCGGGGACCGGGAACAAGCTGGGATCGATCTTGCCTTCACAGTCGATCGGTCTGACTTCTTCGGGGGGCACCGAACACCACTCCAGGGGGATCAGGGAAAGGTCGCGGCAGACCCCGGGGGCAGGGGCCTGAGACAGGAAAGGTCAAGGGTGCTGAGACAGGTAGAGGGCCAGGGCTCAGACGGGGCGGCCCGCGCCGGGAGCCTGCTCAG
>NZ_ANAE01000081.1 GCF_000341265.1 Nocardiopsis prasina DSM 43845 | reverse complement strand
GCCTGTTCTGTGCTGGGGTTCGGGGGTGTCTCGGTCAGCCACGAGGAGTTGGACGGTGAGTGGTCGGACGCCGCCGTGCCGGGGTCGATCTCCGAGGTGGCGTGGGAGTGGACCGCTGAAGGTCACTGGGGGGATGTGGAGGTGACCCCCCTCCCGCGCGGTGCCCTGGTGCGTACGGCTCGGGGAGTGGTGGCCCTGGACGGGGTGACCGGTGAGGAGCGGTGGAGTTTCACCGTGGACGACGAGGGTGTCCGTGCGTTGACGGACGTGTCCTCCTCCGGGGAGCGGGTTCACGTGATGTACCCGAAGGAAGCACCGGACGAGGAGGTCGGGGCGGCCGACGACGAGGAGGGGTCCGTCCCTCCGGTCGAGTGGCGGCGTGTGGTCCTGGACGGAGTCAGCGGTGAGGTCGTCGGCGACTTCGAGGAGCCGATCGCCCCCGACGTCGAGAAGCCAGGGCCCTTCAACGTGGGTGTCGCTGGCGACGGGGGTGTCTTCCACTTGGAGGCCGGTGACGGGCTCTCGGGGGCGATGCTCTCGGACGAGGACGGATCCGAGCTGTGGCGGACCGAGGACCTGTTCACGTGTGAGGGATCGAAGGTGCACCGGGCTGACCGGCCGGTGGTGTTCTCCGACGCGGTGGTCGTACGAGCGGGCTGCGGTTCGCTCGACGCCGAGCTGATCGCTCTGGACCCTGGGGACGGGTCGGTTCTGTGGCACCTGGAGGGTGAGGAAGCAGCGTTCCTGACCTCCGAACGCCGTTCCGTGCGTGGGGCGGGTGAGGTGCTTCCCGTGTACCACGACCAGGGGTCGTCGTATCAGGACGAACAGTTCAGCGAGAGGTACGTGTTCGATCCGGTCACGGGTGGGGTCGTGGGTGACGCGACAGGGCTCGAGGAAGAAGAGCACCATTACCTGGCTCGCACGCTTGAAGACGGGTTCCTCGTCGCCCAGCGCGCTCCTTCTGTCAAGGCCGCCGGTTACGAGTTGCGCCGGTTCGACGGCCAAATCCTGGCCACCGAGGAGCGGGCGGTGCCCACGGCGTCGATCAGTAGCTACGTGCTGGCTCTGGAGGACGCGGTGGTCAAGCTCGAGTCGGACGACCCGGAGACTCCGGTCAACGTCGCTCCCTGGGGTGGCGGCGAGGTGCACCGGATCGATCTCCCGGAGCCGGTCAGGGCGGCCGGGTACTTCGAGGCGAGGCAGCCGGAGGGGCAGTTCGAGGCCGTGCCCGGGGCCGTGGTGCTGGTCGACCTGGCTGACTCCCAGGACCAGGGGGCCAAGGTCATCGCATTCCACTGACCGGACCCGCGCCCCCGGTCCCCGCGTCAGGAGGTGGGGCTCTCCGAGGGGGCGTCCGGCTCGGTGGGCGGTTCCTGGGACCACCGCACCACGAGGGGCCAGCCGTCCATGGAGGTGTCGTGGTAGCGCGGGAACGTCTCCTCGGTCTCCGTCACCGTCCCCTCCTCCAGGTCCACCCGGAACCACGCCTCCTCGGTCTGGAGCAGGATGCCGTCCCTCTCCGGTGCCAGCGTGTACTGCACGACCGGACTCGAGGTGTCCTCCAGCAGCCGAGTGACGCTGTGGCTCTGGCCCTCGACCTCCAGCAGGTAGGCGCCCTGAGGGCCCTCCCCGTCGCCGTCCGGCCGGAGCAGGGCCTGTTCACCGCCCCAGACCGGTGCGTCGTCGAAGGTCTGCCACTGTTCGCCCCCGGTGTTGAGGGTGGCGTTCACGACGGTGCCGTTGGTCGAACGCACCACGAGGCTGCCCTCGCCGCCCGCGATCTGCTGGGTGGGGACACTGTTACGGATGTGCAGGGAGCCGTCCGGAGTGATCGTCCAGTCGCTGGGCCGCTGTCCCTCACCGAGAGCGAGGCTGCCCTCCTGGTTGGGGGTGCCCCCGGGCGCCTCCAACGGGACCGACTTGACCTGCGGCGGCTGCCCCTGGCCCTGCGCGGAGACGTACCAGAGCCGTTCCCCGTGGATCACCGGGTCCGACAGCTCCTCCTCGCCGGAAGCCTGGATCGTCTCGACGGGCTGGTAGGTGAACTCCTCACCCTCCTCGGCTTCCTGGGGGGCGGTCAGACCCGCCAGGTGCACGGCGTTGGGTTCGTTCGTGACGAAGGCGAAGTACTGCCAGTCCTCGGAGAACCGCTTGTGCACCGGAACCGCGGGCGCCATCGGGTCCACCGCCCCGTCGGGCAGGTCGATCCGCTGGAGGGGAGCGCCGGTGTCGGGATCGTGGAAGACCAGCACCTGCTCGGTCTCCGGGTCGCCGCCCTCGAACCCCCGGTGCACCAGGGCGAGCCCCACCAGACCGTCCTCGGTGAGCGCCTCGACCGTCTCCGGCTCGCCGTCCGAGGACCCGGAGGAGGATTCGCACGCCGTCACGGCGAGGAGGCACACAGCAGAGGCCAAGGCGAGTGAACGCCGCATGGATCGCCTTTCGGGGGAGCGGAGCGGGGTGGTTCCAGGGTGTGGGATCACCGGAGACACGTCACGGTTCTCCCCGATCCTCACGTTATCCGAGGGCCCGGCCACGGGGGTCCGGTACCCGTCGACTCTCCTGGGGCGCCCCTGTTCGCGGGGAATCACCCACGCACAACCGTTCCGTTCTCACCGAACGAAGAGGCCAAGGCGAGAGGACCCCGGTACATTCACCATTCGACAACGAAATTCGAGCGGTGGCGTGGGAAAGTCCGGACCATTCTTATTGCCTTACGGGACGAAAGGATTACTTGTCCATCCAAGTGGGCCTGAGTGCGAGGGAAGTCGCTACTCGTCGGCGTTGGGGGAGGGGGACGGCGAGGGATCGGGCTCGTTCTCCTCCTCTTCCTCCTCTTCCGCCGCGGCCTCCTCCTCGGCCAGGCGTTCCGCCTCGGCGGCCCGCTCCGCCGCGCGGGTCGTGCAGACCTCCTCGGCGGGGGCCGCGCTTCCGTCGACGGCGACGACGACGAAGCAGTACTCGCCCTGGGTGTTGTCCGTGGGGACCTGCGCGGTCACCGCGCCGGGTCCGGTTCTGGCCAGGGTCGCCGGGGCGTGCCCCTGTTGGCCGCCGACCACGAAGTACGAACCGGTGCCGCCGGTGTGATCGGCCCAGGACAGGGTGACGGCGCTGAGGGTGTCCTCCAGCCTGACCTCGGACGGAGGGCTGCCCTCGGGCAGGGGTGAGGGCGCGGCCATCGGTTCAGCTGGTGCCTCCTCGTCCGTCGTCGCCTCGGCCTCCTCACTGGCCACGGTCTCGACCACGGGCTGGGAGGGACTTCTGGCGGCGAAGGCGCTGCCCACGACGGTGACCAAGAGGACCCCGCAGACCGTCACGCCGATGTGCATCTGTTTGCGCCACCGAGGGGGTTCGAGGGGAGCGGAGAGCGAGTCCCATTCCGGGTCCGAGGAACGCTCCTCGACGACCTCGTCGGTGGGCAGGTACGCGGACTCAGCGTCCCCGTTCCACCCCTCCAACCGGGCCCAGGCACGCAGCGGGGAGACCTCCTCGCCGCGCAGCTTCGCCATCATGAGGTCGGCGGTGCTGTGCGGGGTCGCCTCCGGTACGGCCCCGTGGCGCTCCCGCTCCTCGGGAGTGGGCAGGGGGCGCTGGGGCGGGCGCAGACTCGAGGCGCTGGCCAGGCGGGACCTGTCCCCCGGCGGGGCGGCGGGAGGCTGGGTGGGGCCGGACTCCACGGGGGCAGGGGTCGGCGGGGCAGGTGGAGCGTGCGGCCCCGAGGGCACGGACAGGTGGGAGATCTGGGGGCCGGACGAAGGCGCGACGGGCGCCGCCGGGGGCGGTCCGAAGGGCATCTGCGGTCCGGAGGGCGCGGCGAAGGGTGCCTGTGGCCCTGAGTGCGGTGCCATGGGTGCCTGCGGCCCAGAGGGTGTGGCGAAGGGCGTTTGCGGTCCTGAGGGCGGCGCCACGGGCGTCTGCGGACCCGAGGGAGCCGCCGGGGTCCAGGCCCCGGGAGAGACGGGCGGTGTCTGGGGTCCGCTGTGCGCGGGTGGTTCCTGGGGACCTGTGGGCGCCGGGCGTGGACCAGCGGAGGCGTCCACCGGCGCGGCGAGCATGGAGGGCTGGGCACCGCTGGGGGCCGCGGCCGGACGTCCGGACCGCGCCTTCTCGAAGGCCGCCGCGAACTCGGCTGGGCTCGCGTGACGGTCGGCCGGGTCCTTCGCCAGGGCACGGGTGAGGACCCCGCGCAGGGAACGGGACACGTCCTGACGCGGTACCGGCGCGACCTCCTCGCCGAGGACACGCTGGGCGTAGGCCCGGGGGTCGAAGGGGGTGCCGTCCGTGGTGGAGAACGGCGCCCGGCCTGTGAGCATCGTCCAGACCGTCGAGGCGAGCTGGTAGACGTCCGACGCCGTGGTGCGGGGCTCCCCGCGCAGCGTCTCGGGAGCTGAGTGGAGGAACGACTCCATCTGTGGGGGCGGAGGCGGCAGCGCCTCCCCGGCGTCGGAGATCGCACCGAACCCGGTGAGGACCGGAGTCCGCCCGGCCCGTAGGACGTTGCCCGGACAGATGTCGTTGTGCAACAGGCCCCGGCCGTGGAGGGCCCCCAGCGCCCCGGCCACGCTGCGCGCGACCGCCGCCGCCTCCTGGATGGGAGCGGGCCCCTTCCGCGCCAGCATTTCCCCGAAGGAACCGTCGGAGTAGAAAGGCGTGACCACGAAGAACTCGCCGTCCGCCGTGGTTCCGGCGTCCAACAGGGGAACCACACCGGGCACCCCGTCGAGGGTGCGCAGGTGCCCGAGCTCGGCCTGCCCCGCCTCCATCGGCAGGACCTTGAGCACGACCTCGGCGCCGCTGGTCACACGGACCGCACGGAAGATCCGGGCACGGCGTCCCTGACGAAGCTGAGTGGAGGTCTCGTACCCCGGGGCCCAGACGGACATGGGAGATCGCCCCCTTCGTGGTGGAGGCCCGCCCGGTCAGACGGAGCGGGGGATGGCGTGTGCGGTCAGGGACGGTCCGAGGTGGCCGACATGGTCGATGACGGCGCTCCCGACCTGGCGGTTGGCTCCCCACCCTCGTTCCTCGTTGATCTCCTGCTGGCGGCCGAAGGCCCCCACCAGGGCGATGACCCCACAGATGAGCGCGATGAGGATGGCCCCGCCGATCACGGCCGGCCACACCCGCTGGCGCCGTCGCCAGTAGCGACTGGACCCGTACAGCAGCGCGGACCGGAGCTGCCGGTGCCGGAGGGCGTCCGCCTCGAGGACGTATTTCTCCTCGTCGGGCGTGTAGTGGAACGCCTCCGGAAGCTGCGGATCGGGGTCGGTGGAGGGCGGCGAAGGTGGGGAGGACATCGGAACTCAGCTTACTAGAACAGTCCGTCCAGGTACCGGGTGAGCTTGCCGTACTTGTCCGCGGTGTCGCTGGTGGCGTCGATCATCTTCGCGAACGCCGAGTTGACCTCGGAGAAGTGGGTGTCGAACTCCTGGGCCTTGGACTGGAACTGCTGGCTTCCGGAGCCCTCCCACTGGCTGACGGTGCTCTCGGACTGCTCGTTGATCTGGCTCATGATCGCGGTGAAACGACCGAGGTGCGCCTGCTGGTCGGAGGCCAGCGTCTGGAGACCGCCGACATTTCCGTAGACGTCGAACTGGGAAGCCATGAAGGTGCCTTTCCTGGGGGTGGAACGGGGTAGGTGAGGGAGGGTCAGGCGTTGACCGGGCGGGAGAGGCCGCCGAGGTCCTGGCCGGATGCCGAGAAGTCGTCGCTCGCCTCGCTGTCGGTGAGGTTGAACTGCTGCTGGCCCTCGTTCAGCTTGATGCCGTTCTGGTTGCACCAGGACATGAGCTCGTCGAAGCGCTCGGTGAGGCTGTTCCGGGCCTCGCGGAAGTCGTGGAGCGCCTGCCCTTGGAGGGAGTCGGCGTCGTTGCTCATGTCGTTGATGAGCTGGTTCATCTGGGTGCGGAGGCCGTCGGACTCCTGACCGAGCTGTTCGCCTCCCTGCGACAGGCTATTGACATTTTCAAGACCGGCGTGCTGGGACATCCGTACCCTTTCAAGGAATCGCTGGTGGGTGAGTTCGTGGGCCTGTCCCCCATGGGCAGGGTGTTCGTCCGCTGCTTCACGAACACGGGAGGTACGGCGCTACGGAGATTAGTAAGGGTATGACCTTTCGGTCAATGTACGCGCGTATTTCGTGACGAGGCGAATCGGTGAGTATTCCCTCCCCACCTCTCGCGAACCCCGGAGTTCGGGGAGTCGTCGGAGTCCCCGCAATGGAGTGGCCGATACCGGTCACGGAGCCCCCGTGCCGCAGCCGACGTAGTCGACGACGCTCGCCGTGTACTCGTCCTGGGTGTCGAAGGAGTCCTGGTGCTCGTCCATGTAGACGTCGACGAAATCCTCACCGGTGACGGTCTCACCGCACCAGGTGACATCGTTCCGGTTCATGGCGTTCCCGAGCGCTCCGTCGACCTTAGCAAGGTGGATGTTGTCGTCCCAGGCGTCCTTGTCCAGCTCGACGGCGTAGCCGTCCTCCTCCTCGACGACGACTCCCCAGTCGAGGAGGTGCTCACGAGTTCCGCCCGTGTTCTCGATGACCTCGGCCGAGCCCTCCTCGTCGAGCATCCGGGCCAGGGTGTGGACCCGTACCTCCCGTTCGATCCACTGCGCGGCCACGTAGTCCTCCGGCAGGCCCGATTCGGGCTCGGGCTCGGGATCGGAGGCGGAACAACCGGACAGCACCAGCCCTGCGGTGAGGGCGAGGGCGGAGAGAGCGGTCGCCCGGTTCGTACGAGTCAAGGGATCCTCCAAGGAGAGTCTGTGGCGGGAGGAGGCGGTCTCGGGGGTCCTCATTCCTCTTCCGGGGGCTCACCGAACTGCTCGAGCTCGCCTCCGAAGTAGTCCCGGGTGGTCCTGTACGCACTGTTGTACTCACCGGTGAAGTCCTCCACCCACTCACGGCCGGGCGCCGTGTGTTCGACGGGTTCGCCCGTGTGCGGGTCGGTGGTGTTCGCGGTGAGGACGGTGGCGTCCATGATCTTTCCGAGGGCGTCGTCCATGCCGGAGAGCTCCCGACCTTCATTGTGCGTCCACGCGCTCGGGTCCTTCTCGAAGTCCAGGGTCACGGATTCGTCGAAGACGAAGTCGTCGGTGATGTCACCGGGCTCCAGCTTCCGCCCGTCCTGCTCGATACTGAGCGCGCCACCGTCCACGAGGGTCCTGAGGTCCGCGCGCCGTGTGTCCTCGTTCAGCACGCCGGGATCGTTCTCGAGGACGAAGTCCAGTGTCTCCACCTGGAAGTTGCGCTCCACGTAGAGTTCGCTGGTGTAGGTGGGGAAACGGGGAGACACGTCGTAGTCGCCGTCGACGATCGCTCCGACGATGCTGTCCTTGCCCAGCTCCATGCCCTTCGACACACCTTGGCCGATGACGGGGATCTTCTCGGAGAGGTTGCCCGCTTCGCTCACCACGAAGTCGGCGATCTGTGTCTCCCGCGCGATCGTCGCGTCCAGGTCGGCGGAGCGGTCCGCCGACTCCAGGTACAGGGCACGTTCCAACAACCCCTGGAGCTGGGCGGAGCCGCGCGCGGAGGTCGCCCCGTCACCGGACTCGAGGTAGGCCACGGCCTCGATCTGCTGGTAGACGTCCACCGAGTTCACGACGCGTCCGGCGGTCTCGTCGTTGCCCATGAGGAGTTGCATGTACTGCGCTCGCTCATCGGGTCCCATACGCACGTAACCGGTGTCGGGGTCGAAGTCACCGATGCCCTTCACCGCGTTGCCGTTGGTGTCCAGGATGTCGCCGTTGGCGAAGCTGTAGATGTGCGCGTCGAAGATGTCGGCCAGGCTGTCCGCGAGCGCACCGTTGAACTGGGTGAAGGAGGCGTCGGAGTACTCGTTGTCCCCTTCGGTGACGCTGACGCCCGTGTTGGTGAGGGCGTCGTGCATCTCGGAGTCGGTGATGGTCTCCATGAACCCGGTGAAGGCGTCGCCCGCGCGCTGGCTCAGTTCCGGGTCCTCGCTGTGGACGTCCTCAGCGAGCCAGTCGGTGAGCTGTCGCGCGGTGTGGCCGTCGTCGTGCCACTCGAAGGTGAGCGTGCCCTCGAGCGCCTGTGTCCGCAGGTCCGCGTCACCGTGGGGGACGCCCGGCTCCTCGTTGAGGTGCTCGCCCGTGAGGATGTAGTAGTTGGAGTCCTTGTTCCGCGAGGCCACGTCGACCATGTGCGAGACCTGCTCGGAGTCCGGCAGGACACCGTCGGAGTCGTGGACCTCGTGCCCCCAGGCGTCCAGGAAGGCGCCGGTGGCCAGGTGGAGGTTGGTCGACAACCCGTAGCCCGCCTCCAGGTTGTCGTCCGTGTGCTCCATGAAGGCGGACAGCGCCTTCATGTCCATACCCATGGAGACGGGGGTCGCGGGCATCTTGCCGTCGGCGTCGGGGTTGATCCACGGGCCCTCGACCGCGTACCGGAAGCTCTGGGGCAGGCTGTCGTAGCCGCCGCCGATGCGGGGGTCCGAGAGCGCCAGAAGCCCGTCTCCGAGCACTCCGAGGGCCCGCTCGCGCTCCTCGTCGGACATGCCGGACTCGGCCATGAGCTCGGGGTAGAGCATGACGCCCGCACCGACGCCGTCGCGGAGGTAGGGCTCCTCCAGCTGCTTGTAGAACTCCTCCAGGAACCCGACCTCGTCGGAGCTGAACTCCGTCCCGTTCTCCTGGTGCTGCTTGGCGCTCGTCCCGAGCATGGACATCACGAGCATGAGCTCGTGGTACCGGTCGTCGATGGGCCGGTCGCCGGACCAGTAGGCCGCGAGGTCGTTCGCGTACTCCTCGGCGTTCTCGGGAGTCAGCTCGATGTCATCGCCGATCAGCGACGAGTAGCGCGAGGGATCGAGGCTGAGGAACCCCCAGCTGGCGTTCCCCGCCTCGATGAGCTTCGAGACGTTGTCGGGGGTCGGCCCCTCCTCGAGCATCCTCCGGGCGTCCTCGGCGATTTCCTCAAGCTTGTCCCAGTTGGTCTGTTCTCGGGTGATGAGCCCTTCCTGGACCGTGGAGAGCTCGTTGTACAGATCCCGGCACTTCTTCTCGTCCCCGGCGCCCCAGTCCGTCCAGAGGAAACCGTCCGCCTGCGGGTGGGACTCGGTGATCCGGTCACCCTGGTAGGCGGAGGGGACGGCGCTCTCCTTCTCGCTCTTGCTCGTCTCCCAAGTGGAGATCTGGGCGTCGCGTTCGTCCTTGAAGGCCTTGACGGCATCCGCCCACATCTCGGCGACCGAAGCCGCGTAGCTCACGGTGACGGCGGCGTCCCTCCACTTCTGGACGTCCTCCTCGGAATGCCCCCGGATGTCCCAGGCGATGATGTCCGTAAACTGCTGCGCGGCCGCGTCGAAGCCACCCCCGAGGTCGTCGGCCCGACCGAGCACGCGGGCGTTGAGGATCTCCAGATCCGAGGCGCACTCGTACATGTTGTCGGGCTGACCGTAGAAGTTACGGGGGTGGAAGATGAGGGAGATGGTGGCCACGGTCATCCTCAGGGGTGGAGATCGAGCGGGTGGTGAGGGGGACGCGGTCTACCGCGTCGCGGGGGTCAGTCGAAGTTGAGGTCGCGGTGGGACGACCAGGGGTGGAAGTCCTCGGAGCTCTCCAGGTCGTTCTTGGCGATCTCGCCCGCTCCCGCCTGGATGTTGTTGGCCAGGGCGAGGCCGTGCTCCTGGAGGTCGATGAGGGCCTGGTCGGCCTCCTCCCGGAACTTGTTGAACCCGGAACGGAGGTCCTCGTGGCCACAGGCGCTCACGGCGTCACCCATGAGGGTGTCGAAGGCGTCGGCCAGACCGGCCATCGCGGCTGCGAGGGTCTCCGCGTACTCGCCACCTTCCATCGCCTCGATCGGATTGGCGCCAGATTCGGTCATGGGGCACTCCTTTCGGAAGAGGATGCGCACCGGCATGATGAACCGGCTTCCGCTTTCTCCGTTGAGGGGGAGATGAGGTCAGGGTCGACTGGTGCGACGGCGATGAGGCAACGAGGGTTTCATACCAAAGGGAACAATCAGGTAACGAGACTCTTCGTTCACCCAGGTGGGACCCGGTACCGCAAGCAGCGCGGGGGCGCGGATCCCCGGCCGCACCCCCGCGCCGAGGCCGCTACGGAACCGCGCCCACAAGGCGGCGCGCGCCTCCCGGGACCTTCTCCTGGACCACCAGTGCGCCCGGGGCGACGGTCATGTCGGGCGGGCTGGGGAGCGAAGAGCGCTGAGCTTCGCTCCCGTCTTGAACGTAGTCGCGTTCGACCTGGACACCGAGGTCGATGACACGGGACTCGCCGGCCTCATCGATCACCAGGCGTGCCTCATCCCAGGCGGCTTCTTCGGGGTCCAAGGAAGTGTTGGTCTGGTTCACGTCGAGCCACACGATCGCGCCCTCAAGGGGCAGGACGAACACGCTTCCTATGCGTCTCGCGGAGCCAGGAGTACGGAACGTCGTATGGACGTCCCCTGAGAAGTCGGTGTATGAGTACTCGAACTCCTCATCATCCACCAGCCACTGCTCGGTCACTACGGAGTTCTCGAGAGCACCGATGACATCGACCTCCCGCTCTGAGAAGAATCCTTCCTCGGTCAGGCGTTCCCCGGAGGCAGGGTCGAGTATCCACTCGTCCACGCCGCGAGCCTCCGCGATCACCGCACCTGAAGTCAGCTGAACGCCCAGCCTGACGGGGTGGAGATCGATGGGAGCGTCCATGTCGAGTTCGTGGCGCCAGAGCTCCTCGCCTGAGTCGGCGTCCAGTCCCAGGAGAACAACCGTGTGCTCCTGCTCTTCCGAGATTTCGGGAAGAGAATCGATGTCCTCATCCATGAAGTTGCCCGAAAGGATGATCGTGTCGCCCGAGGCAACCACTCCCTTGGGGTGGAAGTCCCGTCCCGCCTGACCTTCTCCTTGGAGGTCGGTGAGGCTCCATGACTCGTCCCCGGTCTCCAGGTCGAGTGAATACACACCAGTCCTCTGGTCGTCCAACTTGCGATAGACGATTCGGGACGAGTCGGAGAGTAGACCCAGGTGCTCAGGCATGGGGGACAGCGTCGTGACGTTCGTAGGTAGGGCCGCCTCAGCGGTGAAGTCCTCAGTGTGAGAACCGAGTTCCTCGCCCGTGGCGGAGTCGAGGAGCACGACCTCGTTCGGTGCCACTGCGGCTTCGTCTTCCACGTCGACGGGGTAGGCGAGCGCTACGCGTTCTCCGCTCGTCGTGACGTTGGCGTCCGTCACCGCCTCGCCCACGCGGCGGTATCGCCAAAGTTCCTCTCCTGTGTCGCCCTGCAAGGCGACGACCCCGTCCGAGACGGTCACGACCACACCGAGGGGGAAGGGCCGCACGTCAACGATGTCGGTCTCCTCGGGGGCCTCCCAGTCCCACCCCACGGAGGTCAGGTTCTGTGGAACCTCCAGCGGTTCGGCGGATCCCTGGTACACCACATGGTCGATCTCGCTCTCCTGCAAGGCCCCGGGCATCAGGGAACATGACGAGAGCAGTGGCAGCAGCACCACCAGGGACCGGGTTCTGGTTCTCAGGATCCCTCCTCAAGGATCAAAGCGAGCAAGCGGTCAGCACATACCGGGGAGGGCTGCTCCTATGATCCCCGGCGTTGGAGGCGCGTCGAACAGTGGGCTGCTCGGTGCCGAGTCACTCGTGACCGAATGTGGCCACTTGAAAATGGCTTGACCAGCAACCCGACCGATCGCCTCAGGGCGTTGATGGACATAGTGATCCTACTCCCCGTAGTGCTAACGACACGTCTGTGGCGCTCGTAAATTCTCCTATTCTTAAGTGCGAATAGAAAGGTGATTAGTATGCCCAACGAGGCTGGAGGAAATCCCATTGAGGGGTATCAGGGTGGGGAGTTGGCGGGTGCTCTGGCCGAGTCAATGGCAGGACTGGCCGACATGTTCGATCTCATTATGGAAGACGCGGAGACCGTCGCGCAGAGAGACGAGGTCTCGTCAGCGCTAGCGACGTACAGGGATGAGTACCGTCAGGTCATCATTGACGCCCAAGAGCACGGGCTGCAGCTGGCTGAAAACATCCAAGCTGGCGCCAGGGAGATCGCGGAAAACGACTGGGAGTCCTCTAATGACTTTAAAACCCCTTGGGATCTTGGTGTTGATCTGCAGGTCAATTTCTGAGGATCAAATTGTTTGATCACTGAATCCATAATCACCCCTTGGCTGTAGAGAGTTTTCATGGCGAAATTCGATATCCATTTTCAGGCTCGAATCACAAACGCAAACCCGGATACGATTAGAACAAGAACGGAAGAACTAGACGCTTTGCAGGCGCGGCTCCTGGGGCGAGCCGACGACCTGGGATCAACGTTCTATGACACGGCCACGGAGTTCACGGAACTCATGGCCTGGGGTATCGGATCACAGACCAGAGAGGAACTTCAAGTTTGGCAGAACGCGGGCTCCGCAATCGCTTACGCCTCTTCCATGCTGGAGCTATGGGCGCAGTATGTGG
This sequence comes from Nocardiopsis prasina DSM 43845, assembly GCF_000341265.1. Lineage (GTDB taxonomy): Bacteria > Actinomycetota > Actinomycetes > Streptosporangiales > Streptosporangiaceae > Nocardiopsis > Nocardiopsis prasina. The sequence goes on along the minus strand of NZ_ANAE01000081.1, from coordinate 21,278 downwards.
AGGACTTCAAGGCCGAACGCGAATCCCAGACGTCAGAGTGGTTTGATTTCAGGGAGGCGAAAAAGGCGGAGATTCCGGACGAATACCAGGGTGAGACCATCACTGCATCCTATCCTGAACAAAAGGGGTTTGGGCTGGTAGGTCCGGAAAATAAATGTCGTTCGATCTACGGAGAACTCACGACGAAGCACGGGGAGCTCGAGGAGCGCGAACGAGCCAACTATCAAGAATTCGAAGACAATGCTGGAGATGTGGCGAAAATGTTGGGGCAAGGCCCCACGAAGGAGAACATTCAAGCCCTGATCGATTCGGGGATCAATTCCTGGGCCTTTTATAACATCGATCCGAGCAACTATACCATGATGGTCGATGGTCGGGAGCTTACGGAGGAGAATGCAGAAGAGCTGGCGGAGGACCTTGGGGAATACTGGTCGGGCGAAAAAGCCATCGATGAAAACTATCATGAACTCATGCTATTGCTCAGTATGATCACCACCAATGCACTGCAAGCGCAACAGGGCGGAACCGGATATCGGGACGAGGAGATGGACTTTCTCGAAGCCTTTTATGGGGCATTGGAGGAAGAAGGCCCGGGAGGTCGTGGAGTCATCGGTCTGCCGAATATTATGGAAGACGGTGATATGAGTGAGGAAGAGAGAGAGCATGCGCTTGGCGCAATTGGTGAAGGAATCCTGGCTCTGTCCGATCAGCGCCTAGGAGGTGGATATGACAACGTTCCTGAAAGTGTTCGCAATGCGATAGACATCCCCTTCGGTTATGGAGATGGCGGGTCTGGTGACCCATTGGCAAGCCAAGAAGTCGATGCACTGACAATGTCTGACTTGTCAGAACTCTTCGCCCATACTTCGAATGACTTCGAGGGTGGATACGGGCTCTCGACCAACCTCGCCCTATCTCTGGGGACTTTCACGGATCACTGGGGTAATGAGTCTGATCACTGGGTGTCCTCAGAGGAGTTGGCGGCACTGACCGATGTCGCTTCACGTAACAAGGACGCGAATTCCTTTGTGCTCACGGGTGAGCATGTGGGTGAAGCGAAGGAATCTGATATCGACTATCGGGAAGACTTCCGAACGACTGCGATCGAAGGATTGTTCACCTACGAGTGGCATGATGAGGGTGAAACTGTTCGTCAGATGACCGACTGGCTGGCCGAAGACTTGCACAGTGAGGACCCAGATGATCGGAGTCGTGCCCAGGAAGCGTTCCCAGGTTTCATGGAGACGATTACCGATCCCGACATGCATAAAGCTCTAACGAGGACGGGAACGAGTCTGGAGGAAGATGGCAACAATTACACCAATGCCTCCTTCTCTCAGTACAACATCGATCTAGCGAACAGTTTCGCGGATATTTTCGATGCGCACATATTCAGTTTCAGTTCCGGTGATGTTATCGACGAAAATGGAAATCCAACTACTGGCGTTGGAGAATACGATCCAGAGAGAGATTTCGTCGAACTTGGCTCTCAGGAGCGAGCTAATTTCATGCAGTATCTTGTTGGAAACGATGAGACTGCGGCGCATGTACTTGAATCTGTCGATCTGTATCAGCAAATCGAGCTGATCTCTTACATGGAAGGAGAGTCGGGCGGTGCAACCTCCGCGCGAGAGGCGGGAACCCTTCAGGGCATCCTGAATCAGTCTCTGACTATGGAGTCTGATGACCGTTACGATGACATCAAGGAGAGGATCGATCTTCACCAGAAGGTGCTCACCTTTGCGCTCTCTGAGACGGGCGACCAAACGCAGAAGATTCCGGTTATCGGAACGGCACTTTCGAAGGGCTTGGGGCTAACTTCAGATTCCCTGGTTAGTTCGTTGATCGATGGGGATGTCAATGTATCTCCCCGTCTACCTTCCTACACCAATAGCGAGGACCTCGAGCGAAATATTCAACTTGGCGTGCTCGATTACATGACAAGCAATCAAAATATTGAGAACCTAAACGAGGTTCACCGGTCTGCCGCTTTTGGCGGGCTAGTCGATGGGGGTGCCATCTCTGTTGAGAGAGATGGAGAAAGGCTTAGTGCGGAAGAGGTTTCTAGTGAAGATTTTGCTTTCGATTCGGATGTGACTGTCGTGGTGCAGACGGACAAGGAAAAATGGAACGAGGACTATCGGAATAATGACCCCCTGAATCAAATGGATGACAGCTTGAGAGATATTCTGAACGAGAACATTCCCTTTAATTTCGGGGACGGTGAGGAATATAGTTCGAGTACTGTGGTGGGCGAGTACAAGCGAGCCTTCGAGGAAAGGCAGGGACTGGTGGAGGATGCCTTTGATGCATCGGGGGCCAAGGGGAGTTGATTTTGGGTGTCATTGGTGGCAGAGTTTCGGTGGGGCATATTTTGATATCGTTCGCAAGATTGTTCTCATTGCTGGTCCTAGTTGTTCTCGTTCTTGTTTCTGGATGTTCGACTGAAAAAACTCCGGATCCGGAAGTCGAGGCCGATCCTCGGCTCGATAGTGAGTGGATCGGTCGACATGCTCGGGTTCGCGTACTAGAACGGATGTTCCTGGAAGAGGATCCTGTCGATGTATTTGAGCGTCTGTCTGAAGACGACCAGGAGTCCCTCATCACAGCGGGGATCGTCGTCCGGGCGGAGGGGGTCTACGAGGTGGAGGCCGACCCCGGACACTGGGACGACAGTGCCATTCGCCGGTCGGGGCAGGTGGACGGATCGCTCATGCTTCTGATGCGTCGCAATGACATCACATGGTGCGGTGATTCCTACAGGGCTGGTGAGCCCGTCATCGATTACGTCAACCGTGTCAACGGCGCCTTTGATTCACCGGAGGAGTACTACGAGAGTATGGATGATTTCGTCGACTGTGGTGATGGTGGAGTCTGAGCCCTCCAGTGTGATGATCGGTGCCGAGACTTCCCACCGAGGCGGTTCGGGTTCCGGTGAAATGGCTCGGTGATCACTCCTCGAGGCTCTCCAGGGCCTCACGCAGATTGATGGGTGCGAGGTCGGAGTAGCACGTCAATCCGTCGTGCGGGGTGAGGAGCCGTTCCTCCCCTGGTCGGACAGGAAGAGGTCGTTGCTCAGGCCACCCGGGGACACATCGATCGAGCAGGGGTCGAACGGTCTGGTACAGGACGTGGGAATTCACGATGTTTCTGGAGCCCATCACGAACACCTCCACGGGACGGGTCCTCGGAGGGGCTGCAGACGTACTCCTCCAAGGCGGGCGACTCCAGCCGTGGGGGAGCGCAGAGCCGCCGTGACGGACGTCCACGTTCCGAAGTCTCCGTTGACGGCGCGAACGACCAGGTCGTGGTCGATGCGTCGACCCAGCTCGTTGCCGATCAGCAGCAGTTCGGTGCGGTCTCGTTGGTGGCGGTGAACTCCAGCTCCCACTCGCCGCTGTCGCCGGAGAGCGCGGCCAGGTGGGCTTCGTCGGTGCCGTCGCAGACGATCGACAGGTGTGTGTTGTCGCCGTCTGCGGCCGGGCTGAAATCACTGACCGGAGACTCGGCGTCGGCGTACCAGGAGCGCGGATCGACCTCCCAGACTAGCCGCTCTCCCGACCCTGCCCCTGGACGGTTCCCCCGACAAGGACACAGGTGTTTGCGTATCCCAGGCCCACGGCGACGGAGGTGTCACGAGACAGGAAGTCGCCGTCTAGCTGCTCGCCGGTGTCGATGTCCAGGACGACCCCCTGCAGGGTTCCCGTCCCCTCCGGGCGGGCACCACCGCGTCGCACTGGGGTGTGACACCCACATCCGGCTCGGTGCCAGGAACCTGGTAGCTCCAGCGCCGGGTGCCATCGGGATGTTGGATCGCCGCGACTCCACCGGGGACCGAGGCCAGCGCATGGCCCTGGGTATGGAGCAGGTCGGTCGCCCGTAGTCCGGGGGTCCGCCAAGAGGTACTCGAGTTCAGAGGTCTGGTCCAGCGTGCCAGGAGTCTGGATTCCGAGTTCCCGTGGTGACACGTTCGATATCGGGGGACTCCGGGTGGGGCCACGACACGGGGACGGTCACAAGGAGGATGGGACCTGCGGCGCCCGCGGCGCCTGCGGCGATCGGGGCGGCGCAGTGGACCGTCCTTCCACGGCACCGCCCCGACCGGTTACGCGGGGGGTTCGCTCCAGCCGACCTGGACCAGGTCGGGGCGCTTGCCGCGCAGGGCCAGTTGCGCCCGGCCCTGCGGCAGCTGCTTGGAGGCCGCGCCGTTGGCCAGGCGCCCCTCCATGCGGTCACCGGAGAACAGCACACCCGGGGTGGCCATGTCGCTCAGCGACTGGAGCACCGGCTCGAACATGGCCCGCGCGGTACCGCCGGTACGGCGGGCGGCGATGATGTGCAGGCCCAGGTCCGCGCCCTGGGGGATGAACTTCGCCAGGGACGCCAGCGGGTTGCTGCGGGAGGCGAGCATGTCCATGTCGTCCACGATCACGTACAGGTCGAGCCCCTTCCACCAGCTGCGTTCCCGCAGCTGCTTGGGGGTCACGTCCGGACCCGGCAGGCGCTGCTGGAGCGAACCGGCGAGGTTGTCCGCGACGGCCTTGGTCTGCTCCGCCGTCGTGCAGTAGGCGAGCAGGTGATCCTCCGGCACCAGCTCCAGGTGGGACCGGCGGAAGTCGACCATCACGATGCCCAGTTCCTTCGCCGGGCGCTTCACGATCTGCTTGACCAGTCCACGGATGAGCGTCGACTTGCCGGTCTGTGGGTCCCCGAAGACCACCAGGTGCGGGTCCCGGTCCAGGTTCGTGACGGCCGGGGCCAACGAGCTCTCGGCCATGCCGAGCACGAGCTCACGGGACCTGGTGCGGCCCGTCTTGCGGCCCTTGAGCAGGTCCTCCAGCTCCACGCGGGCGGGCAGCGTCCGCACACCCTGGACCGCGTCCTGCGGCCAGCGTTCCCTGACTCGCTTGATGAGGTCCTGGATGCCGTCGGTCAGGTCCTCGTCGCCCGGGACCCCGTCCACACGGGGCAGGGCCACCTGGGCGTGGTACTCCTCAGAGGTGAGACCACGGCCCGGGGAGTCCTTCGGGATGTCCTCCGCGATCTTGCGCCCGATCCCCGAGTCCATGGGGTCGCTGAGGCGCAGCTCGAACCGTCCACCGAAGAGCGCCTGCAACCGTGACCGGACCTGGGACGACGCCGCGCCCGTCAGGATCGTGTGCACGCCCAGTGAGGGGCCTCGCGTCGCGATGTCCATCAGGAAGTCGTCGGCCGCGTCGAAGGAATCGCGGACCGCCGACCACCCGTCAATCATCAGGAACAGGTCGCCCACGACATTGGAGGGCACCTTGCCCTCGGCGCGGGCCTGGCGCAGCGCGGCCGGGGAGTCGAGCTTGTGTTTGCGGAAGACGCGCTGCCGACGGTCCAGGTGCCCGGAGACGTCCGTGAGGATGCGCTGCACCCTCTCCGGGTCGGACCTGCCCGCCACACCCGCCACGTGGGGGAGTTCGTCCATCGCCTGGAGCGCCCCGCCGCCGAAATCGATCGCGTAGACGGCCACGCGACCGGGAGGGTAGCGCCACGCCAGGCTCGTGATGATCGTCCGCAGCATGGTGGACTTGCCCGACTGCGGTCCGCCCAGCACGACGATGTTGCCCTCGCCGCCGGTGAAGTCGAGTTCCGCGGGGACCACGCGCTGTTCACGCGGGATATCGGTCAGACCGAAGACCGCCTTGGCCTCGGCGGGGTCGGGTTCGGTGCCCGCACCCTCGAGGTCGTCCCCCTCGCCGAGGTCGGTCAGAACGCTGTCGAAGGTCAGCATCTCCGGCATCGGAGGCAGCCAGACGGGGCGGACCGGGTCGGCCCCCGAGGCCACCAGCCGGTCGACGGTCACCTGGAGGGTGGTCCGTTTCTCCTGCTTGGGCTTGTCCTCCGACTTGGCCTTGATGGAGTCCACCAGGGACTCGACCAGAGACCCGGACCCGGTCACCTTGTTCAGCCCGTTGTAGGAGAGCAACGGCAGGACCGGGTCGTGCTCGGTCTTCTCCTCCTTGACCGGCGGCTCGTAGGGCTGGGAGACCATGGCGGCCTTGAACCGTTCGAAGACGGACGTGTCGACCTTCAGGTAACCCGAGCCCGGTTCCGGCGGGAGGTGGTAGGCGTCTCCGACACCGATCGCCTCACGGCTCTCCGCCTCGGAGAAGGTCCGAAGCCCGACCCGGTAGGACAGGTGGGACTCCAGGCCCTTGATCTTGCCCGACTCCAGGCGCTGGGTGGCGAGCAGCAGGTGCACGCCGATGGACCGGCCGATGCGGCCGATCGCCACGAACAGCTCCGCGAAGTCCGGGTGTGCGGTGAGCAGCTCGGAGAACTCGTCGATGATGATGAGCAGGTGCGGCAGCGGCTCCAGTGCGGGGTTGCTCTCCCGAGCCGCCTCGTAGGCGTGCAGGTTGGGCAGGTTGCCCGCGTTCTTGAGGATCTGCTGGCGGCGCAGCAGCTCACCGAAGGTGGCCTCCCGGAACCGGACCACCAGGCCGTCGTCGTCGGCGAGGTTGGTGATCAGCCCGGCGCTGTGCGGTAGGCGATCGGTGTCGGCGAAGGTCGCGCCACCCTTGAAGTCCACCAGCAGCAGGGCCAGGTTCTCCGGTGAGTGGTTGATGACCAGGGACGCCACCATGGTGCGTAGCATCTCCGACTTTCCGGAGCCCGTGGCACCGACGACCAGACCGTGCGGCCCCATGCCTCCGAACGCCGACTCCTTCAGGTCCAGCAGGACCGTGTTCCCTCCAGGGCCCACACCGATGGGTACACGCAGGTAGTCTCCGGTGCTCCTCTTGCGCCAGGTCCGGCGGGTGTCCAGTTCGGCGACGTCGGACACTCCGAGGATCTCGGGAAGCCCGACCGTCTCGTGCATGGCGTCGTCGCCGTCGGTCACCGCGATGCCAAAGGGGGCGAGCACACGGGCCAGGGTCGTCAGCCTGGCTATGTCGTACCGGTCGACCCTGCCCTCCAGGGGAACGTGCGTCGGGTCCTCGGCGGTCCTGGTGCCCTCGGTGTCCTCGCGGAGGTTGCCGTCAGCCTCGACTCGCAGGCGGAGTTCCACCGCTTCGGGCTCCTCGCGTCGATCCGACACGAGGGTGATGACGTGAATGCCGAGGTCGGCCAGGTTGGTGACGGGTGGTTCCGCGTGGAGACCGGACAGGGTGGACTGGTACTCACCGTCCAGAACGACCACGAGTCGTTGGGTCCCCGGGCCCGGGGGCTTGCCGCGGCGTCGTTGCAGGTCGACGGTGCGGCGCTCGATCTCGTCCGAGAGCAGTTCCGCGATCTGCACGGTGTTCCGCGCGACGAACCGGGCGGGCATCGGCCCGTCCATGGCGTCGTCGAAGGTGTTGTGGGGCAGCCACTTCAGCCACTCCCACTGCGCTCGGAGCTTCTGGTCCCGGACCACTCCGATACGTAGGTCGTGCGGGGAATGGAAGACCGACATCTGGGCGATCATCGCCCGCACGAGTCCGCGTCCGGCCGCACGGTCTCCGTTGATCGAGATCACGCCGTACTTGTGGAGGGGCACGACCAGCGGCATCTCGGGAACGTCACCGTAGAGCTCGATGAGCTGGTCAGCGGCGCCCTGGCAGACGGGATCGTAGACGATCAGGGGCGAGGAGGTGTCCACCTTCAGCTTGAGCCGCCGGGCGAGCGGGCGGACCCCCGACCCGACGCGCACGTCGAGGAAGTCGGGGTCGGACGCTCTGCGTTCCCATCTCCGTGCCCGGGACCGCGCCGGTTCCGTGAGAAGGTCGGGTGTCGGGTGACGGAAGGCGTTGTCGGAACGCTGGGTGGCGGCGACGTCCCGTACGATCTCGCGCAGCTGGTCGAGGTAGTCGACGTAGCGTTCCCGCTGTTCCCGAATACGTTTACGAGGGCCGTTGTGCTGGGCGACGAACATGATGATTCCGACGATCACGCTCGCGATCATGATCATCACGCCCGCCACCATCATCAACGGGCGATGGCCCATGGTGATGGACATCAGGAGGGAGCCGGAACCGGTGATGATGGGCATGATGATCATCGCGCCCGAGCTGCCGGCCGGGGCGTTCTCCGGCATCTGTGGCGGAGTCGCGATGACCAGGGGAGAGTTCCCGGGAGCCGGCGGGGTGTTGCGAGCGGGCCGGGGAACAGGTCTCGTCGCCACGGGGGTCCCTTCTCCGTCCACCTGTGAGGTCTCTGGGTGACTACGCTATAGATGATCTCGTGAACAACGCGAATCACCTAATTCGCGTCTGGCACAGCCCTTAGCCATGGAAAAAAGCACACACTTTGACAAAGAGGGTCTCAGGTGAGCGGATACTGCAGGGTCACGATCACCGGACCCCAGAACTGGGCCGATCTGGCACTACCGGGGAGCGTGCCCGTCGCCACGCTCATGCCGCGCATCATCGAGGTGTGCGCGCCCGAGGACGAGCCTTCCGATCCCGCCTCCTGGTCCCTCACCACGGTTGACGGAAACCCGGTGCACCCCGGCGAACCGCTGGAGGGCGCGGGTGTGTACGACGGGGACGTGCTGCTCCTCGACCGCGTGGTGGCTCCGAGCCGCCCGGCGCACGTCGACGACGTACGCGGGGCCGTCGAGGACAGCGTGGACGAGACCGCGTGGATCTGGAACTCGACGACCACGTTGTCGTTCGGTCTGCTCGTGGGCGGCATCGGCCCGCTGTTGATGCTGTTCCTCATGATGTGGCTGCGCCCCTCGGCGGGCTATCTGGGGGTGGCGGCCTTCGGCACGCTCCTCACCATCGGGACGATGCTGCTGGCCGCTCGCCGTCCGCTGCCGGTCGTCGCCAGCGTCCTCTTCGCGACGACCTGCGTGTGGGGAGCCGCCACGGCGGTCCTCACCGCGCAGCTCGTGGTCAACGCGGCACCCCTCACCATGGCCGGGATCGCGCTGTCCGGCGGGCTGCTCGTGGCGTTGATCGGCTGGTCACTGCACGAGACCGGACTCTCCTACATCGCGGGGCTCACGGTGGTGGTCCTCGCCGCCGGTGTGCTGGTGCTGGTCGGGATCTTCGTGGACCCGACGCAGGGGGTACGTGCGATGGGCATCGCCCTGACCCTGTGTGTGGGCGCCCTGCCGCGTGTGGCGATGGTGATGGGCGGCCTCTCCGGGCTCGACTACGAGGTCGGGCGGTCGGGCCAGGTGGCCACGGAACGCTTCGAGGAGACCTTCACCAACAGCGACCGCCTGTTGCTGGGGATCGTCATGGGCACCGCCGTCGCGGGTGGCGCCGTCACGGTTCTGCTCGCCTACTTCGGTTCGAGCATCCCGGACCTGGCGCTGTGCGCTCTCCTCGGTGTGCTGCTGGTGATGCGCTCCCGCCTGTTCGACCGCATCCGGCACGTGCTGCCGCTGCGACTGGCCGGAGTCGTCGGCCTGGGCGCGGCGGGGGTCGCGGTGGTCACGCAGTATCCGGTGTTCGGCCCCTGGCTGCCGGTGGCTGTGCTCCTCGGGGGCATCCTCCTCAGCGTCCTGAGTTGGGTGAAGCTGAACGACGTCCCCAGGGCCTCGCTCAGGAGGGTCCTCAACTGGACCGAGATCCTCGTCATCATGGCGATGTGCGTGATGTTCGCCTGGGGAATGGGCCTGTTCGAGTTCGTGGCCGGGATGACCGGAGCCAACTGATTCGGACCTGGCACGCCGGGTTCGAAGCACGCACCGAACGCGGCACGAAGACATGAACGGTGCTCGGATGCCGGGGGCCGGCATGCGTCGGGTACCTGTAGTTCTGGGAATCGGATCGGCTCCTGTGTTGACCTCCTGTACCGCCGGTACCTCGAAGGATCGCGGGGTACCCCCTGAGGTGTTCGCGGAACGAGGATTGCCTGTCGCCGAGGAGCTCTTCGCTTCGGTCCAGTGACTCCGGCTCCTGCCGGGGGCGGTGCTACTCCGGGTACTCGTGCAGGACCTCGAAGGTCTCGGCGTCCACAATCAGGAGGCGCATCCGCTCGGAGGCCGGGGTGATGGTCGCGATGACCGTCCCCTCCGGGTGGAAGTCGAGCAGGGAGTAGAGCGGCACCCCGTCCTCGGTCAGCAGGTCTCCGGTGGCGGTGTCCCACACCCGGCCTCCCCTGACCGCGGCGCCGTCGTCGCCGCTGGCGACCAACCGGGTCCCGTCCGGGGAGAAGTGGAGCTCGAACAGCGGGTGGCCGTTGGTCGGGGGAACCTCCAGGGGTGTGGTCTCACCGGTGGCGAGGTCGTAGAGGGCGGTGTCCTCGGGGCTGGTGGTGATGGCGAGCAAGGAGGGGTCCGTGGGGTGGAAGGCCAGGTGCTTCAGGTGGTGTCCCGTGTCGTCGCTGGGCATGGCGGGGAAGTCCTCGTTGGGCAACTCCAGGACGGGCTCCCGCGAGGCCAGGTCCCACACGGCCGACACCCCCGTGCCCGAGTAGTCGCTGACGACAAGCTGTGAGGCGTCCGCGTTGAAGTGCAGGTCACGGGCGTAGGAGTCCGTCTCGATCTCGAACTCGACCTCCTCGGACTCCAGGTTCCACACCTGGACGAGGGGCTGGTCCCCGTCGTCGTCGGCCGCGCTGTCGCTCGAGGCGTTGACCGCGACCGCCAGGCGGGTGCCGTCGGGGCTGGAAACCGTCCGGCCCCAGTCCAGGAGACCGGGATCCTCCAGGTAGCGCGGCTCCTCCTCACCGGGATCCCAGAGCAGGACGGCATCGGCGAACGAGCCGACGACGGTGCCGTCGGCGCCGACCGTCAGGTGGCTGGGGCGCTGCTCGAAACGGCGGAGTTCCTCGCCGGTCCGCCAGTCGATCTCGACCAGGTGGTCCTGGCCGGAGACGTGGAGGCTTTCGCCGTCGGGGGCGAAGCCGATCCCCAGGAGACGGGAACCGAGGACATCGGACGGCACCGGCTCCTCCCCGGGGTCCGGTACCCCCGCGACGTCGTCGTCGGACCGGGCGGTCAGGAGACCAATGGTCCCGGCCGCCACGACGACGGCCAGAGTCGCGGCCCCGGCGATGAGGGCGGTGCGGGCACGGCCGCCGGGTGGCTGGCCGTCCGCGGGCGGGCCGGTGGGGGCGGTCTCGGGGACGGCCGCCTGGTGGGTCCGCGCCAGGTGGGCGTTGAGCGAGTGGTTGACCCGGGCGGGGAGCCAGCCGTGTTCCGCGGAGGGCAGGGGACCGTGCGAGAGGACCCGGAGGAGCTCGTCGGCGCTGGGGCGTCCGTCCGGGGCCTTGGCGAAGCAGCGGGCGAGGAGCGGTCGCAGGGGCTCCGGGACGGCGTCGAGGTCGGGTTCGCCGCCCACGACCCGGGACAGGAGTTCGGCCGTCTTCCCGGTACCGAAGGGTGGTCGGCCGCTGGCGGCGAAGACCACCACACCGGCCAGAGAGAACACGTCGCTGGAGGGCCCGACCCCCTTGCCCGTGATCTGCTCCGGGGAGGTGTAGGACGGGGTCCCGAAGCTCTGGCCGGTCCGGGTGAGGACGGTGCCCTCCACGGCGCGGGCGATGCCGAAGTCGATCACCTGGGGTCCGCGCGGTGAGAGCAGGACGTTGCTCGGCTTGAGGTCGCGGTGCATGAGCCCGGCGGAGTGGATCGTCTGAAGGGCGTTGGCCAGGCCCAGTGCGAGGACCCGGAGGGAGGGTTCGGGGAAGGGCCCGTTCTCCCGGACGGCCTCCTTGAGGGTGGGGCCGGGGACGTACTCGGTGGCCATCCACGGCACGGTGGCTTCGGCGTCGGCACTGAGTACGGCCGGGGTGAACGGGCCCCGCACCCGTTGCGCGGTGCGGACCTCGCGGGCGAACCGGGCGCGGAACTCCTGGTCCCTCGCCAGGTCCTCCTTGACCACCTTGACCGCGGCCAGCCCTCCCTCGGGAGTACGGGCGAGGTAGACCTCCCCCATGCCGCCCTCGCCGAGCCTGGACAGCACCTGGTGGGGGCCGATGCGGGAGGGGTCGGTGGAGGTCAGGGGAAGCACGGGTCAGCTCCTGGGGCACGGGTTGGGGTACCAGTCTGCCCGGGTTGGTGGGCCTTCCTCCTCCTGGCCCAGGAACCCGGTCACGTCAGCTCCCTGACCACCTCGAACGTGTCGGGGTCGATCAGGACCAGCCGGGATTCGAGGGTGTTGGCCGCGATGACCGTGCCCTCCGGGTGCGGGACGACGGACCGGTAGGCCCCGAGGTTCCCGTCCTCTGCGGCGAGGTCCTCACCACTGTCCATGCCCCACACGTTCGTGTGGAGCCGCCAGGCCCCAGGTTCGGTGGTGACCCGCCAGGTCGCGTACACCCGGCGGTGCGCGGCGTCGACCTGGAGCCGGGTGAGCAGGGGGTCGTCGTCCGTCTCGAACTCCTCCCGGGTGAACGAGGCGACCTCCGACCCGGTGGTGTAGTCGGTGATGACGACCCGGTCGTCGTCGAGGTAGCCGACCTGTGTCCTCCCGGGTACCGCGGCGAGACGGTTGTCGGAGCCCCCCACGACCACGTGGACCTCCTCGCCCGTCTCGGCGTCCCAGACGCTGATTTCGCCGTTGCTGTTGGTGGCCACGTGGTCCTCGTCCACGAACACGGTGTCGTAGTGCAGGCCGGGGGCCATGGACGCGCCCGCCCCACCGGTGGCCGTGTCGATCACCACGGTGCTGTCCTCCTGATTGGTCGAACTCAGCGTCACCGCGAGACGACCGCCCTCCGGGGAGAAGGCCACGGCCTCCACGTCGCGGGGCTTGAGCAGCCAACGTCCGTTCTCGTCCGGTCCCTCCTGGGGCCCCAGATGCTCGGTGCTGGTCCCGCTGGCCAGGTCGTGGGTGGCCCCGACGCGCACCGGGTGCTCGCGGCCCTCGTACTCGACGAGCTGGGCGGAGGACACGGTACAGCCGACCGGTGAGAACTGTGGGCTGACGAGGGGGGTGGCGTTCTCGGTCGGCACTGCTACCAGCTCGCCCGAGTCCCAGTCCCAGACCGAGAGCCCGGCCGGGGAGGTCGCGGCGAGCACGTCCCCGTCGGCGGAGAAGGCGAAGTCCCAGAAGTTGGTGTCCTCGGGCAGGGGCCCGTCCGGGGCCGGGTAACCGGAACCGTCCAGACACCCGGCGTCGGTGATCAGCCCCGCCCCGGTCGCGGTGTCGGCGCCCGGCCCGCCCTCCTCCTGGCCGCCGCCGACGCGGTGGCGTGCGTACGTCGCCCCCGTACCGGCCAGCACCACCAAGGCCAGGACACCCGCGCCCACTGCGAGCAGGCGACCCCGCTTCCCTGTGGAGGGGACGTCCGCGCACGCGTTCTCGGGTGAGGTCGCGCCACCGCGCACCACCGCACCCTGGGCGTCGGCGACCGAGTCGATCGCCGCGCGCACCCGGGTCGACCACGGGGTGGGTTCGGCCGGTCCGCCCAGCATCCGTACGAGGTCGTGGGCGCTGGGGCGCAGCCTGGGGTCCCGCTTGAGGCAGGCGTCGATCAGTCCGCGCAGTTGCAGGGGCACGCAGGCCAACCCGTCCGGGCCCACCACTCCGCTGGCCGCGAAGCACAGGATGGACGCCCAGGAGAAGACGTCCGTGGCCGTGGTGGCCCCTCCCTCGGGCGCGGCGAAGGCTGGGTGGGGCGCGCGGTGTTCTGTGTCGCTGATCGCCCACTCCAGGCCCGGATCGGCGAGCAGCGCGGTGTCGGTCGACACCAGCACGCTGTCCGGCCACAGGGAGCCGTGTGTGTGGTTCGAGGAGTGCAGGGCGTCCAACCCCTGTGCGAGGGCCAGGGCGAGCGGGTGCAGAGCCTCCACGGGGAGCGGGCCGTTCGCGCGCACCAGTTCGGCGAGGCTGGGTCCAAGGGGTCGGGCGATCGCTACCCAGGGCACCGCGCCACTCAGGTCCGCGTCCCGGATACCGCACACGTGCGGGCCGCCCACCCCCCGCGCGGCCTCCACCTGATGGGAGAACGAGGAGCGGAAGGCCGGGTCGGTGGCGTACTCCGGCCGGACCACCTTCACCGCGACCGGGCCCCCCGCGGGCGCGGAGCCCAGGTACACACGAGCGTACGCGTCCTCGCCCAGGCGGGCGTGCAGGCGGTGGGGGCCGACGAGGGGCGGATCGTGGGGGTGGAGACGGAACATGGGGCTTTCCGGTTAGGAGCGGGGGTTCGGTGCGGAGGGGAGGGCCTAGAAGCGTTCGACGATGCGCATCTCCCGGGCGTCCACGACCCACATCCCGTTGCCCGAGGCGGGGAGGCCGACCATGACGTCCCCCGAAGGGTGCACGCTGATCTCCCACAGGAAGCCCTCGTCGGACTCAGCTGTCAGCTCCTCGCCGGTGGAGTACTCCCAGACCTTCATGATCCCTCCGGTGGGGTCGAAGTCGCTCGGGAGGAAGGTGGCGTACACGCGGTCGGCCGCCACGCTGTACTTGAGGTCGTACAGCGTGAGGTCATCGTCCAGGTTCTCCGTGACGAAGGAGGTGCCCTCCTGAGAGTCGGACACGACGTTCTGGGCGTGAGCGCCGTTCGTCTCGGGATGAATCAGGGTCTCCTCGTCCACGAAGCTTAGAGCCGAGGGGCTGGTGGTCGGGATCTCCTCACCCGAGGCGACGCTCTCGCCGGTCTCGGTGTTCCAGACCCTCGTGTGTTCGAGGATGCCCTGCGCGGCGATGTGCCCGCCGTCCGGTGAGACGGCGACCGACACCACGGTGCTGCCGCCGTCGGAGTAGGTGGCGACCAGCTCGCCGGTGTCCAGGTCGTACACCATCACGCCGGACTCCACCTGGTGGTCCTTGTTGCCGACCACCAACTGCTCGTTGTCCGGGGTGAAGGCGACCGCGCCCACCTCGTAGCCCTCGGAGAGGATCGTCACCTCACCGCTTTCCAACGAGTAGACGTACGCGCCGTCATCGGAGGCGTAGGCGAGCATGCAGTCGTCGGGGCTGAACTCCGGGTGGCCCTGCATGGGAGCGATCTCGGTCTCTATGAGGGCCAGCTCCTCCTGCGCCTGCCAGTCCCACAGGGCCACGCCGCCGGTCCCCGCGACCGCGAGCACCTCACCGTCGTTGGAGAACCCGGTGAAGAAGATACCCCCGTCGGGGTTGGGCGCGGTCATCTCCTCCTCAGCGGCCTCGGTGTACGCCGCGGCCAGGTGCTCGGAGGGCGCGCACACTACCCGCTCCGGGACCCCCGAATCCTCTTTGGACGCGCTGCCCGCCCCGGAACCGATCAGCCCGGCGTCCCCCGCCGCCAGCACGCCCAACCCCGTGACCATGGTCAGGGTCACTGAGGCCGCGCCGACGATCAGCACGCCACGTCCGAACGTCCCTTTCCCGTCGCCCACTCCCGCCGAACGGACCGCGTTCCCGTACTCGAGCGCGGTGGCCTCGAGGCGCGCGGCGGCGGCCGGGGGCAGCCAGGCGGAGGCGGGACCGGCCGGGGCGGTGGGCCCGCCGAGGGCCTGGAGCACCTGCGCCGCGTTGGGCCTGCGTGTGGGGTCCTTCTCCAGACAGGCCGTGACGATCCCGCGCAGCGAGGCGGGGACGCCGTCGAGCTCGGGCTCCAAGTTTCTGATCCGGTAGAGCACCGCCGAGGGGTGGCCGTCGCCGAAAGGGCCCCGGCCGGTGAGGGCGTGGACCAGTACCCCGCCGAGCGCGAAGACGTCGGCGGGCGCACCGCTGTCCCGACCCTCGGCCGTCTCCGGGGCCATGTAGCCGGGGGTGCCGACGATCCGTTCCTCGTCGGTCCCCTGGGCCTCCTCCAGCGCACGGGCGATGCCGAAGTCGATCACCTGGGGCCCGGCGGCGGAGACCATGACGTTGCCGGGCTTGAGGTCGCGGTGGACCAGACCCGTGGCATGCAGGCGTTCGAGGGCCTGGGCGATGCCGCGTCCCATGAACCGGACCGACTGCTCGGGCAGGGGGCCGGTGTCCTGGATGAGTCCCTGGAGTGAGGGACCCATGACGTACTCGGTGGCCAGCCACGGGGTCTGGCCCGAGGTGTCGGCGGCGAGGACCCGGGGTGTGTAGTTGCCGTGCACGCGCCGGGCGAGTTCGAGCTCGCGGGCGAACCGCTCCCGGAAACCGGGGTCGTAGGCGTACTCGGCCCGGACGACCTTCACCGCCGCGGGCGAACCCGAGGGGTCCAGCCCGAGGTAGACACGTCCCATACCGCCGGAACCGAGCACGGCGACGACACGGTAGTGGCCGACCCGGGTGGGGTCGTTGGGGGCGGGTTGCTGCATGGTGCCTTCCGGGGCTCAGCTCACCTCGGCGACGACGTCGAAGTCGGCGTCCAGGATGAGGACGCTTTTTTCGTCGTCGTAGGGGTAGGTGGCGGCGGCGATGTGCTCTCCGTCGGGGTGGATCCCGATGGGAGTCTGGAGGGTCAGGGGGCGGTCGACCAGGTCGCCGCTGCGCGCGTCCCAGACGAACCCCGGTTCGGAGCTGTACTGCGTCGTGGCGCCGTAGACAAGGGAGCCGTCGACGGACATTCGGGCCTCGACCAGCACGTCGAGATTGAGTTCGGGCACCTCCAGCTCCCGGACCTCTCCGGTGGGGATGTCCGCGATACGGACCCGGTTGTGGTCGGTGACCATGGCCATGGTCCGGCCGTCACTCGCCAAAGAGACCTGCGAGTAGCTGGCGTCGTCGAAGCGCTGGAGCTCCTCGCCGGTCTCGGGGTCCCAGACGAACACCCCGATATTGGTGGTGTAGCTCCGGTTGGTGACCACGCCGATCAGAGCGGAGTCGTCCGGAGTGTAGAAGAGGTCCGAGAGCAGCCCCTCAACGGGGAAATCACTCAGGACCTCGCTGGTCTGGACGTCCCACACCTGGATGTGCGGATCGCCCTCCAGCGTGCCGTCGGCGGAGCTGAGCGTGGCCACCCTGCTGCCGTCGGAGGTGAGCGCGGGCATGTCGAAGTGGCCGCGCTCCTCCTCCGGGTCGTTGCCGAGAACGGCGACCCGGTTGTCGCTGCCGCCGTCCCAGACCTCGACGTAGTGGGTGGTGGAGCCCGCAGCGAAGCCGTTCGGGGTGATCATGGCGCCGGTCGGTGTGGGGACGTAGCGGTCCACGGCCTCCCCGTCCCGCCAGTTCCAGGTGGACAGCGTATTGGAACCGAAGACGTGGATCCGTTCGCCGTCCTCGGAGAAGTCGATCTTGTAGAGGAACCCCGCGAAGGGGGGATCGCCCGGCTCGTCCTCACCCTCCCGCCCCACGCCGTTCCCCTCGCCTTCGGGCCCGGTACCGGCGGTGTTGTCGGAGGTCGGGAGGGCGTTCAGGGCCAGCGCACCGCCCCCGAGCAGGACCAGGGACGCGGCGGCCGCTCCCACGACCAGGGCGGTCCGGCGACGCTTCCTCCCGCGCTCGGGGGGTGACGGTGGGCGCTCGGCCTCCTCCGCCCGCTGGGTCTCACTCGCCCTGGCGGTGATCTGCTGGTTGACCGGGGAGGGCAGCCATCCGTGTTCGGCGGACGGCAGGGGGAGGGCGGAGATCTCCCGTTGGACGGTGTCGGCGTCCGGGCGCTCGGCCGGGTCCTTGGCGAAGCAGCGGGCGAGCAGGTCCCGCAGCGGTCCCTCGGGTACGGCCTCCAGGTGGGGCTCTCCCCTCATGACCCGGTTGAGGGTGTTGACCGGGCTGCCCTCACCGAACGGCGGCCTGCCGCTGGCCGCGAACAGCACCGCGCCCGCCATGGAGAACACATCCGCGTGCGGGGTCACGTTCTGCCCGGTGACCTGCTCCGGCGAGGTGTAGGACGGTGTGCCGAAGGTCTGCCCGGTGCGGGTGAGGACGGTGCCCTCGACGGCGCGGGCGATGCCGAAGTCGATCACCTGCGGGCCGCGCGGCGAGAGCAGGATATTGCTGGGCTTGAGGTCGCGGTGCATGAGGCCCGCAGCGTGGATGGTGGACAGCGCGCGGGCCAGACCGAGGGCCAGGACCCGCAGTGAGTCCTCCGGGAAGGGGCCGTTCTCCCGGACCGCCTCCTTGAGAGTGGGGCCCGGAACGTACTCGGTGGCCATCCACGGAGCGGGGGCCTCGGGGTCGGCGTCCACCACCGCCGGGGTGAAGGGGCCGCGCACGCGCTGCGCGGTACGCACCTCGCGGGCGAACCGGGCACGGAACTGGGTGTCGTGGGCCAGGTCCTCCTTGACCACCTTCAGGGCACACAGGTGACCGTCGGGGGTGCGGGCCAGGTACACCCTGCCCATCCCACCGGCGCCGAGACGGGCGAGGAGCCTGTGAGGGCCGATGGCGTTCGGGTCGTCTGGGGCGAGGGGCTGCACGGCGGCGGGGATCCTAACTGCGTGCGACTGCCGTGCTGGAGCCAGTGTTACGGCAGGTTCGGAGGGAGACCGAGGGGGTCGGTGTACCTCGCCAATGTAGCCGGTTCACGACAAACCACCCAGGCGTGTGTCCTGATCCGGTCTGGTGCACGGTGAACCGCTGTGGCAGTGGGACGCGTTAGGAGCGGTGTGGGCGACGAAGACAGGACAGCGGAGCGGGCACACGTGTGCACGCTCCCGTCGTCGGGACGGGTCGCGGGA
This sequence comes from Nocardiopsis prasina DSM 43845, assembly GCF_000341265.1. Taxonomy (GTDB): domain Bacteria; phylum Actinomycetota; class Actinomycetes; order Streptosporangiales; family Streptosporangiaceae; genus Nocardiopsis; species Nocardiopsis prasina. The sequence continues at coordinate 2,836 of NZ_ANAE01000081.1, read as the reverse complement.
GAGAGCGCGGTCGTCAGGCGCGTGGAAGGACGAGGGGCGCTGCTGAGGGCGCTGCTAGGCGGCGACCGGCTGGCGGTGCGTGTAGTAGTGCGCGGGCTCCGGGACCTGTGCGAACGGGTTCAGGAGAGCGGCGGCACCGGCGGGGTCGCTCGCGGGGTGCGAGATCGTGCCGCCCTGGAAGAGGTCGTTCCAGAAGAAGCGGCCGTCACGACACCAGACGTTGACGTCGCGCATCACGGAGGCGACGGCCATCTCGGAGGTGCCGGACCAGTAGAGCGGGCGGGAGGCGACCGAGGCAAGCTCGCCCAGCAGCGCCATGATCGCGCGCTCGGCGCAGAACGCGTGGCGGGGCTTGTGCTTGATTCGTCTGGCGAGGGCCGACTTCGCCCGGGAGGCCCGGGGATTGTTCAGGCGCCAGTGACTCAAGGTCGTCTCCAGTGTGTGTCGGGATACCGCGGGTGTGCTGACCGTGTGTGCTTATGGCGGCCACGTCGCCGCGGCGTGAGTTCCGTTCACCGTGCCGTTGTCCGGTGTTGGTGACATCCCTCCGCGAAGTTGGCGAGGTCCGAACGGTGTCGTTACCTCGTAGTTATTCTTCGCGCTCCGGATGCTAGCAGTAACTGACCCCTCGTAGTCGAGGCTTCCCAGAGTGATGCACATCACAGTTAACAACTGAGTATGGACCTGTTTAAAGCAGAAGCATGCAGTTCAGATAGGGTTTTTCGGACAGATGTGCCCGTGGTGATTTTGCCTCGAAGGGGCCGTAGTCCCGTCCTGGTTGTCGTGGGTCTCACCCACTTTGGGAACTCTTGGCGCACTCGGTGTCACTCAGGGTGATTGTGAGTGCGTTGCCGGGTCTTTGCCGTTCCTTGCCGGGTTCGGCATCTCCAGCGGTCAGGGCTGTTCCCGTCCGTGTTGCGTGCCTGGTCACCCCCGTGTAGTGAGCGTTCAACGGCCTGGAGGACACTGGAAGGCGGTGCAAACAAGAGGAGAAGCGGCGAAGTGACACAGACCCACACATCCGGTGACAGGGCATTCGTAACGGGACGAGTTTCCAAGGAGCCGGTGGGTGGCGCCCGGGCCTGGCTGGTATGGGGAGTGGCGGTCGCCGCCTACTTCCTCGCCATGCTGCACCGCAACGGTCTGGGTGTGGCCGCCCTGGAGGCGCAGAGCAGATTCGACGTCGGCCCGGCGCTCCTCTCCCTCCTGCCGATGCTCCAGCTCTTCGTGTACGTCCTCCTCCAGGTGCCCGCCGGACTCCTCGCTGACCGACTCGGCCCCCGCTACACCCTGGGCATGGGCATGATCGCGATGGCCCTCGGCTCCTGCCTCTTCGCACTGGCCCCGGGGATCGAACTGGCCGTGGCCGGACGCTTCCTCATCGGTCTCGGCGACGCACTCGTGTTCCTCAACGTCATCCGGCTCGCCGCACTCTGGTTCCCGCGCTCGCGCTACGCACTGGTCAGTGGCCTGACCGGCGTGGTCGGCGGTACCGGCCAGGTGGCCAGCGCGGCTCCCCTCGCCTGGGCGCTCGACGGCTTCGGCTGGGAGGCGGCCTTCCTCGCCACCACCGGGTTCACGGTTCTCATGGCCTTGATGGTCCTCCTGGTGGTGCGGGACCGCCCTGTCGGGGCCGCCGGACACTCAACGGTCGCTGACCCCATCTCCCTGTGGGGCGCGCTCAAGGAGGCGCTGAAGGCGGAGGGCCCCCGGATCGGGATGGCCCACCACGCGGCCGTCATGGCGCCGTTCACGATGATGATGGTGCTGTGGGGCTACCCCTACCTCGTGGGAGGCCTGGGACTGTCCGAGGGCACCGCGGCCCTCACCCTCACAGGCCTGGCCGGTGGAGCTCTCTGGCTGGCCCCGGTCGCGGGTGTCCTCGTCGGCCGCTGGCCGGGGGTGCGGGTGTACTTCGCCCTCATTCTGAGCGGCGTCCTGACCCTGGGCTGGCTGCTCCTGGTGGCCTGGCCCGGCGGAGCCCCCGTGGTCGTGGGTGTGGCGGTACTGGCCGTCAGCGCCCTCGGACAGACCATGGCACCGACGGTCTCCTTCGACTTCGCCCGCGACGGCATTCCGGCCAGCCGGACCGGTGTCGCCTCCGGTCTGGTCAACATGAGCGGCTTCACCACCGCCGTGATCTGCACAGTGGCGGCCGGAGCCATCCTCCAGGCCCTGCCGGAGGATCCGACCTCCTACCAGTGGGCCTTCACCCCGATGGCCGTCGCCACCTTCCTCTCCACCTGTGTGCTGGCCGTCTTCATCCGTCGCCGAGTCCGCGCAGCCGCCGCCCAGTAAGAGGAGAACCCCGCGTGGCGCGGGGAGCAGGGCCGCATGAACCGGCTGAGGGCCGCCGCCACGGGTCCATCCCCGCGTGCGCGGGGAGCAGGGTGTACCGGTACGCGCGTAGACCGGTGTGCCGGGGTCCATCCCCGCGTGCGCGGGGAGCAGATCCGAATCCGATTTCAGTCATGCCCTCGATAAGGTCCATCCCCGCGTGCGCGGGGAGCAGACTCTTTCACCTGGGAACTTACCGGTGGCAAGCGCTCGTTTTTCCAACTTGTCGAGAAACAGACAAAACCGACATCCACCTTCGTTATTGCTGTCACGGGTGAGCCTACGGCCACAGCGCTGTGTTTCTCCATGCCGGCGCTGACCGGGATTCGTGTCGCGGCCGGTCACGCTTTCCGACGCAACAGCGGCAGCGAAGGAGAGTGCGGGACCAGGGCTGGTGTTCATCGTTTCGCGTGTCGTGGTGGTGGGGGTGGTGGACGGAAAAGCGGCAGCGAAGGAAGGCGCGCCCCCGGGCCTGTGGTGAGCGGGTCGCGTGTCGCGG
>NZ_ANAE01000080.1 GCF_000341265.1 Nocardiopsis prasina DSM 43845 | reverse complement strand
GGGGGCGGACCCTGCGGGTACTGGCCCTGAGGGGGGTGCGGGGGCCACGGCCCCTGCGGCACGGGGCCGGGGGGCGGACCCTGGCCCACCGGAGGCCCCTGAGAGGCGTCGTGCGGCCCCGAGGGGCCGTGCGGGAACGGGGAACCGAGGGGCGCCGACTGCGGCGGCTGGGAGCCGTCTGGGCGGGGTTCGTTTGGATTGGCCACGGACGGCACCCTAGCGTCCGACCGCCTTCCCTCGCTTCGGGAAACGACGAAGGGGGCACCCCCGAAGGGATGCCCCCGTCCTCAGACCACCGCCGGTACGGGACCGGCTGGGTCCACTACTCGCCCTTGGCGGCGG
>NZ_ANAE01000079.1 GCF_000341265.1 Nocardiopsis prasina DSM 43845 | reverse complement strand
CCCCCCGCCCCCAGCCCCCCGCCGGTACGGGACCGGCTGGGTCCACTACTCGCCCTTGGCGGCGGACTCCACCTCGGGGGTGTCCGGCACCGCGGCGGGCTTCGGCACACCCTTGAAGGTGAACTTCGCGTCCGTGCCCTCGCCCTCGGCGTCGATCACGACGATCTGACCCGCCTTGATGTCGCCGAAGAGGATCTTCTCGGAGAGCTGGTCCTCGATCTCCCGCTGGATCGTGCGACGCAGCGGCCGCGCGCCCAGGACCGGGTCGAACCCGCGCTCGGACAGGATCTGCTTCGCCTTGGGGCGCAGCTCGATGCCCATGTCCTTCTCCTTGAGCCGGTTGTCCAGGCTCGTGATCATCAGGTCGACGATCTGGAAGATCTCCTTCTCCGTCAGCTGGTGGAAGACGATGACGTCGTCCACACGGTTGAGGAACTCCGGCCGGAAGTTGGTCTTGAGCTCCTCGCTGACCTTCGCCTTCATCCGCTCGTAGTTGGTGTTGGCGTCGTCCTCCTTGGCGAAGCCCATGGCCTGGCCCTTGGAGATGTCCCGCGTACCCAGGTTGGTCGTCATGATGATGACCGTGTTCTTGAAGTCGACGTTGCGACCCTGGGCGTCGGTGAGACGACCCTCCTCCAGCACCTGGAGCAGAGAGTTGAAGATGTCGTTGTGGGCCTTCTCGATCTCGTCGAACAGGACCACGGAGAACGGCTTGCGGCGCACCTTCTCGGTGAGCTGGCCGCCCTCCTCGTAACCGACGTAGCCGGGCGGGGAACCGAACAGCCGCGAGACCGTGTGCTTCTCCATGAACTCGGACATGTCCAGCTGGATCAGCGAGTCCTCGTCCCCGAACAGGAACTCGGCCAGGGTCTTGGACAGCTCGGTCTTACCCACACCGGACGGACCGGCGAAGATGAACGAACCACCGGGGCGCTTGGGGTCCTTCAGACCGGCGCGGGTACGGCGGATCGCCTGGGAGAGCGCCTTGATGGCGTCCTCCTGGCCGATGACCCGGCGGTGCAGCTCGTCCTCCATGCGCAGCAGGCGGGAGCTCTCCTCCTCGGTCAGCTTGAAGACGGGGATGCCGGTGGACGCGGCCAGGACCTCGGCGATGAGCTCCTCGTCGACCTCGGCCACGACGTCCATGTCGCCGGCCTTCCACTCCTTCTCCCGCTGCGCCTTCTTGTTGAGAAGCTGCTTCTCGTCGTCGCGCAGGGACGCGGCCTTCTCGAAGTCCTGCTCGTCGATGGCCGATTCCTTGTCGCGGCGCACGCCGGCGATCTTCTCGTCGAACTCGCGCAGGTCCGGCGGAGCGGTCATCCGGCGGATGCGCATCCGGGAACCCGCCTCGTCGATGAGGTCGATCGCCTTGTCCGGCAGGAACCGGTCGCTGATGTAGCGGTCGGCCAGCTGCGCGGCGGCCACAAGGGCGCTGTCGGTGATGGAGACCCGGTGGTGGGCCTCGTAGCGGTCACGCAGACCCTTGAGGATCTCGATGGCGTGCGTGATCGTCGGCTCGTCCACCTGGATCGGCTGGAAGCGGCGCTCCAGCGCGGCGTCCTTCTCCAGGTACTTGCGGTACTCGTCGAGCGTGGTCGCACCGATGGTCTGGAGCTCACCCCGGGCCAGCATGGGCTTCAGGATGGAGGCGGCGTCTATGGCACCCTCCGCCGCGCCCGCGCCGACCAGCGTGTGCAGCTCGTCGATGAAAAGGATGATGTCACCGCGGGTGCGGATCTCCTTGAGCACCTTCTTGAGGCGCTCCTCGAAGTCACCGCGGTAGCGGCTGCCCGCGACCAGGGCGCCCAGGTCGAGCGTGTACAGCTGCTTGTCCTTGAGCGTCTCGGGGATCTCACCCTTGACGATCTTCTGCGCGAGCCCCTCGACCACGGCGGTCTTACCGACACCGGGCTCACCGATGAGCACCGGGTTGTTCTTGGTGCGCCGTGAGAGCACCTGCATGACGCGCTCGATTTCCTTGTCCCGGCCGATGACCGGGTCGAGCTTGGACTCACGCGCGGCCTGCGTCAGGTTGCGGCCGAACTGGTCCAGCACCAGCGAGGTGGAGGGGGTGGACTCGGAGGAGGCACCGGTGGCCTGCGGCTCCTTGCCCTGGTAGCCGTGCAGCAGCTGGATGACCTGCTGGCGGACACGGTTGAGGTCCGCACCGAGCTTCACGAGGACCTGGGCGGCGACGCCCTCGCCCTCGCGGATCAGGCCCAGCAGTATGTGCTCGGTACCGATGTAGTTGTGGCCGAGCTGAAGCGCCTCGCGCAGCGACAGCTCAAGGACCTTCTTGGCGCGCGGGGTGAAGGGAATGTGTCCCGACGGCGCCTGCTGGCCCTGACCGATGATCTCCTCGACCTGCTGCCGAACCGCTTCGAGGCTGATACCAAGGCTCTCGAGAGCCTTGGCGGCGACACCCTCACCCTCGTGGATGAGGCCGAGCAGGATGTGCTCCGTACCGATGTAGTTGTGGTTGAGCATCCTGGCTTCTTCCTGAGCCAGAACCACCACTCGCCGCGCGCGGTCGGTAAACCTCTCGAACATGTCTCGTCGCTCCTCTACAGAGCGGTCAGGCAGGGACGGCGATGACCGACCCGACTCTTCCGCATATAGGCCCCACAGGGATTAACCGCCCCGGGGAGCACTGTCGCACCCGCCCACCCTTCCGGCGGCTGCCGACAGGGTGGACGTCTCCGTACGGCCGACCGCAGCCGTCCGTGCCAGAGACTTTCCCCGACGATAGGGCGTTCACCCAACATCCAACTACCAATTGGCGCGTCAGATTTCCCTGTACGCCGAAGGCGAACGGCCCGGGACTCCCATCCATCACGAGAGTGCCCGGGCCGCACGTGCGTAAGCCGGATTGTCGGCTCTAAGCGAACAAGCGGAAGCCGTGTTGTTCTTCAAGCGGAAATGGACCGAACCATCTCCCGGAGTGACCCTGGTGACCCGGGACGACCCGCGTGCGTGCCACCCCGGCGGCGGGCCGGGTGGCCGGACTCTCTCGCTCGCGGGCTCCTCGTCGGCGGTGCGCGACCGCGACCTCGCGCCGACACGCCGGTGTACCGGGCCGCCTCGTGGGCGGGGGTACCGCGCGTGTCACGTCATCCGCGCCGCTCTCCGCCTTCGGTGAACGCCGGGGACCACGGGTCCATTCCGAAGCCTCCCCGGCCTCGGGTAGGGCTCCGTGCCCACAGGGCCTCACGTTCATCGGCGCGCCCTCTCGTCCCGGTGTCACAGGCCTCGGGAACCGGACCTCGGGACGAACGGGTTCGGGACACCGCGTCGGTGACGCATGGGGCGAAATGTCGACCAGGACCCACCCCTATTCCGCCGCGTAGCGGCGGCAAACCTAACCCTTGACGGCCTCGTATTCGGCGACGATGGCCGCGGGGATACGGCCGCGCTCATTGACGGGCTTCCCTGCGGCCTTCGCCCAGGCGCGAATCTCGGCGCTGCGCTCACGGCTGGGAGCATTCCGGGTACCGCGACGAGCGGTACCGCGTGCCTGCTTCGCGGGGGCCTTGCGGGAGGCCTCAATGAACGGAGTAAGAGCCTCACGGAGCTTGGCGGCATTACCCGCGCTGAGGTCGATTTCGTACGTCGATCCATCGAGACCGAACGTCACCGTCTCCTCGGCCTCGCCGCCGTCGAGGTCGTCGACCAGGAAAACCTGGACCTTCTGTGCCATGGAATCAAACCTTTCAGCAGAGCGGTGTCTCCACACCTGAATATAAAGCTATCTCGCGAGAACGCGAAAGACAATTCCCGGCGTGCCAGAAATCACCTGGACCCGGAGCGACGAGATTCGGGGTCGCCGGAGCAGCGCGGGGCCGGCGAGTTGGCCCGCACACGCTGACCCCCGGCGCCGTGGGCGCTGGGGACCGGGTTCAGCGAGGCACAGTATCTAACGGGCCTCGGATTCGGTACGTTCCCCATCCTGGGCAATCGGCGTCTCGTTCGTCGCCTTGGTCTCGTCGACCCCGGCCGCGTCGTTGTCGACCGCGGCCTCCTCGTCCTTGGCCGCGTCGCTGACCAGGCTTCCGTCCATCCTGCGCGGGGCCATCTCCTTACGCAGCAGCTTGATGACGAAGGCACAGAACACGGTCGCGACAACCACGGGCGGGATGAGCGCGGACAATACGTCGATCAGTCCAGGGGGAAGCACCGATGACAAAAAGTCACCCATCGAAGCGGCCTACCCTTCCTGGTTGTTACTTATTGCAGCAAATACCCGACTCAGTGTCGGGCCTGCCGTGGGGGATGGCGCTCCGGCACCGCCGGGCAAACGCATACCAGACATCATAGACATCGTTTGCCCCCGACTTGACACCGGACGTACCGAAGATGGTCCTTCAAAGCCTGATGGTGGCCAATGTCCGGTCGACTGTTCCACCTCCGCGCGGAAGACCTCCGTCACGGAGTCGGGCGATCGCGGACGGTGTCCCAAAAATCCGGGATGCCGAACGTCCCGTCGTCACTTCACCGGGGAACCGGCGATCCTGACGGACGCAGGTACACATTACCTGCCTTGTTCCACACCCATACCACCCGGTGCGGTTAAGGACCTAGGGCCATCGGGGGATCCGGCGAACCGTTCCGAAGGCGAAGCCCGTCCCTATCCGGGACCCAAAAGCTTTAGCCGGACACGCTTGCCGGACTCCCGTCGAGGTGTACAAGCATCCGAGTGTTCCCCAGGGTGTTGGGTTTGACCCGCTCCAGGTCAAGGAATTCCGCCACGCCCTCGTCATAGGAACGCAGGAGTTCCTCGTAGACACGGAACGAGACCGGGGTGCCCTGGATCGGGGCAAAGCCGTGTTTGGCGAAGAAACCGGTCTCGAATGTCAGACAGAACACACGGCGTACGCCCAACTCGCGGGCCGCGTCCAGCAGTTCGGTCACGATTCGGTGTCCGACGCCGAAACCGCGCAGGGAGGGGTCCACGGCGACGGTGCGCACCTCGGCGAGGTCCTCCCAGAGCACGTGGAGGGCGCCGCAGCCGACCACCCGGAGCTCACCCTCCGGCTCCGCGTGTGCGCCGGGCGCCGGCTCGGGAACGCTCTCCGCCTCGGCCACCCAGAACTCCTGGATGTCCTCGTAGAGGTTGACGGTGCTCTTGGAGAGCACGCGGCGGTCGACGGAGTAGGTGTCGACGAGGCGGCGGATGTGGGTCACGTCACGCGTCCTGGCGCGACGGATCCGGACATGACGAACGGGCATAGCCGGACCAGACTACGCCCAAGCGACCTCCCACCGGAACGCTCCTCATCCGGTGGTCGAAAGCCGGGCCTGCTGGGCCGGTATGCCCGCGGTGTCTCCCGGCGGTCGCCGGGTGGCGTCAGATCAGATGAGCTGACGCCTCGCGGCCCACACGACCGCCTCGATGGGTGTGTTCACGCCCAGCACGTCGCAGATGTTGCGAATGCGACGTCGCAGGGTCCGGGCGCTGAGCTCGAGGTGCCGAGCGGCCACTTCGGTGGTGACACCGGTGGCGATCTCGGCGAGCAGTTCGAGTTCCTCGTGACTCAGCTCGACCGGCGTGTAGGGGCCGTTGAACGCGTTCTCGCGCGACCGGGCCTGCAGGGGAACGACGTTCTCCCTGTGCTCCCGTGGCGAGAGGATGTTCTGGTCCTCAACGGTACGTCGTACGAGTGTGGCCTGTTCCACTCCGTCCTCCCTCATCCATGTGAGTGCGGAACATCAACTCGTCACCGAGGAGTCAAGCGCGTCGACTGGCTGTCGGCGCGGGTGAGTCCCGACCACCCCGACCGCCCCCGGAGCCCCCCTGGCACAGGGGTGGGAGCAGGAGGGGAGCACGAGACACACGGACCCCGGGCGTCGCGGTCTGGGACGGACAGACCTCGTCGTGGATACGTGTGCGGCGGGTTGTCCGGATCGTGTCTCGACCCGGGCCCCGGCTCACCGTTGTTCTCGATCACTTCGGCAAACTCGCGGACCGAAGTCCGCCCTCAGCACGCTAAGCGGAGCGGATGATACCGTCAAGGCCCAATAAATCACCATGCGTGATGATGCAAAGCCAGTGCGTCACAGGTTCACGCGTCGGGAAATATCCTCCCCAGCCTGACCTGCGTAAACAATCTCCAACTTTGTCGGGGCTCCGATAACTCAACTTCCAAGGGAAAAACAGGGCTCTTCCCCACAGGACATGCTGTTCTGGCGGGTGGTTTGCTCCGTCTGACCGGAAAGTGAGGCGAGTCTCGTGGCGTCGGACACATTTGCGCTCGGGGGTGGCATCCACGACTCGGGGCCGCCGCACCTGAGGTGCGACGGCCCCGACTCCCACTTTTCGGTCATCCCGCTACAAGGGTTTTGCTTTTTCCCCTTCCCTCCTCGGGATCGGGGAACGCGCCCTAGTCCCCGGAGGGCTTGACGATGGGGAAGAGCACGGTCTCCCGGATGTTCTTTCCGGTGAAGGCCATGAGCAGACGGTCGATACCGATCCCCACACCGCCGGTGGGAGGCATGCCGTACTCCAGCGCGCGCAGGAAGTCCTCGTCGAGCTGCATCGCCTCGGGGTCGCCGTCGGCGGCCATCAGCGACTGCTCGGTCAGGCGGCGCCGCTGTTCGACCGGGTCCACCAGTTCGGAGAAGCCCGTGCCGAGCTCCATGCCGAACCCGATCAGGTCCCACTTCTCGGTGAGCAGCGGGTCCTCGCGGTGCTGACGGGTCAGCGGACTGGTCTCCAGAGGGAAGTCGCACACGAACGTGGGCTGGACGAGCGTGTGCTCCACCAGCTCCTCGAAGACGTGCTCCACCAGCTTGCCCTGACCCCACTCGTGGCTGTACTCGACGCCCTTGGCCTCGGCCAGGCGACGGACCTCCTCGATCGGCGTCCTCGGGGTGACCTCGGCACCCAGGGCCTCCGAGACCGAGCCGTACAGCGTGACGCGCGGCCACTCCCCGCCCAGGTCGAAGGTCTCGCCGTCACGCTCGATCGTGGTGGAGCCGAAGACCGCGCGGGCGGCCTCCTGGATGAGCTCGCGGGTCACCTCCGCCACGTCGTCGTAGTCCGCGTAGGCCTGGTAGAACTCCAGCATCGTGAACTCGGGGTTGTGCGTGGAGTCCGCGCCCTCGTTCCGGAAGTTCCGGTTGACCTCGAAGACCTTCTCCAGGCCGCCCACGACCAGGCGCTTCAGCGACAGCTCGGGCGCGATGCGCAGGTAGAGATCCATGTCGTAGGCGTTGATGTGCGTGACGAACGGGCGCGCGGTGGCGCCGCCGTGCACGCGCATGAGCATCGGGGTCTCGACCTCGATGTAGTCGCGGGAGCTCAGCCCCTCGCGGATCGCCCGGATGGCGGCCGAACGGCTGCGCACCATCTGCTGCGACTCGGGGTTCACGATGAGGTCCACGTAGCGCTGGCGCACCCGGGCCTCCGGGTCGGTCAGGCCCTTGTGCTTCTCCGGGAGCGGACGCAGGCACTTGGCCGTCAGCGTCCAGTCGCTCACCAGGATGGAGAGCTCGCCGCGGCGGGAGGTGATGACCTCGCCCTCCACACCCACGTGGTCACCGAGGTCGACGTCGGCCTTCCAGGCGTCCAGGCCCTCCTTGCCGACCTGGTCCAGGGACAGCATGATCTGCACGTCCCCGGTCTCGTCGCGCAGGGTCGCGAAGCACAGCTTGCCGCCGGAGCGGTAGAGCATGACGCGACCGGCGATGGCGACCTTCGCGCCGGTGTGGGTGTCGGGCTCCAGGCCCTGGTGTTTCTCACGCACGGGACCGATCGACGTCGTCCGCGGGTAGTTCACGGGGAAGGGGTCGGTGCCCTCCTCCCGGAGACGGTCCAGCTTCTGCCGCCGGACCCGCATCTGTTCGGGCAGGTCGTCATAGTCGTCGTGCGTGTCATTCACGGGCCCGATCCTACCGGCGCCAGCGCCCCGGAGGGCACCGAGCGAGCGGGGGCGCGGTGGCGGGGCCCGGGTGCGGACGGGCGGGTGGGCGCGGGGCCGCCCACCCCTGGGTCAGCCGGCGTTGCGCTCGAAGACCAGGCGCAGCCCGGTGAGGGTGAGCCAGGGTTCGTGGACGTCGACGGTCTCGCACTCGCCGACCACCGTTCCGGCCAGGCCGCCGGTGGCGACCACCGTCACGTCGTCCGGGTTGTCCGTCAGCTCCGCGACCATGCGGTCCACGATGCCGTCGACCTGCCCGGCGAACCCGAACACGATTCCCGAGCGCAGCGCCTCCGTGGTGTTCTTGGCGATCGCGGAGCGCGGCCTCACGATCTCGACCATGTGCAGCTGCGCCCCGCGCCGGGAGAGGGCGTCCACCGAGATGTCGATGCCCGGGGCGATGGCGCCGCCCACGTACTCGCCCTTGGAGCTCACGGCGTCGAAGGTGGTCGCGGTCCCGAAGTCCACCACCACGCTGGGCCCCCCGTAGAGGTGGCTCGCGGCCAGCGCGTTGATGATCCGGTCGCTGCCCACCTCCTTGGGGTTGTCCATGCGGATCGGCACGCCCGTCTTCACCCCCGGTTCGACGATCACCGCGGGCCGGTCGCCGAAGTGGCGGCGGAACATGTCCCGCATCTCGTGCTGGACCGAGGGGACCGAGCAGCACATCGCGATGCCGTCGATCTCGCTCTGGTCGTTCAGGGAGCTGCCGTCGATGAGCCCGCGCAGGACCACCGCCCACTCGTCCGCGGTGCGTCTGGTGTCGGTTCCCACTCTCCAGTGTTCGAGAAGGTCGTCGGAGTCGAAGAGACCGAAGACCGTCTCGGAGTTGCCGACGTCGATCGCGAGCAGCATTCTGGGGGCCTCACTGGTCGAATTGGTGTGTACCCAAGGAATCTTCCACCAAGTGGCTCCCTCACAACAGGTCGAGCGCGATATCCAGTGCCGGGCTGGAGTGGGTGAGCGCCCCGACCGCCAGGTAGTCGACCCCGGTGCGGGCGACGTCGGCGGCCACGTCGAGGGTGAGTCCACCGCTGGACTCCAGGCGGGCGCGGCCGTCCACGAGTGCCACGGCCTCGGTCAGCCGCTCCACGGGGAAGTTGTCCAGCAGGATCTCCTCGGCCCCGGCGGACAGCGCGTCCTCGATCTGGTCGATCCGGTCCACCTCCACCTCCAGGGGCAGGTCCGGGAAGCGCGCGCGGATGGCGCGGACCGCCTCGGCCACTCCCCCGGCGGCGACCACGTGGTTGTCCTTGACCAGTCCGGCGTCGCTCAGGCAGTACCGGTGGTTGACCCCGCCGCCGCAGCGGACCGCGTACTTGTCGAGGGCGCGCAGCCCCGGGGTGGTCTTCCGGCTGTCCCGGATCCGCGCTCCGGTACCGGCCACGGCGTCCACCCAGGTGCGGGTGGCCGTGGCGATCCCGGACATGTGGGTGAGCAGGTTGAGCGCGGTGCGTTCGGCCGTGAGCAGGTCGCGGGTGCGGGCGGTGACCGTCATGAGGACGTCGCCGCGCTTGACGGGGTCGCCGTCCCGCGCCGCCCGGGAGACCTCGACGGCGCCCTCGGCCACGGTCCAGAAGACGAGTTCGGCGAGGGGCAGGCCGCTGACAGTGCCGTCGGCCCTGGCCACCACGTGGGCGGTGCGGACCTGGTCGACGGGGATGGTGGCCACGGTGGTGACGTCGATCCGGGGACCGGCGGTGAGGTCCTCCGCGAGGGCGCGGCGGACGGTGTCCGCGTGGGACTGGTGGGGGGCGGTCCACGGAAGCGTGAACTCGGCGCGCGCCTCCGGCGAGGGGTCGGGCTGGGCCAGGGGGAACGCGATGGCGTCGAGCTCGCTCACGAGGGCGGGCGGCAGCTCGGGCTCCCGGATCTCGTCGGTGGTCACGATCGTGTCCCCTTCCAGTCGGACGACCACGGGCCGCACGCGCAGCTCGGGTCGGGGTTCGGGTGTGTCGGCGCGCTGGTGCGCGCCCCGGCTCTCGGTGCGGTGGAGCGCGGCGGCCGCCACGAGGCGCGCCACCGTGAGCAGGTTGGTGGCCTCCCATGCGGCGACGTCCGGGGCGACGTGCGCGGCGGGGGCCGCCAGTGAGTCGAGCCGGTCGACCAGCGCGGCCAGTCCCTGGCCGGTGCGCAGGACCCCGGCGTCGCGGGACATCAGGGCGCGGACCGTGGCGGAGGTGGCCGGGTCGACCAGCGGTGTGGTGGCCCCGGTGGTCCGCGCGGTCCCCGGGTTCCGCTCCGGGCCCCGGGCCAGGCGGTCGGCGATCCGGTCGGCGTAGACCAGCCCCTCCAGGAGCGAGTTGGATGCCAGGCGGTTGGCCCCGTGCACGCCGGTGCGGGCCACCTCGCCCACCGCCCACAACCCGGGGACCCCGGTGCGGCCGTCGATGTCGACCTCCACCCCGCCGGACGCGTAGTGCGCCGCCGGAGCCACCGGGATCACCTGGGTGAGCGGGTCGATGCCGTGGGAGCGGCAGGAGGCGAGGATGGTCGGGAAGCGGCGCTCCCAGGTGGCCCGGCCGAAGTGCCGGGTCTCCAGGAACACGTGGTCGGTGTCCTGTTCGGCCATGGTCCGGGCGATGGTGCGGGCCACGACGTCGCGGGGGGCGAGGTCACCGAGCTCGTGCACCCCCTCCATGATCCGGCGGCCCTCGGCGTCGACGAGGTAGGCGCCCTCGCCGCGCAGGGCCTCCGAGACCAGGGGCTGGCGGCCGCGCGCGTCCGGGCCGAGCCAGAGCACGGTCGGATGGAACTGGATGAACTCCAGGTCGCGCAGGCGGGCCCCGGCGCGGGCGGCGAGCGCGAGGCCGTCACCCGTGGACACGGTCGGGTTGGTGGTGGCTGCGAAGACCTGCCCCATCCCCCCGGTGGCCAGCACCAGGGCGGGGGCCAGGACGGCGCCGACGCCGTCGCGCTCCCCCTCCCCCATGACGTGCAGGGTGGCGCCGAGCACCGCGCCGCCGTCCGGGTCGCGCAGGGCGTCCAGGGCCACCGCGTGTTCGACGACCTCGATCCGTTCCTCGGACAGGACCGCCTGGACCAGAGCCCGCTGGATCTCGGCTCCGGTGGCGTCGCCGCCCGCGTGGGCGACCCGGTCGGCGCGGTGTCCGCCCTCGCGGGTCAGGGACAGCTCCCCGTCGTCGTCCCGGTCGAACTCGGCGCCGAGGGAGATGAGCCAGCGCAGCGCGTCGGGCCCCTCGGTGGCCAGGACGTGCACCGCGTGGGGGTCGCACATCCCGGCCCCGGCCAAGAGGGTGTCGACCATGTGGGCGACCGGCCCGTCCTCGGGGGCCATGGCCGCGGCGATGCCACCCTGGGCGTAGGCGGTGGAGCCCGTCGAGAGCCGGTCCTTGGTGACCAGGACAACCCGGCCCGTTCCGGTGCGGCGGACATAGCGCAGGGCGGTGCTCAGGCCCGCGATGCCCGAGCCGACCACGGCCACGTCGGCGTGGACGGTCCACCCCGGTTCCGGGGCCTCGATCCGGGTCTGTCTGGCAGGTGTCATCTTGGTTCTCTTTTGGGGGCTGTGGCGGACGGCGGCTGGGGCGTGGCGGTCACGGCTGGAGGGGCACTGTCACGTTGTCGATGAGCCGGGTGCGGCCCACCCTGGCGGCCACGGCCAGGACGGCGTCGCCCCGGTGGTCGTCGGCCGCGTCGGCGAAGGTCGCCGGGTCGACCAGCGCGAGGTAGTCGAGTTCGACCGGCGGGGAGGCCCGGGCGGCCTCGTCCAGGACGGCGCGGGCCGCCGCGCGTACGGCCACGGCGCCTTCGGACGCGGCGTCGGCGCCCGCGCGCAGGGCCCGGGACAGGGAGAGGGCGCTCGCGCGGTCGGCCTCGGAGAGGTAGACGTTGCGGCTGGAGGAGGCCAGGCCGTCGGGCTCACGGAGGGTGGGGGCGCCGACGATCTCCACCGGGAGGTCGAGGTCGGCGACCATGCGCCGGACAAGGGCGATCTGCTGGGCGTCCTTGGCCCCGAAGACGGCGAGGTCCGGTCGGACCAGCTGGAACAGCTTGGTGACCACGGTGAGGACGCCGGTGAAGTGGCCGGGGCGTGAGGCGCCCTCAAGGCGTTCGCCCATGGCCCCGGCGTCCACGGTGACCATCTGCGGGCGCGGGTACATGGTGGCGGTCTCGGGGGCGAAGACCACGTCCACGCCCTCCTCACCGCACAGCCGGGTGTCGCCGGGCAGGTCGCGCGGGTACTGGTCCAGGTCCTCGTCCGGGCCGAACTGGAGAGGGTTGACGAAGACGCTGACCACGACGGTGTCGGCCCGTTCGCGGGCCAGCCGCATGAGGCTGCGGTGGCCGCCATGGAGCGCGCCCATGGTGGGGACCAGCCCCACCCGGCCCGCGTCGGCCAGGGCGCGGCGCAGTTCCTCGGAGGTGCGGACGACGAGCGGACCGTCTTCGCGGTCGGGCCGGGCGGGATCGGTCATGGTTCTCCTTGGTGGTCTGCCGGGTCCGCGTCGAGTCCGGGCCGTGGCCGGGTACCCGTGCTTGTGCCGGTGGACGTCGTGGTCGCGGCGGCGCCCCGCCGTGGGCGGGCGCGCCCCCGCGGTCGGAGGGCGGCCTCCCGGGGCTCGGTCTCCGGGGTGCCGGCGGGGTCAGCGACGCAGGACGTCCAGCAGACGGGCGGCGTCCTCGGGTTTGAGCATCCCGGCGTTGATGGCGCGGTCCGCGGTGAGCCGGGCCAGCTCGACATAGCTGGCGACGCTCTCGGGCGCGTGTTCCCGCAACTGTTCGACGTGTCCGGCCACGGTGCCTGCGTCGCCGCGCAGGACCGGTCCGCTCAGGCCGTGGATGCCCAGGCGCAGGGCGTTGTCCAGGGCCGCGCTGAGCATGGGGGCGAGCAGGCGCGCGGGTTCGGGCACCCCCGCGGCGGTGAGCAGGGAGGCACTGTCGGCGACGAGGGTGACCAGGTGGTTCGCCCCGCCCGCGAGGGCCGCATGGTAGAGGGTGCGCTTTTCCTCGGCGATCCACACCGGTTCGGCGCCCATCTCGACCACGAGGGCCTCGGCGATGGGGCGGAGCTGCTCGGGCGCGGTCACGCCGAAGGCGCAGTTGGCGAGCCGCTCGACGTCCTCGTCGCGGCCGGTGAAGGTCATGGCCGGGTGCAGGGCCAGGGGCAGCGCGCCGACGACGGTGGCGGGGGCCAGGATCCCGTACCCGTGGGCGCCGCTCGCGTGGACGAGGATCTTGCCGCGCAGGTCGGTGCCGGTCGCGGCCAGGCCCTCGACGAGGTCGGCGAGGGCGTCGTCGGGGACGGTCAGCAGGACGAGGTCGCTGGCCTCCGCCACCCCGGCGGGTTCGAGGAGGCGGGCGCCGGGGAGCCGTTCCTCGACCCTGGTGCGCGAGGCGTCGGAGACCGCCGAGGCGGCCACGACCCGGTGACCGGCCCGTGACAGGGCGACGCCCAGGACGGAGCCGACCCGGCCCGCCCCGATGACGCCGACTCGCAGGCGGGCGGGACGCCCTTCGGTCGTCTCCATGAATCGTGTCCCCTCGTGGTCCGGTGCGTCCGCTTCACCTCGCACCGTGCTCTGAGCACACGATAGCCCGCCCGTACCGCTGACCAGCCGCCCCGCCCCCGGGGAAGGGGGCGGGGCGGCCGGGTGACACGGAGAGGGGCGAGTGAGGACACCCGCCCCTCGTCGTCAGTTCTGGATGATGACCCCGGAGTTGAAGCAGGAGCCCAGCGACTGGCCGAGGACGGCGTTCGAGTTGCCGCAGCCCTCGTTCTCGGCCTCCAGGTCCTTGATGTGGGTGAAGTTCCCACTGGCGTAGGTGTGGTGCGGGGTCCAGTGGCCCGCGTGCGCCGCGGCGGGGGCGGCGGAAAGGAGGACTCCGGCGGAGGCGAGGAGCACGGCACCGGTGGCGAGCGTCTTCTTCAGCACTACTTGTCTCCTTCAGTGTCCGGACGGGGGGACCGACCGAACTCGCAGTGACCCTTCGGTGGCGCCCGGGGGCGTCGAGATGAAGCTATCGACGCGCGACCCCCATGAAAATGCCCTGAACTGCATTGATCACAGAACATCGGCCTATGTTCACACCAGGTGACCGAACGTCCCGGTGCCGATCGGGACAAAGACGGGGACTTCGACCCCGGAGGCGTGTGCGCAGCGTGACCGGGCTCCGGGGTTCCAGCCAGGCACCAATCCCGGTTCCGGCTGTGCAACCACCGCCGGGGACCGACTCCCGGGGTCGGCCGACCCCGGACACGCGAAAGGGCGCCACTCCGTCGTCACGGAGTGGCGCCCCTGCGCGGAAAGCTCGCTGGCCCTGGACCGGGTCGGATCAGCCGGGACGTCTCCGGCCGGACACCCCCGCCCGGGCGGGCCGGGAAGTCGTTCCTACTACCAGTTCTTGACGCTGGCGCCGGAGTCGGTGCAGTTCGCGCCGGAGACACCCAGGATGGAGATCGAGTTGCCGCAGACGTTGATCGGCGCGTCGACGTCCACAACGGCCTGGTTGCCGCTCAGGATGCCGCCGTTGCCGGAGGTGAAGACGTTGCTGTTGGCCATGGCAGGAGTGCCGGCGAACAGGACGCTGCCAGCGGCAGCGGCGATGGCCGTGGCGGCGAGAGCCTTCTTCAGCATGTGTTTTCTCCCGTCAGCCGGTCAGCGGGGGCGCCAACCGGTCGATAACGTTGACGATGTGTATGACAGTGAACACTCAACGTGTTCACCACTATTTAGCCATAGGCCGTCGCCGTCCGTGGCCGAAACACGAAAGAGTTTTCCGGTCCTGACCTGGAAGTATCACCACGAGTGAGAAGACATGTCGGACATGCAACGCCGAATCGGAACCCCTGTGGCCCCACAATGTGACACACGCCACACTCAGCTCTCGGGGGTGTCGCCGTTCGGACCCTCCGTTTTCTCACCCTCGTTCCGGCTAGTTACCGAGTCTCCGTGCATGGTTGCCCGGGTAGCCCACCGTTCCGTTCCCGCAGAGGGCACCCTGGCCCGTCTTCCGTACTCCACCAGGGCGTCCAGTAAACGGCGTCCCTCCCCCGCATTCCGGTCGGTCGCACGCGCCGAGACCGGCCCCGGAGGGATGTCCACGTCGACGGTGACCCTGCGCCTCAGCTGCGCGATCGGCCCGGCCGACAGCCGCAGCGCCTGCATCCGCTCCACCGGCACGATCTCGGTGACCCGGCACAGGAACCCGCGCACGCTCACGAACAACCGTTCGTCCACCCCCACCGCGTGCGGCAGCGGGCCCCGGTTGTCCACCAACGGCACCAGTGCCGCCTCGCTCTCCGGGAACACCTCGTTCACCAGGGCGAAGGCCCTCCCCCGCGGCGCCACCGGCAGCAGTGCCGTCGAGTCGGCCTGGCGCGCGCCCGCGTAGCCCGCCACAGTCGCCTCGACCCTCGCCACGCCCAGCGCCCGCCACAGCAGCGGCTCCACCACGCGAACGGCCTGCACGCGGCCGGGAGGGACCGTCTGCATGCGCCGCTGGAACATCCCGTAGCGCAGCCGCAGCCCGTCCGAGGACGAGGACGCGTAGAAGTCCGTGTAGCGCGCCAGCGGTCCCCAGTAGTAGCGCAGCAGCCCGAGGACGAGCGGGACCGCCCCGGCCAGCGCCCCCGGTTCGAGGAACACCACGAACGCGGTCAGGAGCAGGAGCAGCAGGACGAACGACAGCAGCACCGGCACACGGAAGGTCAGTGCGCCCAGGAGCAGCAGGAAGGGAAGCCGGTAGAAGGGCCACTCGGGTGCCTCGGGCGCGCGCCCGGGCAGACCGGCCGCGTGCGCCAGCACCGCCACCCGCAGCCGCTCGGCCACCCTCCACCGCAGGCAGCGCAGCCGGATGGCGCTCCCGTCACCCCCGGCCAGCTCGACCCGCAGCTCCGCCAGGCCGAACACCTGCATCAGCAGCGGGCGCACCACGTCCACCGCCTGGAGGCGGCTCAGCGGGATCTCCCGCGAACTGCGCAGGAACAGGCCGCTGTGCACCACCAGGTGGTCCTCACGCAGCCCGAACGAGCCGTACCACCACGCGGGCAGCGCGTAGGCGAGGGAGCCGAACACCACCGCGAAGGCCAGGACGATCACCCAGGCGAGGCCGAACTGGCTCAGGATCGGCCCGACCAGCGCCACGAAGACGAGGGTGACCCCGAGGACCTGGAGCGGGATGATCAACCAGTGTGAGCGGAAGATCCCCGTGGTGACGTCGGCCGCCGGGTCCGGCCGCCGGGGCGGCACGGGCGGCGGAGCGCCCCAGGCGCCGTTCGGCGGCAGCATCGACGGCCCCCAGGCGGGCGGCGGCGGTCCGGGGCGGTGCGGTCCCTGCGGCCATGGGCCCCGCTGTGGCGGTCCGTGCACTTACAACCCCGTAGAGAAGGTCTCGCTGCGCGCCGCGAGCCGGTCGCGCAGCTGGACGGCGTCGGCCAGTGGAAGCCCCACCACCCGCGTGTCCGCCGTGCTCGCGGCGGTGCGCACGCGCACGGTCGCGATCCCCAGCGCCTGTTCGAGCAGGTCGGCGGTGACGTCCACGACCTGCATCCGGCCGTAGGGGACGACCACCAGCTGCCGCATCAGCACGCCGTAGGTGAGGTACAGCTCGGCGGACTCCTCGGCGTAGCCCCAGGAGCGCTGGAAGCGCCCGGCCAGGAGCCACAGCACGACGGCCGCCACCAGAACCGCCACCGCCCAGGTCACGGCCGCCCCCGGTCGGCCCGACAGGAACAGGAACAGGGCCCCGGCCGCGCCGACGGCCAGGCAGCACGCACCGGTCACGAGGCGGCGGTACCAGGCGAGCGCGACCGGAACCCGGGTCCAGTCGGTGTCCCCGGGTGCGGCGAAGGCGGCGTCCACGGGGCGCCGCGGCGGGTCGGACCCCTCCGGCGCCGGTGATGTCGGTTCACTGGTGTCCACGGGCTCAGTCAACCATCAGCGGGCAATCCCCGCCCGAAACGGCTCGGCCGGAACCCGGAGTCGTCCGTGTTCCGCCCCGTCCCGGGCGGGGCCCCACCCCTCAGCTCACTCCTAGGCGAGCCCCGGTGTGTCGTTCCGGTCCTCGTCGTCGTCCTCCGGCACCCGGCAGGCGTGCTCCAGGTAGAGGGCGGCGGCCAGCAGCAGACCGGCGGCGAGCGCCGTCCCCAGCGCTGTCAGGAACACCTCACGGTGGCTGGGCAGCTCCAGCCGGTCGGAGACGGCCAGCGCGGTCCCCGCGAAGTACCCCGCGGCCAGAGAGGCGAACAGCGCGCTCGCTTTGGCCAGGGCGAGCAGGCGGGCCGCGCTGAGCGGCTCCATCGGCTCGGTCCCGGGCGCCCGGCGCACACGGCGCGCCGTGCGACCGGCGGTGAACCCCTCCGCGAGGGCCAGCAGCAACAGGGTCGGGATCGCCGACCACGGCATCAGCGGCAGGCCGCTCACCGTGTTGGCGACCAACAGCCCCAGCAGCGCCCCGAGGAGCGCCAGCAGGGTCGGGACGCGCCACCCGGTCGGGGTCAGCGTGCCCCCGCCCTCACCCGACACGTGCGTCCTCCCCTGGCAGCGTGAGCCTCAGGTCCTCCCGGACGGTCAGCTCCTGCTCGCCCCTGGTGTCCGCCTCCTCCACCCCGGCCAGCAGGGCGGCGACCGGCGCCCGGCCGGGCAGGACCGCGCCGGGGTCCGTGTCCAGCCAGGGGCGCAGCACGAACGCGCGCAGGTGCGCGCGCGGGTGCGGCAGCGTCAGCTCCGGATCGTCGTCGGTCGTGTCCCCGAAGGCGATGACGTCCACGTCCAGGGTGCGCGGCCCCCACCGGACCTCGCGGACCCGCTCGAAGGCGCGCTCGGCGGACCGGGCCAGCTCCAGCAGCTCCTTCGGAGTGCCGGTGGTGTCCACGACCAGGACCGCGTTGAGGAACGCGCCCTGGTCGGGCCCGCCCACCGGGGCGGTCTCGTAGACCGGGGAGGCCGTCACCGGGGTGACGCCCTCCCCGGCCGACAGCAGGTCCACCGCGCCCTGGAGGGTGGCCATCCGGTCCCCGAGGTTGGAACCCAGGGAGAGCACGGCACGCGCCACCGCCGGACTCACCGCTGCCCCCGCTCGCCCCGGGTGACGGTGACCGACACGTCCGCGAACTCGTGCTCGATGGGCGCCGACGGCTTGTGCACCGTCAGCTCCACCCCTCGCACCAGGGACTCGGCCAGGCACACCCCGGCCAGGCGCTCGGCCAGGGTCTCGATCAGGTTCACCGGTTCACCGGTCACGACCGCGACCAGCCGGTCGGCCAGCTCGCCGTAGTGGACGGTGTCGGCGACGTCGTCGCTCTTCGCGGCGGTCGCCGTGTCCAGGTACAGCACGGCGTCCACGACGAAGTCCTGCCCCTCGCGGCGCTCGAAGTCGAACACCCCGTGGTGGCCCCGGGCCCGGAGGCCGCGGAGCTCGATGCGGTCCCGCATCAGTCCTCGGCCTCCGCCTCGTCGTCGTCCTCCATCAGCACCGGGGAGGCGTGGTGCGACCACAGCCGCCACCCCTGGTCGGTGTCGACGAACAGGTTGGTGGTGACCACCTGCCCGCCCGCCACGAAACCGGGGCTGCCGTCCTCCGCCGTCAGTACGTTCTCCTCGCAGGTCACCATGGCGATGTCACCGCCCACCCCGATGTGCGTCTCGGTGAGCACGTACTGGATGTAGGTGACGTTGGCCATGATCAGCGACCAGGCGCGCATGATCTCGGTGCGGCCGCGCAGGAGCGGCCAGCCCGGGTTGACGCACACCAGGTCGGGGGCCTCGTGCTCCTCGGCCCACACGGTGCGCATCAGGTCGATGTCACCGTTCTCGATGGCGCTGTAGAACTGCGCGTTGGCCTCGGCCACGCTCTCCATGACCTCCTGGCGGGACTTCACACGTCACCCCGGTCCACGGTCTGGTCCCGGCCCTCGGCGAGGCTGGCCCCGCCGTCGGCCCAGGCCGCCGCCACGCGAACCGCGTCGGCGTTCGGACGGACGTCGTGCACCCGGACCGCCCAGGCGCCGCGGTCCGCGGACAGGGTGGTCACGGCCGCGGTGGCCGCGTCGCACTCGACGAACGGGCGGTCCTCGCCCTTGGCGTCGCCGAGCAGGCGGCTGAGGAAGCGTTTGCGTGATCCCGCCACCAGGACGGGCCGGCCCAGTTCGTGGAACCGGTCGAGATGCCGGAGCAGCGCCCAGTTGTGCGCCTGTTCGGGGCGCTTGGAGAATCCCAGGCCCGGGTCCAGAACGATCTGGCCGGGGTCGACACCTGCACTGATCATGGCCTCCATACGGTCGCGGAGCTCATCGAGGACCTCCTGGACGACATCCGTGTACACGGCACGGCTCTGCATGTCATGACTATGCCCACGCCAGTGCATCAACACGTAGGCCACACCGGAAGAAGCGACGAGTCGGCCCATCTCGGGGTCGGCCAGCCCGCCGCTGACGTCGTTGACCAGTACCGCGCCGGCCTCGACCGCGCTCGCGGCGACCTCGGCCCGCATCGTGTCCACACTGACCGCGACTCCGCGCGCGGCGAGTTCGCGCACCACGGGTTCGACCCGGCGCAGCTCCTCGGGGGCCGGGACCCGTTGGGCCCCGGGGCGGGTGGACTCACCGCCCACGTCGACGATGTCCGCGCCCTCCTCGACGAGGCGCAGACCGTGTTCGATCGCGCGCTCGGGGTCGAACCAGGACCCGCCGTCGGAGAAGGAGTCGGGGGTGACGTTCACGACCCCCATGACCAGGCACCGCCCGTGGTCGGGCAGCCCCGGAAGTGTGTGTTTCGGCGCCATGCGCATCACCCTACGCGTACGCCGAGGGGCCGGGGGCACACGGCCCCCGGCCCCTCGGCGGTGGTGTCGGGGTTCGGACCCGGCACGGTCCCGAAGCGGGTCAGCGCTGGTCGAGGATGAGGCTCATGACCTCGGAGCGGGTGCGGTCGCTGCTGCGGAAGATGCCCCGCACCGCGGAGGTGACCGTCTTGGCCCCGGGCTTGCGCACCCCGCGCATGGTCATGCACAGGTGCTCGGCCTCGACGACCACTATCACCCCGCGCGGGTCGAGGTGCTCCATGATGGCGTCCGCGACCTGGCCGGTGAGGCGTTCCTGCACCTGCGGGCGGCGGGCGTAGACGTCCACGAGGCGGGCGAACTTGCTCAGTCCGGTGATCCGGCCGTGCGGACCCGGGATGTAGCCCACGTGCGCCACCCCGAAGAACGGCACCAGGTGGTGCTCGCAGGTCGAGTAGAGCTCGATGTCCTTGACCAGGACCATTTCCTCGTGGTCGGCCTCGAAGACCGTGGTGAGGACGTCACCGGGCTTCTGACCGAGCCCGGAGAACTGCTCCTCGTAGGCCCGGGCGACCCGCTCGGGGGTCTTCGTCAGGCCGTCGCGGTCGGGGTCCTCCCCGATCGCGATGAGGATCTCCCGAACCGCGTGCTCGATGCGCTCGCGGTCCACGGGTCTGGCGGGCAGGTCCGAGCTCACTCCTGGTCTCCTTCGGTGGTGGTGGTCGGCTCAGGGTGCTGACCGTTGCCGGACTGGCCCCGGACGTCGGCACCGTTCAGCGCGGCCATCTCCTTCTTGGAGCGGACCGGGGGCCGGCTGGAGGGCTGGCGCTTGCCGTACCCGGTGTAGGACCCGCGGGTGGGCCGCTTGCGGACCGGCTCGAAGACCTCCAGCACCTGGGTCTTGGTGAGCGTCTCCTTCTCCAGGAGCTGGAGGACCAGCTCGTCGAGCACGTCGCGGTACTCCACGAGGACCTCGTAGGCCTCGTCGTGCGCGGACTCGATGAGGCGCCGCACCTCCTCGTCGATGAGGGAGGCGATCTCCTCGGAGTACTCGCGGGCGTGGGACATCTCCCGGCCCAGGAACGGCTCGGTGTTGCCGGAGCCGAACTTGCGGGCGCCCAGGCGCTCGCTCATCCCGTACTCGGTCACCATGTTGCGGGCCAGGCTGGTGGCCTTGTCGATGTCGTTCCCGGCGCCCGTGGTGGGCTCGTGGAAGACGAGTTCCTCGGCGGCGCGGCCGCCGAGCATCATGGCGAGCTGGTCCATCATCTGCGAGCGCGAGGTGAGGAACTTGTCCTCGGTCGGCACCGACATCGTGTAGCCGAGCGCGCGGCCGCGCGGCAGGATGGTGATCTTGTGGACCGGGTCGGCGTTGGGCAGCGCGTGGCCGACCAGGGCGTGACCGCCCTCGTGGTAGGCGATGACCTTCTTCTCGCGGTCCGACATCACGCGGGTCTTGCGCTCGGGACCGGCCATCACGCGCTCGATGGCCTCCTCGAGGACGGCGTGGGTGATGACCTTGCTGTCCGCGCGGGCCGACAGCAGGGCGCCCTCGTTGATGACGTTGGCCAGGTCGGCGCCGGTCATCCCGGAGGTCTGGCGGGCGATGACGGCGAAGTCGACGTCCTCGGCCATGGGCTTGCCCTTGGCGTGCACGGCGAGGATCTCCTTGCGGCCGTCCATGTCCGGACGGTCCACGACGACCTGGCGGTCGAAGCGGCCCGGGCGCAGCAGCGCCGGGTCGAGGATGTCGGGGCGGTTGGTGGCGGCGATCAGGATGACGCCGCCCTTGACGTCGAAGCCGTCCATCTCGACCAGCATCTGGTTGAGGGTCTGCTCGCGCTCGTCGTGCCCGCCGCCCATGCCGGCGCCGCGGTGGCGGCCGACCGCATCGATCTCGTCGATGAAGATGATCGCGGGAGCGTTGGCCTTGGCCTGCTCGAACAGGTCACGCACACGCGAGGCGCCCACGCCGACGAACATCTCGACGAAGTCCGAACCGGAGATGGAGTAGAACGGCACCCCGGCCTCACCGGCGACGGCGCGGGCCAGCAGGGTCTTGCCGGTTCCGGGCGGGCCCATGAGCAGCACGCCCTTGGGGATCTTCGCCCCCATCGACTGGAACTTCTCCGGGTTCTGGAGGAACTCCTTGATCTCGTGGAGCTCCTCGATGGCCTCGTCGGCACCGGCCACGTCCTCGAAGGTGTTCTTCGGGGTGTCCTTGGTGATGAGCTTGGCCTTGGACTTGCCGAACTGCATGACCCGGGAGCCGCCGCCCTGCATCTGGCTGAAGATGAACCAGAAGATGACGATGATGATGATCAGCGGCAGGAGGCTGAACAGGGCCGTGGTCCAGATCGGTGTGGTCGCCACCGAGACCTCGTAGGCCTTCAGGTTCCCGTCGGGGTTCTCGCTGGACTCCTGGAGCATGTCGGCCAGCTGGAGGCCCTGCCCCTCCACCCAGTAGGCCTCGAGGATGTCCTCGTCGACCGTGGTCAGGCGGATGCGCTGGTCGCGGTCGACGATCTCGGCGTTGTCCACCTCGTCCTGCTCGATGAGCTGGTAGACCGTCGAGATGTCGGCTTCCTCAGGCTGGGGACCGGCGCCCACGTCGAACACGCGGAAGCCGATGACGAGCATGAGGGCGACAGCCAGGATCCAGATCCACGGGCCGCGGAAAAAACGCTTCAGATTCATGTGAGCGGAACCCTGTCGGGTCCGTCCCTCCTGACCAGGCCGCCCGCCCCAGAGGAGTTTCCGAAGCAGGACCTATCGGACACGTGCTCCCTGCGATGACGCCGGGATATTCGACGGTACACCTCGCCGCACGGAGCGGTCACACCGCTCGGACCGGTGGCGGGTCCGTCATGAACGCAACGACGGTGACCCGCCCCGTTGTTCCCGTGGCCGCCGCCGCGCGGGCACCGCACGGCGGCGGGAACGCTACTTCTCGTAGACGTGCGGGGCGAGGGTGCCGATGAACGGCAGGTTGCGGTACCTCTCGGCGTAGTCGAGCCCGTAGCCGATGATGAACTCGTTGGGCAGGTCGAAGCCGATGTACCTGACGTCGAGGTCGACGTCGAAGGCCAGGGGCTTGCGGACCATGGTGCAGATCTCCACGGACCGGGGCCCGCGGGACTTCAGGTTGCCGACCAGCCAGGAGAGTGTCAGGCCGGAGTCGATGACGTCCTCGACGATCAGGACGTCGCGGTCCTTGATGTCGGTCTCCAGGTCCTTGAGGATGCGCACGACACCCGAGGAGGTGGTCCCGGCCCCGTAGGAGGACACCGCCATCCAGTCCATGGAGACGGGGTTGTGCAGCGCCCGCGCCAGGTCGGCCATGACCATGACCGCGCCCTTGAGCACGCCGACGATCAGCAGGTCCCTGCCCTCGTAGTCGGCGTCGATCCGCTCCCCCAGCTCGGCCAGGCGCGTCTTGATCTCTTCCTCGGTGACGAGGACCTTCTCCAGGTCCTCGCCCATGTCCTTAGCGTCCACGCTCACGTCCTCGCTGCTGAGTTCCCCGTTTGCGGCAACCAGGATAAACGTGCCGAACGAGGCCACGGTGCCCGACCACCTGCCGGAGCCCGGGGGTTCGGCCTCCGGATCAGGGCCCGAAGACGATCCGACCAGCGGTCCGACGCCCCCGAACCCCTCCGGGAAGGTCGATGTGGGCCTGCCCCCGCCACTCGGTGACAAGGCGATCCAGCTCACGTACGTGACGTGCGTTCAGCGCGCTCGCCGGGCACCCCGATTCCAGGGCGGCACGGCGCAGCACCCGGGTGCGCAGCGAGGGTTCGGCCCGTTCCAGCGGCGGCACCGCCAGCCCGGGCCCCCCTCCCTGCCGGGCCCGCTCGTGCAGGGCCCCGGCAAGCGCGTCCAGGGTGTCGGCGTCCGAGCGCAGCAGGGCGGCGGTCCTGGCCAGAGCGGAGGCGACCCCCGGACCGAGAGCGGCCTCCAGGGCGGGCAGCGCCTCGTGGCGCACTCGGGAGCGGGCGAAGCGCGGGTCGTGGTTGTGCGGGTCCTCCCACGGGGTCAGCCCCGTCAGGGAGCAGGCCTCGCGGACGGTGGCGCGGTCCAGGTCCAACAGGGGACGCAGGTAGTCGCCGGTACGCCGGGCCATACCGGCCAGGGACCGCGCCCCCGACCCCCGGGCCAGCCCGAGCAGGACCGTCTCCGCCTGGTCGTCGAGGGTGTGGCCGAGCAGGACCACCGCGGGACGGAGTTCGTCGACCACCGCGTCCAGGGCGTCGTAGCGGGCCCGCCGGGCCGCCGCCTCGGGGCCGCCCGACCCGCCGACCCGGACGTTGACCGCCCGCACGGGGTCGAGGCCGAGCCCGCCCAGAACCTCGGCCACGGTCTCGGCCCGTTCGTCCGAGCCCTCCTGGAGCCCGTGGTCGACGGTGACACCGCCCGCCCGCACACCCGCCCGGGGCGCCTCGAAGGCCAGCGCACCGGCCAGGGCCAGGGAGTCGGCGCCGCCGCTGCACGCCACCAGGACGGTGGTCCCCTCCGGCAGCTCGGACAGCGCCAGCCGGACCGCCGAGCGGACGGCGGCCACGGCGGGGGGCGGCCCGCTCACTCGGTGATGGCGGCGGGGCGCACGACCCGTTCGATCCACTGCGACGGAGCCCGGATCTCCTCCAGGGTGGGCAGCGTCTCCGGCGAGGTCCACACCCTGTTGAAGTCGGCCATCCCGACCTGCGCGACGACCTGCCGCACGAAGGCCGCCCCCTCCTCGTACTGCTTCATCTTCAGATCCATGCCCAGCAGCTGGCGCATGATCCGGTCAAGGGGGTTGGGGGACTCGCGCCGCTTCTGGAAGCGGGAGCGGATGGTCTCCACCGAGGGGACGACGTCCGGACCCACGGCGTCCATCACGTAGTCGCCGTGGCCCTCGGCCAGGCTCATGACGGCGGTGACCCGGTCCATCAGGGCGCTCTGCTCCGGGGTCTGGAACGCGGTGAGGAGGTTGCCCTCGCCGCCCCGCACCGCGTCCGCCACGGCCTCGCCCGCCTGTCGGAGGCGGTCGATCAGGTCGGAGGCGTCCATCTCCGTGGACAGCAGGAGTTCCCGCATGAGGTCCTGGACATGGCCGCGCAGCCACGGCGTGGCCGTGAACTGCATGCGGTGGGTCTCCTCGTGCAGGCAGACCCACAGGCGGAAGTCGCGCGGGTCGACGCCCAGCTCGCGTTCGGTGTTGACGATGTTGGGTGCCACGAGGGTCAGGCGCCCCGTCGGCGAGTGGCCGTCGGGGTCCGGTGGCAGGAAGAGTTCGTACTGGCCGAGGACCCGCCCGGCCAGGTAGGACAGGACCGCCCCGAGCTGCACCCCGGTGATCCGGGAACCGACCGCGCTGGTCAGGTTCCCGGCCGGGCTGTTGTTCAGCCGGTCGGCTCCCATCTGTTCGAGTACGGGTTCGAGTACGACCCGAAACCCGTCGACGTTGGCTCGAATCCAGCCCGGGCGGTCGACGATGACCGCGGGCCCCGAGGGTTCGAGGGGGTTCATTCCGGTGAAGTCGCGCACGTGCCCGGCGGCCACGGTGGACAGCTCGCGCAACTGCACCACGGCCTGCCGTGCGTCGGACAGGTCCACCTGCGGCCCAGGGCGCACGAGGCGAACACCGGTGTTGACGGCTACGTCCCAGTCGATCACAGTCACACGGTCAGCCTACCCACGCGACGGCTGTGAGCACGGGGATCAGGGCGCTATTTCAGGGCAGGCCCCGGGATGTCCCTGAGACCGCCCGAATCACTCTCCCCGGTCATGGAGCCAGTCCCGGGACCCGGATCACGGCCTCGTGGGTCCCGCCCGTACACCCCAGCCACAAGGGGGGTGCTTTCGTTCGGTGCCGGAGAGGGTTCTGGAGGTGGTGGAGGTGGGATTGCGAGGAACGAGCCATCACACCGAAGACACCGAAGGTTCCTCTGCAAAGGCGCCGAACCCGGGCCAAAGCGAAGCGGAGGCCCCAAAAAGTTCGGTGCCGGAGAGGGTTCTGCAAGACGAGTCAAGCCGCCAGCGAGGAACGAGCCAGGCGTAGACGAGGATGCTGTGTTGCCTTGAACCCAAATCCCTCTGCAAAGGCGCCGAGCAAAGGCCCCAGAAACCACTCTCAACCGCACCCGCACTGGCTGAGCGCCGTCGCCAACGTGTCCAGTTGGGGTCCGGAGGCTCCGGGGCTGTTGGCCATCAGGGCGAACACGAAGACGTTGCCCTCCTGGTCGTGGATGGTGCCGGCCAGCGTGCTGACGCCGTCCAGGGTTCCGGTCTTGCCCCGGACCAGTCCCGCGGCCGCGTGGGAGCTGGAGTGCTCCGAGTAGCGCCCGGCCAGGGTCCCCGTGGAGTGGGCGGTGGGCAGACCGGTGATGGTGGCGTTGAGGCGCGGCTCGTCGGCGGCGGCCTTGACCAGCTGGACCAGGGCGCGCGGCGTGATGCGGTTCTTGGTACTCAGACCGCTGTTGTCGGAGAGCTGGACCCCCTCGATGCCCAGGCCCTCCAGGGCCCGGTGCGTGGCGGTCGCGGCACCGGTGTGGTCGGGCTCCTCACCCGTTTCCAGGGCGGTGATCCGGCCCAGGGACTCGGCCATGTTGTTGTCGCTGGCGAGCATCATGAACTCGACCAGGGCGCTCATCGGCATGGAGTCCACGGAGGCGACCGGTTCGCCGGAGGCTCCGGCCTCGTCGGGTGAGCCCTCGACAGTCAGCCCGGCCTCCTCCAGCTGGTCGGCGAAGGCCTCGGCGGCGGCCAGCGGCGGGTTCGCGGACCGGGTGAGCACGTCGGTGTCCACCCGTCCGCTGTCGACCATCAGCGCGTGGATGGTGGCCGTGCTGCCCTCGGTGACGTAGTTGGGCTTCCACCCGGGGGCGGTGTCCGGGCCGGTGAAGAGCGAGTCGTCGTAGCCGACGGTCACGGTGTCCAGGCCCCGCTCGGCGAGGGCGGCGGCGGTGTCCTCGGCCAGCTCCTCCAGAGTGGCTACCTGCGGGTAGGCTGCGGAGTCGGCGGTCGCGGTCAGTGTGACGTCGCCCCCACCACGCAGCACCACCCGGTTCTCCTCGGCGTCGAGGTGGGCCTCGGTCCGCAGCACGTGGTCGGGGCCGACGGTGTCCAGGACGGCGACGGCCGTGGCGATCTTCGTCGTCGACGCCGGGGTCACCGGGGTGTCCGCGTCGCGTTCGAAGAGCGTCTCTCCCGTCACGCCGTCCACGACGTAACCGGAGAGGCCCTCCTCGAGCCCGGACGATGACATGGGATCATCAAGAATGTCCGCGATCCGAACCGGGTCCGCCGGGGTCGGGGTCGCGGGTGCAACCGCCGCCACGCCGTCGGCGCGCGTGACGGGGTTGGGCACCGCCGACAGCGGTCGTGCCTCGATCACGTCCAGGGCGACCAACCCGGTGATCAGCACGAATATGTTGAGCAGGGCCAGCGCGAGGAACGCCTCGCCTCGTACCCGTCGCACCCGGGGACCTGCCTTCCGTCGGTGTCGCGGCCTGACGTTGTAGTTATACGGCGACATTAGTCGCATTGGGAGCCGAGATCAGCATGGAATTCGACGTTACGATCGAGATCCCCAAGGGGGAGCGCAACAAGTACGAGGTGGACCACGAGACCGGTCGTATCCGTCTCGACCGCATGCTGTTCACCTCCACCACCTACCCCGCCGACTACGGCTTCGTCGAGGGGACGCTCGGCGAGGACGGCGACCCCCTGGACGCCCTTGTCCTGCTCAAGGCCCCGACGTTCCCGGGCTGCCTGATCCGGGCGCGCGCGATCGGCATGTTCCGGATGCGCGACGAGGCGGGTGGCGACGACAAGCTGCTGTGCGTCCCGGCGACGGACCCGCGCCAGGAGCACCTGCGTGACATTCACCACGTGAACGAGTTCGAGCGCCTCGAGATCGAGCACTTCTTCACCGTGTACAAGGACCTGGAGCCCGGCAAGTCCGTCGAGGGCGCCAGCTGGGTCGGCCGCCACGAGGCCGAGCAGGAGATCATCGCGTCGGTGAAGCGCGCGGAGGAAGCCGGTGCGCACGGCGACTCCTCGCACATCACCAACGAGGACCAGTAACCGGGGTTCCGGTGTCCACGCCAGGCCCGGTCGGGGTTTCCCGCCGGGCCTTCGTCGTGCCCGGGGTCAGGATGCCCCGGCGATCTGGGGTTCGTCCGTGCCGAGTTCGCGGCCGGGGTCGCGGGTCAGCGCGTACCCGGCCAGGACGAGCACCAGCAGCGCGCACAGCACGGCGATGACGAAGGACAGCTGGGGCAGCGGCCCGTCCGCGAGGGGCCCGTGGCCGGGAGGCAGCGGGAAGCCGTCGCGGCCGAAGCGGTCGGCCCGCGCGGCGACGTGTGTGCGGTACCCGGCCAGTTCCGGTCTGCCGATGCCGTTGAGGACCCGCGCCCGGACCAGATCGGCCCTCGCGGGCAGGGCCAGGGGGTGGGCGTCCCAGGTCCGGTGCGCTTGGTGACTCCCCAGGTAGCGGGAGCACTCGGCCTCCGTGAGGGCGTGCAGCCACTCCCTGAACCGCTCGGCGTTCGGCAGGCGTCCGATGTGCGCGCGGGCGACGATCAGGGTGTCCCTGAGGACGACGTGCGCGGCGTCCCGGTCGCGGAGGACCAGGATGCAACGCCGGTACAGCTCGTCTCCGTAGGCGTCGAGGAGTCTCGCGTAGGCGTCCGCCGTGTCGCCCCGGTCGAAGCGCAGGGCGTGCAGAAGATCCCGGTCCGTCATAGACCTAGAATCTACGCCGCGCACGGCGCGGTGCCCCACGGCTCGCCGGTGCCGTGACCGTCCCGTCGCACACTCGGACCGGCTCCGACCTGCCGGGCGGTCCTTCCCGAGGGGCGAGTGTGACCTCAGTCCGAGGTCCCCCGGGGCGGTTCCGGGGGGTCGTCCCGACCACCGGGAGGCTCCTCCCCCGGATCGACGAACAGGAAGCCCGCGTAACGGGAACGGGCCCACAGCAGCACGTGGGTGAGGGCGGTCAGGAAGGCGACCAGCAGTGCCGCTCCGGGGCCCAGGAAGCCGAGCGCCATCACACCGGCGGCGACCACCACGAGGGCGCGCACCAGTACACGCGCCCACAGGCCCGGTGCCTCCGGGGTCAAGGCTGCCCTCTGGGGACGGACGGCTGCACGGCCACTCCTGTCGCTACGGCTGTACTGGGGGATGGTCTCCGGTTCGACGGACGCGCCGTGTTCTCGGGTTCCACATGTCACCACCACGGGACGCCGCCCGCAACACGTTCCGGGCAGACCGGTAAGTGGTCCGACACGCACGATTCCCGGCGTTCGCTTGACGCGCCACCGACTTTGCTGGTCTCCTTACCTTCATGTATCCGCGCACCCGCACCGACGCCACGGCTCGCACGACCCCCTGGGTCTCCTGCCACCTGGCCCGTGCGGCGTGTCCGTGTTGTCGTCGCTGAGTCGTTGCCGAGGGGTCTGAGTCGACCGACCCCGCCCGACCAGTCCGCGAGCGGCCTCCACCATCCGGTGTGACGGGCCCGCGAGCGAACTCCACCAGGGTGATTGTCCTCTCCGAACGTGCGTTCGGTGTGGCCGCCCCTGCCGCCCCGCACCGTCCGGGGCCCATTGACGACACCCTCGCGGCTCCGGTCACCGGACCCGGCCGCGTACACGTGAAGGATCTTCCCACGATGTCCCAGCAGGTCCTGGCCACGAGCGCCGCCCGTCCCGGAACCACCGAGCCCGCTCCCCGTCCGCGCGCCGCGTCGGTGTCCCTCGACGGGATCGGCGACGTGGTCGACGCCGGACGCACCTCTGGTTACTCCCACCTGGCGGAACGCCGTCTGCCCACCGTGGGCCAGCTGGTCGCCGCGGCGCGCGGCGCCGCCGACTCGCTGCGCCGCCCGACCCTGTGGCCNNCCCCCCCCCGCCGCCACGTGGGCGGCCGGTTCCGGGTGACCACCGTGGCCCTCGAACCGAACAGCTTCGTGCCCGGTCCGGCCCGGCGGCCGGACCGCTCGCACGGCATGGAGGTGCTGCACCTGGTCAGCGGGAGGGCCCACCTGATCACGTCCGGCCCTGACGGTCAGATGCGTTCGGCCGCGGAGTTGGCCACCGGCCGCACCCGCGTGGTGGGTGGCGCCGGGAGCTCCTCCCAGAGCCACCACCACCTGGTGAACACCGGCGACGAGGTCGCCGTCCTGGTCCGTGTGAGCGTCTGACCCTCCCGGCTGGCGCACCGGGGCGTCGGCGTGTGGTCGGCCCCCCCTCCCCCGACGGCGGTGGGAGTGCCTGTCCGGGCCCCGGTGACACGGGCCTCGGGAGCAACCGGATGTCCGGAGGCGGTGCGGGTGGCGCCGGGGCGGAGATCCTCGCCTCCGGCGGCGACGGGGACCCCGGACCCGACGTGGTCCGCGCGCCCGGAGGACGTGCTCCGGGCCGTCCGGGGGTGCCGTGCCTCGGAGGTTCACTCATCGCGGCCCCGATCCGGGGCCGCGGCGCGCAGGGCGCCGTCCACGGCCTCGACCGCGCGCAGGACCTCGGCGGTGCGCCGCCCCTCGGCGAGGTAGGCGTTCATCACCTGGTCGAGCGCGTGCGGAGGGAGTTGGCCGCGTAGGTCCACGCGGGCCGTGCGGTACCCCTCCCGGGCCGCGTCCAGCGTCGCGGAGACGTACTGGCGCGCCAACCGGGAGAGGGCCACGGGATGACGTCGCAGAACCCCGTGCAGCCGGTAGTCGGCGGGCACGTGGTCGAACAGCCACTCCAGGGCCGTCTGCTCGAAGGAGTCCGACCCGGGTGGGTGCACACTCGCGGGCCAGTCCGATGTCAGGGACTGATCGGGCATACCACACAGCATACCCGCTGTTCGAAAGTATGTTCGATACCCGTGGCTCCGGGATCTCGGAGCCCTCCGATCATTCGGGGGTGTCGGCCTCTTCCTTCTTCTCGGCCGTGCGCCTCTCCAGTTCCACCCGGATGGCCTGCTCGGCCGCGTCCACGGCGGCCCGGGCGGTGATCGCGTTGGTGTGCGCCCGGTCCAGTTCCTCCAGCAGGATGCAGTCGAACGCGACCCGCGCGTCGTGGATGGTCGCTTCCAGCTGACGTGATGCCTCTTCCAGACTCATGCTCCTTCCCTTCCCCAGAATTGGGCACCCGCACACACTCGCCACATGGGCCCCGTCACCCCGTACCCTGGCGCGTCGTCCTCCGCGCCTACGATGGTTCGGAATCGCCGCTGTTCACGGCGGTGACGCCGAGGCAGGCACCGGGAGACCGCCCGGTCGGAGAGGAACCCATGCGCAACCGCTACCCCGGCACCTGTTCCGCCTGTTCGGTCCTGGTGGCGACCGGGGAGGGGTCCGTCCTCAGAGTGGACGCGCGCTGGCGCACCTACTGTGTCGGGCACGAGCCGCGCCCGGTCCCGCCGCCGCGCGGCGGCCACTCCGGCTGGCACACCCTCGACCTGCTCGGGTTCGACACCGAGACCTCTTCGCCGGACCCGGCCACCGCCTTCCTGGTGTCGGCCGCCCTGGTCGACGGCGAGGGCCGCCGACGCACGTGGCTGGTCGACCCCGGTGAGAAGGAGATCCCGGCCGGAGCGGTGGCCGTCCACGGCATCAGCACCGAGCGGGCGCGCGCCGAGGGCCGTCCCGCCGCGGAGTGCCTGGGGGAGATCGCCGAGGCGCTGGGCGGACATCTGGGCCGTGGCGGGGGACTGGTCGTGTTCAACGCGCCCTTCGACCTCACCCTGGTCGACGCCGAACACCGCAGGCACGGCCTGGGTCCGCTCGCCGAGGCGCTCGGGCGACCGCCGGAGCCGGTCGTGGACCCGCTGGTGATCGACCGCGCCGTGGAGCCCTTCCGGCGCGGCAGGCGCACCCTGGGCGACCTCTGCGCGTACTACGGGGTCCCGCTGACCGACGCGCACAACGCCGAGGGCGACGCCCGGGCCGCGCTGGCCCTGGCCCGGGAGATCGGGGCCCGCCACGCCGAGACCGCCGCGCTGACCCTGCCGGAGTTGCACCGGCACCAGGTGGAGTGGGCCCTGGAGTTCGCCCGCAGGCGGCAGGAGTGGCTGGACCGGGAGAAGCCCGACCACGGAACCGTGATCGACGGCACCTGGCCCTGAGGGGTGGGGCGGCTTCGGAGGCCGGGCCTCGGGGTAGGTCACCGAAAAAGCTGACTACCCGGGGGTTCACATGCTCTACCTCGTCCTCGTCCTGCTCGCCGTCTGGCTGATCCTCGCCATCCTCGGTGTCGTGATCAGGGGGCTGTTCTGGCTCGCGGTGATCGGCGGTCTGCTGTTCGTCGCGACCGCCGTGTGGGGCTGGCTCCAGAACCGCCGGAGGGTCTGAACCCCGCCCGGTCAGGGTTCGAGCGCGGGCCGTTCCTCGCCGCCCAGGCGTCGCACGACCCCGCGCGCCCGCGCCTCGTCACCGCCGAGGCGTGTCCGCACCATCCGGACCGCGTCGTCGGTGTGGCCCAGCGCGACCAGGTTGCGCACCCGCGCGCGGAGTTCCGCGGGCAGTTCGTCGGGGTGGCCCTGGACCGGGACGTACCCTCCCACGTGTGTGGCGGGCTCGGCCCTAGGGGGCGGTTCGGGCTCCGCCACCGCCGCGGGCGGGTCCATGTGGGCGAGGACGCGGCGCAGGGCGTAGGAACCACCGCCGAGGACGACCACGGCACCCATCAGGGCGAACAGCATGAACATCAGACTCATACCGCCCACTTACCCATACTTCGGACACAGCAGGCACATCACCCCTACACGCTGAGTAATCATTCCCCCAAGCCGGGGCCCCCGTCGGGCAGGTCCTCCGGCAGCAGGGTCCGGAGTTCGTCCACGCCGGGGCTCTCCCCCGACAACGCCGCCGCCTCGATCCGCCTCGCCTGCATGGTCAGGCCGGCCTCGAACAGCGCGCGCACCCGGTGTCCGCCGCCCTCGGCCAGGCCCCGGGCGTCAGCCCCCGCCAACTCCGACAGCGCACGCCGGGTCGCCTCCGGCACCAGGAGGTCGGCCCGCTCCGCCATCCCCACGAAGATGTCCGCCAGCTCCTCCCGGTCGTAGGAGGAGAACTCCAGGGTCCGCGAGAGCCGCGCCGCCAGGCCGGGGTGGTCCGCGAGGAACCCGGTCGTCTCCCGGGCCCGGCCGGACACGACCACCACGACCTCGTCCCGGTGCTCCTCCATGAGCCGCAGCAGGGTGTCGACCACCTCCTGTCCGACCCCGCGACCTCCGGTGAAGTCCCTGTTCAGCACTTCGGCGTCGGACAGGAGCAGCAGGCCCCCGCGCGCCCGCTCGAACAGTTCGCGAGTGCGCAGCGCCACCCTCCCGGGCCCCCGCTGTCCCGGCGGCCCCACCAGGCTCCCCGGCGAGGCCTCCACCACGTGCCCGCGGGGCAGGACCCCCACGGCCGCCAGCAGCTCCCCGTAGAGCCGCGCCACCGTTCCCTTCCCGGTTCCCGGCGGCCCCAGGAACACCAGGTGCCGCGCGGCCGGGCGCCGGTCGCCCTCCGAACGGGCCCGGCACAGGAGGTCTGTCAGCCCCTTCACCTGGCGCTTGACCTCTCCGAGCCCCACCAGGCCGTCCAGGCTCGCCAGCAGGGCGTTCACCCGGACCCCGTCCACCGCCTCGGTGGGCGTGGCGGGACCCTCGGCCACCACACCCTCAAGGTCGTCGGTCCGGATCCGGGTGAGGTCCGCGACGGTCTGGTAGCCACCCGCCGTGATGCGTTCGGCCTGGACCCGGAGCACCTCCTCGAACACGGCCCGCGCCTCCCGGCCGTGGCCGAAGGAACCCTCCGCGATCCGCCCCCGGAAGTGCCGGAGCAGGAGGTCGCGCGCCCCCTCCCCCAGGGTGTAGCCGCGTTCCTCGGCCATGGCCTCGAAGATCCCGCCGAGCTGCTCCGGGGAGTAGCCCTCGAACTCCACGGTGCGCGCCACCCGCGCGCGCAGCTCCGGGTTCGCTTCCAGGAGCGCCCGCATTCCGTTGGTGGGCCCGGACAGGACCACCACCACCTCGTCGCGGAGCTCCTCCATGAGCCCGGACAGGGTGTCGACCGCCTCCTGTCCCGAACCGTCGCCCCGGGACAGTGCGTACGCCTCCGCCACGAACAGCACCCCGCCCCGGGCCCGCTCCACCAGGTCCGCCGTCCTCTGGGCGCTGCCGACCCCGCGGTCGGCCACCAGGTCGTCCCGAGAGGCCGTCACGAACTGTCCCTGGCTGAGCAGGCCGAGCGAGCGCAGGATCTCCCCGTACAGTCGGGCCACGGTCGCCCTGCCCGACCCGGAGGGCCCGGAGAGCACCAGGTGGCGGCTGACGTTGAGCGGCGGGAACCCCGCTTCCATACGCTTGGCGCTCACCGTCTGGATGTTGACGAGGGCGCGGACCTCCTTCTTCACCCGGTCAAGGCCCACCAGCCCCTCCAGTTCGGCGAGCAGGGTCTCCAACGGTCGGGCCCGGTCCCGCACGGTCGCGTCACCGGACTCCTGCGCCGCCGTCCCGCCCTCGTCGGGACGGGTCGCCCCCGTCCCCGCGACCCGGGCGGCCGCCCGGTCGCCGTTACCGCCCTGGTTGGCGTCCCCGCCCCGGTTGCCGCTGAAGGTGGTCTCCTCCAGGTACACCGACGAGCTGTCGGCGGCCCACAGGCCCTCCTCGTCGTTACCGGTCACGGTGCACCGCACCAACCGCACCCGGCCGCCCTCCTCCACCATGACCCCGTCCCCGCGACCGTCCCGGATCGAGGTGTCCTCCAGGGCGGCCACGCCGCCCTCCCCCACCCGGATCCCGCGCTCCCCGCTGCCGGACAGGGTGGAGGAGCGCACCGTGACGTGCCCGCCCTGGACGTAGACGGCGTCCTCACCGCAGTCGGAGAGGTCGGCCTGGTGGAGCTGCACCTCGGTGCCGTCGAGGATGTTCAGCCCGTCCTCACGGGCGTCCCGCAGCACCATGCCGCGCACCGTCAGAGTGGCGTCCTCACGGCTGTGGATACCCGAGCCCACATCGTGGCCGACGATGTCCTCGAAGTACCCACGGCCGCCCACCACGATCGCCATCGGTCCGTGCCAGCGGCTGACCCTGAGGTCGCTCACCTCGAACCGGGAGCGGACCGAGGCGATGGCGCCGCGCTCCTCCACCCCGCTCTCCGCGACGGACATCCCGGAGACGGTGACCCGGGCGCCGTCCGCGATGAGCAGAGCGGCCTTGCCGATCCGGGTGCACCGCAGGTCGGTGACGTCGGCCTGGCCGCCGTCCACGAGTACCGCGTCCGTGGCGGTGCCGTCCACCGTCAGCCCCTCGACGGTGAGTTTGCCGCCCTCGATCGCCACGCCGGTCCGGGTGGCGTCGGTGATCTCGCAGTCGTTCAGAGTGGCCTCGGAGTCGCCGTGGACGAAGAACGCGTCGGTGTCCTCCTTTCGGGCACCCTCCACCACCATGCGGGTGAAGGTGGCCCTGGAGCGCTCGTAGACCCGCACGGGCCAGTCGTAGGAGCCGGTGACCCGGAGGTCGGTGAACTCCGCCCGCGCCCGGTCCCGCACGTACACCCCGCCGCCGTCGACCAGTGCGCAGTCGGTGAACTCCGGGGACGCGTCGGCCACGTACAGGGTGTGCCAGTCGTCGTGGGCTCCGGTGAAGACCGTCCCGCTGATCTTCGGGCTGCACCTGCCCTGGACGGCGATCACCGCCCCGGCGAAGTAGCACTCGCTGACACTGCCCTCGCTGCCGTCCCAGAGCAGCCCGCTGTCCTCGAACCGGCAGCCGACGACCTCCGCGCGGGCGCCCACCACGTTGACCCGCCGTGGCGCGGTGAAGACGCAGTCCACCGCCTTGAGCCGGGCGTCCTTCTGCACGTACAGCGGCGGGTACTCCTCCGAGGTGCTCCGCACGGAGATCCCGTGGAGCTCCAGGGTGCCGCCCTCGTGCACGTTGAACACGTTGGTCTCGCCGGTGGCGACGACCGTCACGGTCCCGGCGCCCTCGTCGGGTGTCACGACCACCCGCCCCCGTACGCCGATCACCAACGGCTCCACGTACTCACCCGGTGCGACGCGCAGGTGCAGGTCCGCCCCGGCGTAACGGTGTTCCCGTACCGCCTTCCCGAGTGAGGAAGTGGCGGCGGGATCTGTCTTCGAGACGCGGACCGTGATCATCCATCGACTCCCATGGGGGTATCGGCCCCGGCGCCGCGCCGGAGGGTCTGCGATAGGTACCGTATCCACCTGGGAGGCCGGGAACCCGGGACGACGCACAGACCTGTGGCCAGGGTCGGTCAGAAACCCCCGAACCCCAGCTCAGCCTCCCCTGCCCCCGGCGACGTCCTCCGCCCTCAGGGTCTGGAGTTCGGCCCGGTCCGGGTGGACGCCCGCCCGGACCGCCGCCTCGATCCGCCGTGCCTGCACGGTCACGCTCGCCTCGAAGAGCTTGCGGACCTCTCGGCCGTTGCCCTCGGCGTACAGGGTCACAGCAGCACGCGCACGACCGAGCTGGTCCACCGGAAGGAGCTGTGTCCGGTGATCACCGAGGGAGCCCACAGCATGGGGAACCTCTTCGCCGAGTGGGCCGCTGGCCCCCTTTTTGGCCCCCAACGCGAAACGCCACCCCGGACCGGGGTGGCGTTCTGGCTGGAGCCGCCTATCGGAATCGAACCGATGACCTATTCATTACGAGTGAATCGCTCTGCCGACTGAGCTAAGGCGGCACATCGCCACGCGGTGCGCGTGGCGAAGCAGAAACCAGTCTAGCGCCTCCACCGAGTGGGGCGAACCGGTCCCCGCTATCCGGCCTCGAGGTGGCTGGCGCAGGCCAGCCCGTCCTCGGGCACGGTCAGTTCCAGCAGGTACTCGTCGACGACCGTGTCCACGCAGGCGTCCCCCATCCGGTAACCGGTGTGGCCGTCGCCGTCGCGGGTCACCAGGAAGCCGGACTCCAGCTGGTCGGCGAGCGCCTCGGACCAGGCGTAGGGGGTGGCGGAGTCACGCGTGGTGCCCACCACCATGATCGGGTCGGCGCCGACGGCGTTGAGCTCCCCGAGCGGAGCGACCGCCTCTTCCGGCCAGAACGCACAGGTCAGCGCACCCCAGGCCAGCATCGGGCCGAACATCGGCGACTCCTCGGCGGCTTCGGCCGCCGCCTCCGCGTAGGCCTCCACCTCCCGGGGGGCGACCGAGTCCGAGCAGTTCACCGCGGTGAGGGCGGCCGTGGAGTTCTCGTACTCGGCCAGGTCGGCGCGCCCGTACAGGTCGTCGCCGAGCAGCAGCAGGCCGGTGCCGTCGCCCTCCTCCATCGCGTCGGTGAGCGCCTCGCGCACGCGCGGCCACCAGTTCTCGGTGTACAGGGCGGCGAGCACGCCCAGCTCGGCGCGGGCCCGGTTGACCTCACGGCCGTCGCCGGTGGAGTTGGCCAGGGGTTCGTCCGCGGCGCCCGCCAGGAGCGCGTCCAGCGCGGCGATGCCCTCGTCGACTCCGCTCCCCCGCGCGCCCAGCGGGCAGTCGGGTCTGGTCAGGCAGTCCTCGACGAAGGAGCGCAGCGCCGTCTCGAACCCGGTGGCCTGCTCCACGCTCACGCTCAGCTGGTCCTGGCTGGGGTCGACCGCACCGTCGAGCACGAGGGCCCGCACCCGATCGGGGAACTGCTCGGCGTACTGCGCGCCGATGTGGGTGCCGTAGGAGGCACCGAGGTAGGTGAGTTCCTCGTCCCCGAGCAGGCCGCGCAGCACGTCCATGTCGCGGGCCACGTCGGCGGTGCCGATGTTGCGCATGAGCTCGGGATCGTTCTCCTCACAGGCCTCGACGAACGCCCGGCTGTTGGCCTCGATCTCGGCCAGGCCCTCGGGGCTGAGCTCGGCGAGGTCGTCCGCCCCCTCGCCGTCGCCGTAGTCCGTGCCCAGGAACGCGTCGATCCCCTCGGCGTCCAGGCACGTGAGCGGGGTGCTGCGACCCACGCCGCGCGGGTCGAACCCGACCACGTCGAAGCTCTCACGGACCGGCTCGCTGACGGTGTAGGGGGCGTGGTCCACGAAGTCGTGGCCGGAGCCACCGGGACCGCCGGGGTTGACCAGCAGCGATCCGACGACCTCGTCGCCGGTGGCGGGCAGCCGCTTCACGGCGATCTCGATGCGTTCGCCGCCGGGTTCGTCGTAGTCCAGCGGCACCTCGAAGACGGCGCACTCGCTGTCGGGCAGGCCGGTCTCGCACTCCTCCCAGGCCAGCTCCTGCTCGGTGACCTCCACCCGGGCGGCGTTGTCGTCGCCGGTCGCGTCGTCGTCACCACCGCTCGTGCAGCCGGAGACCAGCACCGTCCCGGCGAGCAGCGCCGCCAACGGACCCCGATACCTCGTGCCCACCCGTAAACCGCCTTCACTCGAATCCCGTGGCCACACCCGTGGGGACGCGGCTCCGGACCACGCCCGTCGTGCCCGGCCGCGCCGACGCGTGACCGGGACCATTCTCCCGTCCGCCGTGGCCGTCCGCACCCCGGGTCCTAGCCCGCCAGGAGCGCGGAAGTCATGGCCTCCATGGCGATCTGCGGGTGTACGTTGGCCGCGATCCGTCCACGGCAGGACATGATCGCGTCGATTCTCCGCAGCGTGGACTCGGGGGTACCGGTACGGGCGATCCGTTCCAGGTCCCCGGAGCGCTCGGCCGTGGACAGCTCCACCGACGCACCCAACTGGAGGGCGAGCACGTCCCGGTAGAAGGCGGCCAGGTCCAGCAGCGCCCGGTCGTAGGAGTCCCGTTTGATCCGCGTGGCTCTGCGCTTCTGCCGCTCGTCCAAGTCCTTGAGCGCCCCCGCCGCGCCACGGACGGCCTTGGCCACGCCCTTGCCGGTGGAACCCTCGCCGAAGGCCGCCTTGAGCTCGTCCTTCTCCTTCTCGTTCAGGGCCGTGGTGAGCGCCTTGGACTCCTCCTCGGCGATCTCGAACAGGCGCGCGGCCGCGGTGACGCAGGCCCCGAGCCCGTCGAGCCCGGCCGGGATGGACAGGACCTCCTCCCGTCTGCGCCGCGCCTCCGGGTCGGTGGCCAGTTGCCGGGCCCGGTCGACCCGGCCGGCGGCGGCCCGGGCGGCCGCCTCGGCGGCGGTCCGGTCCACCCCGTCGCGCTGGACGAGGGCGTCCACGATCTGCCCGGTGCCGGGGGTGGCCAGGGTGACCATGCGGCAGCGGGAACGGATGGTGATGAGGAGGTCGTCCGGGGTGGGCGTGCACAGCAGCCACACCGTGCGCGGTGAGGGTTCCTCCACGGCCTTGAGAAGCGCGTTGGAGGCGGCCTCCGTGGCGCGGTCGGCGTCCTCGAAGAGCACGATCCGGAAGTTACCGCCGGAGGGCTTGGACCCGGCGCGGAGCACGAGTTCACGGGTGGCTGCCACACCGAAGCTCAGGCCGCTGGGCTGCACGTACAGCACGTCCGGGTGGGTTCCGGCCAGCACCTGGTGGCAGGAGTCGCAGTGTCCGCACCCCCCGGCCCGGCACTGGAGGGCGGCGGCGAAGGCGCGCGCCGCCTCCTCCCGACCGGACCCGGGCGGACCGGTGAACAGCCAGGCGTGGGTCATCCCGGCGCCGCGCCCCCCGGCGAGGAGATCGGCCGCGCCCGCCACGGCACGCTCCAGCTGCGCACTCGCCGCCTCCTGGCCGACGAGGTCGTCGAAGACCGTCAAGCTTGCCCCCCGGAGCACATGGAATGTCTGGTTCCAGAATAGGAGCCCCCGCCGACACCGGGACCGTTTTCCACAGGCCCTCCTCAGCGACGCGCCCCCACCGGAGAGCACGCCGATCACCGACGAGGTGCACCGATGACTTCGCCTCACTCGGCGAGTCTGTTCTCGTGAGAGGAAGAAGGTGGTCAACGTGAACGCATCCGCTCCCGCGCCCCTGGCCGAGGCCTGCCCGGAGTTCAGCAGCCCCGGCGCCGGACCGATCCCCTGGGAACGGACCCGCGCCGTCCTGGCCGAGGCGCCCCTGTACTGGGTGACGACCGTACGCCCCGACGGCCGCCCCCACGCGACCCCCCTGCTGGGCGTGTGGACGGACGGAGCCGCGTACTTCTGCACCGGGAGGGAGGAACGCAAGGCCCTCAACCTGGCCGCGAACCCGCACTGCGCCATGAGCACGGGCGACAACGCGCTGGAGGGCGGCCCGGACGTGGTCGTCGAGGGCACCGGCGCACCGGTGGACGACCCGGCCGCGTTGGACCGGATCGCCTGCGCCTACGAGGAGAAGTACGGCCCCGCCGTCACCACCGAGGGCGGCACCTGGTCCGGGCTCCCCGACGCGGTGCGCGGATCCCGGGTCCTGGTCGTCCGGGTCACCCCGGTGAAGGCCCTCGCCTTCGGCAAGGCACCCGTGTTCAGCCAGACCCGGTACACGTTCCCCTGAGTCCCGGGCCGGCACCCGCCCCGCGCACGGTAGCCCCGGACAGCGAAGGGCCCCTCCCGCCAGGGCAGGGGCCCCACACACTCGCGAACCGGTCCTACTCGGGGCGGATCACCGGGATCATGCCCGTGACCGCCTCGGAGCTGGAGTCGATCGGGTCGGGCAGCAGCGGACGCATCCGGCGCTGGATCTCCCGGGTGATCTTCTCCTGCGGCTCCCGGGCGTCGAGCACCAGGTAGCGGTCCGGATCCCGCTCGGCCAGCTCACGGAAGCCCTTGCGGACCCGCGTGTGGAACTCCACCGACTCCGACTCGATCCGGTCGGCCGGCCCGCCCAGACGCGACAGCCCGTCCTCGGGGCGCACGTCCAGCAGCACCGTCAGGTCCGGGACCAGGTCCTGGGTGGCCCACGAACTGATCCGGCCGACGTCGTCGACCTCCAGGTCGCGCCCGGCGCCCTGGTAGGCGAGCAGCGAGTCGACGTAGCGGTCGCTGATCACCACGGCGCCCCGGCGCAGCGCGGGCAGGATCTCCTGCTCCACGTGGTCGGCCTTGTCCGCCGCGTAGAGCAGTACCTCGGCGCGGTTGGTGATGTGCGAGTTCTCGCGGTCGAGCAGGATGCCGCGCAGGCGCATGCCGAGCTTGGTGGCGCCCGGCTGGCGGGTGCCCACCACCTCGAAGCCCTGGTCGCGCAGCCACACCGTCAGCTCACGCACCTGGGTGGACTTGCCCGCGCCCTCGCCGCCCTCCAGGACGATGAAGGCGCCGGTGATCCGCGCGTCCTCCTCCTCGTCGGCGGTGGGCGTGATCCCGCGCAGCGCCGCGAAGAGTTCGGGGAGCAGACCGGGCCCGGCCTCCGGGTCGTCCCGGTTGACCTGCTGGTAGGCGACGATCGCCCCGACGACGGCGAGCAGGCCGCCCGCCATCAGGACCAGACCGCTGCCGTGCAGGTTGTAGCTGAGCGGGCCACCGAGCGGGATCACGTGATCCCCCGCGAAACCGGCGGCCAGCGGGGCCAGGACGGCGCCCG
This sequence comes from Nocardiopsis prasina DSM 43845, assembly GCF_000341265.1. Taxonomy (GTDB): domain Bacteria; phylum Actinomycetota; class Actinomycetes; order Streptosporangiales; family Streptosporangiaceae; genus Nocardiopsis; species Nocardiopsis prasina. Next base: position 104,946 of record NZ_ANAE01000079.1, on the reverse strand, counting down.
CGAGCAGGGCCAGCCTGCCCGTGCCGTGCAGGAGGGCGAACGCGGTGCCCCGCTGCTCCTCCTCGACCTCCACGCCGACCAGGGACGTTCCGGTCACCCAAGCCAGACCGGCACCCGTCCCCAGGACCAGCGCCAGGACGGCGGAGAGCACCATGTCGCCGATGGCCCCGGTGAAGAGCAGGGCCAGGGCCGCCAGGACGACGGCCAGACCGAGCAGGCGGCGCCTGCTGAACTGCTTGAGGACGCGCGGACCGGAGACGATCCCCAGTCCCAGGCCCAGGAAGAGCGCGGCGACCAGGACACCGAAACCGGCGTTGCCCGCGCCGAGGTTCTCCACGTGCGCCCGGCCCACACCGACCACCAGACCGCCAGCGGCGGCCGTGACGGCCAGCCCGACGACCACGCCCCGCACGAGCGAACCGCCGCCGACCGCGGCGCGGCCGGAGAGAACCGCGTGCAGGACGTTCGCGTCCCGGTTGGGGCTCAGCGACGCCTTGGAGACCGCGTGCTTGGGCAGCGGCAGCCCCGCGACGACGATCGCGGCGACGAAGAACGTGAGGGCGTTCAGGTAGAGGGCTACGTCCGCCTCGGGGTTGGCCATGGACGGCACGAGCGCGCCCAGCAGGTTGCTGACCGAGGCCAGAACCGCGAACAGCAGGGCCGCGACCGGGGCGGCGCCGTAGGTCGCCAGAAGGGTCAGCTTGTTGGCCTGACCGAGCATCCGTTTGGGGACGAGGGTCGGGATGGTGGCGTCCCGTGCCGGGGTCCACAGGAGGGCGACGATCTCCGCGAGCAGGCTGGCGATCAGCAGCCACTGCAACGTGAAACCGGAGGACAGCAGGCCGACCACGGGGATCGACACGTAGAGGAGGCCCCGCAGGACGTCGCCGCCGACCATCGTCCACCGCCGGTCCAGACGGTCCGCGACGGCCCCGGCGAGGGGGCTGAGCAGGACCGCGGGGGCGAGTTTGATGGCGACGACGCCGCTGACGGCGAGGTACTGGACAAGGGGGGAGCCGTCCGCGGTGAAGATGGCCGCGAGGGACACCAACGCCAGCAGGCTCAGCCAGTCACCCAGGCTGGAGAGTGAAAGCGAGATCCACAGCCTTCTGAAGGGTGTGATCGCGAGGACGTTCTGCGCCTCGGCCGGCGCTCCCAGGGGTGCAGATCTGCTCATAGCGCTCAAGATTATCGATGAGGGGGATAGGAACTGACAGGCGTGCTCGCCTGTCCAGGTAATTCGGGGGGAACGTTCGGGGTTCACACACGTTTCAGTGTCCCAATCCGTCACGCACAGCGTAGTACGGAAGATCATCCCCGAACAGGGCCCCGCGTCGCGTATCCGTCACGTCTCCTCCGGGGCCCCACGCGCCCCAGGGAACCGCACGCCCGCCGGAGAACCGCGCGCCCGGGCGTCCCCCGTGAGGGAACACCCGGGCGCGCGGTCGGGACCGGTCAGGACTCGTCCGTGGTCCTCTTGGCCGTCGTCTTCGGCTCGCCGGTCTTCTTGACCGCGGGCTTCTTCGCCGCCGCCTTCTTGACCGTGGTGGTCGCGGTCTTCTTCGCGGCGGGCTTCTTCGCCGGGGCCTTCTTGGCGGCGGGCTTCTTGGCCGGCGCCTTCTTCTTCGCGGGGGCCTTGGCCCGACGCTCGGCCAGCAGCTCCGCGGCCCGCTCGTCGGTGATCGACTCGACCTCGTCCCCCTTGCGCAGGGAGGCGTTGATCTCCCCGTCGGTGACGTAGGGACCGAACCGACCGTCCTTGATCACCATCTTGGCGCCCGACTCCGGGTCCTCACCGAGCTCGCGCAGGGGCGGGGCCGCCGCCCGGCGACCGCGCTGCTTGGGCTGGGCGAAGATCGCCTGGGCCTCCTCCAGCGTGACCGTGAACATCTGCTCCTCGGTCTCCAGGGAGCGGCTGTCGGTGCCCTTCTTCAGGTACGGGCCGAAGCGGCCGTTCTGGGCCGTGACGTCCTCGCCGTCGAGCTGTCCCACCACGCGGGGCAGGGACAGCAGGCGCAGCGCGTCCTCCAGGGTGACCGTGTCCAGGTCCATGTCCTTGAGCAGCGAGCTCGTGCGCGGCTTGACCTTGGCGGCCTTCTTCGCCTTGGGCTTGGCCTCGCCCTCGGGCTCCTCCGGCTCCGGGATGACCTCGGTGACGTAGGGGCCGTACCGCCCCGACTTGGCCACGATCATGCGGCCGGTCTCCGGGTCCGTGCCGAGCTCGCGGTCGCCGCTGGGCTGGGCGAAGAGCTCCTCGGCCTTCTCCTCGGTCAGCTCGTCCGGGGCCAGGTCCTCCGGGACGTTCACGCGGACGCCCTCGCGGTCCAGGTAGGGGCCGTAACGCCCCACCCGCAGCACGATGTCGGTGCCGGGCAGCGGGAGGGAGCTGACCTCCTTGGGGTCGATGTCGGAGAGGTGGTCGCCCACCAGCTCCTTGAGCCCCGTCTCCTGGTTGCCCTGGGCGTCCTCGCCACCGAAGTAGAACCGTCGCAGCCACGGCAGGCTCTCGGCCTCGCCCCGGGCGATGTCGTCGAGGCTGTCCTCCAGGCGGGCGGTGAACTCGTAGTCCACCAGGTTCCCGAAGTGGCGCTCCAGCAACTGCACCACGGCGAAGGCCAGGAAGGACGGCACGAGCGCCGTGCCCTTCTTGAACACGTAGCCGCGGTCCAGGATGGTGCCGATGATCGAGGCGTAGGTGGAGGGGCGGCCGATCTCCCGCTCCTCCAGCTCCTTGACCAGGGTCGCCTCGGTGTAGCGCGCGGGCGGCCGGGTGCTGTGCCCCTCGGCCTCCAGGCTCTGCGCCTTGACCGGGTCGTCCTCGGACATCGCGGGCAGGCGGCGCTCACGGTCGTCGAGGTCGGCGGCCGGGTCGTCGGAGCCCTCCACGTAGGCCTTCAGGAAGCCGTGGAAGGTGATGACCTTGCCGCTGGCGGAGAACTCGGCGACCTCACCGTTGGAGGAGGTCCCCTCGATCCGCACGGACACGGACTCGCCGACCGCGTCCTTCATCTGGGAGGCGACGGTGCGCTTCCAGATGAGGTCGTACAGGCGCAGCTCGGGACCGGACAGCGGGGTCTCGTTGGGGGTGCGGAAGGTTTCACCGGCGGGGCGGATGGCCTCGTGGGCCTCCTGCGCGTTCTTGACCTTCTTGGCGTACACGCGCGGCTTGTCCGGCAGGTAGTCGCCGCCGTACAGGCGCCGCACCTGGTTGCGGGCGGCGTTGATCGCGCTGTCCGACAGCGTGGTGCTGTCGGTACGCATGTAGGTGATGTATCCGTTCTCATACAGCCGCTGGGCGACCTGCATGGTCTGCTTCGCGGACAGGTTGAGCTTGCGGGAGGCCTCCTGCTGGAGGGTGGTCGTACGGAAGGGCGCGTACGGCGAGCGGCGGTAGGGCTTGCGCTCCACCGACTTCACCGCGAAACCGGCCCCGGCCAGGCGCTCGGCCAGCCCGCGGGCGGTGGCCTCGTCCATCTGGCGCACGTCGCGGTCGGAGCGGATGGTGCCCTGGGGGGTGAAGTCGCGCCCGGAGGCGATCCGCTTCCCGTCCACGGAGGAGAGCGTCGCCGGGAACGTGGCGGGACCGTCGGGGACCCCGGCCTCCGTGGCGTCGAAGAGCGCCTTGAGGTCCCAGTACTCGGCGGAGGTGAACGCCATGCGCTCGCGTTCGCGCTCGACCACCAGACGGGTGGCGACGGACTGCACGCGGCCCGCCGAGAGCTTCGGCATGACCTTCTTCCACAGCACGGGGGAGACCTCGTAGCCGTAGAGGCGGTCGAGGATGCGGCGTGTCTCCTGGGCACTGACCAGGCGGGTGTTCAGGTCGCGCGTGTTGTTCGCGGCGTGCTGGATGGCGTCCTTGGTGATCTCGTTGAAGACCATCCGGCGGACGGGGATCCTGGGCTTGAGTTCCTCGCGCAGGTGCCAGGCGATGGCCTCGCCCTCGCGGTCCTCATCTGTGGCCAGCAGGAGTTCGTCGGCGTCCGCCATCAGCTCCTTGAGCTTCTTGACGTGCGCCTTCTTGTCGGAGTTGACGACATAGAGCGGTTCGAAGTCGCTGTCCACGTCCACACCGAGCCGCGCCCAGGGCTGCCCCCGGTACTTGGTGGGGATCTCCGCGGCCTTGGTGGGCAGGTCACGGATGTGACCGATACTGGACTCCACGACGTAGCCGCGCCCCAGGTAACCGGCGATGGTCTTCGCCTTGGCTGGTGACTCGACGATGACGAGGGCGGTACCCGCCCCCTGGCTTGCGTTGTCCTTCGAGCCGTTCTTGCCGGCGCTGCCCTTCGTGGGTGGCACGCTGATTCCCCTACGTCTAGCCTTACGTGTTCTGTCGGCCGCGGTCCTTCGGGTCCCGTGGGAACCGACAGTAACCGAACTACGGGCTCTCCCCCGTCGGTGAGCGGGCCGGGCCCCTCATTGGGGGCTCACCCTCCACGGACGTCGGGCCCTCTCCCACCGGCACCCGCAGAATAAGCGCAACCCGAGCCGGTACCGGCCCGTAACCTGCGCTACCGGCCGTGGCGCCGCTCTCCCCCGAACCATTTCCTGCTCGGGAGAGCACCCGGAACACCCCATGAAAGTGACTTGCATCACACTTCAGGGCGTCAGGGTGTCTCCGCCTCCAGAATGCGGCGAGTCCTCCCGGATATTCCCGGGAGGACTCGGCTCACGTCCTGAGCTCGGCGGTCGTCACCCCCACCCTCCCGCAGTCCACCGCGTTCCATAACGGAACGGGAGCGCGGAGGCGACTCACCACCACTTCACTTCGGACGCGCACGGCACCTCACTCGGTACCGGTCGCGGGGACACTGTCCCGCCCCACCGCCGCCGCCGTGCCGGGGAGTTCCGGCTTCCCGCAGTCCACCGCGTTCCATAACGGAACGGGAGGCCGCACTCCCCTGGTCCGGCGGGTGGCCGTGAACGGGCACACCCCCCACTCAGGTCCTGCGGACCTCGTCCGGAGGAACGCCCGAAGGCGTCCGCCGCACGGATCCCGGAACCCGTTCTGTCAGCTACAGGCCGATACCGGCGGCGCCCAGCAGGTCGCCGACCGGGTCGACGGCCGGGATCTCGGAGGGCGCGGGCAGCTCGGAGGCGCGCTCCGGGGCGTGCTCCTGCACCGACTGCGCGGCGGTCTCGCTCAGGTCGTAGCCGACGGGCAGCATCTCGGAGACGGGCACCTCGGGCAGCTGGTCGACGACCGGGACGCTGCTCAGGGCCGAGGACTGCGGCTCGGTCTCCGCGCTCTGGTGCACGACCTTGGAGTCGGCGTCGGTGGCGCTGGCGCCCGCGACACCCGCGACGGCGGCCACGGCGTTGCCCGCGACGTTCACCGGGACGTCAGCGTCGGCGACCAGCTGGTTGCCGCCGAGCACGGAGCCGTTGCCGGAGGTCGCGATGTCGCGCTGGGCCTCCTTGACGACCGCGTCGCTGTCAGTGGCGGCCGCCCCCGCGACACCGCCGACCGCACCGATCGCGTTGCCCGCGACGTTCACGGGGACGTCCAGGTCCACGACGGCCTGGTTGCCACCGAGCACGGAGCCGTTGCCGGAGGTGGCGATCGACTGGTGCTCACGGACCGGGGCGGACTGACGCAGGATGCCCGCGTCGATGCCGGAGGTGTCAGGCAGGATCTGCGCGTTGCTCACGGCCTCGCTGACCAGGTCGGTCGCGGTGATCGGAGCGGACTGGTGCTCGACGCCGGGGGCCTCGTGGCTCTGACGGACGATCGCGTCCGCGTCCGTGGCCGCCGCACCCGCGACGCCGCCGACGGCGCCGATCGCGTTGCCGGAGACGTTCACGGGGATGTCCAGGTCGCCGACGATCTGGTTGCCGCCGATGAGGGAGCCGTTGCCGGAGGTGGCGATGTCGGGCTCGCCGTGCTTGTGGCCGTGCTTGTGGCCGTGCCCGTGCTCGAGGACCTTGGAGTCGCTGCCGGTGCTGGCCGCACCGGCGACGCCGCCGACGGCGCCGATCGCGTTGCCGGTGACGTTGACGGGGATGTCACCGTCAACGACCAGCTGGTTGCCGCCGAGGATCGAGCCGTTGCCCGAGGTGTGCACCTCGTTGTGGTGGTGGTCGATCACCTTGGCGTCGGAACCCGTGCTGGAGGCACCGGCGATACCGGCGACGGCGCCCACGGCGTTGCCGGTCAGGTTGACGGGGACGTCCGCGTCGACGACGGCCTGGTTGCCGCCGAGAACCGAGCCGTTGCCGCTGGTGGCGACATCGCTGTCGGCGAAGGCCACGCCGGTGCCCAGAGCAACGAAGCCGGCCGCCATGAGCACGGACTTCGCGGAGGTGCTGGCCCACTTACGCATGTGGGAAGTCCTTTCAAGAGAACGAGTTGATGAGAAGGTGTCGTGTGCGGGCCACAGGCCGTTCCACACTCCTGGGTGGAGTGCGGGCCTTCGGCCGAGGCGCCGGGGATCATCCGGTGGGCTCCGCACCTGGGCGGTGCGTTGTCTGCCGGGCTGGTGGGTGTGGGCGGCGTCCGTCTGCGCTGGCTGCGTGCGGACGTCCACACCCCGTCGATCAGCTCCGCCCTGGTGGGGCGGCGGCTGACGTGAACCCCGAGCACATGGCCTCGGCCGGTGCTGCGGGACTCGCGTCAACCCCCGGGCCCCTGAGGGGCCCGGGAAGCTGATCAGGTCAGGCCCTGGCCCTGCGGCGCTTGCCGAAGAGCAGGAGGCCGGCGCCCGCGGCGACCGTGAGGACCGCCGCGGCGAGCAGCGCGGCGATGCCGCTCTGGTCGGCGCCGGTAACCGCGAGACGCTGCTCGTCGGCGGCCGGAGCTGCGGGTGAGGCGGAGTCGGCGGGCCGCTCGGGGGTCCCCGGGGTGCCGGGCGAGGGCTCCTCGGACGGGGACGGCTCGTCCCCCTCCTGCTCCTCCTCGCGGTCCTGCTCCCCGGGCTCTTCGGGGGTCTCCACGACGGGGTCCTGATCGTCGGGGTTCTCCTCGTGCTTGTCCTCCTCCGGCTCCCCGGGCTTGCCGGGCTCAACCGGGTCGCCGGGCTCACCGGGCTCTCCGGGCTTGCCGGGCTCTCCGGGCTCGTGGCCGTCGTAGCCGGGGTGCGGGTTCTTCGGCTTGCCGACCTCGGTCACGCTGGCGTCACCGTCGGTGCAGTTGGCACCGGCGACACCGAGGACCGCGATGGCGTTCCCGCAGAGGTTGATCGGAACGTCGCCGTCGACGACGAGCTGGTTGCCTCCGCCGATCGACCCGTTACCGCTGGTCGTGGTGTCGGCGTGGGCGATGCCGCTGGCGGCGACGAAGAATCCGGTCGCCACGAGGGCGGCGAAGCGGAGGTGGGTTGACTGGGTCATCGGCTGTCCTTTGGTCGACGAGGAGATTTCACTGCTACTCGTGGTGACCGCGGACGGAGTTCCCGGCTGTGGAGCCTTGGGAAGAGAGCACGCCCACCGGGAATCGGCAGGGCGGCTGTGCGCAGGGCGCACGGACCGGCCGCGGTCTGGGAGCGCGGCTAGTCGGGAGAGTAGGAGGGGTCGTCCGCGGCGTCGCGAACAACCAGGGTGGGGTCGCCGGGAAGGGCGACCCGCTGGGCCCGAAGCGCCATGTGACCGGCGCGGGCCATGAGGAAACCAGCGGCACCGGGTGCCGGGAAGGACGGGGCGGAGGCACCGGTGGTGTCCGGCCCGACCTGGTGGTGGGAGCCACCGCCGATGAGGCGGATGCGCTCGGCGGAGTCGTCGTCGGAGGCCGTGTCACCGGCGTTCTCCGCGACCTCGTTGGCCACACGCCACGAGGTCTGGGCGACGTGGGCGGCGACCTCGTCCTTGACGCGGGCCACCCGCTCCTCACGCTCACGCTCCGCGCGTTCCCGCTCCTCGGCGTCGGAACGCTCGGCGGTGGGCGCGGAGACGGCGGGCTCCTCGTCGGAGCCCAGGATCGGCAGTCCGAGGGGACCACCGGAATCGGTCACGGAGTCGATACCGCTCCGCCCGACCGTGTCGTTCAGGCTCGTGGCCACACTGTCGACCAGTGCGGACTCGCGAAGCGACTCGTCCGTGGAGTCGACGACACCCTGGCTGGTACGCGCGACCCCGGCGACGAGGCCGGTGGCCCCTCGCGCGGTGTCGTCGACGGCCTGCCCGGTTTCGTGGACGACCGCGCCGACAGAGCTCTCCTCCAGCGCCGCACCCGTCTCCCGGAGCGCGTTCCCCGGAAGGGAGGACGCCTGCGGAACGACGCTGCCGGCGAGGGCCTCGGTGGACGAGGCGGCCCGGCTTGCGGTGTCGGAGAGTCCGGAGTCCCGGAGCTCCTCGGCGGCCTGACCGGTGCGGTCAGTGATCTCGCCGACGCCCAGGACGTCCCCGCCGAGCCCGCCGGACTGGGAGGCGGTCTCGCTGTGCGCGACACCCACTCCCCCGGCCAGCCAGGCGACGGCGACGATGCCGGACAGGAGCAGCAACCGAGCGTAGGCACCACGGGCGTTGCGAGCAGCGCGACTGGAGGAAACCAGCCACCCTCGGCTCGCGAGCACCATGGATGCCCCTTCGTGTCGTTACTACTGGACGGTCCCGTGCGGCGACGCCGCAGACGGTCGCACCGCGAAGCCCCGGAAAACGGAGGCCTCGCTGAACTGAAAGCAACACTAGCATCACCGTGAGTGACCATGGGCGAAAAAAAGAACCGCGCCGAGAACTTCCCGACGCGGTCCACCCGGCCCGTCCCCCTATGGGGGAAATAGCCGGTCAGCTCATGCCGACGAACCGGTCCAGCACCCGCACGCCGAACTGGAGACCGTCCACCGGGACGCGCTCGTCGACCCCGTGGAACATGCCCGCGAAGTCCAGCTCCGGCGGGAGCTTCAGCGGGGAGAAGCCGTAGTTGCGCACGCCCAGGCGGGAGAAGCTCTTGGCGTCCGTGCCGCCCGACAGGCAGTAGGGCACGGCCTTGGCGCCCGGGTCCTCGGCCAGCAGGGACTCCGACATGGCGTTCACCAGTCCGCCGTCGAAGGAGGTCTCCACCGCGGGCAGGTGGTGGATGAAGTCGCGGCTGACCTTCGGGCCGAGCAGTTCGTCGATCTTCGCGAAGTACTCGTCCTCGGTCCCGGGCAGGAAGCGCCCGTCGACCTGGGCGGTGGCCTCACCCGGGATGACGTTGGCCTTGTAGCCGCCGCCGAGCACCGTGGGGTTGAGGGTGTTGCGCAGGGTGGCGCCGATCATCTTGGCGATGGGACCCAGCCGGGCCACCGTGGCGTCCACGTCCCTCTCGTCGAAGGGGATCCCGAACTCCTCGCAGATCTCCTCCAGGAAGGTCCGCACAGTCGGGGTGAGCTGCACAGGGAACTCGTGCTGTCCGAGACGGGCGACGGCCGCCGCCAGCTCGGTGACGGCGTTGTCCCGGTTGGTCATCGAACCGTGCCCGGCGGTGCCGCGCGCGGTCAGCTTCATCCACGCGATGCCCTTCTCCGCCGTTTCCACCAGGTAGAGGCGCCGGTTCTCGTTGACCGTGAAGGAGAAGCCGCCCACCTCGCTGATCGCGGAGTCGCAGTCCGCGAACAGTTCGGGGTGCTCGTCCACCAGGTACTGGGCGCCCCAGGTGCCACCCGCCTCCTCGTCCGCGAGGAAGGCCAGCACGATGTCGCGCGGGGGCCTGCGCCCCTCGCGCAGCCGCTGGCGCAGCATCGCCAGGACCATCGCGTTCATGTTCTTCATGTCGACGGCGCCGCGACCCCACACGCAGCCGTCGGCGACCTCACCTGCGAAGGGGTGGTGGGTCCAGTCCTCGGGGGCGGCCGGGACGACGTCCAGGTGACCGTGGATGAGCAGCGGCGGACGCGAGGAGTCCTCACCGGCGATCCGGGCCACCACGTTGCTGCGCCCGGGGTGCTTCTCGTAGATCCGCGACTCCACCCCGACCTCGTCGAGCCTGGTCGCCACGTACTCCGCGGCCTTGCGCTCCCCCGGCCCGGAGTGGTCACCGTAGTTGGAGGTGTCGAACTCGATGAGCTCACGGCACAGGTCGACGACCTCGACCTCGCCCGCGCTCGGTTCCTTGCCTGGTTCCGCCATCTGGCTCTCCCGTCTCCGGCCGCACCTGTTGTCCTAGACCCTGTCACGATCACCCCCCGCCGGAAAACTGGTTCGGACTCCCCCAGACCTTTGCTATGGTTAAACCTGTTCGGAGCGACACACGCCGAACAACCCGGTCCGGGTGGCGGAATAGGTAGACGCGCTAGCTTGAGGTGCTAGTGGCCGTTAAGGCTGTGGGGGTTCAAGTCCCCCCTCGGACACAAAGGAAGGCCCTGCGTAGCGGGGCCTTTTTTCGTATTCCAGACGGGCGCCCACCGGCCTCACTCGCCGCGAGGGCGATGGGCGCCGCGTCCGAGGAGGTCCCCCGTACGGAGAGCTCCTAGTACTCGGTGATCGACGTGGCGATCCCGTCGACGACCTCGACCTCGGCCAGGACCGGGTTCCCGCTCGCGACGGTGGCGTCGAACTCGTCGAAGTCACACGTCACGAGGCCGGTGTCGGGGTCCTGCACACCGTCGGCGCAGGCGTGGATGCCAGCGTGGATCACGGTGTCCTCCGACACGAAGAACGCGGTGTCCTCGACGACGTACTCGCCCGGGGCGACGTAGTCCAGGCCGCCCGCCAGGGCGCCGGTGAACCCGCCGGACTCCTCCGGGGCCTCGGGGCCCTCCGGCTCACCGGGCTCGTGGTGGCTGTCGTTGTCGTACTCGGTGATCGACTCCGCGTTCCCGTTCTCGTCCACCATGGCCTGGACGAAGACACGCGTCTCCCCCTGGGCCGCGGCCTCGAACGACTCCAGGTCGCACTCCACGATCCCGAAGGCGTTCTCGTCGAGACCGTTCTCGGCGGGGCAGACGTGGTGACCGCCCAGGTAGCGCGTCTCCTCGGTGACGAAGAAGGCCTGCCCGTCGATGATGAACTTGCCCGGGGCGAGGTACTCCAGCTCGCCGTTCCGGGGCTCCGTCACCACCGCGGCACCGGAGTCGTCACCCGCCTGGGACGAACCGACCGACGACACCGTGTCGATCACTTCCCCCGAGGAACACGCCGAAGAGCCGACGACCACCAGACCGGAGGTCGCGAGGGCCAGGACGGTGGTACGGAAACTGCGCTTCATGCGATTCCTTTCTCCCCAGTGGAGGAGGTTCCTGCTAACAGGATGTTTGTTCTGTCGCGTTCGGGGTACTTTATGAAATTCTCTTTCGAAGCACGCTCGACGGGGGATGGTGCGGCGCTTCGAAAACCCCGGAGGAAACGAGACGCCGGGAGGCTCGGCCGCGCCGATGGGCACTGGGAGGCGCCTCGACCTCCACCTTCGCCCCTTCGACGCCGGAAGAGACCGCACCGGGGAGGACCTCGTCGACGCGCGCCCGAGATTCGGTGCATAATTCGCGCGCCAACATTTTTCGCCCTTTCTCCCGTGCCGCGCGGGCCACTCCCGCCTTCGCTCCGCCTGTGTCTGCGGTTCCTTTATGTGCGTTCTGATGGCGGTCGGGGCTGTGGAGTTCACCCGAATATCGAGTTTTTTCGGACTCCTCGCCGAGTCTCCGGCCAGTGAGAGGAACGTGCCTGGTCAGGCAGGCGCGAGGCGATGCGTGCTGTCGCACATCGGACACTGAGCGTGTGTGCGGACCCACTCGCGGGAGGTGCGATAGTGCACGTACCCCTGCCCCTCCTTCTCTCAGGAGCACCCCCATGCACTCTGCCAACCCCCGCCCCCTTCTCCTCGTGGGGGCCGCCCTCTCACTGGCCCTGACCGCCTGCGGCGGGGACGGCGGCTCGGAAGCCGAGACCACACATGAGGTCGACACCACCGGGTTCACCTACGGCGACGTTCCCACGGAGAACCAGAAGCGGCCGGGCATCAACGAGTCCCACATGCCCCCGGAGCCCGAGCGAGGCGCTCCCAGGCACGAGATCAACGCGCACACGGCCCTGGTCAAGGTCTCCGAGATGAACTGGACCGCCGATCCCGACGCAACCTCCGAGTGCCCGGAGGTCGACCTCCACGCGGAGGTGAGCTACAGCTGCGTCGTCACCTACATGGGTGAGGAGTTCGAGTACCTGGTCGAGCTGGACGAGGAACGGAGCTCGGAGACCTATGCCGCCGAGAGCGCCCGCCTGGTCACGGGGCCGATCATCGTCGAGCAGCTGGAGCACACCATCAGGGTGTTCAGCCTCCTGCCCTACATCGACTGCGGCTTGGAGGGCGAGGTGGTGGCCGCCACCATCGACGAACACGCGAGCACCTGCGTGGCCCTGGACGGCGCGACCGGTGAGACCAAGGAGTACGAGGTCACCTACGGCCTGCTCGGCCCCAACGTCACCCCGCTCTAGGCGTACCGGGTCCCGAGGAAACGAGCAGGGGTCCGCTGACCAGCGGACCCCTGCTCGGTGTTCGGACGCGGTCAGCGGTGCGCGGCGGAGGCCGCCTTCTCCCTGCGGTCGCGCACCAGCGTGACGACGCCGATGGTCACGGTGGTGAGCAGTCCCAGAGCGGGCAGACCGATCCAGGTGAACGCCCACAGCATCTGTCGGGTGGAGGCGGTCTCGACCACGTGCATGGAGGCGACACCGAACTCGACCCCCTCATTGGTGCAGGTGATCGTGTGGGTACCCGGCTCGACGATCTCCAGGACGTGGACCAGGTTCCACTCGTCGGCGCCGTAGGAGAAACTGCTCGCCCCCCTCATCTGCACGTTGCCCGGGGTGCCGGACGGGCGGTGGACCGAGCACGCTCCACCGAACGAACGACCGAAGACCCCGAGTTCGCCCAGGTGTTCCTCACCGAGCTCCAGCTCGACGTCGAGGTTCTGGTCGACTTCGCTGATGAAGTCCGGGGCGGGGTGACGCACCCAGGGGCCGAGTGCGAGCAGGATGCCGAAGACCACCACCGTGGCCACCAGGGAGACCAGGCTCGCGATGTATCCGCCGCGCGGGCGGCGGCCGGGCGTTACCTGCGGGGCAGGCTGTACTCCAGGGGGAGGCGGGGACTGGGGAGGGAAGGACATGTCCGACATCATGTCAGTGGCCCGTGACCGCGGGCGCCGAACTCCCCGCCCGCCCACTGACGAGGACTACGCCCCACAGGGCCCTCATGGCTGGCGGAGAACGTGCCCCCTGGTGCCGGCCCGCACCGCTGCTCGGAGGTCCGGAGGGGTCCCCGGGTCGTCGACCCGGGGACCCCTCGACGTACCGACCGGCACTCGGCTCAGGGGCTCACTCCAGGGCTCGGGGCCGTGAGGAGTCCTGTCGGGTCAGCTCCGCCAGGACCCCGACCAGGAGCGCGGTCTCCTCCTCCGTGCCGACGGAGATCCGCAGCCGTCCGGGGTAGCCGAGCAGCGAGCACTCGTACACGTGGACACCGTGTTCGGCGAGCAGCCGTTCCACGCGCACGGCCTCGGCGGGGTCCGAGCACCGCGCGATGACGAAGTTGGTCTGGGTGTGCAGGACCTCGACGAACAGGCCCGAGGCGCCGAGGACGTCCACCAGGCGCTGGCGGCCCCGGATCACCTGGGAGCGGTGCCGTTCCAGGTACGCGTCGTCGGTGATCGCGGCGGCGGCCAGGTGGAGGCTGACGGCGTCCGCCGAGTAGAAGCGCTGCCGTTCCCTCAGCCGGGCGGCGAGCAGGGCAGGCGCGGCCAGGACTCCGAGCCGCAGCCCGGCGAGGCCGAGCGCCTTGGACAGGCTGCGGAAGACGCAGAGGTTGTCCCACTCCCCCAGTCGCGGGACGTATCCGCGCTCCTCGGAGAAGTCCACGTAGGTCTCGTCGACGCAGACGAGGTCGACCCGGGCGGGCAGCGCGTCCAGCCACTCGCTGGAGAGGACGGTCCCCGTGGGGTTGTTGGGCCGGGCGACGAAGACGACCCCGCGGGGTCCGACCCGGTCGGGGCCGACCGCGGGCTGACCGTCCTCCCTCAGCGGCAGCCGGGTGGTGGGCAGACCGTTGGTCTCGGGGCGGGTCCAGAAGGCGTCGAACCCGGGGACGGTGCACCACACCCGGTCGGTGAGGGAGGTGAGGAGGTCGATGGCCTCGTCGACGCCGTTGGTCAGGACCAGGCACTCCGGGCTCACGTTCCAGTGGGCGGCGATCTCCCGGCGCAGCAGGGCGCTCGCTCCCCGGGGGTAGCGGTGCAGGGTGTGCTGGAGGGCGAGCAGCCGTTCGACGACGGAGGACGGCGGCCCGACAGGGGACTCGTTGGAGCTCAGCTCCGCCGTCCTTCCCTGAACCGGGTCCCTCCCGGAGTTCGCGCGCGTCTCGATCATCGTGCTCCTCCGGCGCTCACTCGCAGGCGGTATCCGAGCAGGAAGCCCGTGGAGTCGACGCGGGGGTCGGCGGTGAGCTGCTGGGCGACCTCGGCCCCCGCCTCAGCGAAGAGTTCGTGCCAGAACGCGTCGCGTTCGAGGCGCTGCTCGGTGAGGTAGTGCACCAGGAAGTACGGGTTGTAGTACGACAGGGCCAGCCGGTGGGCCATCGCGGCGCGGTCGGCGATGCGGTTGTCGACCTCGATCACGATCCAGTGCGCGTCCGGGTGGTGGGTGAACACCTCGCGTACGAGGCCGAGCACCGCTTCCCTCCCCTGCTGTTCCAGGAGCTCCTGGAGCACGAAGGCGGAGATGAAGCACACCGGCCCGGGCCCGAGGTCGAGTTCGGGCGCGTTCTCGGCGCCGGCCACCCGCAGGCGGACGCGGTCGGCGAGGCCGCGCCGCCGCATGAGATCCTCCCCCGCGCGGACGCTCTCGGGTTCCGGGTCGACTCCGATGGCCGACAGCCCGGGCAGGAGTTCCATGAGGTCGGCCAGGGAGCTGCCGTCACCGCACCCGAGGTCGACGACGGACTCGACGTCGTCACGGACTTCCCCGAGCAGGCCGACGATCACGGGATAGGCGTCGTACTGGCTGATGCCGCAGCTGCCGACCCCGACGTCCAGGCCGGAACGGGAGGCGAAGCCCGCCCCCTGCTGGAGAGTTCGGCCGAGCTGTTCGAAGGTCTGTGAGTAGCCGCCGACGAGGAGCTTGTACCAGGAGGAGAACACGGCGGTCTCCCGTGCCTTCTCCTCCAGGGAGAAAACGCCGTCGTTCTCACTGAGGTAGCCCTCGTTGGCGAGGTAGTGCAGCACCCCCTCCAAGCGCCGCGACTGGAGGGAAAGGCTTTCCGAAAGCTCTCCCACAGTTCTGGGCTCCGCATTGAGCTCTTCGTGGAGTCCGGTTTCCATGAACTGGTGGAGCACCTGCGCCAAAACGAAGTACCTGACCGGCTGCAAAGCCTCCACCAGCCTGATCTCCAGCCCCGATTTCCTGGTTTCGGGCATGACGAATCCCTTTCACGAGAAATGCACATGGTTTCCCTGAAGCCCGGAACCGCTAACGGCCCGGGTCGACCGTGACGACGTGCAGTGCGAGCAGGACGAGCGTCAGCCCGCAGACGATCTGGACCGTCCGGTACCACACGGGTTGGTGGAGGCGTCGGAGTGCGTAGTGGGCGAAGAAGGAGAGGAACCCGAGCCAGGTCGCCACCAGGAGGCAGTCGACGAGGCTGAGCAGCATCATCGCGGGCATGGGCGCCCACCCCTGCGGAACGAACTGGGGCAGGACCGCCAGGAAGAAGAGGCCGGCTTTGGGACTCAGCAGGTCAGCGAGCAGACCCTGCCGGAACCACCTGCGCATGGACACGGGGCGGACCCGGGTGCGACCCGAGGGGGTGGGGGCCGGTTCCGGTTCGGGATCGGGGCCGTAGGCGGGAGAGCGTTCGAGGGCGGTGCGCACCCCCAGGTAGGCGAGGTAGGCGGCGCCCGCGTAGCGCAGGGCTTCGAAGGCCGCGTCCGAACGAGCCACGACGGCGGCGACCCCGACCGCCGCCGCGAACCCCCACGCGAGGGAGCCCAGGGCGGCGCCGAAGGAGGCCGAAAGGGCGGGACGCACCCCGTGCATGATGCCGTTCCTCAGGACGATCACGGTGGCGGGGCCCGGAGTGACGGTGACAATGAGCGAAAACACGACAAAAGATGCCAACGCCTGCTGAGCGTCCATACAACCCGTTTCGCGAGGATGCTCATTCGGATACGAATACAAGCTATAACGCACAGTGAGACCCAGACAAGAGGCCAAGGCACGGTTTCCGAACCGACCACCCCGGGAAGCATGTGCGAAATGTCAATGTTTCCCGCAGTTTAATGGAGCATGCCACCGCATTGAACCATTGCATTGCGCAACTTCCGGCCATTTCGGGAGATTCGGGCGGGGCCCTCGACAAAGCTGGCCAGCCAGGTGGGTCACGGCCGCGTCGCACTCGGGACGTCGATCCTTAGCGTGATATCACATGTACCGAAAGTAACCATGCGGACCGCAGTCGGACACCTTCCCGTGCCGATCCGCGCCGTCCCCCGACACCCTTCGTGTCCGCCTCCGACCACCGTCCGACGCCCGACCCCGCCCGAGGCGCGGCCCACCACATCCAGCCACCTGGCTGTCGGCCTCTGCATGCCCGAAACCGTGGAGAAGTCACCCTTGACCCTGACCAGCCGTCCTTCAGTGATCATCGGGCCAGGCGCCCCTGCGCTCGTCCCCTCCCGCCCCGTCCCCGCCACCGTCGCGGAGTCCACCACCCAGCCGCGGCACTCCGCCGCGTCGGCCCCGGGGAGGTCCCGTGAGGCGTGAGGCCGTCATCACCGGAATCGGGGTGGTCGCTCCCGGCGCGACCAACGCGACCGCCTTCTGGGACATGCTCACCGCGGGAAGGACCGCGACCCGTGGCATCACCCTGTTCGACCCGACGGGTTACCGGTCCCGGATCGCCGCCGAGGTCGACTTCGATCCCGTCGCGCTCGGACTGGAACACGAGCAGGCCGAACGCATGGACAGATACGCGCAGTTCGCGGCCGTCGCCACCGCCGAGGCGCTGGCGGACAGCGCCGTCCCCCTCACCGACGTGTCGCCCTGGCGCGTCGGCGTGAGCATGGGGACGGCGGTCGGCGCCACCTCCCAGCTGGACCGCGAGTACGCCGTGATGAGCCGTGGCGGCGCGGACTGGGTGGTCGACCCCGGGGCCGCGGGGCCGCACCTGGACCTGGCGCTGTCCCCGAGCTCTCTCTCGGGTGAGATCGCCGAGCGGGTCGGCGCGCGCGGTCCGGTCCGCACCGTGTCCACCGGCTGCACGTCCGGCCTCGACGCGGTCGGCTACGCCGCTCAGGCCATCGAGGACGACCTGGCCGACGTGGTGATCGCGGGGGCGGCCGAGTCCCCGATCTCCCCCATCGCCATGGCCTGCTTCGACGCCATCAGGGCGACGTCGGACACCAACGACGACCCCGAGCACGCGTCCCGGCCGTTCGACCGGCACCGGAACGGTTTCGTCATGGGTGAGGGGGCGGCCGTCCTGGTCCTTGAGGAGGCGTCGGCGGCCCGCCGCCGGGGCGCGCGCCTCCGCTGCCGGGTCGCGGGTTTCGCCAACCACGGCAACGCCTTCCACATGACGGGCCTGCGCCGCGAGGGTTCGGAGATGGCGCGTGCCATCACGACCGCGCTTGACCAGGCACGCTGTCCGGTCACCGACGTGGACTACGTCAACGCGCACGGTTCGGGGACCGTGCAGAACGACCGGCACGAGACCGACGCGGTCAAGCGGGCGCTGGGTGAGCACGCCCGCCGGACCCCCATGACGTCGATCAAGTCGATGGTGGGGCACTCCCTGGGGGCGATCGGCTCCATCGAACTCGCCGCCTGCGTGCTCGCCATGGACACCGGAGTGGTGCCGCCCACGGCGAACCTGACCACCCCCGACCCCGAGTGCGACCTCGACTACGTGCCCGTGACGGCGCGTGAGCGCAGGGTCGATGTGGTGCTGTCCGTGGGCAGCGGCTTCGGGGGTTTCCAGTCTGCGGTCGTCCTGGACCGAGGGAGTGAGGTGCGGTCATGAACCTGGTGATCACGGGCCTGGGTACGGTCTCCCCGGCGGGAACCGGGACCCACGACTACTGGGCCGCGCTCGTGGAGGGCCGGTCGCTCATCGCCCCGCTCTCCGACTTCGACACCGACGGCTTCCCGGTCCGTCTGGGTGGCAGGGTGCGCGGGTTCGACCCCCTCGACCACCTGGACGGCCGCTACGTCGTCCAGACCGACGCGTTCACCTGGTTCGCGATGGTCGCGGCGGAGGAGGCGCTGGAGGACTCGGGGTTCGACGTCACGGCCGATCCGTACGCCACCGGGGTACTCATCTGCTCCGGCGCGGGCGGGGCCGAGTTCGGACAGCGTGAACTGACTGCCCTGTACGGCAGTGGACCCAGCCACGTGGGCCCCTACCAGTCCATCGCGTGGTTCTACGCGGCCAGCACCGGGCAGGTGTCGATCCGGAACCAGCTCAAGGGCATGTGCGGTGTCCTGGTCACCGACGAACCGGGGATGCTCGACGCCCTGGGGCAGGCGGAGCAGGCCCTGCGCCGCGGCGGCTCGGCGATGCTGGTCGGCGCCAGCGAGTCGGCGATCGGGGCGCCCTACTCCCTGGCCTGCCAGGCGGTGTCCGGAACCCTCACCGACGGCGACGACCCCGAGTCGGTGTACCTCCCGTTCACCGAGCGGACGGTCGGCTACGTCCCGGCCGAGGGCGCGGCCGCCGCACTCGTGGAGGACCAGGAGCTGGCCAGGGCCCGCGGCGCCCGTGTGCGGGCCGTCGTCGCGGGCCAGGCGAGCACCTTCGGTTCGGTCGGGGGCCACGACCCCGGCGGTGAGGGCCTCCTGCACGCGGCCCTGGGCGCGATGCGTCGTGCGGGAGTCACCCCGGACGAGGTGGACGTGGTCTTCGCCGACGCCCTGGGGATGCCCAAGGCCGACGCCGACGAGGCCGCGGCCCTGCGTCAGCTCTTCCCCGGCGGAGTGGCCGTCACCGCTCCGAAGACGGGTTTCGGCCGGGCGCACGCCGGGGCCGGGGCGCTCGACGTGGCCGCCGCCGTCCTGAGCCTGGAACACCAGGTCATCCCGCCCACACCCCGCGTTCCCGATCCCCCCGCCGGGCTCGACCTGGTCGTCCGGGTGGCCCGGCCCGCACGCCTGCGTACCGCGCTGGTCCTGTCCCGAGGCATGGGCGGCGGCAACTCCGCGGTCGTCCTCACCAGTCCGCACCACGTCTGACACACACGAGATTCGAGGAGAACCATGGCGCAGGAAAAGATCACGTTGGAGGAGCTGGTGGAGCTGATCTCCACCAGTGCCGGGGTACGGACCGACGCGGAGACCGCGGCGGCCCGGACCTTCGAGGACCTGGGCGTCGACTCGCTCGGTGTGCTCGGCATCGTCGCCGAGATCGAGCGCAGGGTCGGCCGCAAGCTGGGCAGCGAGGCGGAGCTTTCGCCCTCTCCCACCGCCCTGACCGCGTTCGTCAACGACGACTCCCCCGCCCTTGTGGAAGGTGTGTGACCCCCATGGCAGTGAAGCTCCAGTACAGCACCCTCATCGACGCGCCCTACGACCTGGTCTGGGAGGTGACCAACGACGTGGCCAGGTGGACCGACCTCTTCCCCGGCCACGCGTCCGTGGACGTCATCCACCAGGAGGGCGACACCGTCCGCTTCCGGATCACCAAGCACCCTGACGAGCAGGGCCGCGTGATGACCTGGGTGTCGGACCGCACCATGTACCGGGACGAGGGCGAGGCCCGCGCCGTGCGCGTGGAGACCGGACCGTTCGAGTACATGCACCTGCGCTGGGTGTACGAGGACCTGCCCGAGGGCGTGCGCCTGACCTGGCACTACGAGTTCACGGCGAAGGCCGACGCACCCTACGACGACACCTGGATGAAGGCGCACTTCGACGAGAGCGCGCCGAGGGAGCTGGAGCGGGTCAGGAACACCCTGGAGGCCAGGGCCCGGGCGCTGGCGGGGGAGCCGGTCCGCTGACCGGATCGTCCCCTCGGGGCCCTCGACCGCACCGGCCGGTGACACCGCGCCGGGGTCGAGGGCCCCGATCCGTGTTTCCGGCGTCCTCTCCGGACAGGGGAGCCCGATCCCGCCCCGGCCCCCTGGGGAAGCGGGGGCCGGACGGACCGGGCGCGCACGGGGTTCAGACCCCGGCGCGCCACTTGCCAAGGGCGACGTCGGGCACGAAGGCGGCCAGCCGCTCCTGGGTGGCCGGGTCGGTGAGGTCGACCCGGCGGCCCTCCTGCGCGGACAGGTAGGCGGCCATCAGCAGGCGGGTCACGTCCCTGCCGTCGTGGAGGTCCTCGCGGGGTTGCGCCCCGTCCAGGAAGCGCTCGACCATGTGCCGGTTCTCCTCGGTGTAGCCGTAGGTCGCCGCCTCGTCGGGCACCACCGGCATGAGCCCGCCCTCGGCGTTCTGCTTCTCCACCAGGTCCTCACCGACCCCTCCGGCGACCTCTCGGCTGAGGAACACCTTCGACTCGGTGTCGAGGGTGTTGGAGGACATGGAGTACTCGGGGCCCAGGAGTTCGTAGTTGAGCCGCAGCCCCGCGCCCACGTAGCTCCACGACGTGGTGGCCTCGGCGACCACCTGGTGGCCGTCGCCGTTGACGTAGACCACGGTGGCCCTCGCGTAGTCCTCTGAGGGGCTCCTGCGGTAGTCGACCTCGGGGCCGTACCGGTTGACCAGTTCGTCCGCGTAGTGGGGGCGCGCCCACTTCAGGCAGGCGATGGTCGCCTCCACGCTCACCGGGCGCAGCCAGTCCCTGGCCTTGGTCCCCGGCGGCGTGAGGAGGTAGCGGGAGGCCTCCACGCTGTGGCACATCATGTCGTTGAGGACCCCGCCGCCCTGGTTCTCGCCCTGCCAGAACCACGCCCGGTGCGGGCCGCTGTGCTCCTCGGCGCACCGCGCCAGATAGGGGGAGCCGGACACGGAGGCACCGCGGGCCCAGACCAGTTCGTGGGCGCGCGTCACCCCGGGCGCGAAGACCTGGTTCTCCAGGTAACCGTGGAGCAGTCCGGCCCCCTCCACCAGCTTGAGGACCTCCTCGGCCTCGGCGACCGTGCGCCCCAGGGGCTTCTCGATCGCGATCCCCCGCAGTTCGGCCCGGCCGGAGGTCACCTCCTCGCAGATCGCCCGGACGGTCTCCAGCCGCACGTGGTTGGGGGTGGTCACCCACACCGCGTGCACGGCGGGGTCGCGCACCATCGCGCGCACGTCGTCGTAGCCGGTGGGGTCGCCCACACGCAGCTCCCTGGCGACGTCACCCACCTGTCGAACGGTCTCCGCCGTCCGCCCGCACACCGCCACGACGTCGGCGTCGCGCACCCCTCGGAAGGAACGGGTGTGGAAGTCGGCGATGAACCCGCTGCCGACGATGCCGACGCCGAGCCGACCGGTCACCTGTGAAGTCACGTTGGAGTCTCCCCATCGAGTTGAGCTGTACGGAGTTGGTGGTGGACGCGGCGGTGCGGGGGGTGACCGCCACGGCCGTGGGGGGTCAGGCGCGCAGGTGTCTCTGACGGCCGTAGGCGGTGAGCACGACGATCAGAACCAGGCCGAAGAGGATCTGGCGCGGCGCGTCTCCCCACTCGCCGCCTCCGATCTGCATGGTGCGCAGCAGCGCGCTCAGGACGGTCAGCAGGATGGCCCCGACGATGGTGCCGAGGTAGCCGCCGACCCCTCCGATCAGCGCGGTCCCGCCGATCACGACGGCCGCGACGCTGTTGAGCATGTAGTCGGCGCCCAGGTTCGTGTAGACGTTCTGGGAGTAGCCGAGGAGCAGCAGTCCGCCCACCCCGGCGAACAGGGAGGACAGCACGTAGGCGCTGAACCGGATCGCGGAGGGGTTGACCCCGGAGAGGTGGGCCGTGGTCCGGTTGGCGCCCACCGCGTAGAGCCGCCACCCGAACGCCGTGCGGCGCAGCAGCCAGATCACCACGACCGACAGCGCGAGCCACAGCCAGAGGACCCCGGGGATGCCGAACACCGTGTCGCCGGTGACCAGCTGGTTGAGCAGGGGCGCGGCCGACCCCTCGGGGCGGCCGCCGGTGTAGAGCCGGATGAACCCGGCCACGACCGCGATCATGCCGAGGGTCATCACCAGGGGTGGCACCCGGAACAGCAGGACGCCGATCCCGTTGACCACCCCGATCACGCAGGCCGAGCCCAGGGCCACCAGCACCGCGAAGAGGAAGCCGTCGTTGCTGCCGTCCATGAAACGGGAGGCGACGATCGCGGACAGGGTGGCCGCCGAGCCCACCGACAGGTCGATGCCCTCTCCCCCGGCGATGATCACGAGGGTCTGGCCGATGGCGATCACCCCGAGGAACGAAGCGACGGTCAGCGTGGTGACGATGTGGCCCCACGAGGCGAAGGCGGGCGAGTAGAAGCTGGCCACGACCCACAGCAGCAGGGTGACCACACCGGAGATCACCACCGGGTCCCTGGTCAGGCGGCGCGCGGTGAGGGTGGTGGTCATCTTCTGCCTCCTGATGCTCCGGACGCGGAGCCCTCGCGGGCGGTGAGGAGCCCGGCGAGCGCGATCGCCGCGATGATGACGCAGCCGTAGACGAACTCACGGGCGTTGGTGGGGACACCGGCGAAGAAGACGAGCCCCTGGATGAGGGAGAGCACCACCGCGCCCACCAGCGCCCCGCCGACCCCGCCGGAGCCGCCGCGCAGCCGGGTGCCGCCGATGACGAGCGCGGCGATCGACCCGAGGGTGAGTTCGGTGCCCAGGGTGGGGTCGCCCGCCCCGGCGTCGGCCAGCAGCGCCACCCCGGCGAGAGAGGCCACCATGCCGCCGAGGGTGTACGACAGCACGCGCACCCTCGACACCGGGACAGCTGAGGTGTAGGCGGCCTCGGCGTTGCCGCCCACCGCGTACAGGTGCTGGCCGTAGCGGGTGCCCCGCATCATCCGCCAGCTGAGGAAGAGGACCACGAGCAGCACGGCGGGGATCGGCACGTACATCGCCAGGACCATCCGGTAGGTCCCGGTGAGGATCGGGGAGACCTGGCCGCCGGGGGACGGCAGCACGAGGAGGGCCAGCCCGCCGAACACCGAACTCGTGGCGAAGGTCGCCACGATGGGTTGCAGCCGCAGGACCGCCACCACGAGGCCGTTGAACAGGCCGCAGGCGGCGCCGGTGGCGAGCCCGGCGGCCAGTGCCAGCGGCAGGCGTGCGTCGTCCCCCTGCATGAGCACCACCGACACCGCCGAGGACAGCGTGACGATGGTGCCGATGGACAGGTCGATCCCGCCCCCGAGCACGATGATGGTCTGCGCGGCCGCGATGGTGGCCAGCGGCAGGAAGGTGGCGAAGCTGGCGCTGAGGCCGTAGGGCGAGAAGAACCCGGGTTGGAGGATCGCGGAGGCCGTCACCGTGACCAGCAGGAGGAGGCCCACGGCGAGGGCCGGCATGTGTACGGACATCACGGACCGCACCGGACCCGGAAGGTCCTGTGTTCCGGTGCCCCTCAGGAGGTTCATGCTCCGCCCTCCTCGGCGTGACGCGGTTCGGGGTCGGGGAGTTCGCTCGTGTGGCCCTCGCGGGCGGCGGCGACGTCGGCGCCGGTGACGTGCATGGCGCTGGCGATCAGGGTGTCCTCGGTGAGCCGGTCACCGGACACCTCGTCCACCACCCGCCCCTCGAACATCACCAGCACGCGGTCGCAGACCTCGACCAGTTCGCGGTCGTCGCTGGAGCCCACGATCACGGCCGCCCCGGACGCGGCCAGCTCGGCCACCACGTCGAACATCTCGGCCTTGGCACCGACGTCGATGCCCTTGGCCGGGTCGTCCATCAGCACTACGGCGGGTTCGGTGGGGAACCACTTGCCGACCACGATCTTCTGCTGGTTGCCGCCGGAGAGCGTGGAGACCGGGTCGTTCAGGGAGCCGTAGCGGGTGTTGACGCGTTCGGCCACCGCACGGGCGGCCGCGACCTCGCGGCGCCTCGACAGACCCACGCCCAGGAAGGCCCGGCGGCCCACCGAGGGCAGGGCGAGGTTCTCCAGGATGGGGCGGCCCAGGGCCAGGCCCTGGGTGCCGCGGTTGCCGGGTACGTAACAGAACCCGGCCCGGACGGCCTGTTTGGGCGAGCGGGCGCGCACCGGTGTACCGTCCAGCAGGACGGTGCCACCGGTCCGGCGGGCGGCGCCGAAGAGGGCCGCCATCAGTTCGGACTGCCCCTGCCCCTGGAGTCCGCCGAGCCCCAGCACCTCACCCGCGCGGACCTTGAGGGAGACCCCGTGGAGCCGGTCACCGGTCAGGTCCCGCACCTCCAGGCGGGGTGACGTGGCGGGGTCGGTGTCCTGGTCCTTGGCCGCCGTCGCGTCCGGGGCGGTGGCGGGCCCCTCCGTGGGCGTTTCCACGGCGGGGGTCCCCGGCCCCCGGGTGCCCGACGGCGCGGCGCTCGGGCGACCCGACATCAGTTCCAGCAGTTCGGCCTCCGGGGTCCCGGCCACTGCCACCGTGGCCACGTCGGTCCCGTTGCGCATGACCGTGGCGCGGTCGCACACCGCGTAGATCTCCGCCAGCCGGTGGGTGATGAACAGGATCAGCACGCCGCGCGCACGGAGTTCGTCCACGACCTCGAAGAGCACCTCCACCTGGCCGCGCCGCAGGGAGGCGGTCGCCTCGTCCAGCACCAGCACACGGGGGTCGCGGACCAGCGCCTTGCACACCTCGACGACCTGGCGCTCCCCGGGGTCGAGGTCGCTCACGCGTTCGCGGACCGGAACCCTGCCGCCGAAGGCCGGGGCGAACCGCTCCAACCACGGCAGGGACCTGGCCAGCGCGGCGCGGCGGTCGCGCAGCCCGAACCGGGAAGGCTCCACGCCCAGCACCAGGTTGTCCAGCACGGTGAAGTCCTCGACCAGCGACAGCTCCTGGTACACGGAGCTGATCCCCGCGGTCAGGGTGTCGCGGGGGCCGCGCGGCCGGAGAGGCGCGCCGTCCAACCGCACCTGACCGGCATCCGGGCCGACCACCCCGGTGAGCACCTTCAGGAGGGTCGACTTGCCCGAACCGTTGGGCCCGAGGACGGCGTGCACCGTCCCGGAGTCGGCCTCGAAGTCGGCACCGTCCAGCGCGGTGACCCCTCCGTAGCGTTTGCGCACACCGCTCATGCGCAGAAACGTCGGTGAGTCCACGAGTTCTCTCCCTGCTCCTGTCCGTTCGCGGCCTCCGCCACGGGTGGGTACGCCCGGCTCCCGCGCGGACTACTCGAAGTAGGCGTCGGCCTCCTCCGGGGTGAGCGCGTGGTCCACGGCGTAGGCGTCGTTCTCGTCGGAGACCTCGGCGAAGCGCTCGTCGAAGGTGTCGTCGGTGATGGTCTCCGGGATGGGCAGCCAGGCGTTGTTGCCGTCGAGGCCGTCGGCGGTGAACTCCTCGCCCTGGAGCATCCGGATCACCACGTGCAGGGCCGACACCGAGACCGACGGCGGGTTGGGGACGCCAATGCTGGTGTAGTCGCCCTCCGAGCGCAGGGCGTCCCACTCGCGCATGTAGCCCACACGCGCCTCACCGGTCATGACGACGTCGTCCACGAAGCCCTCGGCCTGCAACGCGCGGAACGCGCCGAGCGCCATGCCGTCCTGGACGAACACGCCGTCGACGTCGGGGTTGCTGGCCAGCAGGTCGCGGGTGACGGTCTGGCCCTGGTTCTGGTCCCACTCGGCGTAGTCGTTGGCGACGACCTCGACCCCGGCGGCGTCGAAGACCTCGCTCGCCCCGGACCAGCGGTCCTCGTTGGCGGGGTGGCCGTCGATGCCGTTGACAGCGATGATCCGGCCGCCCTCGCCGACCTCGTCGGCCAGCCACTGGGCGGAGAGGGAGGCCCACTCGGCCTGGTCGATGACCACGTTGACGACGTTCTCGGACTCCACCGCCTGGTCGATGGCCACGATCTGGATGCCCTGCTCCGCGGCCTCGGCGAACACCTGGTCCAGAGCGGTGGGCGAGTTCGGGTTGACGATGATCGCGTCGACGTCCGAACGGATGAGGTTGCGGATCTGCTGGATCTGGCCGTTGATGTCGACGTCGGCGCTCTCCACGACCAACTGGTCGACGGTCCCTTCGGCCTCGTACTCGCCGAAGGCCGTCTCCAGCTCGGACAGCATCTGCTCGCGCCACTCGCTGCCGATGAAGCCGTTGCTGACCCCGATCGTGAACGGGCCCTCGGTCTCGCCCGATCCGCCGCCGCTCTCGGGGGTGCTGCACGCCGTGGCCAGCAGCGTTCCTGCCACGGCGACGGCGCCCAGCGCCATCGAGCCGCGCCAACGTCGCCCAAGCATGTTGCGATGCATCGTCGAACCCATCGGGGGGACCTCCATCCTGTGAGCTGAGTCACGAATCTACGCATCCTTGTGGCGACCGTCAATAACCTTTTTGATGGCAATCGACAAAAGTCTGCGATGATCCGATCTCTGTTAGCGCAAAAGGACGGAGCGTGGCCGCCGGCCCAGAGAGGTATCCGGGGAAACGGAGGACGCCCCCGGCGGTGCCGGGGGCGTCAGGGTCAGGCGGCGGAGTGCTGGTCAGCCGAGCCGGGCGACCAGGGCGCGCAGGGCCTCGGGGCCGATGGGCTCCGAGGCGCTCAGGGGAAGCTCCACCGTGCCGTGCGCGGCGAAGCGGTCCCGGACGGCACCCAGGACCTCGGGGTCCACGTCCTCCGGGACCTGGTTGACGATCACCCGGCCCAGCCGGAAGCCGGTCCGCTCGAGCTGGGCCGCGGCGCGGTCCGTCTCGGCCAGCACCATGCGGCGCGGCACCAGCACGAGCCGGACCTGGGCGTCCTCACGCAGGCGCGCGGCGGCCCGTTCCAGCTTGCGCCGACGTGCGTGCAGCTTCTCCAAGAGGGGATCGTCCGGGGCGCCGTCGCCACCGCCGCCCACCACTCCCACGGCGAAGCGATCGGCGTCCACGGCCCGCTCACGCTGGCGCACCAACCCCTGGACCCACGGGGTGAGCAGTTCGGGCAGCTCGAGCAGGCGCAGCAGATGGCCGGTGGGGGCGCTGTCCACCACGAGACGGTCCCACGTGCCGGGAACCTCCTCCATGGCGTCCATCAGCAGGTCGGCCAGAGCAGACTCGGCCATGCCCGGACCGGCGGCCGCGTGGTCCAGGTGGCGGGTGACGGCGGGCAGGATCTCCCTGGGCAGAGCGGCGCTGGCGTCGTCTCCGATCTTCTGGACCCTGCGGCGCAGGGCGGCGTCCGCGTCGGGTTCGCGGGCCCACAGGTTCTCGCAGACCCGCACCGGACGGTCTCCCAGGGGCAGGTCCAGCGCGTCGCCCAGCGAGTGCGCGGGGTCGGTGGACACCAGGAGGGTGCGCAGCCCGGCGTCAGCCAGGCCCAGCGCGTGTGCGGCGGCCATGGTCGTCTTGCCGACCCCGCCCTTGCCGCCGAAGAAGACGATGGGGGCCTCCGAGGGGTCGGGGTCCACTCGCTCACGGCGTTCTCGGCCGAACCTCAACAGCACACCCCCGGTCCGCCCAGATCGTCCCGCCCCATGCGCTGGTGCCACTCGTGCAGGTCGGCCACCATGTACGGGATGAGGTCGAGGGTCTCATAGGAGACGGGCCCCTCCACTCCCAGGGTCTCGAGGAGCAGAAGGGCCCGCAGGGTGTCCTCCTGGGTGCGCGCCTCCCTGCGCAGTTCCTGACGCCAGCGCGAGGCGAAGACCTCGTCGTGGAAGGCCTCCAGCCGTTTCCAGGCGTCACGCACGCGGGAGAGCGCACCCGTCGGGTCCACGGTGTTACTTCTCCTTCGCGTCGGGGGCGGTGCCCTCGGACGGGGCCGCCCCGGCGTCGTCGGCCTCGGGGAGCTCACCGGCCCGGCGGGCGGCGAAGGCCTTGCGCAGGGCGAGACCGGCCTCGACGACCAGCCAGATCGCCAGCGCGAAGATGACGAAGTCCAGCGGGGCCAGCAGGAACAGGTCGATCAGAGAGTCCGACTTCAGGAACGCGACCAGGTTGACGATCAGCGCCCACGAGGTCATCACCAGCAGGAAGAGCAGCGGGATGAGGATCGCCAGCGGGTTGCGCCCGCGCTTGGTCACCCACACCGCGATCACCGCGAGCGCGAGCCCGGCGGTGAGCTGGTTGGTGGTACCGAACAGCTGCCACAGGGTACCGAAGGCGAAGTCGCCCGGGATGAGCGCCAGGCACAGCGGGACGATCGAGGCGACCAGGGTGGCTGCGGTGAGGTTGCGCGCCAGCGGACGGAAGCGGACGATCTCCGCGATCTCCTGGACGATGTAGCGCTGGAGGCGCACACCGGTGTCCATGGTGGTGGCGGCGAAGCTGACCACCACGACCACCGCGAAGATGACGCCGATCTCCAGCGGGACGCCGATGTTGTTGGCGAACTGGCCGACACCCTCGACGAAGTTGCCGGTGGCACCGGCGGACGCGGAGCCGAAGTCGCTGTAGAGCCCGCGCCAGTCCGCCAGCGGGGAGGCCGAGGCGGCGACGACACCGGCGGTGCAGGCCAGGATCGAGCAGACCGCGAGCGTGCCCTCACCGGCCGCACCCAGGTAACCGACCATCCGGGAGTCGGTCTCCTTGTCGATCTGCTTGGCCGTGGTCCCCGACGCCACGAGGCTGTGGAAACCGGAGATGGCGCCGCAGGCGATGGTGACGAACAGCAGCGGGAACCAGGGCGGGGAGCCCGCGGGAACGTCACTGTTGATCACCGGGGCGACGATCGTGTCCCAGCCGACGATCACACCGAGGCCGATGACCACGAAGGCCAGCATCATCTGGTGCAGGTTGATGTAGTCGCGCGGCTGGAGCAGCATCCACACCGGGATGCGGGAGGCCACGAACGCGTACACGAACAGCAGGATGACCCACACCGTGTTGGGGGTCATCCCCATGGCCTCGGAGACGCCGGTGATGTCGATCGGGAACATCACGCCGAGCGGGATGCACACGTAGACCAGGGCCAGCGCGATGATCGACGGCACCAGAGCCGCAGTGCGCCTCTTGTAGACGATCTGACCGACCGCGATCGCCAGCGGGATCTCGATCAGCACCGGCAGCACGGCCGCCGGGTAGTTCACGAACAGGTTCGAGATGACCACCGCGAACACCGCGTTCACCATGGTCAGCAGGAAGAAGATGATCACCAGGAAGAGCGTGCGGGAACGCTTGCTGATGACCTCGCCCGCGAGGGTGCCGATGCTGCGGGCCTTGTGCCGGACCGACACCACCAAGGCGCCGAAGTCGTGCACACCCGCCGCGAAGACGGTACCGAGCAGGATCCACGCGAGCGCGGGGCCCCAGCCCCAGAAGACCGCGACGGCCGGACCGACGATGGGCGCGGCACCCGCCACCGAGATGAAGTGGTGGCTGAAAACGATGTGACGATTCGTCGGAACGAAATCGACGCCGTCCTTGTAGGTGTGCGCCGGGGTGATGTACCCGGGGTCGAGCGCGTACACCTTCTCTGTCAAATATCGCGAATAGTAACGGTAGCCAACGGCAAACACCGCCACCGACGCGAGTAGGACTAGGGCTGCGGGCATGGCCGAGGCCTACCTTTCACGCTCCGGGTCCAAGTCGTCACCGCGCCCCCTCTGTCCGTGCTCGTCACCTGGGGGGTCGCGGCCGATTCGGAGTATGGGTTAAAGTCACCAGAAATTAACATGCGGCATTCCTCACATATAAGGCCTGACCTTGACAGAACTGATCACGGTTTGGCAGCGATCCACCGTCGCCGAACTCTCCTGGACCTCGTCTTCCGGCCCTTCGGGTATTCCCGTGGTTCCACTCATGTGGCGTGACACCCCGTGTGTCGCCCTGCCCTACTCGATGGCCGGAACCGCCCTCTCGCTCAGGGGCCGGACCGTCGCCTTCAGCGTGAGCGCGCAGGACGCGGGCGGGCGTTCGGCGGTGGTCGGGACCGGCCCGGTCGAAGTGGTCGAGGACCTCGACGGCTCCGAGTTCGTGGAGCACCTGGTGGAACAGGAGGCGATCAAGCACCCGCCCACACGGCTGCGCGCGGACAGCCTGATCGCGCGCCGGGAGAACTGGTGGTGGGTGCCGCGCCTGATCGTCTCCCTGACCTCGGTCGAGGAGCAGCGCGAACTGCACCCCCGGACCCGCGCCGAGGACGCCCTGCTCGTGCGCGACCGCTCGGGCCGCCCGGAGGTCGAGGTGGTCACGGCCAAGGAGTGGTCCAGCAGCGGCGGCCTCACCCTGTGGGCGCGTGGCGGCGCCCCTCTGGAGGGAAGGGGCGAACCCGCCTTCGTGTTCGCGCACCAGTACAGCCCGGACTTCGAGCGGTGGGAGCGGTGGTCCCGCCGGGGCGCGCTCACCGGGGACACCCTCCTGGTCACCGAGTCCGAGGGCGGCCCCACCGGCGATGCCCCTTCCGGCCCCCTCAGCCCCTACGGCCTGCTGGAGCGCCTCTCCAACCACCGTTCCCTGGCCCGCACCTGCCGCTCCGCCATCGCCCAGGCCGAGTCCCGCAGGGACACCTGAGCCCTCGCGTCGCGCTCCGCTCACCGCCCGGCCCGGGTGGGGGCGGCGGATAGGATGCGCTGGTAACGGCGATCGAGAAGAAACACGCATGGGGAATCTGAACAGCGAACTCTTCGCGGCGATCGACAGCGTCGCCAGCGGGGCCAACGAACACGCGCTGGCCGCGTCGGTCCAGGAACTCATGAAGAAGTACCGGGGCAGGGTCGACCCCCAGGACCTGGTCCTGGCCTCGGACACCGACGTCGTCGCCTACGCCGCCTACCGGCTCCCCGCCACCTTCACCGCCGCTGAGGCCGCCTTCGGGACCGCCGCCGCCTCGATGCCGGGGTTCTCCCCCGCCACCCATCTGGACGTCGGCGGCGGCATGGGCGCCGCCGTGTGGGCCGCCTCCTCCGCCTGGCCGTCCCTGCGCTCCACCACCGTCCTGGAGCAGTCGGCCCCCGCCATCAGCCTGGGCAAGCGGATCGCCCGCAGGTCCACGGCTCCGGCGGTCAGCGGCTCGGTGTGGGAACGCTTCCGGCTCACCGGCGCGGTCCCGGACGGCCCGCGCGTGGACCTGGCCACCATGTCGTACGTGCTCAACGAGCTCACCCAGCAGGTCCAGGAGGAGGTCGTGCGCTCCCTGGCCAAGCGGGCCAGGACGGTCGTGCTGATCGAACCCGGCACCCCCGAGGGGTACGCACGCGTCATCTCCGCCCGCGCGCACCTCCTGGCGGAGGGGATGACCGTGGCCGCGCCCTGCCCCCACAGTGGAGCCTGCCCCATCGCTCCCGGCGACGACTGGTGCCACTTCTCCGAGCGGCTCAACCGCTCCGGCATCCAGCGCAGGCTCAAGTTCGGCACGCTGGGGTTCGAGGACGAGAAGTTCTCGTTCGTGGCCGCCACCAGCGACCCCGTGGACCGCCCCGCCAACCGCGTCCTGCGCCACCCCCAGAAGCGCAAGGGCCTGGTCTCGCTGAGCCTGTGCACCTCCGGCCCCGGGATCGAGGAACGGGTGGTGTCCAAGCGCCAGGGGCAGACCTACCGCGCGGCCCGCAAGGCCGAGTGGGGCGACGCCTGGCCGCCCCCGGAGGAACCCGGCCACTGAGGGTGCCCGGGGGCGCGTCCGTTACGCTTCGGCGAGCGCCCCCCGAGTCTGGAAACGAAGCCCTGTGGAACCGCTGCACACCGACGACCCCCGAGAGCTCGGAGACTTCCGACTGCTCCGACGCGTGGGCGAGGGCGGCATGGGCGTCGTGTTCCTCGCGGTCTCCGCCGGGGACGACCTGGCCGCGGTGAAGGTCATCCGCCCCGAGTACGCCGGGGACCGCGAGTTCCGCGCGCGCTTCGCCAGCGAGGTCGATCTGGCCCGACGGGTGCGGGGCCCCTACACCGCCCGGGTCCTGTCCGCGGACACCGACGGCCCGCGCCCCTGGCTGGCCACCGAGTACGTCCCCGGACCCTCCCTGCACGACGCGGTGCGCGACAGCGGCCCCTTCCCCGAGGACTCACTGCGGGCCCTGGCGGCGGGCCTGGCCGAGGCCCTGGCCGCCATCCACGGCGTGGGGCTGATCCACCGCGACCTCAAACCCAGCAACGTCCTGCTCTCGCCGCGCGGCCCCCAGGTGATCGACTTCGGGATCGCCCGCGCCGCCGACGCCACCCAGCTCACCCGCACCGGGCAGACCCTGGGCACGCCCGCGTTCATGTCACCTGAGCAGGCGGTGGGAGCGGTCGTCGACTCCCGCAGTGACCTGTTCTCCTTCGGCGGGCTGCTGTTGTTCACCGCCACCGGCCGCCAGCCCTTCGGCACGGGCAACGCCCCCGCGCAGCTCTACCGGGTGGTCAACGAGGAACCGGACCTGACCGGGGTGCCGGACGCCCTGCGCCCGCTGGTCACGGCGTGCCTGGCCAAGGACCCCGGCGACCGGCCGGTGCTGGGCACCGTCCTGGCCGGACTGGCCGGAACCGCGTTGCCCCGCGGCGACGACGACCCCACGGAGTGGCTGCCCGAGGCGGTCGCCACCAGGGTCCTGCGCACGGTCGCCGACACCAGGATCGTCCCGACCCTGGCCGTGACCGGTGAGCTGGCCGCGCAGGAGGCCCCGGCAGTCGTCCCGACGGTCGAAGCCTCCGGAGAGGCCCCGGAGGCGGAATCCGCCGAGGAGTCCAGGGAGTCCCGGGCCGAGGACACCGACTCGGCACCGGATCAGCCGGAGACGCCCGAACCGGGGCCCGAGCCGGACGAACCCGGGAAGGGCGCCGCGGAGGCCACACGGAGGAGCGTGTCGGGCAGCGCCGGGGCCCCCGCCTCGCCTGCGAAGGCTGCCGAGCAGGTCCCGTCCCCGGAGGAGCCCGGCTCGTGGGGACCCTGGAAGGTCGGCACCGCAGCCGTCATCGCGGTCGCCGTCGTGGCGTTGGTCGTCAACAGTGCGGAGCAGAGCGCGCCACGGGACGAAACTGTGGGGAGCGTCCAGACAAGTGAGTCCAGCGCCACTCCCACCCCGACACCGAGCCGTACCCCCAGCGAGCCGACCAGGCAGTACAGCGGTTTCAAGGACACCGTCCACCTCGGCGGGACCGGCCGCTTCGCGACGCTCTCCTCGGCGGGCGTGAACGTCTTCGAGGCGGACGAGACTCGTGCGGTCGAGCGGCTCACCAACACCGATGAGAACTTCACCTTCAGCTATTCACGGTTGGCGACCACCCCCGACGGCTCCTTCCTGGCCAGCAAGGCGGTGAAGTCCGCCAACGACGGGTCGGCCGCCATCCACGTGTGGGGCCTGGAGGATTCCGAGCGTCATGTGGTGGAGCTGCCCGACGCCGGTGACGGCGGATACTTCTCCCTCTCCCCTGACGGCGGGACTGTGTACTTCGGGGAGAACGGCCAGTCCGAGAACTCGGTGACCGCCTACCGCGTGGACGACGGCGAAGAGCTCTACAGCGTCGAGGTACCCGAGGCCACGGGCACCGGTTGGCAGGGGTCGATCCTGGACGTGGGGACCTCCCCCGACGGGGACCTGCTGGTCGCCGCCCTGGACAACGGCGTCGCGGTGTGGGACGCGGCCACAGGAGATCCGCGCCCCGACGTCCCGGAACTCCGGCGGTGGTCCCGTGAGCTCAGGGACGCGACGGAGATCAGGGGCGGGTTCGTCGTCTCCGGCACGGAGAGCGGGGTGGCGCTGTGGGACGTCCGGTCCGAGGAGGGCCCCACGACGTTCCGGCTGCCCGAACACATCCGGAGCACGAACGCCAGGGTGAGGGAGGTGTCCGTGGGCGACGGCGGGAACCTCATCCTCGCCTCGGGCCACGACGCCGGCCGAAACAGCAGCTTCCTCGTCGCCTGGGACGCGGAGGGCGAGGTCGTGGCGCAGGGCGACTCAGAGCTGGAGTACGTCTCCCTGTCGGCCTTCCCGGACGACGACAGCGTCCTCGTGACCACCTTCCCTCTGGACGGTTCGGGAGACCGGCTCACGCTTCTGGACGGGGGTCTGGAGCCCGTGGAGGAGTTCACGGTCCCGACCCGCTGATCCCCGGACGGAGCACCCCGCTCAGAGCCAGACCGCCGGGTCACCGCCCCACCGCGTGGACGCGTGGGCCCAGTTGGCGGGCCCTCCCTCGTAGGAGACCGGTGGGAGCGCGTGGCGCAGCGTGCCGTACGCGGACGCGGACTCGGTGAGCCAGTCGGCGGGCTCGTACCCGCCGCCCTCCACCGGTTCCGGGGCGATGTCGTTCATCAGCCACGCGGCGGTACCCGCGAGGGAGAACCGCAGGTGCCTCCCCCGGCCGTCCTCCTGCCGTTCGGTGAGGGCCCGCAGCACTCCGGCGGCCAGCAGGTAACCGGTGCCGTGGTCCAGGGCCTGTGCGGGCAGCGCGCCCGGACGCCCCTCGGGACCGGCCTCGATCGCCGCGATCCCGCTCGCCGCCTGGACCAGGCTGTCGAACCCCCTCCGGTCGGCCCACGGCCCCGACCATCCCCAGGCGCACAGCTGGGCGACGACCAGCCCGGGACGGCGGGCGATCAGCTCCTGCGCGACCAGACCGTGGCGGTCGAGCCCGCCCGGCCGGTATCCGGTCACCACCGTGTCGGCGGAGTCCAACAGCGTCTCGAAGGTGCTCCGACCCTCGGCCGTGCCCAGGTCCAGCAGGGTGGACCGTTTGCCCATCCCGGTGTCGGTGTGGCTGTCGGGGTCCTCCTCCAGGCCCGGGGAGTCCACCCGCAGCACGTCGGCGCCCCGTAGCGCGAGGGTGCGGGTGGCGACCGGTCCGGCGATGACCCGGGTCAGGTCCAGCACGCGCACCCCGCTGGCGGGCAGCTCCGCCCGGGGCAGGCGGCGCCCGCCCGCCGGGCCCACGGCCTCGCCCTCAGCCAGCGGGAGCCCGGCCGCGCGAAATCCCCCCGGGGCCCCGGGTTCCCCGTCCTCTCCGGGCACGGGTGCCACGGCGACCGCCAGGCCGCCCTCGGCGTACACCCGCTCCTGGATGTCGTGCGCGGACAGCGAGGCCAACCTCTCGGCGAGCCCCTCCGGCCCCGTGCCCTCGTCCAGTCCCAGAGCGGCCAGCAGTCGGGCACGGTGGTGGGGGTAGTTCGCGTGGGTGCGCACCCAGCCGTCAGCGGCCGGCCAGAAGCCGGAGTGCGAGGCGAAGGGGGTCAGCGCGCGGCCGTCCACCAACAGGTGGCGTTCGCTGATGAAGGAGGTGGCCACCGCGTCCTCGTCGACACTCGCCCGGGGGATCGGCCCGCCATTGCGCGCCGCCAGCAGTTCGGCGGCGGCCAGCGAGCACGCCCCCACGGTGGCCCGGGCCAGTTCACGCACGGGCAGCACGGCGGGAAGCACGTCCCCCGCGCCCCGGTGGGAGACCCGCTCCGTCAGGTCCGGCGCACCTCCGATCGCCCGCCACGCCTGAGTCGTCGCCCGGTCCGGTGCACCGCTGGGATTGCTCGTCATGACGCCATTGTGCCCATCCGGCCCCGGGGCGCCGAGGCTCGCCCCGCCCTGGGGCGCGACTCCCGCGCGGTGGATCCCGTTCGGGGCGCGCGACCCGGCCCGTGTGTCAGAGCGCACCCCGGCACACGCCTGGCCTCGGGGGGGGCCGCGTAGGCTGCGGGGATGGACGGCCACGCGGACACGGTGGTCCTCAGACCGGAGATCGACGGCATCGCCGAGGTGTTCCACACCCACCTGCGCCAGCACGCCTACCCGATGCACACGCACCGGTCGTGGACGCTGCTCATCATCGACTCCGGGACCGTCCGCTACGACCTGGGCCGCCACGAGCACGGTGCGCTCGACCGCACGGTGACCCTGCTACCGCCACAGGTCCCGCACAACGGCACGCCCACCACCGCGCAGGGGCTGCGCAAACGGGTGCTGTACCTGGAGCCGGAGCAGATCGACCCGGAGCTGGTCGGCCGGGCGGTGGACCGTCCGATGTTCGACGATCCCCTCCTGCGTCACCGCATTCACCAGCTGCACGGCACCCTGTTCCGGCAGGGAGACCTCCTGGAGGCGGAGAGCAGGCTCGAACTCGTCTCCGAGCGGCTCCGTCAGCACCTGCGCGGCACGGTGGGGTCCGCCGCGACCGCCGACGACCCCGGTCTGGCCGACCAGCTGCGTGACCTCCTGGACGCGCGCACCGTCGAGGGGGTGCCGCTGGCCGAGGCCGCCGCGCTTCTGCACGCCCACCCCGCCCACCTGACCCGGGTGTTCACGAGGCGGTTCGGGATGCCGCCGCACCAGTACCTGGTGGGGCGGCGCGTGGACCTGGCCCGGAGACTGATCCTCGAAGGGGGGTCACCCGCGCACGCGGCGTCCGCCTCGGGCTTCTACGACCAGGCCCACCTGAACCGGCACTTCACCCGGGTGCTCGGCCTGCCGCCCGGCCGCTACGCCCGTGCGCTGCGCCAGGGTTCCCCGCAGCGGCCCCGGCCCCGCCTCAACGGTGCATCCGCGCGCCCTTGACGATCCTGTCCACCCCGTTCCTGGGCCCGTGCACGGCCAGACCCACCAGGTCCAGGGAGTCCCGGCCGACCGCGCGAACGGCGGCCCGGTTGTCCCGGTCGTTGCCGGTGGCGAACAGGTCGGAGGTGAACACCGCCAGGTCGGCCTCCCTCGACAGCGCCCGGCCGTGCGCCGTGGTCAGGGTCTCCTTGTCCGCCTCGAACACCATGACGGGCTGGCGGAACATCGGCAGGTAGGCGGTGCCGTCGGCGTCCTCGTAGGGTTGGCCGACCAGCTCCGGAACACGACTTCCCAAACCGCTGACCAGGAAGGACGTGACGTTGAGCCGTTGCCAGACGGCCAGGTCGTCACGGAGCAGGACAGCGATCTTGGTGTCGAAGCGCACTGGGGCGTCTGTGGTCTCCGTGCGCCCATCCTCGCCAGCAGCACCGGCCGGGGTCTTGTACGTTCCTCACCGGTCTCCGAGGTCCGGGGGCTCGTAGTCCAGGCCGATACCGCGCGCCCACAGGCGGGTCGCGGTCTCCACCACGACGTCGGGGTCGTGCTCCTCCCCGTAGAGGAACAGCATCCGTGCGGTGTGCTCCACCATGCCGCCGAGCATGCTCGCGGTGGCCTCCACGTCGATGTCGGTCGAGGCCAGTCCCTCCTCCTGGAGGCGGCGGGTCCCCGTGCTGATGCGC
Organism: Nocardiopsis prasina DSM 43845; assembly: GCF_000341265.1. Classification (GTDB taxonomy): domain Bacteria; phylum Actinomycetota; class Actinomycetes; order Streptosporangiales; family Streptosporangiaceae; genus Nocardiopsis; species Nocardiopsis prasina. The sequence goes on along the minus strand of NZ_ANAE01000079.1, from coordinate 67,919 downwards.
TCGACGAAGAGCCCCCGGATCTCCAGGAAGAGGGTCCGAAAGACCGGATGGCGCGGCGATACCTGCTCGATGACCTGCATGATCCGCGCGTTGTCCCGGTAGGCGGTGAGGAAGCGGCCGGTGGCGTGCCTGATCCGGTCCACGGGGCCCGTCCCCGGGGGCGCGGCGGAGCGGGCGGCGTCGAACATCTCCCCGGCCACCCCCTTGGCGACCTCGTGGAAGACCTCGTCCTTGGAGTCGAAGTACGTGTAGAAACTCCCGTAGGCGATCCCGGCGCGGCCGGTGATCTGGGCGATCCTGGTCGCCTCGAACCCGCGTTCCTCGAACTCCTCGCGGGCCGCCTGGACGAGAGCGCCCCGCTTGCGCCGTCCGCGTTCCGTGGGCGGTCGCCCGGTCAGCGTCTGTTTTCCCACTGGTACCCCTCGTCCCCACATCCCCTTGGTCACCGCAGGGGGAGGAACTTCGCGATGACCTCGTTCATGATCTCGTAGGTGCCGCCGCCGATGCTGAACACCCGGGCGTCCCGGTAGTGGCGCTCCACCTCGGTGCCGCGCATGAAGCCCGCACCGCCGTGCAGCTGGACGGCGTTGTCCACCACGTAGTCCATGGCCTCGGTCGCGGTGTTCTTGGCCATGGCCACCTCGGCGATGAGCGGTTCGCCGTCCTGGAGCCGCTCCACGATCCCCCGCACGTAGGCGGTGGCGACCTCGGTCCGGCGGTGCATCTCCACCAGGCGGTGGCGCAGGACCTGGCGGCGGGCCAGCGGACCGCCGAAGGCCTCGCGTTCGCGCACCCACGCCACCGACAGGTCCACGCAACGGCGCGCCATGGCGCAGGCCTGCACGGACAGGCCGATCCTCTCGCTGGCGAACTGGCGCATGATCTGGACGAAGCCCTGGTCCACGCCGCCGACGAGGTGGTCGTCGGGAACCCGGACGTCCGTGAAGTGGAGTTCGGCGGTGTCCGAGGACCGCCAGCCCATCTTCTCCAGTTTGCGAGCGGCGGTGAAGCCGGGGGTGTCCCGGTCGACGACGAACAGCGAGATGCCCTCGTGCCCGGTGCCGGAGGTGCGGGCTGCCACGGTCACGAAGTCGGCCCGGTAGCCGGAGGTGATGAAGGTCTTCGCCCCGTTGAGCACCCACGCGTCGCCGTCGCGGACCGCCCGCGTGCGGAGGTGGGCCACGTCCGAACCGGTGTCGGGCTCGGTGATCCCGAGCGAGCAGACGAGTTCCCCGGCCAGGGCGGGGCGGACGTAGTCGCGCACCAGGTGTTCGCGGCCGTCCGCGACCAGGGCGGGCAGGGCGATGGTGTGGGTGAACAGCGAGGCCAGGACCCCGGTGGGCACCCCGGCCAGGACCGCCTCCTCGGAGACGACCAGCTGGTCGATCATCTCCCCCTCGCCGCCCACGGACGCGGGCTGGCCGAGTCCGAGCAGCCCGAGCCGCCCCGCGGCCCGGTGCAGATCGCGGGGCAGTTCGCCCTCGTCCTCCCACTGTTCGACGTGGGGAAGGATCTCCTTCGCCGCGAAGGCCCGCACGGTCTCCCGGAGCACGGCGCGTTCGGGGGTGTTCCAGCGGTCCGTCCGTGGGGTTTCGGTCGCGGTCATGTACGCACACTCGCATCCGTTGGGGGTTCCGGCCGGACCCCCTGGGAGATCCAGCTCACACTTTGTTATGGTGCGCGGAACATGACAAGCCAGTCAAGATCTGTGGTCGCCGGGAGACCGGCGCCCGCGTGAGGAGCCCCTGTGGTGGACACAGCCGCACTCGTCGAGGACCTGCGAGCCGAACAGGAGGTACTGGCAGCACTGCTCCGGGGAATCGACCCCGCCGACTGGGCCCGCCCCACTCCCTCGCCCGGATGGAGCATCACCGATCAGGTCGCCCACCTGGCCTTCTTCGACGAGTCGGCGCTGACCGCCGTGACCGCCCCGGAGCGGTTCGCGGCGATGCTCGAAGCGGCCATGGCCGATCCCGAGGGCTACGTGGACACGGCCGCCGCCCCGCTGGCCGCCCTCGCACCGGACACCCTGCTCAGCCGCTGGCGTGCGGCTTCGGAGGCGCTCAGGAGCGCCCTCCTCGACGCCCCCGCCGGGACACGGGTGCCCTGGTTCGGCCCGCCGATGAGCGTTCCCTCCAAGGCGACGGCACGGCTCATGGAGACCTGGGCCCACGGCCAGGACGTGGTGGACGCGCTGGGCACCACCCGCGAACCCACGGGGCGGCTGCGCCACATCGTCCACCTCGCCCTGCGTACCCGGTCCTTCAGCTACCTGGCGCGCGGCCTGCCCGCGCCCGAGACCCCGGTCCGCGTGGAGCTCACCGCCCCGGACGGCGGTCTCTGGACGATGGGACCGGAGGGTGCGGAGGAGGTGGTGCGCGGCGACTCCGAAGAGTTCTGCCTGGTCCTGACCCGCCGCCGCCACCACGCCGACACGTCGCTGACCGCCGAGGGATCCGCCGCCCGGGAGTGGCTGGAGGTGGGCCAGACCTACGCGGGCGGTCCCGGCCAGGGGCGCCGACCCGGTCAGTTCCCCCGGGGATGACCTCCGGCCCCGGCCTCCACCCCCAGAGCTGACACAGCTGTCATGTTCAAGTTCCACGGGAGTGCCTCGCAGCCGGAGCTGTCAGAGGTCGCTGGGATACTCGCCGCATGCCCCTCAAGCTCCCTCAGGACCCCTGGCGGTCCACCCTCCACACCGACTGGACCAGGGCCCACGACCCCGCCAACCTGCCCGCCGCCCTGGAACTGATCGACGCCTACGAACGGCTCACCAGCAACAGGACACGCAAGCCGAGCAGACTGCTCGACCAGGTCAGCAAGGCGGTCGACAACCTCGGTCTTCCGGTCGAGCACCTGCCCTGGGTCTGGGACACGATCGGGCACTGGAGGGCCCGTGGCGATGCCCGACAGGCGGGCGCGGCCTACGCGCGGGCCCGCCGAGCGGAGGTCGAGCACGGGCTCACGACCGACCCTCACCACACCGTCGAGAACGCCCTGCTCTTCGCCCGGTACCGCGCCCTGTCCGCCAAGGAACTGACGGCACAGCGGCGCAGGCTCACGGCCCTGTTCCCGCCCGAGGACGCCCACCGGGAGTTCGTCCGTCTCCTGGAGACCTGGGCAGTGGGCGGCGCGCCGCTCCCCGGCGACCTGGTCTCCCAGCTGCGCGCCTCCGGCCGGAGGGCCGGTCTCGGGGAAGGGGATCGCGCCCAGGATCTGGGACGCGTCCTGGCCGCGGCGCGCGGGCGCGCGATTCCGGACCGGCTCCTGGACGAGGCCGAGGAAGTCTTCGCGAGGGCCGCCCCGGAAGCCGCGTCCCGCCCCGGCCTGGCCGAGCTGTTCCCCGATACGGCCAGCGACGGCGCCCCGTGGCTGCGCCTTCTGGAGACCACCGGGATCAGCGACGACCTGGCTGCGGGGAGGATCATCCCCGAGGGCGGCCTCACGGCGTGGCTCTCCCGGTACCACCGCATGTACAACTCCCTGTGGGTGGGCGAGGGCGTGCGGTCACAGCCCCTGCCGGGCGAGCTGTACACCCTCCTGCCCCGGATCGCGCCACGTATCCGGGAGAGCGGGGTTCCGGTGGACCTGACCGGGCGCCGGTACAAGGTGGAGGCGCGCACCGATCGCACCCTGGCCAGCGCCTGCCGGAGGGAGGGCATCCAGGTGAAGGTGGTCGGCTAGGCCCGGGATGCTCTCGCTCGTGTCGGCGGAGCCGACATCGGCGTGAGAGGCCGCCTGGTGGTCGCGAGCGCGGACTGATCCAAGAAACAGGGTCTGGGCCCGGCCACGGCGAAGGACGAGGGGCCCGTTCTCCGTGGACACACCCGGACCGCTCCGCGCCGGGGAGCGAAGGGCCCACGGCGGGGACCGGCTCCTCACCGGGCCCGGGCGAGGACCTTCTTCTGGAGGGCCTCCAACGGGCCCTGGCGGAAGCGGCGCAGCCACAGCAGAGAGGCCACCACCAGCACCAGCGACACCACGGCCCACAGGACCAGCACCCACCACCGTCCCGTGTCCGCCATGCGGTCGGCCAGGCCGAGGCCGAACCCGTAGCAGACGAACATGAGGATGACGTTCTGGGTCACGTAGCCGGTCATCGCCATCCGGCCGAGGGCGGAGACCCCCGCGACCACGGGACCGGTGCCGGTCGTGCCGTCCAGCAGGCGACCGACCAGGCCGATCAGACCCACAGCGACCAGCGGAGCCACCACGTAGCGGTCCATGAGGAGCCAGTCCGGCCCGCCGAGGGCGGTGAGGACGGTGAGCGGGACGCCCAGGCCGAGCCCCCACCCGAGCAGTCGGGCGCGGATGCCGCACCCGACCGGGTCGTCGGCGAAGGCACCGGCGCGAAGGAGCCGCACCCCCAGGAGGAACATGAACACCATCAGGCCGAACGTGAGGACGGGTTCGAGGCGCAGCCCCAGGAAGTTGTCCAGGCGGAAGGCGACCTGCTCCGGGTAGGAGCCGTGCGCGTAGAGCTCGACCGCCTCGGGGGGCACGGATGTCGGCCGCGTGGGCTCGGCCACGAGCGCCGCCGTGACCAGGCCCATGAGGACCACGTGCAGGGAGACCGACACCCACATGACCCCGTTCCGGGCCCGTTCCGAGCGGGTGAGCAGCCAGGCGGCCAACAGGGCGACCACCGCGTACCCCATAAGCACGTCACCGGCGAAAACAAGTGAGAAGTGCACGGCCCCTTCGACGAACAGGAACAGCGCCCGCCACCGGTAGGGCCCCGGCCAGCGTGCGCCCCGTCGCGCGGCCGACTGGAACTGGATGGCCAGGCCCGCGCCGAAGAGCAGCGTGAGCAGGGCGAGGAACTTGCCGTTGGCGATGGTCCGGAAGACGCCCTCGGCCAGGGTCGCGGCGGACGGGTCCGCGTGGAACGGCGTGAACGGGCTGAGTTCGTCGGTCCCGTAGAGGATCACGGCGTCCCCGCCGGGTCCGGCGAACAGCCACACGTTGGTGGCGAGCGTGCCGAGGATGGCCACGCCCCTGAGGACGTCCAGCAGGGGCAGTCGCCCGCTGGCCGACCGCCCGGTGGGTTCGGCCCTCTGGAGAGCGGTGTCGTCGCCGGTCATGTCAGGCGTCCTCCGTCCCCGCCGCGAAGAGGCGGGCGAAGTGCTGCCGGAGCAGGCGCTCGGCGGTGGCGTCGTCGAACAGGTCCGGGGTGGCCAACTGGTGCAGGGTGAGCCCGTCGGCGAGGGCCACCAGGGCGGCGGCCTCGGCTCTGGGGACGAGGTCTGCGGAGAGTTCGCCCACGCGTTGCGCGGCGTCCAGCCCCTCCGCCAACCCGTCGACCAGTCGGCGGGTGGTGGTCCGGTGCAGTTCGGCCATCTCGGGGTCGCGGACGGCCGTGGGCAGGAACTCCAGCCAGACGGTGAGTTCCCTGCGCCGCTCCTCGTCCATGGGCAGGAGGGTGTGCGCGATCCGGAACATGAGGTCGCGGACGGGCGCGACCCGCTCCACCGCCTCGATCCTCTCCTCACCTCGCTGGTAGAGGTGCTCGACCCCGAAGCGCAGGAGGTCGGACTTGCTGCGGAAGTAGCGCTGGACCAGCCCCACGGAGCCGCCGAGTTCGTCGGCGACGTCCGCGAAGGTGGTCGCCGCCAGGCCCTTGCGGGCGATGGTGCGCAACAGGGCCTCGGCGACCTGGCGTCGTCTCTCGTCGTGGTCAGCGGTGCGTGTCATATAAAAATATTAGGGACATATTTTTATATTCGCAACCGGTGGCCGTCTCCGGCCGCCCCGGGTTCCGCGGGCTCACGTGACCACCGCGTCCGGTTCCGCACCGATAATGCGGGGACGGGCGTCCCCGAGACCGGGGGCCTGGCCAAACTGGAGGCGGCGTGGGAGCGGACGGGCGGGGCACTCAGGACGCCCCGCGACCAGCGGTGAGCCGGCGGTCCCTGCTGGCCGGCGGGGGCGTGCTCCTGGGCGGAGCCGCGCTGTTGGGCGCGTCGGCCCGCGCCGCGCGGGAACGCTGGGACGTGGCGGTGATCGGGGCCGGGGTCACCGGACTCTCGGCCGCGCGCAACCTCGCCGACCACGGCCTCTCCGTGATCGTCCTGGAGGCACGCGACCGGATCGGCGGACAGCTGTACACCGACCACGGCTTCAGCTCGGTCCCCGTCGAACTCGGTGCCGGGCTGATCCACGGCCGGGAGGCCTACACATGGGAACTGGTGGCGGAGGCCGAGGCGGAGACCGTGCAGGTGCGCGCCGGGGAGGGGGTCTCCGCGCCCGTTCCGACCCCCGAGGCACCCCACGAGAACGAGGACGCCGCCGCGTACCTGCGCCGCATGGGCGTACCCGAGGACCAATGGCCACCGGTCTCCATCGACAACGAGTCCCTGGAGCGGTGGAGCGCCGTGTGGATGCGCGAGTACGGCCTCTTCGACTGGTGGTCCGTACCCCGGGAGAACTTCCGCGTGGTCGGCGGTTACGACGGCCTGCTGCCACCCCTCTCCCACGGCCTGGACGTGCGCCTGGAACACGCGGTCCGCCGCGTGCGCTGGTCCGGACGCGGCGTGCGACTGGACGTGGCCTCGCCCGAGGGCGGCTTGGAGGTGCGGGCCGACCGGTGCGTGGTGACGCTCCCGATCGGGGTCCTCAAGGCCGGTGACGTGGTCTTCGAACCAGCGTTGCCCTCCGGCCACCGGGACGCCGTCGACGCCCTGGACCGCACCGACGCCCTCAAACTCGTGTACGAGTTCGACCGCGCGGTCCTTCCCGCCGACGAAGACGCCCTGGGTTGGGACGAGGACACCGGTTTCGTGTTCTGGTGCCTGTCGCGCGCGACACCGGAGGTGGTGGTGGCCTGGGCCGCGGGCGAGCCGGCCCGGGAGCTCCTGGACCTGCCACCGGACCAGCGGTTCGCCGCCGGGCTGGCCGCGCTCGCCGAGGCGCTCGGTGAGGAGCCGCCCGCGCCGGTCGCCCGCACCACGCACGACTGGGCGGCCGACGAGTTCAGCCGGGGCGCCTACCTCTTCGTCCCTCCGGGCGCGCACGATGCTCCGGACACGCTCGCGCGGCCGCTGGAGGGGGTGCTGTACTTCGCGGGCGAGCCGACGACCGGGGAGAACACGGTGGAGGGCGCCTACGTCAGCGGCTACGACACCACGGACGCCCTGCTCGCCGACTGGTGAGGGCGGGCCGAACCGGGTGTCCCGAGAACCACACTCTGAACGTTATGCCGGAAATGAACAGTTGTGATGCAATAACCAGTGGGTTCGTGTCCCGCGAGGGCCCCGACACCGCGCATCTGCACAGCAAGTTAGAGGGAGGTTGGCGATGACCAACCGCGCGTACGTGATCGCAGGGTCGGAGGCCACCGGCGGCGCCGGCATCCAGGCTGACCTGAAGGCCTTCCAGGAACTGGGCGTCTACGGCATGGGGACGATCACCTGCATCGTCTCCTTCGACCCGAAGGAGAACTGGGGCCACCGGTTCGTCCCCGTCGACCCGGGCGTCATCGCGGACCAGATCGAGGCGGCCACCACCTGCCACGACCTCGACGTCGTCAAGATCGGCATGCTCGGCACCCCGGACACCATCGACGTGGTCTCCGAGGCCCTCCAGCGCCAGCCGTGGCGCCACGTGGTCCTCGACCCGGTCCTGATCTGCAAGGGCCAGGAGCCCGGCGCCGCCCTGGACACGGACAAGGCCCTGACCGCGCAGATCCTGCCGCTGGCCACCGTCATCACCCCGAACCACTTCGAGGCCCGCACCCTCGCCGGGATGGAGTCGATCGAGACCGTCGAGGACCTCGTGGAGGCGGCCCGCCGCATCCGCGAACTCGGCCCCCGGCACGTGGTCGTCAAGGGCGGCACCGAGCTGCCCGGCCCCGACGCCGTCGACGTCTACTTCGACGGCGAAGAGGTCACCGTCCTGAGCGCGCCGAAGATCGGCGAGGAGCGCGTGAGCGGGGCGGGCTGCACCTTCGCCGCCGCGATCACCGCCGAACTGGCCAAGGGAGCCGAAGTCGGCGACGCCGTGCGCACCGCGAAGGCCATGGTCCGCGAGGGTATCGCCGAGCGCCTGGCCACCCACGCCCCCTTCGCCTCCGTCGTGCCGATCGCGCCCGCCCAGGCCTGAGATCACGAGTGTCCTCGGTCACTTCAGGCACATCCGTCCCCCCGATCATGAATGTTTTCCCGTGAATCGGACAGGCTGTGGGTGAATCCGATCGAAGGAGGCTCACATGTCCGAGAGCGACAAGGCTGAGAACAAGTTCGACGAGTTCAAGGGCAAGGCCAAGGAGGGCCTCGGCAAGGCCACCGGCAACGAGCAGTGGCAGGCCGAGGGCAAGGCCGAGCAGACCAAGTCCAAGCTCAAGCAGGCTGGCGAGAAGGTCAAGGACGCCCTGACCCCGGACGACAAGCCAGGCCGCGAGTAGTTCGTTCTCCGAACACCAGACTTCAGGGGGAGGTTCCCACACGGGACCTCCCCCTCGTCGTGCGGCGAGGTCAGGGCACCTCGGGCGCGGTGTCGCCCAGGGAGAGCAGCAGGGCGCGCATCAGGTCGGCGAGCTGGTCCTGCTCCTCCTTGCTCAGACCGTCGAGCAGGCGGGCCTCGTTGTCCACGTGCCCCGCGACCGCGCCGTCCACCAGCGCCAGACCCTTGTCGGTGAGGGTGACCAGGACACGACGTCTGCTCGCCGGGTCGACCTGGCGGTGGACCAGCTCCTTGCGCACGAGGCGGTCGACCCGGTGCGTCATGGCCGCCGAACCCACCATCATCATCCGGACCAGGTCCCTGGCGGTCAGCTGGTAGGGCTCCCCGGACCGCCGCAGAGTGGCCAGCACGTCGAACTCCCAGCGCTCCAGGTCGTACTCGGCCAGGAGATCGGCGACCCTGCGCCCCAGCAGCTGCTGCAAGCGGTTCATCCGACCGATCACCCCCATCGGGGAGGCGTCGAGGTCGGGCCGTTCGCGGGCCCACTGCGCGAGGAAGAGGTCGACGGCGTCGTTCATCCGGCGATCATAGCGCCGCGTCCTTGACCTGCCCCGAACCCTTCGCGTAATCTTTCAACATCGAACAGTTCGACATCGAAGGGTTGGCAGATGGCACCCCCCGTCACTGAGACCGTCCACTCCCTCGGCCTGGCCCTGGTCCCGCCCCTCGGATCCACCACGCGGGCGACGTGAGCGGGCGCGGACGGATCCTCGGCGACTCGCTGGTCACCGCCCTGGCACCCGTGGTCTGGGGCAGCACCTACCTGGTCACCACCGAGCTCCTCCCACCGGACCGCCCCCTGCTGGCCGCACTCCTGCGTGCTCTGCCAGCGGGACTCCTGCTGGTGCTGTTCGCCCGGACGCTGCCCTCGGGGGTGTGGTGGTGGCGTTCGCTGATCCTGGGCACCCTCAACATCGGCGCCTTCCTCTACCTGCTGTACGTGGCCGCCTACCTGCTCCCCGGAGGGGTCGCCGCCCTGGTGATGGCGGTCCAGCCGGTGATCGTCATGCTCCTGGCGGCCCTGCTGCTGGGTGACCGGCTCAGGCTGACGCACGTGCTCGCCTGCCTGCTCGGGGCCTCCGGCGTGGGGCTGCTCGTGGCGGGCCCGGAGACCGCCCTGAACCCCGTGGGGATCCTGGCCGGTCTGTGCGCCGCGGTGTCCATGGGCACCGGCCTCGTGCTCACCAAGCGCTGGGGGCGCCCTGCGGGGGTGAGCCTGCTCGGAGCCACCGGCTGGCAGCTCACCGCGGGCGGGCTGGTCCTGCTTCCCCCCACCCTGCTCCTGGAGGGGCTGCCCGCGAGCCTCAGCGCCGCCAACCTGGCGGGCTACACGTATCTGGGCCTGGTCGGGGCTCTGCTCTCCTACCTGGTCTGGTTCCGGGGTCTGGAGCGGCTGCCCGCGCTGGCGGTGTCCTTCCTGTCCTTCGCCAGTCCGCTCACCGCCACCCTTCTGGGGTTCCTCGTGCTCGACGAGACCCTCACCCCCGCACAGGGGGCGGGTGCCCTCGCCGCGATCGGTGCTGTGCTGCTGGTCCAGCTCACCTCACACCGGCCCGCCCGGAAGGGGAACGAGGACCGACCCCGATTGGCCAGGACCGGCGAGACCAACGGATCCATGACGGAAACCAACAGATTCCGTCAGACAGATCGCACCATTGACAACAGACACAGCAACAAGGCACCGTAAATAAACAAGATCACACATTTTCGATCATGGGAGCCGGATGCTGGCCGCGCAACGGCGAGAGCTGATCCTCGAACAGGTCCGACGGGACGGCGGCGTCCGTGTCACCGACCTGGTCGACTCCCTCGCCGTGTCCGACATGACCATCCGGCGCGACCTCGACGCGCTGGAGCACCGGGGGTCACTGGTCAAGGTCCACGGCGGCGCCGTCGCCCCCGAGGGCGCCCGCACCACGGAACCCGGGTTCGAGGCGAAGTCCACACTCCAGTCCGAGGAGAAGCACACGATCGCCAGAGCCGTCGCCGGTCTGGTCGAACCACACAGCGCCGTGGGGCTGTCCGCCGGGACCACCACCGCCCTGGTCGCCGAGTACCTGCGGGAGACCCCCGGGCTGACCGTCATCACCAACTCGATCCACGTGGCCGAGGTCCTGTACCGCTCCGAGCGCACCGACCAGACCGTGGCGCTCACCGGCGGATTCCGCACCCCCTCCGACGCCCTCGTGGGCCCGATGGCCCTGGCCTCCGTGCGCGGGATCAACCTGGACACCCTGGTCCTGGGCGTGCACGGCATCCATGATCGAGCCGGGTTCACCACACCCAACCTGATGGAGTCCGAGACCAACCGGGCCCTGGTGGAGGCGGCCGCGACCCTGGTGGTCGCCGCCGACCACACCAAGTGGGGCACCGTGGGGATCAGCACCATCGCCCCGCTGGACCGCTGCGACGTGCTCGTCACCGACGACCGGATCACCCCCTCCGCACGTGAGACCCTCCAGGACCGCGTGGGCCGCCTCGTGGTCACCGACGTCCCCCGGGAGCACGGATGAGGAAGACCGCCACACGGCTGGCCGACGGCCGCGAGATCATCTACTACGACGAGGAGGGCGGTGTCCGCGAGGAGGTCCCGGACCGGCGCGACCTGCCGCCCGCCGCCTCCGGCTCGGAGCTGCGCTGGGACCCGCTCCGGCGCGAGTGGGTGGTCATCGCCGCCCACCGCCAGGACCGCACCCACCTGCCGCCCAGCGACGAGTGCCCGCTGTGCCCCTCCCATGGCGACCGCCTCACCGAGGTGCCCTCCTCGTCCTACGACGTCGCGGTCTTCGAGAACCGCTTCCCGGCCCTCAGCGGCTCCGAGGGCCGTTGTGAGGTGGTCTGCTTCTCCTCCGACCACGACACTTCGCTCGCCGCTCTCGGTCCCCGTCGCGTTCGCACGATCATCGACGCCTGGGCGGACCGGACCGAGGAGCTGTCCGCCCGGCCCGAGGTCGCGCACGTGTACGTCTTCGAGAACCGGGGACCGGAGATCGGTGTGACCCTGCACCATCCGCACGGGCAGATCTACGCGCTCCCCTTCGTCACCCCCCGGGCCGAACGCGACCTCGACTCCGCTCGGCGGCACCGCGCCGCGACCGGGGGCGACCTGTTCGCCGACATCCTGGCAGCCGAGAGCGCCGGACCCCGTGTGGTGCTGCGCAACGAGCACTGGACGGCGTTCGTCCCCGAGGCCGCGCGCTGGCCCGTGGAGGTGCACGTCTACCCCCACCGCGCCGTGCCCGACCTGCCCGCCCTGGACTCCGGAGAGCGCGCCGCCCTCGCCGAGCTCTACTCCGACCTCCTCGCCCGGGCGGACCGGCTGTACGACACCCCGCTGCCCTACATCTCGGCCTGGCACCAGGCCCCCGCCCACGACCCGGAGGCGCGCGGGCTGGCCCGTCTTCGCCTCGAACTGTTCTCCGTGCGCCGTGCCCCGGGCAGACTCAAGTACCTGGCCGGGACCGAGTCCGGCGCGGGCGTGTTCAGCAACGACGTGGCCCCCGAGACCACGGCCCGACGACTCCGAGAGGCCTGATCCGTGAAACTCCTCGTCACCGGCGGTGCCGGTTACGTCGGCAGTGTCGTCACGGCGCTCCTGACCGAGGCCGGGCACGAGGTCACCGTGCTCGACGCGCTGCACGCCGGGCACCGGGACGCGGTCCACCCGGGCGCGACCCTGGTCGAGGGGGACCTGCGCGCCGCCGCGGACGTTCTCGACCCGTCCTTCGACGGCGTGGTGCACCTGGCCGCGAGGTCCCTGGTCGGCGAGTCCGTCGAGGACCCGGGGCCGTACTGGGACACCAACGTGGGCGGCACCCTGGCTTTGCTGGAGGCCGCACGGACCCACGGCGTGCGCCGTCTGGTGTTCTCCTCCACCGCCGCCACCTACGGCGACCCGCCCTCGGACGCGCCGCTGCGGGAGTCCGACCCGGCGATGCCCACCAACCCCTACGGGGCGAGCAAGCTCGCCGTCGACCACATGCTGGCCGGGTGGGCGCGGGCACACGGGTTGGGCGCGGTGAGCCTGCGCTACTTCAACGTGGCCGGGGCCCACCTGGGCTTCGGCGAACGGCACGATCCCGAGACCCACCTCATCCCGAACCTGCTCCGGGTGGCCTCCGGGGAGGTCCCGCACGCCACGGTGTTCGGCACCGACTACCCGACCTCGGACGGCACCGCCGTCCGCGACTACCTGCACGTGGCCGACCTCGCCGACGCCCACCTGAGAGCGCTGGAGCACGTGGCGCCGGGAACCCACCGGGTGTTCAACCTGGGTGGAGGCGGCGGCTCCACTGTGCGCGAGGTCCTGGCCGCCGTGCGGCGGGTCACCGGGCACCCCGTTCCGGTGGTGGAGGGGCCCAGGAGGGCCGGTGACCCGGCGGTGCTGGTCGCCGGTGTCGAACGGGCCCGCCAGGAGCTGGGCTGGGAACCCTCCCGTGGCCTGGACGAGATCGTGGCGGACGCCTGGGCGTTCGCCCGCGCCGGGGAGGTCTCCCGGTGAACGGTGTCGCGACGGAGTTCCGAGAGGCCTTCGGTGCGGAGCCGGAGGGGGTGTGGACCGCTCCGGGGCGGATCAACCTCATCGGCGAGCACACCGATTACAACGACGGTTTCGCCCTCCCCATCGCCCTGCCCCACTCGCTGACCGTGGCCGCCGCGCGCCGCCCGGACGACCGGGTGCGGCTGCGGTCGCGGGAGTTCCCCGACACCTTCGAGGCGCGGCTGGCCGACCTGTCCCCCGGCACGGTGCCCGGCTGGGCCGCCTACCAGGCAGGCGCGCTGTGGGCCCTGGCCGACGAGGGGTACGGCATCGGCGGCCTGGACCTGTGGGTGGAGAGCGGCATCCCCACCGGCACCGGGCTGTCCACGTCCGCGGCGGTGTGCTGCGCGACGATCCTGGCCGCCACCGGCCTGCACGGGTCGGGCCCGGCCCCGGCCGAGGTGGCACGGCTGGCCCAGCGCTCGGAGAACGACTTCGTGGGGATGCCCTGCGGGATCATGGACCAGTCCGCGGTGATGCTGGCCGACGAGGGACGGGCGCTGTTCCTGGACTGCCGTTCGCTGGAGACCGAGCAGGTTCCGTTCGACCCGGCCGCGCACGGGATGTCGCTGCTGGTGGTGGACACCCGGGCCCCGCGTCGGCTGGTCGAGGGCGCCTACGCCGAGCGGCGCCGCTCCTGTGAGGAGGCCGCCCGCGCCCTGGGCGTCAGGGCGCTGCGGGACGTCTCCGTCGAGGACCTCCCAGGAGCGCTGGCCGCGCTCCCTGATCCGGTGGTCCGCCGCAGGGTGCGGCACGTGGTCACCGAGAACGCCCGGGTGCTGGAGACGGTGGCGCTCTTCAGAGCCGGTCGTCCCCGCGAGGCGGGTCCGCTGTTCACCGCCTCGCACGCCTCCCTGCGGGACGACTTCGAGGTGAGCGTTCCCGAGGTGGACACGGCGGTGGCGGCCGCCCTGTCCTCGGGGGCGCTGGGGGCGCGGATCACCGGCGGCGGCTTCGGCGGCTGCGTCATCGCCCTGGTGGAGGCCGAGGGCGCGCAGGACTGCGACAAGGCGGTCCGCGCCGCCTTCGCGGAACACGGGTTCGCCGAACCGGTGGTGTTCACCGCCCTGCCCTCGGCGGGAGCCCGCCGCCTGAGCTGAACGGCGCCCGGGGACCCGGGCCGTCACCACCGGGTCGTGGCGAGGACACCCGCGGCCTGCCGCAGACCGCCAGCTGCTCTAGGCGTCACCCCCGGAGGATCCGCTTCACCCTCAGGAACGGCCCCGGGGCAGGAACGAGCGGATGCGCTCCGCCTCGGCCTCGCTGCCGACCTCGCGGTAGAGCCGTTCCGCCTCCAGCAGGTGGTCCATCCAGTTCTTCTCCCCGGCCAGCTGCGTCACCCCGGCAAGCGCCTCGCGGACCCGGGCCATCTGCACGGTGTGGCCCCGGGCCTCGAACCCGGCCAGGGAGAGTTCCAGTTCGTCCCGGGCCTCCTCTCCACGGCGCTTGCCGTTGAGCGCACGGCCCCGCTCCAGTCGGACCCTGGCGAGGTTGACCTCGTCCACCGCCCCTCCGCCGGACGGGGCGAACACCTCCCGGGCCGCGTCCAGCCGTTCCAAAGCGTGGTCGAAACGGCCCAGGGTCACCAGGGACCGTCCGCGCAGGAGGTCCAACAGGGCCGTCCCCCGGGGGCGGCCCTTCGGGTCCTGGACCTGTTCGACCAGGTCGAACAGGTCCAGGGCCTCCTGGTCGCGCCGGTCCCGCTGGGCGACGACGCCCCGGGCCTCCAGGGACGCGGCGCGGGCCCGGTCGTCGCCGTGGGTCTCGGCCAGCATGAGGGAGGCGACGAACTCCTGGTCGGCGCCCTCCAGGTCCCCGGAGTCCAGCAGGGCCAGGCCCCGGAGGTGGCGGACCCATGACTCCAACCCCTTGTCCCCGAGCGCGCGGGCCGCGCGCAGCCCCGCTTCGAGGAGCGCGTGGGACCGGTCCTCGACCGTCCCGGACTCGTGCTCGGCCCAGTGCGCGCAGGCCCGCAGAGATTCCATGTGGACGCGCATCCAGTCGTTGGCCTCTTCCGGCCCCTCGAAGTCGAACCGAACGGTGTCCTGAGGAGCGTCCTTCATCTGGTCGGTGTCCACGGGTTGGCCCCCTTCGTGGCGAACACACGCACCGGCCGGTCTCCAGGCCGACAACGTTCCCGCTGGCCGGACCAGTCCCGGTGCTCACGAGTGCCCATGATGGTCGAGACCGGAGGATTCCACCAGGAGTTTCACGGGCCGCCCCGGGCTCCGCGAGGTGGACCGTTTTCGGATAAAGCCCCCTTCACCAGCGCGGACACCGGAAGCACTCCCGGACCGCGCGTCCGGACCTGGCCACGCCGGAGGGTCCCCGAACGCCCGGGCGGCCCCCTTCCCGATGGTCGGGCGACCAATCCGGGCCGGGGCCTTGCTGAGAGCGTTCCCGTGGGTCAGGGTTGCGTTGGCAGGGGCAAGACCACAGACACCGGGAGGGTCCTGTGCGGTTCGGACTGTTGGGCACAGGTTTCTGGGCGACCGGGACCCATGGCGCGGCGTTGGCCGCGCATCCGGAGACCACCCTGGTCGGGGTGTGGGGACGCGACCCCGCGAAGGCGGCGGAGCTGGCCGAGCGGCTCGGCACACGGCCCTACGAGGACGTGGACGCGCTCCTCGCCGACGTCGACGCCGTCGCGATCGCCCTCCCCCCGGACGTCCAGGGTGACCTGGCGCTGCGCGCGGCCCGGGCCGGGAAGCACCTGCTGTTGGACAAACCGCTGGCCCTGTCCGTCGAGGCCGCCGACGCGGTCGTCGCCGAGACCGAGGCGCGTGGTCTGGCCTCCGTGGTCTTCTTCACCAGCCGTTTCTCCGAGTCGGTGAACGACTTCCTGCGTCAGGCCGCCGACGACGGCGGCTGGGACGGTGTGCGGGCGACCCTGTTCGCGTCGATCTTCCAGCCGGGCAACCCCTACGGGGCCTCACCCTGGCGCCGGGAGAGGGGCGGACTGTGGGACGTGGGCCCGCACGTGCTCTCGGTGGTGCTGCCCGTCCTCGGGACGGTCGAGGAAGTCACCGCGGTCCCGGGCCCCCGGGACAGCGTTCACGTGCTCACCCGGCACACGAGCGGGGCGGTGGGTTCGCTGTCGGTGACGCTGGACGCCGCACCGGAGGCGGGGGCCTTCTCCGTGGACCTCTACGGCGAACACGGGTGGCGCTCGGTTCCGGGTGGTGACCGGAGCGCCGTCGAGGCCTTCGGGTCGGCCGTCGACCGTCTGCTGGCGCAGCTCCGGGAGGGCGCCGGGGACCCCTGTGACGTGCGGTTCGGCCGGGAGGTCGTGGCCGTGCTCGCGGCGGCGGAGGCCTCCGCTGGCTCGGGCCGGACCGTGCGCGTGGCCGAGGCCACCGGATCGCGTCCGGTGGCCTCGGGCTGAGGTGGCGGCCTCGGGTCGAGTCGTTTGGCGGCGGATCAGGCCGTTCTGGTGTTCTTGGAGTACATGCCGTCAGCGAGGTACACGATCGCCGCGGCGACCAGGACCTGGACGATCAGCACGAACAGCCAGAACCCCGTGAAGAGGCTCGCGATCCAGCCACCGATGAAGGCGGCGACGATGCCCAGGAGCAGGGTCAGCCAGATGGGCAGGTGCTGCTTGCCGGGAACGATGAGACGTCCGAGCGCACCGATGATCAGACCAACAATGATCGCGGTGATGATTCCTGTGATCTCCACGGGCCCTCCCCAAGTAGACGCTCCCTCCTCGTCCCCGCTCCGAAGGCCGTGGACACCGGACAAAACAAAGGTTTTGCCCCGCTTTGTGCACTTCGAGACGTAGTGCCGCAAGACGCACGATCGCCGGGAACGACCAGGTGCCGGGTCGAGTCCCGCTCGGCACGGCGCCCGGGGCGAGGGCCGGTGGACCGACCCGGCTGTGGCCGCCCGCAGCCGGGCGAGGGGGTACGGGCCGCGGACGGGCTGTCTGTGGGAGTCCACGGTCACCGGGTCTCCGTGCGCACCAGGTCCGTGTTCCCCCACGGGGGCGCACCGCTCCGCCCACTCCGTAGGACTTCGTCCGGCTTCTGCCGTCCGCATAAGGCCACCGGAACCCCTCCCGCTACCGCACTCCGGCGGCGTAGGCTCGAAGGGTCGGGACACGGCAACACGGGAGGCACCGATGTCCGAAGGCGTTCTGCGCACGATGGACGAGGCCCGCGAGGGGAATCGCTCCCGAGCACGCCCCGCCGAACCCCTGATGCGCGACCTCATCGGCGACCTGCTCCGCCGCACCCGCGTGGAACAGGGCCGCACCCTGCGTGAGGTGGCCGAGGACGCCCAGGTCTCGCTCCCCTACCTGTCGGAGGTCGAACGCGGCCGCAAGGAGGCCTCCTCGGAGGTCCTCGCCGCGATCTACCGTTCCCTGGGCCTGAGCATCATCGACGTGCTCGGCGAACTCCACCGGCGCACCCTCGTCGCCCAGTACGGTGCGGCCACCCGGCGTCCGGCCCCCGTGCCCAACCAGGTCGTCAACCGCGTGTCCGTCACGGACGTCTCCGGCAGACTCGTCCGCAGCGGTCTCGGTGGCGTGTTCACGTCACCGGTCGCGCAGGGCCGCCGCGACGGCGTGGTATCCCTGGCAGCCTGACCCCCGCATCCCCCTCATGGACGGCATCGCGTCCGGCCCATCCCAAGCCGCGCGCTGCCCGCGGCCCCGGGCTCTCAAGCCCGGGGCCGCACCTCTCACCTCAGGCGGCGGCCGGGGCCGTCAGCTCCCGGGTGATGATGACCCCGTCCACCAGCCCGTACTCCCGGGCCTGGTGAGCCGTGAAGATCTTGTCCCGGTCGGTGTCGGCCCGCAGCCGCTCCTGGGTCTGACCGGTGTGCCGCGACAGGATCTCCTCCACCTGGGACCGGACCCGCAGGATCTCGGCGGCCTGGATCTCCAGGTCCGCGGCCTCGCCCCGCCCCTCCGTGGACGGTTGGTGCAGCAGCACCCGGGAGTGCTCCAGCGCCGCCCGTTTGCCGGGGGCGCCGGCGGCGAGCAGTACCGCTGCGGCGGAGGCGGCCTGCCCCATGCACACCGTGGCCACGTCCGCGCGGACGAAGCTCATCGTGTCGTAGATGGCCGTCAGCGCGGTGTTCGAGCCGCCCGGCGAATTGATGTACAGCTGGATGTCCAGGTCCGGGCTCTCGTAGTCCAGGTGGAGCATCTGCGCCATGACCACATTGGCCACGTCGTCGTCGATCGGCGTGCCCAGGAAGATGATGCGTTCGGACAGCAGCCTGCTGAACACGTCGAACGAACGCTCTCCGCTCGGGGTCCGCTCGACGACCATCGGCACCGTGTAGCGCCCGCTCATCTGGCGCCCCCCGTCCGCGCACCGAAGCCGGTCGCTCCCCGTCCCAGGCGCATCGCGCCCTCCATCTGGTCGACCGACGCCACCACGTGGTCGACGAACCCGTAGGCGCGGGCCTCCTCCGCGGTGAACCAGGCGTCCCGGTGCTGGTCCTCGGCGATGGTCTCCTCGCTCTGGCCACTGTGCCGGGCGATCAGCTCGATCATGGTGCGCTTGGTGTGCGCGAGGTTCTCGGCCTGGATGGCGATGTCGGCCGCCGTACCGCCCAGCCCCCCGGACGGCTGGTGCATCATGATCCGGGCGTGCGGCAGGCTGTACCGCTTGCCGGGCGCACCGGTGCAGGCCAGGAACTGCCCCATGCTCGCGGCGAACCCCATGACGAGGGTGGACACGTCGTTGGGGACGAAGTTCATCGTGTCGTAGATGGCGAGCCCGGCGGAGACCACTCCCCCGGGGCTGTTGATCGCCAGGGTGATGTCCCGGTGCGGGTCCTCGTCGGCGAGCAGGAGAAGCTGGGCGCAGACTCGGTTGGCGCTCTCCTCGTCGACCTGGGTTCCCAGGAGCACGACGCGGCTCCGCAGCAGCCGGGCGGCCAGTTGGTCGTCGAAGGTCCCGCTCGGCGGGTGCTCCGCGACGAGCTGTTGGTGGATCGGCATGAGCTCTCCTCGGTCCGGCGTCTGCGGAACGGACCGCGTGTCTGTTCCGGCCGGCACTCTCAGCCTGGGCTGGGGAGAGCTCTGACCTCCACTTTTTCGGCCTGGGGCAGATCTGCCACGGGCAGACTGGCCGGGCGAGGGGCGGCGGCGGTCAGGTGTCGTCTATGGCTTCGCGCAGGTCCCGCAGGACGTCGAGGACCACCGGCCGCAGGGACGGCCTTATCGCGTCGAAGACCTGGCGCTGTTTGCGCTCCATGTACTTGCGCCGCTCGGCCAGGACCCGCTCGCCCTCGTCCGTGATGGCGACCACGGTGCTGCGTTCGTCACGTTCGGAGCGGCGCCGGGCCATCATCCCCTTGCGCTCCAGCTGTTGGATCATCCGGGTGGCCGAAGGGGACGACACGCCGACGATGTGAGCAACCGCACCGACACTGGGTTGGTCCATGCCGCGTACCGCTTCCATCAGCAACGACTGTGTCAGGGTGAGTTCTTCGGCACCGCGATGCCCGTGCCCGCCCCGCGATCGGGCATGGAGCGCGGCGTTGATCAGTTCGGTCCACACACGCTGGAACTCCTCGAGTTCGGCAGCGTTGGGCTCGGGTGATTCCTGCTGATCAGAACAGGGCTCGGGGGTCTCGTCGGGCACGAAACGGTCCTCGCAGGCTGGGCAGTGACGCGGGTCCTCGACCCGCGCGGAGGTTTGACGTTTGTGTAGTCTAGCTATTAAATAGCTTGCGCACGCAAGTTCAAGTTAATCCATGCCCCCTCAAAACGGTAACGACACCCCGTCCACCGATCCGGTTGTGGCGGAGTTGTTTGCTGCGGGGGCGTGGACGTCCGCCCGAACACCCGGGTGGGCCCGGACCGGTCCGGGAGGGGCGCATTGACAACAGTGCTGGTCGCGCATTTCATCACAGCTGCGGTCGCACCGTTACTGGTGCGCCTCTGGGGCCGTAACGGCTTCTACGCGCTCGCGATCGTCCCGGGTCTGGCCACCGTGTGGGCCCTCTTCCAGCTCCCCGCCATCCTCAACGGCGAGAGCCTCTCCGAGTCCGTCGCGTGGGCACCCCAGTTCTCGCTCCGGCTCGGCCTCCACATGGACGCCCTCGGCCTGGTCATGACGCTCATCGCCGCTGGCGTGGGCACGCTGATCCTGATCTACTGCGCGCGTTACTTCAACGACTCCGAGCCCGGTCTCGGACGCTTCGCCGGTGTGTTCGTCGCCTTCGCCGGGGCCATGCTCGGCCTCGTGCTGGCCGACGACCTCATCCAGCTCTTCATCTACTGGGAGCTGACCACGGTCTTCTCCTACCTCCTCGTCGGACACAACGCCGAGATGAAGGAGAGCCGCCGGGCGGCGATGACGGCCCTGACCGTCACCACCTTCGGCGGTCTGGCCATGCTCGTCGGCATGATCATGCTCGGCGAGACCGCCGGGACCTACGTGATCTCCGAGATCGTCGCCGATCCGCCCGCCACGGGTCCCGTGGTCACCTGGGCCCTGGTGCTGATCATGATCGGCGCCATGTCCAAGTCGGCGCTGTTCCCGTTCAGCCTGTGGCTGCCCGCCGCCATGCAGGCCCCCACTCCGGTGTCCGGCTACCTGCACGCCGCGGCGATGGTCAAGGCCGGCGTCTACCTGGTCGCCCGCCTCACCCCGGCCTTCGGGGACGTCCCGGTCTGGCAGGGCATGGCGCTGTTCTTCGGCGTGGTCACCATGGTCCTCGCCGGGTGGAAGGCCCTGCGCCAGTACGACCTCAAGCTGGTCCTGGCCTACGGCACCATCAGCCAGCTCGGGTTCCTCATCGCCCTGCTGGGCACGGGGACCCGCGCCGCCGCCCTCGCCGGTCTTGCCATGCTGGTCGCGCACTCGCTGTTCAAGGCCCCGCTGTTCCTCGTGGTCGGCATCATCGACCACAGCACCGGGACACGGGACCTGCGTGAGCTGTCCGGCCTGCGCCAGTCCATGCCCACCACCTACTGGGTCTCGATCGTGGCCATGGCCTCCATGGCCGGTCTGCCGCCCACCGCGGGCTTCGCCGCCAAGGAACTGGCCTTCGGCGCCTACACCCACGGCGGAGCACTCGACACCGTGGTCCTGGTGGGCCTGGTCCTGGGCTCGACCCTGACGGTCGCCTACAGCCTCCGCTTCATGTGGGGCGCCTTCTTCGACAAGGAGGGCGTCCAGCCCACCCCGGTCCACGCCCCCGGAGCGCTCTTCCTCGCCCCGGCCGTGACGCTGGCCGCGCTGAGCCTGTTCGGCGGTCTCCTCTCCTACTGGGCCGACCCCCTCTTCGCGGTCTACGCCGACACCGTCCCGATGGGGGACCACGAGACGTACCAGAGCTACCTCGCCCTGTGGCACGGCTGGGAGCTGCCGCTCCTGCTGTCCGCGGTCTGCGTGGTCGGCGGTCTGGTGCTCTTCTACTTCCGCAACCAGGTGGTGTGGCTGGGCACCCGCCTGGCCTTCGTCAACCCCGAGCGCAACTACCGGCGGATGCTCGCCGGGCTGGAGAACCTGGCCCTCCAGGTCACCGGAAGCACCCAGCGCGGTTCGCTCCCGGTCTACCTCGGCACCATCCTGATCGTGCTGGTCGTGGCGGCCGGGATCCCGATGATCACCGGCCGGATCTGGGACGGACCCAACCCGCAGCTCCGGCTCTGGGACACTCCGGTCCAGGTCATCCCGGCCCTGATCATCGTCATCACCTGCCTGTTCATCCTGTTCGTGCGACGCCGCCTGTTCGCGGTGATCCTCGTCGGGATCGGCGGGTACGGCGTCGCCGCGCTCTTCTACCTCCAGGGCGCACCGGACATCGCGCTCACCCAGTTCCTCGTCGAGACCGTCAGCCTGGTGGTCTTCGTCCTGGTGCTGCGCCGCTTCCCGTCCCACTTCTCGGCACCGGCCCTCAAGGGCCGCCGGATCTGGAACATGACGATCGGGCTCGCCACGGGTCTGATGGTGGCCACGATGACCTGGTTCGCGCTGGCCGGGCGCCTACAGCCCTCGATCTCCGAGGGCTACCCGGCCGCGGCCGAGGAGGCGGGCGGCTACAACATCATCTCCGTCCTGCTGGTGGACGTCCGTGCCTGGGACACCATGGGTGAGATCTCGGTGCTCGCCGCCGCGGCCGCCGGTGTCGCCAGCCTGATGTTCGTCCGGCGCAGGGCCCAGCCCCGCAAGGCCCCGGGCGGCGTGATGGCGCTGTCCGTCACCAAGCCCCCCGAGCCCACCAACGGGCACGGAAGCGTGGACCTGGGCAACCTCCGGGTGGCCCCGCAGAGCATGCACGTGAAGCCGCAGTGGAACCGCACCTGGCTGCCGGGGGCGGACAGCCTGCCCACCGAGCGCCGGTCGCTGATCTTCGAGGTGGTCTCGCGCTTCCTCTTCCCGGTGATCATGGCGATCTCGCTGTACCTGATGCTCACCGGCCACACCGACGTCGGCGGAGGTTTCGCCGGCGGCATCGTGGCGGGCCTGGCGTTCATCGTCCGCTACCTCGCGGGCGGCAGGTTCGAGCTGTACGCCACCGCCTGGGTGCAGCCGGGCGCCCTGATCGGCGCCGGTCTGGCGCTGGCCACCGGTGTCGCCATCGGCGGCGCGATCTTCGGCGGGGACGTGCTCGCCGGAAACGACTGGTACGTCAACCTCGGAATCCTGGGCAGCCCGCACATCACGGTCTCGCTGTTCTTCGACATCGGGGTCTACCTGCTGGTGATCGGCCTGATCCTGGACATCCTGCGCAGTCTCGGCGCCCGCATCGACGAACAGATCGAGCGCGACGCCGCGCACGCGGAGGAAGAGGGCTCCGCGCCCGGAACCGCCGCCCGTGCAGAGGAGGTCACCTCGTGAGCGAGTCACCCAGCCTGACCCTCGTCATCGTCATCGGCGTCCTCGTGGCGGTCGGCGTCGTGCTCCTCCTGGAGCGCAGCCTCACCCGCGTGCTGCTGGGCTTCATCGTGATGAGCAACGGCGTCAACCTGATGATCCTGGCCATGGCCGGGCAGGCCGGCGGTCCGCCGGTCCTGTGGTTCACGCCGACCAACGACGAGATGACGGACCCGCTGCCCCAGGCGATGATCCTGACGGCGATCGTCATCACCCTCGGTATCACCGCGTTCCTGCTGGCACTGGCCTACCGGAGCTGGCAGCTGGAGGGCAACGACGAGGTCCAGGACGACGCCGAGGACCTCAGGATCGTGCAGGGCGAGGGCCGCCGCGCCGTGCGTCAGCGTTTCCTCCAGGAGCGCCGACGGCTGCGGGCGGACATCCGCCGCCAGCGCGCCGAACTCCAGGCGACCATCGCCGCGGCCGACGCCCAGGAGCTGGCCGAACAGGCCCGCATCAAGGCGGAGATCGCGGCCGCCCAGGCCGAGCTGGCCCGGTTCGAGGTCGAGGCCGAGGACGGCCAGGGCGACGAACGCTCCGAGGAGACCGTGCGCCGTCTGACCGACCGTCAGCAGAGCATGGTCAACCAGGTCACGGAGCTGCGCGGTCGCATCCGGCTCGGCCGGAAGAGGCTGCGTGAGCACCGGCGCGCCGACCGCGCCGCCGAACGCGAGCTGTGGCGCGAGCTGCGCCGCCGCATCCGTTCGCAGCGGCGCCAGGCGAGCCAGACCATGCGGGCCGAGCGCGAACGCCTGGCTCGTGCGGAGGACAGCGATCTGCAAGGGAACGACTGACCATGGAATGGGACTACTTCGCTGGCTTCCTCCACTACCTCATTCCGCTGCCGGTGGTGCTGCCGCTCTTCGCGGCCGGGGTCAAGCTGGCCCTCGGTATCCGCTGGCCCCGGGTCCAGCAGTGGCTGAGCGTCATCACCCTGGCGCTGGTGCTCGTCATCGGTGCCGCGCTGATGGTGGGAGCCGACATGTTCGGCCCGCAGGCCGTCCAGGTGGGCGGCTGGGAGACGCCGATCGGCATCACGCTGGTGGCGGACCGGCTGTCCGCGCTGATGGTGACGGTGTCGGCGGCGATCACGCTCGCCGTGCTGATCTACTCCATCGGCCAGGGGATGGCGGGCAAGGCGGAGGTGGCACCGCTGTCGGTGTACCAGCCGACCTACCTGATCCTGGTCGCCGGTGTCTCCAACGCCTTCCTCGCCGGTGACCTCTTCAACCTGTACGTGGGCTTCGAGATCCTGCTGACCGCCAGCTACGTGCTCCTGACCCTCGGGGGTACGCAGTCGCGGATGCGGGCGGGCGCCATCTACGTGGTCGTCTCGCTGGTCTCCTCGGTGCTGTTCCTCATCGCCATCGCGCTGATCTTCGGCGCGACCGGCACGGTGAACATGGCCCAGCTGGGCGAGCGCCTCCCGGAGATCTCCACGGAGCTGGCCCTGGTCCTGGAGGTCATCCTCGTGATGGCCTTCGGTATCAAGGCGGCGGTGTTCCCGCTGGCCGCCTGGCTGCCCGACTCCTACCCGACCGCACCGGCTCCGGTCACGGCCGTGTTCGCGGGCCTGCTGACCAAGGTCGGCGTGTACGCGATCATCCGGGCCGAGACCCTGATGTTCCCCGGCACGCAGCTCAACCAGATGCTCATGTGGGTGGCGCTGGCCACGATGATCATGGGCATCCTGGGCGCCGTGGCGCAGACGGACATCAAGCGACTACTGTCGTTCCCCCTGATCAGCCACATCGGGTACATGGTGTTCGGTGTGGCGTTGGGCAGCGAACTCGGCATGGCGGGCGCCGTGTTCTACATCGCGCACCACATCACCGTGCAGACCACGCTGTTCCTGGTCACGGGACTGATCGAACGCAGGGGCGGGTCCACCTCGCTGGACCACCTCGGCGGCCTGGCCAAGATCGCGCCGATGCTCGCCATCCTGTTCTTCATCCCCGCGATGAACCTGGGAGGCATCCCGCCGCTGTCCGGGTTCCTCGGCAAGATCGGCCTGATCCAGGCCGGTGTGGAGTCCGGCACCCCGCTGGCGTACACGCTGGTCGGCGCCTCGGTCCTGACGAGCCTGCTCACCCTGTACGTCATCGCCCGGGTCTGGAACTACGCGTTCTGGCGCACCCCGGCGGAGGGCATGGTGGCCGAGCCCGGCACCGTGCTGGACGACTCCGAGGCCGACGACACCTCCACGGCGGCGCTCGGTCCGTCGGGCGAGGCGGTCGGCCCGTCGTCCCGGCTCGGTGACACCACCACCGCGGCCGCCCCGGTGGTGACCTCGGTGGTCCTGCCCAAGAGCATGGTCGGCGCCACGATCGCGCTGGTCGCGTTCGGGCTGGCCATGACCGTGTTCGCCGGTCCGCTCATCGCCTACTCCTCCGAGGCGGCGGTCGAGCTGATCGCGCAGACGCCCTACATCGAGGCGGTCCTCGGAGTCGGAGGCTCACAGTGAACGACCTGAACACCAGGAAGAAGCAGGGGGTGCGCGCCTTCCGGCACCGTCTGGGCAAGGTACAGATCCCCGTCGCCCTCGGCATGACCGTGGTGTGGATGCTGCTCTTCGACGGTTTCCAGCCGCGCACGGAGTCCCTGGGCATCGCGCTCCTGGGCTTCACGGTGTCCGTGGCGATCATGATGGTCTTCCCGCTGCCGCCGATCGTGCCGGGGTTCCGGTTCTGGCCGGTGCAGGGCGTGCGGATGTTCTTCTACGTCCTGGTGAAGATGGCCGTCGCCAGCTTCCAGGTGACGGCGCAGGTCTTCCGCCCCGGCCCTCCGGTCAAGAGCTCGGTGGTGTCCGTCCGCCTGCGCACCGACTCCGACCTCATGCTGGTGTGCACCGCCATCACCGTCTCGGTGATCCCCGGCAGTGTGATCGTCGAGGTGGCCCAGCCCGAACACGTCCTGTACGTGCACGTGCTCGGCGCGGAGAGCGAGGCCGAGGCGGAGAAGGCCAAGGAGGACATCCTCGAACTGGAGGAGCGCATCGTTCGGGCGCTCGGTACCCGGGAGAACATCGCCGAACTGGAGGCCGCCCAGGCCGCCGGGAAGGGGAACACGTGAGCGCGCTGTGGGTCATCGTCGCCGTCCTGCTCGGGGTGGCCGCGCTGCTGTGCACCGCCCGGCTCCTGCTGGGGCCGAGCATCCTGGACCGGGCCCTGTCCGTGGACGTCCTGCTCGCCTCGGCCCTGACGGGGCTGGGCGCCTACGCGGCGTTCTTCAGGGACCCCACCATCCTGCCGACCCTGCTGGTGCTGTCGCTGCTCGGCTTCGTCGGATCGATCAGCATCTCCAAGTTCGTCGCCCGACGTCCCGAGGAGCACGCCCGCCCGGAGGACGTCATCCACCCGGGAACCACGGGGGAAGGGGAGAACCGTGAGTGACCAGCTCGTCAACGTCCTGGACTGGATCGCGATCCTGTGCATCCTGGCGGGGGCCATGCTGTCCTTCGTCGCCGCCGTGGGTCTGGTCCGGTTCCCCGACCTGCTCTCCCGCATGCACGCCGCCGCCAAGCCGCAGGTCCTGGGGCTGCTGCTGGTGCTGGTGGGGATCGCCCTGCGGCTGGTCCCGCAGGAGGACACCGGCACCTTCAGCGTCGGCACGCTGCTCCTGGTCGGGCTCTTCCAGGTGGTCACCGTCCCGGTCGCCGGGCACATCGCGGCCCGGGTCGGCTACCGGACCGGGCGTATCCGTGAGGACCTCGTGGTCACCGACGAGCTGGCCGACCGCCTGGACACCAAGCGGCGGGCCGAGGCCGCCCAGAAGAGCGGTGGCAGCACCGCGTAGCGGGGCCGAACACCTGGGGTCGGGGGCCGGAGGAACAGTGTTCCTCCGGCCCCCGACCGCTCCCACGGTGGAGCCACCTCCTCACTCCAGGCGCTCCGCCTCCTCGTCGGTCATCAGGCGCGACCTCACCAGGAACCGGTTGCCGGTCGGGGCCTCCACGGAGAAGCCGGAGCCCCTGCCGGGGACGACGTCGATGGTCAGGTGCGTGTGGCTCCACAGTTCGTACTGGGACCGGGACATCCACACCGGTACCGGGTCGGGCAGTCCGGCGTCGAGGTCGCCCAGGTGCACGTCGGAGGCGCCGGTGCGGAACTCCCCGAGCGGATAGCACATCGGTGAGCTGCCGTCGCAGCAGCCGCCGGACTGGTGGAACATCAACGGCCCGTGGTCGGCGGTGAGCTCCCGGAGCAGGGCGGCCGCCCCCTCGGTGAGGGAGACCCTCTCCACGGGCGCGGCACCGGCCGCCCCGGGCTCGTGGGAGGTGTCCATCAGAAGAACCCCTGAGCCTGCTCCGAGTAGCTGACCAGCAGGTTCTTGGTCTGCTGGTAGTGGTCGAGCATCATCTTGTGGTTCTCGCGGCCGATCCCGGACTGCTTGTACCCGCCGAACGCGGCGTGCGCGGGGTAGGCGTGGTAGTTGTTCACCCACACGCGCCCGGCCTGGATGTCGCGCCCGGCCCGGTAGGCGGTGTTGCCGTCGCGGGACCACACGCCCGCGCCAAGCCCGTACAGGGTGTCGTTGGCGGTCTTGACGGCGTCCGCGTAGTCGTCGAATCGCGCCACAGAGACCACTGGGCCGAAGATCTCCTCCTGGAAGATCCGCATGCTGTTCTGGCCCTCGAACACGGTGGGGCTGACGTAGTAGCCGCCCGCGAGGTCGCCCCCCATCTCGGCCCGGCCGCCTCCGGCGAGCACCCGTGCGCCCTCCTGGCGGCCGATGTCGACGTAGGACAGGATCTTCTCCAGCTGGTCGTTGCTGGCCTGCGCGCCGAGCATGGTCTCGGTGTCCAGCGGGTCGCCCTGCCTGATCCGGCCGACCCGCTCCAGGGCGTCGGCCATGAAGCCGTCGTAGATCGAGCCCTGCACCAGGGCGCGCGACGGACAGGTGCACACCTCCCCCTGGTTGAGGGCGAACATGGTGAACCCCTCCAGCGACTTGTCGTAGAAGGCGTCGCGTTCGGCGGCCACGTCGGCGAAGAAGATGTTCGGGCTCTTCCCGCCCAGTTCCAGGGTGACCGGGATGAGGTTCTCGGAGGCGTACTGCATGATCAGTCGGCCGGTCGTGGTCTCACCCGTGAAGGCGACCTTGCGCACCCGCGGGTTGGAGGCCAGCGGCTTGCCCGCTTCGACCCCGAAGCCGTTGACGATGTTGACCACACCGGGTGGCAGGAGGTCGGCGATGAGGTCGACCAGCACCAGGATCGACGTCGGGGTCTGCTCGGCGGGCTTGAGGACCACGGCGTTGCCCGCCGCCAGGGCCGGGGCCAGTTTCCAGACCGCCATGAGGATCGGGAAGTTCCAGGGGATGATCTGGGCGACCACCCCCAGCGGCTCCTGGAAGTGGTAGGCGACGGTGTCGGCGTCGATCTGCGAGCTGTGCCCCTCCTGGGCGCGGATGGCCCCGGCGAAGTACCGGAAGTGGTCGATGGCCAGCGGGATGTCGGCGGCCAGGCACTCACGGACCGGTTTGCCGTTCTCCCAGCTTTCAGCCACCGCGAGCCGCTCCAGGTGCTCCTCCATCCGGTCCGCGATCCGGTTGAGGACGAGCGCCCGTTCGCCCGCCGGGGTGCGGCCCCATGCGGGCGCGGCGCCGTGCGCGGCGTCGAGGGCGAGTTCGACGTCCTCGGCACCGCTGCGGGCGACCTCGGTGAAGGTCCGGCCGGTGACCGGGGTGGGGTTCTCGAAGTAGCGGCCCCTGACCGGTCTGACCCACTCGCCGCCGATCCAGTTCTCGTAGCGAGGCGCGTACTCGACGACGCTGCCGGACTCACCTGGGGGAGCGTAGATCACCATGGTGGGGTGCCTCCTTGTGTCGCTGCGCGGGCGCGGCGAGGCGCCCGCCCGGCTCCTGGAACAGGGAGGTGTGACGCTAGTTACCCGCAGGTTGCGACCACGTTGCGCGAGGCGGGGTCGTGTCGCGGTCGCGGCGGGGGTGCGGCGAGCGCGGCGGGGTCGCGTCGCAGTCGCCGCGGGGGTGCGGCGAGCGCGGCGGAGTCACGTCGCAGTCGCGGCAGCGGTCCCCGCGGGTCGCGCACAGGTCAGGCTCCGAGCCTGCGCAGCCGCCCTCGAAGGGCGGCGTGCCGGGGTGAGTCCGGATCCAGGGCACGCAGGGCGGCGGTCAGGACCCGTGGGTCCTCACGCCACTCCGGCCGGTCGGACCAGGCCAGGAGCGCCTGGGGATCGGCCCCGGTGGCGAGCACCTCGCACACCTCGGCTTGAAGTTCCTCGCGGGCCTCGGCCACCCCCGGCGCCTCGGAGCGCGGCAGCACGGGTCCCTCGTAGACGCTGACGGCCTGGCGGTAGGCCCCCTCGGCCAGGTGGCGGCGCACCTCGTCGAGGTCGGTGGTGAGCGGTCTGCACAGCCGGTAGGGGCGGGAGGCGAGCACCCCCGAGCCCAGCAGTCGGCGCAGGCGGGACATCTCCGCACGGACCGTGACCGGGGCGGCGTCCCGCTCGTGCAGCAGCGCGCCGAGAGCGTCGCCGGTCAGGCCGCACGGGTGGCGGGCGAGCAGCAGGAGGATCTCGGAGTGGCGGGTGCTGAGCTCGACGGTCTCCCCGTCGGCCTCGAACAGTCCGTGGTCGCGGCCGAGGACGCGCAGGCGGGCCGGGCCCGGAGCGGAACCGGACCGGGAGACGGCGTCCCCCTCCGCGCGGGGCGCCGGGAGCAGCCCGCTGGTCCGCTGGGCCCGGATCTCCATTTCGGCGGCGGTGGCGGCCACCCTGACCAGGGCCAGGGCCTGCGGTGAGGCGAGGTGGTCCGCGCCGGTGAGGTCGAGGACGCCGATCAGCGCGCCCGTGTCGGGGTCGTGCAACGGCGCCGCCGAACAGCTCCAGCGCTGGACGCCCCGGCTGAAGTGTTCGCTGGCGAAGACCTGCACCTCGTGGTCGAGGGTGAGGGCCACCCCGGGCGCGTTGGTCCCCACCGAGCTCTCGTGCCAGTTGGCGCCCTCGACGAAGTGCATGGCCTCGGCGCTGCTGCGCAGGCGGTGGTCGCCCTCCACCCACAGCAGACGGCCGGAGACGTCGCCGACCGCCACGATCTGCGGTCCGGGCGCGGTGTCGAGGAGGAGACGGCGCAGCAGGGGCATGGCAACGGAGATCGGGTGGGCACTGCGGTGGGCGTGCAGGGCGGGGCCGGTGAGTTCGAGGCGGGGCAGCGTGCGGTCGGGGTCCACCCCGTGCAGGGCGCTGCGCCGCCAGGACTCCCCCACCACGGGGCGCACCCGGCCGCTGAGCCGTCCGGAGCCGGTGAAGCGTTCGTGCGCGACGGCCACGTCCCGGCGCAGGGTGTCGGGATCGCTCTCCCAAGTCCACGCGTTCCATGCTCCGGCCATCGGCGTGCCCCTTCCTCGCGGCGGTGCGGCCCCCGGCGGCCTCCGTCCCGGGCCCTCGAGTCAACCCGCGCGGAGGGGTCCTGACAAGGGTCTCGGCCGAGGCCACGGGCGAGTTGCCCCAGGACGTCGCGTGTGTACCCGAACGCGTCCCCGGCTCGGACCGGACGAGGTCGGAATGCCCGCTGATTCCTCGTTTTCTCCTCTGTCGCAGGGTTCTGCGACACTGCGTGCATGCCCCCTCCCCCTCAGCATCCGAACCCGTACCCCGTTCCGTCCGCTCGGCGGCCCTCCCACGAACGCGGCTACCGGTGGTCCGGCGCCCTGGCCCTCGCCGCAGTGCTGCTCTTCGGCTTGTCCCTCCTGCTGAACAGCAACCCGATCAAGCTCTCCCCGGCCATCACCGAGGAGTTCACGTCGGACGACATGATCGAGCTCGAGGTGGCCGAGGGCGAGGCCGACGCGTGGGCGCTCTTCACCTCCGGTGAAGCCAAGGGAACCTGCATCTTCTACCCGCCGTCGGGAGACCTGTCGATCCCGCGAACCTGGTACCTGAACGCGGAGGGCTACGGCGACTGGGACACCTTGGGGAACCTGGACACCTCGGAGCCCGGCCTCTACAGGATCACGTGCGCCGATTCGACCAACGACTTCGCCCTGGCGTCCGCCGGTACCCTCCACGCCGTGAAGGCCCAGCTCTTCGTCACCGCCGTGATCGTCGTCTTCGTTGCCCCGGCCGTGCTCCTCGCGGCGATCGTGGTCGGTGTGGTCACGGCACTGCGCCGGAGATCAGCTCGCACGAGGCCCTCCTCCCAGGTGGCGCAGCAGTCCCCTCACCAGTTCTGACCGCGAAAGCACGAGGACCCATGCCGACCCCCGAGACCGGCGGCCCCACCCCGGGCCCGCAGCCCGGTGAGCCCCCACGGAACCCCACCCCGCCAGGGCACCAGCCGCCGAGGCCCCCGCAGGGCGCACCCCCTCCGCCGCCCCCGCACCACCTCCCGCAGAATCCCGTTCCCGAACCGCCTCCGCGGCAGGAGGCCGGGGAACGTCCGCCCGATGTGCGCCCCTCCCGGCTCTGGTACTGGGTGGGCGCGCTCTTCCCGGCGAACCTGCTGGTCAGCATCCTTCTGTTGAGCGACAACCCGGACGCCTCACCGGGGCTGATCGTCGGCGGTATCCTGACCCCGATCCTGACCTTCATGGTCTCCACGATCACCTGTCTGATCGTGCTCCTCATCCGTTCCAGCAGGCTCTCCCGCCAACGCGCCGAGCGGGCCCAGCGCGAGCGGGCCGCGACGATGGGGGTGCCGATGGGTGCTCCCGTGGGTGCTCCGGCGTTCCACCCCGCGTACGGTCCACCCCCCAGAGTCGAGATCCCCGCGAAGGACATCCGCCCCCGCCGCCGGTGGATGGTGGTCGGCGCCCTCGCCCTTCCCCTCGGGATCGTCCTGGGGGCGACCGCCTTCGGAACCGGGTTCTCCCACCACCAGCCTCCGGAGCACGTCTCCCAGGTGGTCCGGGGCTCCGGCACGACCACGTTCGAGGTCACCGAGGAGCAGACCGGGTCCCTGGGCCTGTTCTCCAATGCCCAGTCGGACGAGGAGTACCGGTTCTCCTGCGCGCTGGACGGCGCGGGGACCCCGAGGTTCACGGAGAAGGTGGTCGGGTTCAGCCACGAGGAGTGGCGACTGGTCCACTCCGCCACGTTCAACACCCCCGGCCGGTACATCCTGACCTGCGACGGACCACCCGACCTGGAGTACGTGATCGCGGACACCGACGCTGCCGTCGCCTACGACAACCGGATGCTCGCCGGGGTCGGGGTGATGATGCTGTCCGGCTTCACCGGCTTCGTCGTGTCGTTGGTCCTGCTGATCACAGTGGGGGTCAAGCGCGGGGAGCACCGCCGTCGGCTTGTCCGTGAGTACCAGGCACGGGCCCAGGCGACGCATCAGGCACCTTCCCAGCACCGTCCGGTCTGAGGGCCCAGGACCCACGGCGGTGCCGTCCTCGTCCCGGGGCGGCACCGTCGGGGACGAGCTGGTCCTCACCTTCCCCGGCGCCCCCGCGCGCGGCCCGCTCACCTTCGGAGACCCCGACCACGTGCCCGGGGTCTCCGGCATCCCGCCGATCAGCCAGTGCTACGACGCCCCGGCCGGGAGCACGTCCGCGGAGTACGACTCCTGCCCCTGAGCGTCAGCGCGGGTCGAGCCCGACCCTGTCCGCGTGGTCCGCGACCGGGTAGGGCGAGACCGTGCTGGAGTTCTCGTTGACCAACAGGGAGCGACCGGCCGGGGGGAACGCCCGCTGCGGACAGGCGGGGCGTTCGCAGACCTTGCAGCCCAGGCCGATGGGGGTGGCAGAGCCCGGGTCGGCCAGGTCCAGGCCGGTGGCGTAGACGAGCCGGTTCGCGTGCCGGAGTTCGCATCCCAGACCGACCGCGAAGGTCTTGCGGGCGGCCCTGTAACCGCCGTATCCCCTGGTCACCGTGCGCGCGACCCAGAAGTAGGAGCGGCCGTCGGGCATCTGGGCGATCTGCCGTTGGATGACGCCCGGGGCGGAGAAGGCCGCGTAGACGTTCCACAGCGGACAGGTACCGCCCGAGCGGGAGAAGTGGAAGCCGGTGGCGGACTGGCGCTTGGACATGTTGCCCGCCCGGTCCACGCGCACGAACGAGAAGGGCACGCCCCGCTGCCGGGGTCGTTGCAGGGTGGAGAGGCGGTGGCAGACGGTCTCGAAGCCCACGCCGAAGCGGTCCGCGAGCAGCTCGATGTCATGGCGCTCGGCCTCCGCCGCCGACTGGAACTCGCGGTAAGGGAGGATGAACGCGCCCGCGAAGTAGTTGGCCAGGCCGATCCTCGCCAGCCGGACCGCCTGATCGGTGGTGAGCTCCTCCCCCTGGGCGAGCTCGTCCAGGAGGGGGCCGTGTTCGAGGAAGGCCAGCTGGGTGGCGAGCTGGAAGGCGCGCTGACCGGGGCGCAGGTGTGCGGCCAGGGTGAGGACCCGCCGCTCGGAGTCGAAGACCCGGTTGCGAGCGCCCTCGTTGCCGGGGGCCTCACTCTCCACCCTGACGCCGTGCCGCTCCTTCAGCAGACGCGCGAGGACGATGTGGGCGCGGCCCGGTTCGACACCCTGCTGGGTGGCGAGTTCTTCGGCGCGTTCGTCGAGCTCGCCCACGTAGTTCTGGCGTTCGTAGAAGAAGTCGCGGACCTGCTCGTAGGCCATGGGCGCCACGGACGACTCCGCGCCGTCGCGGCCCTCCGCGAGCGCGGCGGCCTGCCCGGAGACGTCCCGGTACCGCCGGTGCAGGTCCACCAGGACCCGGGCGACGGAGGGCATGGCGGAGGCGAGTTCGTCGAGTTCGTCCGGGCTCACCTGGTCCCCGGTGGGGACGTCGGTCAGGGCCTCCCGGAGCTCGGCGATCAGCCGCGAGGTGTCGCTGGTCGCGAAGAAGCTGGGATCGACCCCGAAGGCCTCGGTGATCCTCAGCAGGACGGGAACGCTCAGCGGGCGCTGGTTGTGCTCCATCTGGTTGAGGTAACCGGCGGAGATTCCCAGCTCACGTGCGAGCTCGGACTGTTTGAGCGAGTGTTCCTGCCGCAGCCTGCGCAGCCGTGGACCCGCGAAGACCTTGCGCACTGTGCCGCCCCTTCCGTCCCCGCCAGGCTAACCCGAAGGTGTCTCACCAGGCGTTAGCAGGCTTAGCGGGGATGGAAGGGGGTCTTAGCTCGTCTCAGCAGTAGTTCAGCGCTTGAGGGTGTTCAGCAGGGTGGCCCACTCGCCGCTCACAAAGGAGAGGTGGCCCTGCTCCCGGTGCTGCGTGTCGCGAACCAGGACGTCCTGCCCTTCCGCGACCTCCACGCAGTTGCCACCTCCGCTACCGGAGTAGCTTGACTTGTGCCAGGCCGTCTTCTCGGCCTTGTTGAAAGCCACCTTGTGCCTCATCCTTCAAATCGTTCACTGCGGATGCGCTGGATGCGCTTGACGGATTCCTCTTGGCTGAGCGCCTGGCTCTGTAGGCGCTGAAAGATACGCGCGAAGAGATCGACCTCTTGGTCCTTCTCCAGGTAGAGGGCTCCTGTCCGGTACTCGATGAGTGCGATGTCCTCGAAGCTGACGTTGTCCAGCAGGTCGGGGAACTGCATGAGCACGAAGCTGCTTCCCGTCACTGGGTGAGCACCGGCCTCAAAGGGGAGCACTCTGAGATCCACGTTGGGCAGCTCGGCGCACTCCAGAAGGTGGCCAAGCTGCTCAGACATGATTTCTGCGCCGCCAACAGCGCGGTAGAGCGCGCTCTCGTTGAACACCGTGTCGAACTGAAGGGGAGTTTCTTCAGTGATCCGCTTTTGGCGCTGCATCCGTACGGTGACGTGGCCCTCTACCTGCTCGTCCGAACCAGCGTCGATGTCAGCGGCAAGGATGGCACGCGCGTATTCCTCGGTCTGGAGCAGCCCAGGAATGACACCGTCCTCGTAGTTGGACACGGTGTGAGCTTCGGCTTCCAGCCCGACATAGGACTCGAACCACTCGGGGATCTCCTGATGGCGATGCCACCAGCCGAGTTCCTTCTGGCGGGCCAGCGCGACGAGCCTGTCACGGTCCTCCACGGAGAGCCCGTAAAACTCGCTGAGCACGTAGACGACCGGCACCGGCCAGGGGTTCTCGGCCTTCTCGTACTTGGTCAGCGTGCCGGGGCTGATGTCCGCGTGCTGCGCCGCCGTTCCGCTCTTGATGCCCGCGCGGAGCCGCGCACGCTTCATGACTCGCGCGATGGTGCGCCGAGTGACGCCTGCTGGACTCTGCCCCACCAATGACCTCCGGAAGTCGGGAGGTGTCCAGTTTGACGCATCCCACACCCCCGGGCCAACTTCCCGCAATCCGTTCTCGGGAAAATTTCCCCAGCATCTATTGCGAGAAGGTCGCTCTCCGTGGATACTTCTAAGCGTAGGGCGATCACACGAGAGTGGATGTTGATTCGAAGGAGAAGTCATGGTCAGTGGTCGGATACCTGGGCCTCGGCGACCCGGTGGTGGGGTGGGACGGTCGTCCGCGCGATGGGGTTACTTCGGTGGCAACCCCAAGGACGTGGCTCTGGCACGCGAGTGGTTGTTGCGCAACGCCCGGCTCCAGGACGGGAGCGGGTTCTGGGTCGAGCTGGTGCTGAGTGAACTGGCGACCAACGCCGTGCAACACACCGCGACCGGAGAGCCGCACGGCCGGATGGGGATCTCCTTCGAACTCCTGGGGAACCAGGTCGCGCTGATGAGCGTGGTCGACCAGGGACCCCGGCTGCGCGGCGGCGTGAAGATGCCCCAGGTGGTGGACCGTCAGCCCGGTGAGATGCACCCGGGCGGCCGGGGGCTGTGGCTGGTGGACCGGATCGCCGAGTACTGGTGGTGGGAGGGCCGACGCGGCTTCCCGCTGGAGATGCGCGCGATGGTGCGGCTGGACCGGGAACCGGACCTGGGGGAGAGCTGGCTCGCACTTGCCAGCTAGAAGGCACGCCTGTTCGGCCTGGTCAGGCACACACAAAACCGGGCACACAGCAGAACGCCCCGGGGCGGCGCTACCAACACCGACCCCCGGGGCTGATCAACCACCTGACCAAGACAGGGAATCGACTGTGCAGAACTCTACTGGTGGACGCCACCGCAGGCCCCGGATTTCGATGACCTCGCGACTGTGGTGGATGTTCGCCTCGACGGTGGCGTGGGCGCTGTGCCAGGTGATCGGCGCCCCCACCCGAACCGAGCCCCTCCGCCGCGACCGCGTCGCACTGTCCCCGGCACCCCGAAGGCCGGAACTGACCCACCACCGGGGACCACTTCCCCGCCCGGAACTCACCGTCCACAGCGACCTGCCAAGCGGCTTGATGGAACTCTGGCCAGAGCACCACCGCACGGGCTCCCTCGTCCGCCCCTACATGCCCCGAGTACAACGCAGGCCAGCGTGAGCCTGGAGAGTTCGCGAAACTCCACGTGGACCAAGCGTGCCATGTGCACCATCGGTTCCATGAGTGAGATGCCGGTGGAGTCCATCCGCCAGGTGCGTGACCACATCGCCGACGTAGTCGATCGTGCGGACCGGGAGGCGCCGACCGTCATCACGAGACGCGGGAGAGAGATCGCAGCGGTCGTCCCGATCGGACTCCTGCGCCGCTACCAGCAGCTCGAAGAGCAGGAGATCATGCGCATGATCAACGAGCGCATGAGTAACCCCGAACCCGGGATCCCCATGGAACAGGTGATGGCGGAAATCCTGGAAGGCCCTGAGTGAGCTACCGAACCGTCTTTCGGCCTGAAGCCCGCTCCGAACCGCGAAAGCTGCCAAGGAATGTGGCCATGGCGATATTCCGAAAGCTCACCGATCTGGAGTCGGACCCCTTGGGGGGTACGACACAACCGCCTTGGTCGGAAACCCTGAGGTCAGGCGACTGCGAGTCGCGGACTACCGAGTGATCTACACGGTGGAAGAGGACCAGTTGATCATCTGGGTGGTGCATGTTGGCCATCACTCCAGCGTGTACGAGTAAGCGAATCCGCCAGGACACAAGGGCACCGCGAACCCGCTGGCGAGCGGCGCCCGCAGCTCGCCGGAGCAGCTCTCAGGCACCTACTGGTCACCCTCGAAGTACAGCTCCAGGGCTTCGGTGAGCGCGTCCAGGGCCTCCTGCTCGGTCTCGCCCTGGGAGGCGACTTCGACGTCCACAGCGCGAGCCACGTAACCACCGGCTTCGTGGTCGGGTGTCACCGTGACGGCGAGGTGCAGTGTGCGGTGCATATAACGACTGTACCGGGGTGACGTTAGTTAGTGCATTAACTCAGCAACTCTTGACCCTACGCGCCTCCCACGCTTGAAGTGGCCTCAGCCGACTTGGCCGACTTAGCGAAAACACACCCCTCGGTTAGCACGACTCAGCAGGTTTCGGGCCTTCCACCAGGCATTTCCCCGTGCGAACCTCGGCTGCACAGATACCGCGTCGAGGGGATGAACATGGTGCAGCACCGCGTCCGGGTCCACCGGAGCTCCGAGGGGCCCGCCAAGGAGGAGCAGCTGGCCCACCGGATCGCGTCCGTGGCGACCGACCCGGTCCGGGTCGAACCCGCCGTGGTGGAGATGATCGGCAACCGGATCATCGACAACGCCGCCGTGGCCGCCGCCTCACTGCGCCGCCGTCCCGTCCGCAGCGCCCGGGCTCAGGCCACCCGGCACCCTCTGAACCCCGGCGCGGCCGTCATGGGCACCCCGTCGTCCACGCGGGTCTCCCCCGAGTGGGCGGCCTGGGCCAACGGGGTGGCCGTCCGGGAACTGGACTTCCACGACACCTTCCTGGCCGCCGACTACTCGCACCCCGGGGACAACATCCCGCCGATCCTCGCCGTCGCACAGCACCTCGGACGGGACGGCCGTGACCTGGTGCGCGGCATCGCCACCGGCTACGAGATCCAGGTCGCGCTGGTGAAGGGCATCTGCCTGCACGAGCACAAGATCGACCACATCGCCCACCTGGGCCCCTCCGCCGCGGCCGGGATCGGCACGCTCCTGGAACTCGACACCGAGACCGTCTACCAGGCCGTCCAGCAGGCCCTGCACGTCACCACCACCACGCGCCAGTCGCGCAAGGGCGAGATCTCCAGCTGGAAGGCGTACGCCCCCGCGTTCGCCGGGAAGATGGCCGTGGAGTCCGTGGACCGCGCCATGCGCGGCGAGGGCGCCCCCTCCCCCGCCTACGAGGGCGAGGACGGCTTCGTCGCCTACCTGCTCAGCGGCCCGGGGGTCGAGTACGTGGTCGAACTCCCCGCACCGGGTGAGGCCAAGCGCGGCATCCTGGACACCTACACCAAGGAGCACTCGGCCGAGTACCAGAGCCAGGCCCTCATCGACCTGGCACGACGGCTGGGCCCGAAGGTCGGGGACACGTCCCGGGTCCGCTCGATCACCATCCACACCAGCCACCACACGCACTACGTGATCGGCACCGGTTCGGGCGACCCGCAGAAGATGGACCCCACCGCCAGCCGGGAGACCCTGGACCACTCCATCCCCTACATCTTCGCCGTCGCCCTCCAGGACGGCGAGTGGCACCACGAGCGCTCCTACTCCCCTGAGCGCGCCCAGCGGCCGGACACCGTGGAGCTGTGGCACCGCATCAGCACGGTGGAGGACCCGGAGTGGACCCGCAGGTACCACGCCACGGATCCGAACGAGAAGGCCTTCGGAGGCCGCGTGGTGGTGGAGATGGCGGACGGCTCCGTGATCGAGGACGAGATCGCGATGGCCGACGCCCACCCGCTCGGTGCCCGCCCGTTCACCCGCCCGGACTACGTCGCCAAGTTCCGCGCCCTCGCCGAGGGGGTCGTGTCCAAGGACGAGCAGGACCGCTTCCTGGGCCTGGTGGGACGCCTGCCCGAGCTCACCGCCGACGAGGTGCGTCAGCTGTCCTTCGCGGAGGACACGGCCACCGCGCCGAGCGACCTGCCGACCTCGAAGGGGATCTTCTGATGTCGCAGTCCACCACGTCACCCAACGCCAGGCGGCGGCTTCTTCGGGAGGGACTCGCCTCGGACCGGCTCCTGCGGGTTCCCGGCGCGATGAACCCGCTCACCGCCGTCCTCGTCCAGGAACTCGGCTTCGACGGCGTGTACGTCTCCGGCGCCGTGATCGCCGCGGACCTCGCCCTGCCGGACATCGGCCTGACCACCCTCACCGAGGTGGCCGGGCGCGGGGGCCAGATCGCCCGGGTGACGGACCTTCCGACGATCATCGACGCCGACACCGGGTTCGGGGAACCCATGAACGCCGCCCGCACCGTGCGGTCCCTGGAGGAGGCCGGGCTGGCCGGGTGCCACCTGGAGGACCAGGTCAACCCCAAGCGCTGCGGGCACCTGGACGGCAAGACCGTCACGGACACCGGCACGATGGTACGCCGCGTCCGGGCGGCGGTGAGCGCCCGCCGAGACGAGGACTTCGTGATCTGCGCGCGCACCGACGCGGCCGCCGTGGAGGGCCTGGACGCCGCGATCGAGCGGGCGAAGGCGTACGTGGACGCCGGAGCCGACATGGTCTTTCCCGAGGCGATGCGCGGCCCGGCGGACTTCGAGGCCTTCCGCAAGGCGGTGGACGTGCCCCTGCTGGCCAACATGACCGAGTTCGGCAAGAGCGAGCTGCTCACCGTGGAACAGCTGGAGTCCCTCGGCATGGACATGGTGATCTACCCGGTCACCAGCCTGCGCCTGGCCATGGGCGCCGTGGAGGACGGACTGCGCACCCTCCGCGACGAGGGCACGCAGGCGGGGCTCGTGGACCGCATGCAGACGCGCGCCCGCCTCTACGAACTCATCGACTACGCCTCGTACAGCGCCTTCGACGACGACGTCTACAACTTCAGGATCTGAACGGATGTGGTGAGCATGACCGACACGGCGATCCGCAAGGGACTGGCCGGGGTGGTGGTCGACACCACCGAGATCTCCATGGTCGACGAGGCCTCGAACTCGCTGACCTACCGGGGCTACCCGGTGCAGGACCTGGCCGCCTCGTGCACGTTCGAGGAGGTCGCGTACCTGCTCTGGTACGGGGAGCTGCCCACGTCGGGCCAGCTGCGCGAGTTCACCGCCCGCGAGCGGGCCAACCGCGCCCTGGACCGGCACACCCTGGACCTGCTGCGCCGTCTCCCCGAGACCGCGCACCCCATGGACGTGCTGCGCACCGCCATCAGCTACCTGGGCGCGGACGACCCCACCGAGGACGACAACTCGGTCGAGGCCAACCGGGTCAAGGCGGAGGCCATGATGGCCAGACTGCCCACGGTGGTCGCCGCCGACCACCGGCGCCGTCAGGGTCTGGACCCGATCCAGCCGGACCCGGGCCTGGACTACGCCGAGAACTTCTTCCACATGTGCTTCGGGGAGGTGCCGGAGACCGAGGTGGTGCGCTGCTTCGAGGTGTCGATGATCCTCTACGCCGAGCACAGCTTCAACGCCTCCACGTTCACCGCCCGGGTCGTGACCTCGACTCTCTCGGACATCTACAGCTCCGTGACGGCCGCGATCGGCGCCCTGAAGGGATCCCTGCACGGGGGCGCGAACGAGGCCGTCATGCACATGCTCCAGGAGATCGGTTCGGCCGACCGCGCCTCCGACTGGCTGGACACCGCCCTGGCCGAGAAGCGCAAGATCATGGGGTTCGGGCACCGCGTGTACAAGCACGGGGACTCCCGGGTGCCGACCATGCGCGAGGCGCTGGACCGGATGGCCGCGCTCAAGGGCGCCGACGAGCTCATGGAGCTGTACGAGGCCCTGGAGACGGCGATGGTGGAGCGCAAGGGCATCCACCCGAACCTGGACTACCCGGCGGGCCCCGCCTACCACCTGATGGGGTTCGAGGTCCCGACCTTCACGCCGCTGTTCGTGATGGCCCGGATCACCGGGTGGACCGCGCACATCCTGGAGCAGCAGGAGGCGAACGCGCTCATCCGTCCGCTGAGCAGCTACACGGGTCGCGAGCGCCGTTCGGTGCCGCTGCCCGCCCAGCGGCTGGCGGGCTGACCACCCGCCGCGCCACCGACTGACCCGGCCCGGTCTCCCTCGGGGCCGGGTCAGCGGCGTGCGGCCGGCACCCGTCCGGGTGCGGTCGGTCTCGGGCGCTCGTGGGGCGGGCCCCGGATCGCCACGTGTGGGGAGATTGCGCCCATGGAGACGCCCCGCTCTGGGTAGTGTCCGGAGGAGCCGAGGAGAAGACGGCCCGAGTTGTCTGGAGCGTGCCCGATGAGCGCAGAGCGTGGGGAACACGGGAGCACCGAGGAGGCCAGGGAGGCGTCCGCACGTCTTTGGTCGCTGGCCAGCCCGGTCACCCCGATGGCGATCCGGGCGGTGGCCACGCTGCGGGTCGCCGACCACCTGGCCGAGGGGCCGCGCACGGCGGCCGAACTCGGCGCCGCGGTCGGGGCGGACCCGGACGGCCTGTCGCGGGTGCTGCGGTACCTGGTCAAGGAGGATCTGTTCACCCTGGAGGGGGACCGGTTCGCGCTCACCGCCGTGGGGGCGTCCCTGCGGTCGGACCACCCGTACTCCCGGCTCGGCTGGTTCGCGGGGGACGGGGCGCACGGACGCGCCGACCTCTGCCTGTCCGAGCTGGCCGAGGCGCTGCGTACCGGCCGGAGCGCCTACTCCCTGCGTTTCGACGGCTCGAACTTCTGGGAGGACCTGTCCGCCGACCCGGAGC
This sequence comes from Nocardiopsis prasina DSM 43845, assembly GCF_000341265.1. Lineage (GTDB taxonomy): Bacteria > Actinomycetota > Actinomycetes > Streptosporangiales > Streptosporangiaceae > Nocardiopsis > Nocardiopsis prasina. The sequence goes on along the minus strand of NZ_ANAE01000079.1, from coordinate 26,500 downwards.
TCTCCCGTTCGTTCGACGAACTCATGAGCGCCCGGATGGTCAACCACTCCGGGACCCTCGCGGAGATGTACGAGTGGCAGGCGCTGGACCACATCGTGGACGTGGGCGGCGGGAACGGATCACTGCTGATCACGCTGCTGGAACGCTTCCACCGGCCGCGCGGGACCGTGGTGGACCTGCCGGGTCCGGTGGCGGCGGCGCGAGCCAACCTCCGGGAGGCGGGTCTGGCCGACCGCGCCGACGCCGTCGAGGGCAGCTTCTTCGATCCGCTGCCGGTGACCGGGGACGCCCTGGTGCTCGGCTGGATCCTGCACGACTGGGACGACGCGTCGGCCGAGGCCATCCTGCGGCGGTGCGCGGAGGCGGCAGGTCCGGCCGGGACCGTGCTGGTGGCCGAGCACGCCGCCGAGGACGTGGTCAGCGAGCTGGACCTGCGGATGCTGGCCTTCTTCCAGGGCCGGGAGCGCGGCGCCGACGAGCTGGCGGCCCTGGCCGAGCGGGCGGGGCTGTCGGTCGCGGGGAGCCACCGGCACAGGGGGGTCGCTCTGATGGAGCTCACCCCCGGACACCCCATGTGATCTACATCACACGCAACTTCGTCACCACGGGTAACGTGATCGCCACGCGAATCCGCCCCACTGACCCCGTTGACGCGGACACCCCCGGCCTGGCTCCATGGTGCGCACCTCTTCACACCCGCTACTGAGGAGTTCCATGATCAACCGCAGGCTCTTCCTGGGCGGCGCCTCGATCGCCGTCGGGGCTCCCCTGCTCGGCGCGACCGGTTGCGCCACCAGGCCCCAGAACATCGCCCCCGTCTCGGACTCGTCCAACCTGGGAGCGCTCCCGGTGAGCGTCACCAACAACAGCGGACGTTTCGGGGACGACGAGGTCCTCGTGTACGTGGTCGGCACCGACCTCGTCGACGACGTCCACTGCTGGGTCGACTCCGACGGCACGCCCCACCCCGTCAGCGTGGACGACAACACCGACGACGGCTACACGGACTACTCGATCCCCCTGGGCGCCCTCTCCGGCATGACGCTCCCCTACATGTCCGGCCGGATCTACTTCGCCATGGGAGGCAAGCTCGGCATCCGGATCGTCGAGGACGGAGACGGCAACCCCGCCCTCCAGCTCCCGGCGGGCTGGGTCGAGGACGACCACGGCTTCGACGTCCTGCACGACTCGGTGGAGTTCACCCACAACGAGGACGGCATGTTCTGCAACACCTCGATGGTGGACCAGTTCAGCGTGCCGATCGGCATCCGGCTGACCGGGAACGAGGACCAGAGCACCGGCTTCCTCCTGCCCGGCGGCCGCGACGCGATCTTCGAGACCCTCGCCGCCGACCCGGACTTCTCGTCCCTGGTCTACGACGGCCACCGGATCATCGCCCCCGGTCACGGGCTCGACGCGGGGATCTTCCCCACCGACTACTACGACCCGTACGTGGACCAGGTGTGGTCGCACTACGCGGGCACCGACCTGAGCGTCACCACCAACGCGGGGACCTTCACCGGCCGGGTCCAGGGCGACGAGCTGCTGTTCGACGGCGGGGTCTCGCCCATCCCCCGGCCCAGCACCCGTGACGTGCTCTTCTGCGACGGCGCCCTGGCCGCGCCCAACGACGGGATCACGGGCCCCGTGGCGGCGATCGTGGGGGCGGCGCTCAACCGCGCCACCCTGCTGGACCACGCCGCCCAGCCCACCAACGACCCGGCCGAGTTCTACCTGGCCGACATCGCCAACCGTTACGCCGGGACGTTCCACGAGCACACGGAGGACGGCAAGGCGTACGGTTTCGCCTTCGACGACGTCGAGGACTTCGCGTCCTACATCCAGGACCACGGCCCCTCGGGGCTGGAGATCACCCTGACGCCGTTCTAGGACGCCGCCGGAGCGGCACCACGGACGCGCGCCCCGGCCACCCCGGCCTGATGGGAGCCGGAGGTGGCCGGGGCGCGCACGCGTGTCAGGGGGTCGGGGCCGGGGCGTCCGGTACCGGAGGCTCCGCCCTCGGAGGGTCCGCGTCCGGAGCGGCTGCCGGAGGGGCCGCCTCCGGAGCCGCGCCCGTCGCCCGCGACCGGTACCAGTTCCGGGCCGACCGGCTCTCGTTGAGCGCCAGGTACAGCAGGCCGACCGCGATGTCGAAGAGCCCGGTGACGTCCAGGACCAGCAGTAGCACAAGCCCCGGCAGCAGGTACGACGCCGCGACCACACGCACGCACCACCGCTGGGCCCGACCTCCCCGGCTCAGGGACGCCGCGACGTACGCCTTGACCAGGAGCATGACCGCAGTCGACAGCATGAGCGCGATCGAGGCGGACCGGCCCATCCCCGTCTCCTGGTGGATCTCCTCCTCCGTCATGACCGAGAACCCGATCAGGGAGAGGACGAGCCCCATCGTTCCGAAGACGACCATGATCCACAGGATGTTGCGCAGGGCTCTGAGCGCCAGGGGCATGCGGCTCGTACTCATGGGGGACTTCCTGGTGAGAGGGCGGCGGGCCTCGGACCGGGCCCGTCCTCGCCGGGTCTGGATCCTAGCGACCGGATCGGACGTTCCCCACTCGGGATCCACCACCAGGGACACCGCCCCGGCGCCGACCCGGTCACTAGCCCCGGAGGGGGGCCGGGTTCTCGGTCTCCTCGTACCAGCGCTTGGCGGACTCGCCCTCGTTGAGGACGAGGACGACGACCATGAGCACGAGGCCGACGATTCCGCTCTCCCCGCTCAGCATGTTGATCAGCGCGGAGGCGACTCCGACCCCCACCACCACGCGCACCAGGGTCCGGGTGCGGTACCCGCCCCGGCCCAGGGTCGAGGCCACGTAGGCGTAGAAGGCGGTCGTCGCGGCGGCGACGAGCATCAGGAACCAGAAGGTCCCGGAGCTCACTCCGGTGGCGCTCTCCAGCTCCCCGGAGCTCACGGCGCTCACGCCCACCACGGCCAGCAGGAGGGCGAGGCCCGCGATGGCGGACATGATGAAGAGGATGACCTGGATGGCAGTGAGAGCGCCGGGTTTGGGGTTCATGGGGGATTCAGCTCCACGCTGGGGTGACGACTGCCCGGGACACCGCGTCCCGAAGCCTGACTCTCTGTGAGACGCCACCCGGCAGGCCGTGGTTCCTCCCCGTGTGACCGACTTCGGCCACAGTGCACCCGACGTCGGACGGCCCGGGTGCCCGTTCCCTCGGGTCACCCGGGCCGCCTTTGGCCCCACTCAGTCCGAGACGGCCTCCGGGGCCGACCGGCCGGAGCGCTCGCGCACGGACTCCACGATCGCGGAGAAGTCCCGGGGCTCCCCGTCCAGACCCTCGACGAAGGTCCGGTAGACCTCCGCCGCACGGGCGCCGATGAGCGCCTCCACCCCGGTCTGCTCCAGGGCGCTGGCCGCCAGACCCAGGTCCTTGGCCATCAGCGCGGCCGCGAAGCCCGGCCGGTAGTCGTTGTTGGCCGGGCTGGTGGGCACCGGTCCCGGGACCGGGCAGTAGGTCGTGAGCGACCAGCACTGCCCGGAGGCCGTGGACATCACGTCGTACAGCGCCTGGTGGGTCAGGCCCAGCCGCTCGCCCAGCACGAACGCCTCGCTCACAGCCAGCATCGAGGCGCCCAGCACCATGTTGTTGCAGATCTTCGCCGCCTGGCCGCCGCCGGGGCCGCCGCAGTGCACGGCCTTGGCGCCCATCACGTCCAGCAGCGGCCGCACCGTGTCGAGGTCGGACTCCTGCGCTCCGACCATGAAGGTGAGCGTCCCGCCCTCGGCGCCCGTCACGCCCCCGGAGACGGGGGCGTCCATGGCCCGGTGCCCGGCCTCGACGGCGGCGGCGTTGGCCGTTCGCGCGTCGGCCACGTCCACCGTGGAGCAGTCCAGGAAGAGCGTGCCGGGACGGGCGGCGGCCAGCAGGCCGCCCTCGGCGTCGGAGCCGCCCTGGTAGGCGGTGAGCAGGTGGCGGCCGCTCGGCAGCATCGTGATGACGACGTCGGCACCGGCCACCGCCTCGGCGGCGGACCCTGCGACCCGGACCCCGGCGCCCGAGGCGCGCTCCAGCGCCTCGGGGACCAGGTCGTACCCGGTGACGTCGTGCCCCGCCGTGACGAGGTTGGCTGCCATCGGCCCGCCCATGTTGCCGAGCCCCACGAAGGCGATCGCGGTCATCGGGCACCTCCGGTGCCATCGGTCACGGCGACCGGTTCGGCGAGGCCGACCGGTCCGTCCGGAGCGGGATCGAAGGCACGGTCGACGTCGGCGTCGTCCACCTCCGCGAGCGTGGCCGGGGACCACCGGGGGTTCCGGTCCTTGTCGATCACCTGCGCCCGGATGCCCTCCGCGAGATCGGGCCAGGCCAGCGCGGCCGTGGACACGCGGTACTCCTGTTCCAGAACCTCCTCCAGGGTGTCCAGGGCCCGGGCCCGGCGCAGCGCCGCCAGGGTGGTCTTCACGGCGGTCGGCGACTTGGTCACGATGGTCTCGGCCGCCTGAGCCGCCTCGGGGTCGCCGTGGTCGCGCAGCCGCGCCACGATCTCCTCTGCGGTGTCCGCGGAGTAGCAGGCGTCGATCCACCGGCGCCGGGCCTCCAGGGGCGCGGCCGGGACGATCTCGGCGAACCGGCCCACGGCCTCGGTGACCTCGGCCTCCGTACCCGCCCGCGTGAGCGCGGCGACGAGGTCGGGCAGCCGCTCGGAGGGCACGTAGTGGTCGGCCATGCCCGTGTACACGGCGTCCGCGGCGCCGATCGGCGTGCCGGTGAGCGCCAGGTGCGTGCCGGTCTCGCCGGGCGCCCGCGACAGCAGGAAGGTTCCGCCCACGTCCGGCACGAACCCGATGGTGGTCTCCGGCATGCCCACCTTGGAGCGCTCGGTGACCACACGGACGCCGCCGTGCGCGGACACACCCACGCCGCCGCCCATGACCACACCGTCCATGAGGGCCACGTAGGGCTTGGGACAGCGGGCGATCCGCGCGTTGAGGTGGTACTCGTCCCGCCAGAAGTCGGCAGCCTGCCGGTCACCGTTCACCGCGCTGGCCCGGATGGCGCGGATGTCGCCGCCCGCGCACAGGCCGCGCTCCCCGGCGCCGTCGAGCAGCACCACCGACACCCCCTCGTCCTTCTCCCAGGAGGTGAGGGCGTCCGCGAGCACCCGGACCATCGCGTGGTCCAGGGCGTTGATGGTGCGCGGCCGGTTGAGCGTGGCGCGGGCGAGCGTGCCCTCCACGCGCAGCAGCACCGTCGCGTCGTCCGGGGTCGGTTCCCCGGGGGTGGTCACGCCGGTCATCAGGCGGCCCCGGTGAGTCGTCGAGCGATGATGAGGCTCATGATCTCGTTGGTTCCTTCCAGGATTCGGTGCACCCGCAGGTCGCGCACGATCTTCTCAATGCCGTACTCCGTGAGGTAGCCGTACCCTCCGTGGAGCTGGAGGGCCTGGTCCGCGACGGTGTACCCGGCCTCGGTGGCGAACCGCTTGGCCATCGCGCACAGGTGCGCGGCCTCCGGGTCACCCTCGTCCAGGGCGCTGGCGGCCCGCCACAGCAGGGAGCGGGCGGCCTCCAGGTCGGTGGCCATCTCCGCGAGCCGGAACTGGAGCGCCTGCGCGTTGATGAGCGGGGCGCCGAAGGCCTCCCGGCTCCCCAGGTAGGCGGTGCTCCCCTCCAGGGCGGCCAGAGCGCCCCCGAGCGAGCAGGCGGCGATGCCGAGGCGCCCGCCGTTGAGCCCGTTCATGGCGATGCGGAAGCCGTCGCCCTCGGCCCCCAGGAGACGGTCGGCGGGCAGCCGGACCCCGTCCATGAGGACCTGGCGGGTGGGCTGGGCGTTCCAGCCCATCTTGGCCTCGTTGGGGCCGAAGGACAGCCCGGGGTCGTCGCGGTGTACGACGAACGCGGAGATCCCCGCGGCGCCGTCACCTCCGGTGCGCGCCATCACCACGTACACCTCGGAGACGCCCGCCCCGGAGATGAACTGCTTGGAGCCGGTGAGGACGTAGGAGTCCCCCTCGCGGACGGCACGGGTGCTGAGCGCGGCGGCGTCGGAACCGGCGCCGGGCTCGGTGAGGCAGTAGCTGCCCAGGGTCTCCATGGAGCACAGCCCCGGGAGCCAGCGGGCGCGCTGTTCGTCGTCGCCGTAGCGGTCGACCATCCAGGCGACCATGTTGTGGATGGACAGGTACCCGGCCAGGGACGGGCAGCCGGTGGCCAGGGCCTCGAAGACGAGGGCACCGTCGAGCCTGGTCAGGCCGGTGCCACCGGTGTCCTCTGAGACGTAGAGGCCGCCCATGCCGAGTTCGGCGGCCTTGCGGAGCACGTCCACCGGGAAGTGCTTGGTCTGGTCCCAGCCGACGGCGAAGGGTGCGAGGTGTTCGTCGGCGAATGCGCGCGCGGTCTCGGCCAGCGCGCGCTGTTCGTCGGTGATCGCGGAGGTCATCGGACGACCGGGATCGTGAACTCCGCGCCCTCCTTGACCCCGGAGGGCCAGCGCGAGGTGACGGTCTTGGTACGGGTGTAGAAGCGGACGGAGTCGGGTCCGTGCTGGTTGAGGTCACCGAAGCCGGAGCGCTTCCAGCCGCCGAACGTGTGGTAGGCGACCGGGACCGGGATGGGCACGTTCACGCCGACCATGCCGGTGTTGACGCGCTGCGAGAAGTCGCGGGCGGTGTCGCCGTCCCGGGTGAAGATGGAGACGCCGTTGCCGTACTCGTGCTCGCTGGGCAGCCGCAGGGCCTCCTCGTAGTCGGCCGCGCGCACCACGGTCAGCACGGGACCGAAGATCTCCTCCTTGTAGACGCGCATGTCGGAGGTGACGCGGTCGAACAGGGAGGCGCCGGTGAAGAAGCCGTCCTCGTGGCCCTTGACCTTGAGTCCGCGGCCGTCGACCACCAGTTCGGCGCCCTCCTCCACCCCCAGCCCCACGTAGGCGTCCACGCGGTCCAGGGCCTCCCTGGACACCAGGGGCCCGAAGTCGGCCTCGGGGTCGTCCGAGGCGCCCACGGTGAGCCCGGCGATGCGTTCGGTGAGCTTGGCGACGAGGGCGTCGGCGGTCTCCTCGCCCACGGGGACGGCCACGGAGATGGCCATGCAGCGCTCACCGGCGGACCCGTACCCCGCGCCGATCAGGGCGTCGGCGACCTGGTCGAGGTCGGCGTCGGGCATGACGATCATGTGGTTCTTGGCCCCGCCGAAGCACTGGGCGCGTTTGCCGTGCGCGGTGGCCGTGGAGTACACGTACTCGGCGATCGGGGTGGAGCCGACGAAGCCCACGGCGGCCACGCGGGGGTCGGTGAGCAGGGTGTCCACCGTCTCCTTGTCGCCGTTGACCACGTTGAGCACGCCCGGCGGCAGGCCCGCCTCCAGGAAGAGTTCGGCCAGGCGGAGCGGGACCGAGGGGTCGCGCTCCGAGGGCTTGAGGATGAAGGCGTTCCCGCAGGCCAGCGCGGGCGCGGCCTTCCAGAGCGGGATCATCGCCGGGAAGTTGAACGGGGTGATGCCCGCGACCACGCCCAGGGGCTGGCGCAGGGAGTGGACGTCGATCCCGGCCCCGGCGTTGTCGGTGAACTCGCCCTTGATCAGGTGCGGGATGCCCGCCGCGAACTCCACCACCTCCAGTCCGCGCTGGAGGTCGCCGTGCGCGTCGGCGACGGTCTTGCCGTGCTCGGCGGACAGGGCCCGGGCGAGGGACTCGCGTTCGGGTTCGACCAGCTGGAGGAATTTGAGCAGGACCCGCGCCCTGCGCTGGGGGCTCCAGGAACCCCATTCGACCTGCGCCCGCTCGGCGTCGGCGATGACCGCCTCGGTCTCCGCCCGGTCCGCAAGGGGGACCCTCGCCTGGACCTGGCCGGTGCTGGGGTCGTACACGTCGCCGAAGCGGCCGCTCCGCCCCGGGACGTTGGTGCCATGCACGAAATGCGTCAGCTCGCTGACCATGCGTGTTCGCTCCATCCTCGTGGACCACACGAATCTCCGGCCGCGAGCGGTGGCCTGACTTCCGGGTGTTCTGCCCGGTCACAGTGGCGGGACCGCGCTGGATTCGCACCAGCTTCCCCGCTCCGCGGCTCCCTCACCATATAGTTGGACGTCCTACTAAATCCAGCCCCCTCGCGCTCCCGATCCCCCGCGCATCCCCCGGATGTGGCAGGGGAGCGGCGGGTTAGCGTGGGGCCGTGTGCCGGTGCCCCGCTCGGGAACCGCCCGATACACCGGCGTGCGGAAGGCCGGTCCCCCATGTCCGACTCCACGACCCGGGCGTCGGCGGCACCGCTCGGCGGTCGCTTCTGGGCCTTCTGGTCCGCGTCCCTGGCCTCGAACCTGAGCGACGGCGTGGCGATGATCGCCGTGCCCTGGCTGGCCTCCTCCCTGGCCCCCGACAGCGCGGCCCTGGTGGCCGCCGTCGCCACCGCCGGGCGGCTGCCCTGGCTCCTCCTGGCGCTCCCCGCGGGCGTGCTCGTGGACCGCCTGCCCCGGTTCACCCTGATGGTCTCCGCCAACACGCTGCGACTGCTGCTGTGGGCGCTGCTGGCCCTCGTGGTGTTCTCCGGCTGGGCCTCGGTCCCCCTGCTCGCGGCCTTCGCGTTCTGCTTCGGCGCCCTGGAGGTCTGTTACGACACCGCCGCCGAGACCACCGTGACCGCGCTCGTGCCCCGGGAGTCGTTGGAGCGCGCCAACGGGCACGTCCGCTCCGGGGCGATCGTGGCGCAGGAGTTCGCCGGGCGCCCGCTGGGGGGATTCGTGCTGACCCTGGGCCTGTTCGTGCCGTTCCTGTTCAACATCGTCGCGCTGCTGGTGTCGGTGGTCGCGCTCCTGAGGGTCCGCGCGACCTCCCCCGCACCCGTCGGCGCCGGACTCGCGGAGGGCCCCGCTCCCAGAGCACCGAGCGGACCGCGCGGGGTGTGGGCGGACGTGGCCGAGGGCGTGCGGGCCCTGTGGGATCAGCCGCTGCTGCGCGCGGTGGCGGTCATCGCGGTGTTCGTGAACACCGCCTACGCGACCCTGCTCTCCACCCAGGTGCTGTTCGTCCGGGACACGCTGGGGCTGGGACCGTCCGGGTTCGGCCTACTCATGGCCTTCGCCGCGATCGGCGGGGTGCTCGGCGGGCAGGTGGTCTCCTGGCTGCGCTCCGTCCTTCCGCACGGGACGCTGCCGACGCTCTGCCTGGCCGGGAGCGGGCTGCTCTACTCGTTGGTGGCGCTCCTCCCCCTCACCCCGGTGGTGGCCGGGGTGTACTTCCTCAGCGGCGGCCTCGTCCTGGGCTACGCGGTGGCGATGACGTCGATCCGTCAGCGCGTCACCCCGGACCACCTGCTCGGGAGGGTGAACGCCGCCATGCGCACGGTCAGCTGGGGCATGAGCGCCGTGGGCATGGCGGCGGGCGGTGTCCTGGTGGCCGCCCTGACCCCCGCCCTGGGCCAGGCTGACGCGCTCCGTGCCCCCTACGCACTGGTGGGCGCGGTCAGCCTGGCGGTGGTGGCGTGCTTCGGCCGACGGCTCGTCGGTCTGGTGCGTGAGCACGACGTCTGAGCCACGGTCGGCCCCCGCGCGGCCCGGTCCGGGTCCGGGTGTGCGGGCCGGGGACGGGTGCCGGGAACGGCCGTGTCAGGGCGTGCGGATCGGGGCAGGAGGGTCGCGCCCCGATCCGGTCACTCCCCGGACATCCCCAGGGTGCGGAGCATCCCGTGGGCCTCGTCCACGCGGGCGGGGTAGGCCTCCGGGCTGTCCGCGAGCCGCATCGCCGTGAGATCGCAGGCCATCGCCGTGTGGGCGGCCAGGACGGCGACGTCCTCCACCGTCCCGGCCTCCGTCAGGGCCACGGCCAGCCGGAGCGCCCTCTGCTGCCTGGTGAGCAGGTAGCGGGACCTGAGGTCGATGCTCTCCCGGAGGAGTCGCACCAGCACGACCGAGTGCGCGGGTGACAGGGCGGCGTGGGGTCGCGTGGCCGCAGCGGCCTCACGGAGCAGGGCGAGCGCGGCCCCGAGATCGGTCCCCGGCTTCCGGTCCACGCGTTCGCGCACGTAGGCGCACATGCGGTCCACCTCGGCGCTGTCGTCGGCGAACAGCACCTGTTGTTTGTCGCCGAAGTACCGGAAGAAGGTGGTGCGGCCGACCTCGGCGCGTTCCGCGATGGCCGCGACCGTGACGTTGTCGAATCCGTGTTCGGCGAAGAGTTGGAAGGCTGCTGACACGATCGTGGCCCTCGCCTTACGACGTTTGCGAGCGTGGAGCGTGTCCGGGGGGTGGTGCATGAGGCGACCCTATCGAGTGGGAACTCGGTTCTCGATGGTACGCGGGACCGGCCATTGGGACGGTGGTCCCGAAACGGACCGAGAGACCGAAGGAGCGGGATGTCTTCCGGGCTGGATGACGGGACGTGACCGGCGTCCCGGGGTTTGGGCAAACCTCGGAGCGAACACCGGTTGGCCCGGGAGTTTATTGCAAAGTGATCTGGTACCGACAACCGCCTTCCACTCGCCGCAGAACCCTTGCCCGGAAAGGGTTCCCTCCACACAGAACTTATCCCTCCAACAGGGCCACCATTTCCCCGAGGTGCGAATTCGCCACCCACGGTAAATCGTTCGGGTTCCTAACTATTCACTACCCGAGGCGTCCGCAACCCCCTCCTGACGCGCCTTTGACGCTTCCGCCACCCCGCCCGCCGGGTCGGCCCCGCGCCTTCCGGCCACGACCGCCCCCCTGTGCCAGAGTGGAGACCTGACTCACACCTTGGAGTTCGTCATGGCATATCTCCTGGTCATCGGCACACGCAAGGGGTTGTTCACGGCCCGGAGCGAGGATCGGCGCGCATGGGAGGTGACCGGTCCGCACCGGCTGGACGAGGCCAACGACGCGGGGATGAGCCCCGTCTACACGGTCGGGATCAACCCGCGCACCAAGCGGCTGCTCGCCGGGACGGAGAGCTGGCACTTCGGTCCGAGCGTCTGGCACAGCGACGACCTCGGCGCCACGTGGACCGAGCCGCCGTCTCCGCCCATCGCCTTCCCCGAGGACACCGACGGTTCGCTGACCCGCGCCTGGCAGTTCGCCTTCGGCGCCGACCCGGACACGGTGTTCGCCGGGGTGGAGCCGCACGCCCTGTTCAGGTCCTCGGACGGGGGCGACAGCTTCGAGCTGGTCCGCGCACTGTGGGACCACCCGCACCGGGTCAACTGGATGCCCGGCGCCGGTGGCGCCGCCATCCACACGGTCCTGCCCGGCACGCTCGGCGCGGGCCGTCAGTCGCCCGAGGCGATCACCGTGGCCATGTCCACGGGGGGTGTCTACCAGAGCGAGGACGACGGGGCCAGTTGGACGCCGACCAACCGGGGTATCTCCGCTGGTTTCCTCCCCGATGAGGAGCCCGAGTACGGCCAGTGCGTGCACAAGGTCGCCGCCGCCCCGGACGGGTCGTTCTACGCGCAGAACCACCACGGGGTCTACCGCAGCGCCAACCCGGCCGTGGACGGGTGGAGCCGGATCGAGGAGGGGCTGCCCACCGACTTCGGCTTCGCGATGGTCGCCCACCCGCACGACCCGGACACGGCGCTGAACTTCCCCGTGATCAGCCAGGAGGTCCACCTGCCGGCCGGGTACCGGCTGGGGGCCTACCGCACCGACGACGGCGGAACGACGTGGCGGGCGGTCAACGAGGGCCTGCCCGAGGAGCCGTACTTCGGGATCGTCCTGCGCGACGCCGCCTGCACGGACGGAGCACGGGTGCCCGGCTTCTACTTCGGCACCCGTTCCGGGGACGTCTACGCGACCACCGACGACGATGACCGCTGGAACCTCGTCACCGCCCACCTGCCCGACGTCCTGTGCGTTCGGGCCACGGAGGTGTGAGATGCGGGTGACCGTGCACCTGACCAGCGTGCTGCGGGTCGACGCCGAGGGCGCCACCCACGTGCCGCTGGAGGTCGAGGACGGCACCGAGCTGCGCGGCGTGCTGGACGCGCTGGCCGCGCGCCACCCCGGCCTGGACCGTCGGATCAGGGACGAGCAGGGCGCTCTGCGCCGGTACGTGAACGTGTTCGTGGACCAGGACGAGTGCCGTTCGGTGGGCGGCCTGGAGGCACCGGTCCACGACGGCTCGGACGTCCGGCTGCTGCCCTCGGTGGCCGGGGGCTGAAGACCGGGACCGCCCCGGAGCAGCGCTCCGCGCCTCAGCCCCTCGAAACCTCGCCGGGGGTTCCGGGCCGCCCTGCCGGGTCCTGTCCGCTGACGACCCGCTCGGGTTCGGTGAGCGACGACGTGACCGCCTCCGGGATCCGGCGCATCGGTATGGGGCGCAGGTAGGTGAGGCTGCGCCAGATCCACTCCAGCGGCCCCAGCCTGAAGCGGCCCAGCCACCAGCGGGCGAACAGGGCCATCACCACGAAGTAGGCGGCGGCGATCCCGTACTGCGCCAGGAGCGGGATCTCGCCCTCGAACGGCTTCATGCTCAGCAGGAACACGGCGGTGCTGCCCAGGTACACGGTGAGTGTCATCCGGCCCAGCGGCGCCAGCGTGCCCAGCGCGCGGGCACCGGTCCGGTCCCGCCTCACCAGCCACCACACAAGTCCCAGGAAGAACAGGGCGCCGCCCAGGCCGCCGAGGCTCGCGCCGAAGGAGACCATCATGTCCGACCCCGGGGAGACCACCGGGACGCCGTCGGGACCCATCACCGGGATGCCGTCGGAGTCGAACTCCATGGGGAAGAACAGGTCGGCGCCGTAGAGGGCCACCAGGCCGAGCATCTGTCCCACCAGTCCCGTCCACATCATGCGTGCCGGGAGCCGGGTGGGCTCGTCAGCGCGCTCGGGGTCGAGTTCGGGCCTGCGGGCCAGCCACACGCCCACACAGAAGAACCCGAGGGTCTGCGGGATGAGGGTGACCAGGATGTCCAGCTGGCTGCCCGGGAACAGCGTGCCCAGGCCGAACCCGGCGAAGGGGGCCGTGGCGAACAGGGCCACCGCGAACCACAGGGGCCGGTTCCCCCGCCCGGCCAGCAGGAACGGCATCAGCGGGGCGAGCACCAGCGCGGTGAGCGCGTAGTGGGTGAGGATGTCGCCGTGGAACACCAGCAGGTGCGGCACCCCGAAGAGCACCCCCAGGACCACGTAGCGGCGGAGCATGACGGCCATCGGCCGTCCTCCGCGCCGGGTCGCGGAACGCCAGGCGAGAACGGCCCCCACCCCCAGCAGCACCATGAGCAGGGCACGAGCCTTCCCCGACATCAGCAGGCCCAGCGCCCCGTCAACGATCGACGCGAGCGTGCTCTGCTCGACCTCCCCGAGGCGCTCGGCCGCGAAGACGACGGTGGGCGCGTTCATCGCCACCACGCCGATCATCGCGAGAGCGCGGGCGACGTCCAGCAGGGCGACCCGTCGCGCGGGTCCGCCGTCGGGTGCACCTCCTGGCGGTGCGGTGGCCGGGGCCCCGGCCGGGGTCGATGCAGTGGTCACTGGTCCTCCCTCGTGGTTGGGACCAGCGTCCCCCGGCGGCCCCTCGCCGCACATCGACCGATCAGTCGAACCCCCAGGGGTGCGGAGTCAGCCTTTCGGCCCATCCCCGCCCCCACCACCCGCCGCGCGTCGTCCGTTCGACCGATGCACCGCCGCCGGACCACGGCCTAGCCTGGTCACCATGCTCCACACCATGGCTCTGAACAGGCTCTCCGCCACCGCTGACGGCCGGTCGCGCCTGTACCCCCTCCTGGTGGCGTTCGCCCTGACGGCGGGGACGATCCTGCTGTGGGTCGTGGATCTGCGGACGGCGTCGGCCATCCCCACGCACCCCGACTGGATGGGACCGCCGACCTCCGCGATGGACTTCGCGGGCTGTGTCTCCGGCGCTCTCTGCGTGCTGCTGGTCGCCCTGGTCGCGCGGCCCTCGGCCGGTCCACTCGCGACCCTGGCCGCCGGGATCGTCGCGCCGGTGGCCGTGATGTTCGTGTCGGTGCTGCTGTGGCCCCTGCCCAAGGGCATCTTCGGCTTCCCGATCACCATGTCCGAGGCCGTGGGGATGCTGGCGATCCTCGCCCTGGCCGCGTATCGGTGCCGCGGCTGGCAGATCACCGTGGTGATGGTCCTGACCTTCCTCGCCGTCTACTCCGACCACCTGCGGGAACCCTTCGACCTCGAACCGACCGCCGCGCTGCTGGCGGTCGTCGCCGGCCTGGCTCCCGGTCTGTACCTGCGCTGGCGGCGGGCCGAGCGCACGGCCGACGTGGAGCGCGTCCGCGCGACCGAGCGGCTCGCCATCGCCCGCGACCTGCACGACGTGGTGGCACACGAGGTCACCGGGATCGTGGTGCAGACACAGGCCCTGAGGCACATCGCCGAGCGCGACCCCGAGGCGGTGCGCGCGGCCCTGCCGGACATCGAGGCGGCGGGCACCCGGGCCCTGGAGTCCATGCGGGGGATGGTCACCCGCCTGCGGGAGCCGGGGGAGGCCCCGCTCGCGCCCGGCCCGGCCGAGGGGCTGGACGCGCTCGCCGCCCCGGCCGCGCCCGGCCGCCCCGAGGTGGCCGTGCACGTGTCAGGACCGGTCCCGGACCTGCCACCGGAGGTGGGCACGGCGGTGCTGCGGATCGCCCAGGAGTCGGTGACCAACGCGCTGCGGTACGCGCGGGGCGCCACCCGGGTGAGCGTGGTGGTCTCGGTCCTGGACGGCGAGGTGGAGGTGCGCGTCCAGGACGACGGCCGGGGCTCCGGGCTTCCGGTGGGCGGCGGGCACGGGCTGGTGGGCATGGGCGAGCGCGCCCGGCTCCTCGGCGGAGAGCTGTCCGCGGGACCCGACGGCGTGGGGCAGGGTTGGACCGTGCGGGGAACCATCCCCGCGCGGCGCGGAGGGGACGGTCAGGGTTGACGATTCGGGTGCTGCTCGCTGACGACCAGCAGATGGTGCGGACGGGGTTCCGCTACATGCTCGACGCCGAGGACGGGATCACGGTGGTCGGGGAGGCGGGAGACGGGATCGAAGCGGTCCGGCTCGCCGAGCGGCTGCGCCCGGACGTGGTCCTCATGGACATCCGGATGCCGGGGATCGACGGGCTGGAGGCCACCCGCCGGTTGGCCGGCCCGGGGGTGGCCGACCCGCTCCGGGTGGTCGTGGTGACCACCTTCGACCTCGACGAGTACGTGCACGCGGCGCTGACGGGCGGCGCGGTCGGGTTCCTGCTCAAGGACGCGGGACCGGCTCTGCTGATCGAGGCGGTGCGTGCCGCCGCCCGTGGCGACGCGATGGTCTCCCCGCAGATCACCGTGCGTCTGCTCCAGCACTTCTCGACGGCCCGGGCACCCCGGCAGGGCCTCGCCGAGAGCGGGCTGACCGCCCGCGAACTGGAGATCGTGCGCACGGTCGCGCGCGGGCTCACCAACACCGAGGTGGCGGCGGAGCTGCACGTCACCGTGAGCACGGTCAAGACGCACCTGGCCCGGGTGCAGGAGAAGCTCGGGGCGCGCAACCGGGTGGAGGTCGCCGCCTGGGCGTACCGCGGCGGCCTCATGGACTGACCCCGGCCCGCTTGACGAAAAAGTGAGCGGGTTCTGACCCGTGAGGTCCGTGTCGTCCCCGTGCGCACACCAGCACCAACCGTGATGATCGGTGAGGAAATGGGCACCTGCGACACGACTGCGAGGAACGACCTATGGCCACCATGCGTGCGGCCCGGCTGAACATCACCGACCGAACCCTCACGGTCACCGACGTCCCCCGGCCCGCCCCCGGCCCAGGCCAGGTCCTCGTCCGAGTCCGGGCGGCCGGTGTGTGCCTGTCCGACGCCCATCTCGTCGGCGGCGGTCTGACCCCGCTCCACCTCAAGGGGGACACCGTCACCCTGGGGCACGAGGTCGCCGGGGAGGTCGAGGAACTGGGCCCGGAGGTGTTCGATGTCCGGGTCGGCGACCGGGTGGCGCTCCAGGCCGGTGAGCCCGACCGGCACGGCCAGGTGCTCACGAGGGGTGTGGACTACGACGGCGGGTGGGCCGAGTACGCGCTGGCCAGTGAGTCCACGGTGGTGCCCATCCCGGACGAGCTGCCCTTCGAGCAGGCCGCGATCATCCCCGACGCCGTCTCCACACCCTGGGCCGCCGTGACCGCCACCGGTGACGTGCGCCCGGCCGAGGCCGTGGCCGTGTGGGGCGTGGGCGGCCTGGGCGCGCACGCCGTGCAGCTCCTGCGGATGGTGGGGGCCGCCCCGATCATCGCCGCCGACCCCGACGAGCACGCCCGTGCGCGCGCCCTGGACTACGGGGCGGACGTGGCACTGGACTCCACAGCGCCGGAGTTCCTCACCCGGATCGGCCAGCTCACCCACGGACGCGGCCTGGACGTCGCCTTCGACTTCGCCGGGGTCCCGAGCGTGCGCGAACAGGCCGTCCAGGTCCTCGGCGAGCACGGCCGCCTGGTGCTGGTCGGGCTGACCGACAAGCCCCTGGAGGTCCGCGACGGCACCCGGTTCAGCTACCTGCGCCAGCAGGTCCTCGGCCACTACGGGTCGGAACCGGAGCACGTGGTGCAGCTCGTGGACCTGGTCCGGGCGGGCCGCCTGGAGTTCAGCCGCTCCGTCAGCGGGAGGTTCACCCTGGAGGAGGCGCCCCAGGCGGTGGACCGGCTGGAGAAGCGGGTCGGCGCACCGGTGCGCCTGGTCCTGGAACCCTGACGCCTACCAGTTCGAGGGCCGGTAGTCCTTGAGGAAGCAGCCGTGCAGGTCCTCGCCGAGCTCGCCGCGCACGATGGGGTCGTACACGCGGGCCGCGCCGTCCTCCAGGTCCAGGGGCGCGTGGAATCCTTCGGCGGCGATCCGCACCCGGTCCGGGTGCGGCCGCTCGTCGGTGATCCACCCGGTGTCCACGCTGGTCATGAGGATGCCGTCGGTCTCCAGCATCTCCTCGGCGCTGGTCCGCGTGAGCATGTTCAGCGACGCCTTGGCCATGTTGGTGTGCGGGTGGCCGGGTCCCTTGTACCCGCGCCCGAACACGCCCTCCATCGCGGACACGTTCACGATGTAGGTGCGCCGCGCGGAGGAGGCGGCCATCGCGGGGCGCAGCCGGTCCACCAGGAGGAAGGGCGCGCTCACGTTGCACAGCTGCACCTCCAGCATCTCCACGGGGTCGACCCCGCCGATCCGCTGCGTCCAGCTGTTGACCGGTGCCAGGTCGGGCACCAGGCCTCCCGCGTCGATCGCGCCCGCCTGGTGCGCCCGGTCCGGGTGTGCCGCGCCGGTGGTCAGCGCCAGGGAGGTGAGCATCTCGGGGGTCAGCGTGTGCGGCGCGACCTCGGCCACCTCGGACTCGGTGGCGCCCTCCAGCTCGCGGGGGCGGACCCCGCCGAGCACCAGCGGTTCGGGCAGGCCCTCCCCGGTCAGCGGCTGGGACTCGGCGGCGATCAGCGGCGCGTAGGAGCCCGGCGAGCGGCGCACGGTCTGCGCGGCGTTGTTGATGAGGATGTCCAGCGGTCCCTGCTCGGCCACCGAGTCGGCCAGCCGCACCACCTGGCCGGGGTCGCGCAGGTCGATGCCGACCACCCGCAGCCGGTGCAGCCACTGGTCGCTGTCGGGCATCGCGGCGAAGCGGCGCACGGCGTCGTTGGGAAAACGCGTGGTGACAGTGGTGTGGGCGCCGTCGCGCAGCAGCCGCAGCGCGATGTACATGCCGATCTTCGCGCGGCCGCCGGTGAGGAGGGCCCGCCGCCCGGTCAGGTCGGTGCGGGCCTCCCTGCGCTGCCGGTTGAAGACGGCGCACTCGGGACAGAGCTGGTGGTAGAAGGCGTCGACCTCCTGGTACTTCTGCTTGCACACGTAACAGGGGCGGGCCTTGCGCAGCACCCCGGCGAGCTGACGACCGGCGTCCTCGGCGCCACCGGTCTCCTCCGCGCCGTCCTCACCGGAGGCCAGGGCGCGGCTGGTGAGCGCGCGGCCGTTGGTCTCGTCGTCGATCCGGTCCGGGGCGGCCGTGGCGGTGGCGGCGAACACGGCCTTGTCGTGGGCGCTGCGGGCGGCGTTGCGCTCCTTGCGCCGCCGCTCCTTCAGGGCCTTGAACAGCCGGGCGGTACCCCGCTGGAGCGTCAGGGAGTCGTCGTGGTCGACGGGCAGCCCCTCCGCCTCGGCCAACACCTCCAGGCACACCCGAAGTCTGTCCGGGTCGATCCCGTCGACCGTGGTCCGCGTCACCGTTTCCGTCACCACTGCATCCCGCCGCTGTTCCTGGTGGCCTCCTGCCGGGCCACCAGGAACCCTATGCGCACTCCGGGACCGGACGGTCGGTGCGAAGCGGTCACGGGGACAGGCGACCATGGGAGGTGAGCCAGCACTGGGAATCGACGCGTGGGGCCCTGGCACCACGGGCAGGGGGAGTTTCGTGAGCCAGCAGACGGCCGCCGGCGGCGGTGCGGAACGCGAGTTCGTGGTCCTGCTGGACGAGGCGCACGAGCCGGTGGGGGTGGCCGACAAGGCCCTCGTCCACACCGAGGACACCCCGCTCCACCTGGCCTTCTCCTGTTACGTGCTGGGACCGGACGGCCGGGTACTGCTCACCCGCCGTGCTCTGGGCAAGACCACCTGGCCCGGTGTGTGGACCAACAGCTGCTGCGGCCACCCCGCTCCCGACGAGTCCATGGAGGAGGCGGTGCGCCGCCGCGTCCGCCAGGAGCTGGGGATCGAGCTGACCGAGGTCACCGAGGCCCTGCCGGACTTCCGGTACCGCGCGGTCTCCGCCGAGGGGATCGTGGAGAACGAGTTCTGCCCGGTGTTCTGGGCCCGCACCGAGGACACCCCCGCCCCGGACGCGGACGAGGTCGCCGAGTTCACCTGGGCGGCCTGGCCGGACGTGGCCACACTGGCCGAACGCACACCCTGGGTGATCAGTCCGTGGGCGGCGGAGCAGATTCCGCAGCTCAACGCCGCCCGCTGACCCACGGCGGGGACTCCGCGCGCCTTTTCGCGAGAACCCTGCACATCGCGGCGGGGAAAGTACGTCATAAGCTTGGGAAATGTCGAACACATCCCCTGGCCCCGGGTGGCATCCCGGCGGTCACGACCCCCAGAGACAGCACGCCGATCACGGAGAGCGACAACTCCCTCCGTACCCGCCGCACCACGTGCAGCCCGGCCCTCCGCCCCCTCCCCCGCAGCCGCCGAGGGCTGCCAGCGACATCAGGCCCGGCGGGATGGGCTTCCTCCTCACGAACCTGCTCACCTGCGGCGCTCTCGGCCTGTTCACCTTCGGCTACGTAGCAATCCGCCACAGGTCCGCCGTGGCGGGGGTCCTCGCGGCGCTGTGCGTGCCGCTCCTGGCGGTGTTCGGTTCGAGCGCCGAGGGCAGCGTCCTGGAGAACGTCAGCGGGGGCCTGCTCGTCGTCTACTCCCTCTGCGCCACGGCCTACCTGTTCCACGACATCTACAGCGTGAATTCCAAGCGGAACCGGAGACTGCGCGGCGAACCGGTCGGGGCCGTGCCCACCGGCCCGGCCCCCATCTCCGCGGCAGGAGCCCTCGCTGGCCGGGGCAACTCGGAGCTGCGCGCGATGGCGGCCGACCGCGCCCGGCGGCGTGAGGAGTCCCGGGCCCTGCTCGCGGACGACCCCGCCCTGGCCCGTGAACTGGGGATCGGCCGACCCGACCTGCGCACGGGCTACGATGACGGCGGCCTCGTGGACCTCAACCGGGCCTCCGCCGAGGCGATCGCCGGCCTGCCCGGCCTCACCTCAGAGCACGCCGAGGCCCTGGTGGCGCAGCGTTCGTCCGCCCCGTTCGTCTCGCTGCCGGACGCGCTCATCCGCGCCCAGCTCCCGGCCCACCTTGAGGACGACATCTCCGGCTACGTCGTCTTCTGAGCCCGGCGGCGGGGTAGACAGCAACCACACGCCCCCACCGAGTTGGAGCGCCCCGTGCCCCCTCACACCCGTGGTCCCGTCCGTCCCGCCGCCCTCGTCCTCGACGCCCTCGACACCCTCTTCCCGCTCGGCCCGCTGGAGTGGCGGTTCCGTGAGGCGGGCATCCCCCGGGTGCTCATGACCCGCTGGTGCGACCACCTGCTGCGGGACGCCTTCGCCCTGTCCCTGCTGGGCGGGGAACGCACCTTCGAGGACGTGGCCCGGGGGTCCCTGCGGGACATCACCGGGAACCAGATCGCCCCGGCCGCCGAGGACGCGATCATCGACGGCATCACCCGGCTCGAACCCCGCCGCGAGGCCGCCTCGGCGCTGGAGGCCGCCCACGCGCGGGGCGTCCGGGCGGCGGTGCTCGGCCACGGCGACGGCGAACACGTCCGCCTGCTGCTGGAACGATCCGGACTACCGCTGGAACCCCTCGCCGGGGGCGGCGGCCCGGCGGCGTGGAAACCGGCGCGCGAGCCGTATCTGGCGGCAGCGCGCGAACTGGGGGTGCCCCCGGAACGGTTGGGGCTGGTCACGGCGCACGGCTGGGACGCGGCGGGGGCCGGCCGGGCCGGGCTGGTGACAGGGTGGTCCGCGCACCTGGAGGGGCGGTTCCCGTCGGTCTTCCCCAGTCCCGACGTCGAGGGGCGCGACCTGGCCCAGACCGTGGAACGGCTTCTCGACCTCCCCGAGCCCGCCTAGCGGGCTACTCCTCCCAGCTCCGGTCGTACTGGGGGTGCCCCCGGTACACGGACGCCAGGTACTTCACCGCGAGCCGCCAGGCCAGCAGTTCCGACCACGGGTCGCCGCCGACGTTCGCCGCCGGGGAGGAGGGGTCGACGATGCGCATGCTCGCGTCGTGCGCCTCGGTGTAGCCCCGGACGATCCCGCGCTTGGCCGCGACCTCGGCCAGCGCCCGTTCCCGGCCGCGTGAACCCACGGGGACGGCCCTGGACGCGCGTTCGTCCTCGTCCAGGCGCGCGTTCAGGAACTCGACGATGGTCAACGGACAACTCCTCTTCTCTGCCCCCAAAGCCCCCTGCGGGGATCAGTATCTGACATACGCCCCTCCTGGGCCACTCGGTGCCCCCGCCGAACGTCCACGACCCCTACGCGCACCCCTCGAACTGGGGCACCTCCGTGACCAGCTCCAGGTCGGTCCCGCCGAACCAGCGGTCCAGGCTCCTCCCGGCCTCACCGCTCAGGTACATCGTGTCGATCGCCCTGTTCACGGCCTCGCAGCCCGCCACGTCTCCGTTCGGCAGACCCACCCCGTACCGCTCTTCGGTGAACGGCTTGTTCACGAACTCGAACGCCTCCGGGTCCTCGTCCAGGAACCCGGCGAGGATCAGGTCGTCCGTGGACACGGCGTCGACCTCGCCCGCTCTGAGCATGTCGACGCAGTCACTGTAGGTTTCCGGCTTCTCGACCTTGGCCACGTCGATACCGAGGCCCTCCTCGACCCGGCTGGCGGAGTTGGAGCCGTCTCCCTGACAGATCACCCGCCCCTCCAGGTCCGCCACCCCGTTCACCCCCTGCTCACCCCTGCGCACCAGGATGTCCTGCCTGGCCACGTAGTAGGGGCCCGCGAAGGTCACGTCGAGCTTGCGTTCGGCGGTGATGGAGTAGGTCGCCACGACCATGTCCACGTCACCGTCCACCAGCCTCTCCTCGCGCACGTCGGACGTGATGGGCACCAACCGCACGTGGTCGATTCCCAGCTCCTCGGCGATGTGGTTCACCACGTCCACGTCGAACCCCTCGAACTCCTCGCCGTTCCTCAGCCCCACGCCGGGCTGGTCGGCCTTGACCCCGACCGTGATCGACGTCTTGTCGAGGAGGGACCGCAGGGGCGGGTCCTCTCCTCCCTCCGCCGAGCAGGCGGGCAGCGCCATCACCGCCACGGCACACAGAGCCGCCACGGCCCGGCCGCGGCCTCCTCGCAACCACATCGACCCGCTCCTCGTCTCTCGGGGGGTTTCGGCGCGTGCGGACGAACCGGCGCCCGCCGCGCTCACCGGTACTCCGCCAGTCGGGGGCGGACCCCCACCACGACCAGGGCGAACAGCGCGAGGGCGCCGACCGGCAGCCCCAGTACCCACGGGGACAGCGCCGACCGGCCGTCGTGGATGCCCGCGTCGAACTCGTTCGTGTGCGCGCTGACCAGGACGTCCAGCGCGTCCGTGTGCTGGCGGAACAGCCCGTTCTCGGTGTCGGCCACCCGCATGCGGATGTCGATGGCCCGCGCGGTGTCACCGTCGGCGACGGCCTCACGCAGGCTCTCGTCCGCTTCCTGGAGCGCGACGAAGGTGGTGAGCACCTCCTCCAGGGCGTTCTCCGCGTCATGGTCCTCCAGCAACGCCCGCTGGGCGTCCTCCCCCAGGTAACCGAGGGTGCCCGGGTCCTCCTCGTCGGGCACGCCGGACCCCGGCAGCTCCGGGTAGGCGTCCGGGATCTCCCCGACCGCCTCGTAGTAGCCCGGCAGCGTGCTGACCGGGCGGAAGAGCACCTGCTGGGCCCGTTCCAGGTACACCTGCCGGTACGTGTCGGCGTGGTCGTCGTCGATCAGGAACCGGCTCTGGTCGGCCTGCATGTCGGTGGCGATGGCCTTGGCCCGGGACAGCGCCATGGCGGCGTCCATCCCGTCGTTCTTGGCCCGGTGCTCGTGGGCCGCGCTGCCGCTCAGCGCCAGGACGGCACCGACGGTCAGCACCACCGACCCGGCCGTCGCCACCAGCAGCGGGGCGTTGAAGCGGCGGCGGAAGCGCACCCGCAGGTAGAGCTGGAGCGCCAGGAGGGACGCCACCGTCACAGCTCCCACGACGCCGACCACCACGCGCCCGCCCGTCACCGCGCCCTGGCCGTCCTCGTGACTCTGCCGCACGATCGCCGAGGACTCCAACCCCAGATTGAAGGCCTTGGGCAGCAGTTCGGTGTGCATCCGCTGCGTGGCGTCGCTGTACTCGGCGAGCGCCTCAGCGTCCACCTCCCCCGGGGGCGCCTCCGCCTCCCGGTTGATCAGGAGCGCCCTACCGACCTCCTGCTCGTAGGCGCCCATCCCGTTCATGAGCGCCTGCACGTTCTCCCGCGCGTTCTCCTGCGCGTCACCGTCCTGACTGGTCAGCGACGCCACCTGGAGCAGGGCCTCGTTGGCCTCCCGACGGCTGGTGACGTAGCGGTCCATGGCGGCCTCGCGCCCGGACCCGAGGTCGTGGTCGGTGCCCATGAGCAGCACGTCCGCCACACTGGCGTCCATCGCCGCCAGGTTCAGGTAGAGGTCGGTGGTGTTCATGGCCTGCCGCCCCGCGCCCTCGTCCAGGACCTCCAGACCGCCACGGGCCTGGTTGAGCGTCACCGACGCCGAACCGAACAGGCCCGCGACGGCCAGCACGCACAGCAGCGTCAGGGTCCACACCCGTGCGGGCGTGGACCGCGTCGACGCCCGCACGCGCGGCCACCAGGTGCGGAGACGTCGTCCGGGCACGGCCGACGGCGGTGTGGGGGCGCCGCTCTTCGGGCGCCTGGCCGGCTGGCCGGGGTCGGGGGGCATCAACGGGGTTCACCCCTTCTGGATGATGATGACGGTCCATGCGCCGACGTAGATCCGGTCACTGTCATTCAGGGGAACCTCCACGTTGCGGGGGATGGGGTTGGCCGTCCCGTTGATGGTGGTCCCGTTGGTCGACCCGGGGTCGAGGAGCGACCAGGTGTCACCGGGTCCGGCCAGCAGGACCGCGTGGATGTGGGAGATCGCCGGGTCTCCCCCGGGCCCGCCCAGGTCGATCTCCGGAGTGAACCCCTTGGACTGGCTGCGTCGTCCGACGTGCACGCGGTCGCCCTGGAGGTTCACCCGGCGCGGCTTGCCCCCGGAGGGGAAGCTGATCCGGCCCGGGTCGAGCATGCCCTGGTTGACCATGTACTGGTAGTAGGCGGGATCGGCCGCGACGATGGCCCGCCAGTGCACGCCCGTGGGCGCGCTGTCGGGCGCGGAGAGGCGCCGCTGGTGGCTGCCGGACTGGGAGGCGAAGGCGAAGTCGTGGCCGCACTCCTCACAGAAGCGGCCCGCCCGGGACGTGCCGCACTCCGGGCAGGGGCCGCCCCGGGTCGCCGGTCGGGGCCTGGGGGGCGCCCGGTGGGGGGTGGGCGGGGTCGCGGTCGGGGGGTGGGCGGGGGGCGGCACCGACAGTGTCTGGAGACGCAGTCCGCAGACGTCACAGAAGTCGTCGGCCGTGGAGTGGTGCCCTGAGGGGCAACTGGGCATGGTCCCTCCTACCCGGGTCCGGGGGCGCCGCCGGGTCCCGGTCCACCCGGGTGGGGGCGGGTCCGTACGGTCCGGGTCGAGTTGGTGTCGAGGGTCATCTCGTCGACCTTGTCGACGCTGGGCTTGAGCCGCACCGTTCCGGTGGCCGCGTCGACGACGTCGACGACGCGGCCGAGGAGCCTCGCGGTCTCCTCGTTGCCCGACTCGTGTGCGAGCGCGACGGCCCGGCCCAGCCTGGTGGTGGCGGTCGGGTCGTCCCCCTCACGACGGGCGCCGAGCCCGTCCTGGATCGCCTGGGCCAGTTCGACCTGGCCCGTGTAGTGGGCCACCCGGGGGTTGATCTCGGTGGCCCTGTCCTCGTCCGACGTCCATTCGGTGAGGATGTTCCCGGAGGCGAGGACCTGGTCCTGGGCGCCGCCCTCACCGGGCAGCACCACCCGGACCCAGCCCGCGCGCAGCTGGCGGCCGGGGTCGCCCGGCGGCACCTCCACGCACACGTGGTAGTCGCGGCTCTCCGTCCCCCAGGAACCGGTGGGGTAGTCCCCGGCCTGGGCGGCCCGCTCCACCGCGCGGTGGGTGAGGTCGCGAACGGTGGGCGCCACCTGTTTGACGTAGCGCACCACGGCGTTCTGCGGGGTCCACAGGCGCAGCGCCACGTCGGCCACCGCCTTACCCATGGAGGCCTGGGCCATCGCCCGGAAGTCGGCCTCCAGGTCGGCGGGATCGGCGACGATGCCGGGGCCGCCGCCCAACAGCGCGGCGTCGATGCGGCGCAGCTCCTCCACCTTCCAGTCGGTGCCCACGCCCCGGCAGTCGCAGACGAAGCTGCCCTCCAGCCGTCGGAGCACCCGCTCGAAGACGTCGGACATCTCGTTGTTCTGACCGTCGGTGAGCAGGATGGCGTGCCGGATGCCGTCGTCCGCGGTGTCGAAGAGCTCGGCCGCCTTGAGCAGCCAGGCCCCCATGCGCGTGCCGCCGTCGGCGCGCAGCCGTCCCACTGCCTCCAGAGCCGCCGCCCGGGTCGAGGCGTCCACCTCCACCAGGTGGGCGCTCTCGGGGAAGATCATCTCGGCTTCGCGGTGCCCGGCGACGACGGCGAATCGGACCCCGTCGCGCAGGGTCTCGATGGCCGCGCGGGCCGCCCGCTTGGCCGCGTTGATCTTCTCCCCGTACATCGAGCCGGAGGTGTCGACGATGATCACTTCCGAGGCCCGCACGGACGACCCCACCAGCACGGGACTGTTCGAGGTCACGCTCACCACGGCGTGCACCTCCGTCCCGCCCAGCGGCAGGTACGGGTTCTGGTCGATCTCGACGCGGAACTCGGGCTCGGCGGAGCGGTCAGACCTGTCCGGCACGGGAACCCCCTTGGTCGGTGGGCACGGGAACGACGACGACGGTGATGTTGTCCTTGCCGCCGGCCCGCAGCGCGAGGCTGACGTAGGTGCGGGAGGCCTCCCACGGAGCGCTGGACGCCCCGGGCACCGCCTCGGTCAGGTCCCGGGCCTCGGGGTAGTAGTTCCACAGGCCGTCGCTGCACAGCAGGACCGCTCCGGGGCCGGTCGGGGTGACGGTGGAGATGTGCGCGTCGATCTCCCCCGAATCCGCCCCCATCCAGGCGATGAGCGCGTGGGCGTTGGCCGAGCGCATGGCCTCCTCACGGGAGAGGGCGCCCATCTGCACCATCGCCTCGCTCCAGGAGTCGTCCCGGGTGAGCAGCGCGGAGGCGCTGGAGGCCGGACCGCCGGAGATCCAGTAGGCGCGGCTGTCACCGACCCAGCCGACCGTGACGGCCCCGGTGTCCGGGTCCACCACGGCGGACACGAAGGTGCAGGCCGGTGCGGAACTCGGTGAGTCAGCGATCGCGGCCACCGCCTCGGCCGCGCGGGTCATCGCGGTGGCGGTGGCCTCGCGCGGGTCCGCGCCCTGGCGCACGCGTTCGGCGAGCACGGTCGCACCCGTCTCGGCGGTGACCCGGGAGGCCTCGTCGGAGCGGGGGGAGCTGGACACACCGTCGCAGACGACGGCCACGACGGTGCCGGCGGCGTGCGGCGCGTCGTCCTCGACGACCCGGACGGCCATGGCGTCCTCGTTGCGTCTGTGCCGCAGGCCCCGGTCGCTGACGCCGAAGGCGCGCCGGGTGCGCACCTCGACGTGGTCCCGGCCGGTGGGCTGGAGGAAGCCGCACTTCTCGCAGTACCCGTCCACGACCCGTCCGGGGCACCAGACGCACAGGTCGGGGTCGTCCACTGAGACCGGTTCACTGCCCACGGCGGGCGGCGGCCAGTCGGGGACGGCGCTCCTCTGCGGTGACGGCTCGGCGGGGCCGGGGTCCCGGCGCACCGGCTCGGTGGTCTGGGAGTCGGCGTCGTCCCAGTCCGAGCCCGTCACCCCGTCGGGG
>NZ_ANAE01000078.1:24625-43015 GCF_000341265.1 Nocardiopsis prasina DSM 43845 | reverse complement strand
GTGGCGGGTGTGGCCGCCACAGCGGGACCGGATGCGGGGACGGCGGGCGCGGCGGACACATCGTCGACGGCGCCTTGCAGGCTCACCTGGGGCGCGGTGGGCGCGCCCTCGGCCGGGACCAGAGCGGGACGCTCGACCGTCACCGTCTCGTCCTTCGATGACCCGACCCTCCGGAAGGTCCCGGTCATGCTCGCCTGCGGCGTGGTGGGGACGCGGTCGGGCGGTCCGCCCTTCCCCGCCCCGGAGCGCGCTTCCACCGGGAGGGTACGGCCGCAGCCCTCACAGTAGAGGTCGCCCTCTGACACCGTGTCGGCGCAGGCAGGGCAGGTCCGTACCTCGGTCATCGCCGTTCCTTCACTTCTCACAGCAGTGTCACGGGGCGGAGGGAGTTCGCCCTGTCGATGAGCTCGTGGCGTTCCGACGTCACGCTGGAGCGGTGGGCCAGGGCCCGGTACCGCCGCTCCAGGTTGGTGCGGACGCCCTCCTCGGTGAAGTCCCCGCCGAGGAGCCGCTGGCCGGCCGGGGCCGCGCCGCCCGCGCGCAGCCAGCCCAGGGCCGCTTCGAGGACGCGCGTGGCGAGCCGGTCAGCGGACTCGCTGTCCAGCCCGATCCGGTCGAGCCGTTCCCCGGCACGCACGTGGTCGGCACCGTCGGTGGCACCGGTGGCGAGCGCGGCGATCAGCGCGGTCTGGGCGTGGACGTACAGGCTGGACAGTTCGGGTACGGCGTCCAGGACCCGGATGGCGGCGGCCCGGTCACCCTGGGCCAGCCGGACCCTGGCCAGGCCGAAGGCCGCGCTCACGTACGAGTGGTCGGTGGACCACACCGTGGAGTACTGGCGGGCGGCGGTCTCCAGGTCCCCGGTCCGCTCACAGGCCAGTGCCAGGCCGAGCTTGGGCGCCACCTCCCCGGGGAGGTGGTCGAAGAGCTCGTCGAAGTGCCCCCGGGCTCCCTCGAAGCTGCCGGAGCTCAGCTCGGCGACGGCGAGGTACCACATGGTCCGCCAGTCACCGGGGACCGCGGTGCTGAACTGCTGGAGCGCGTCCAGAGCCTCCCCGTGCCGGCCGACCGTGATCAGGGCCCGGGCGAGCATCAGGAGTGTCTCGGGGGACGGCGCCTGGGCCGCTCGCAGGGTCGGGATCAGTTCGGCCGGGGACATGCCGCCGAAGCTGCGCAGGAGCTGGGCGGCCGGGTCGGACGGATCGATGAGCGGGGCGGGCAGCAGCCCGGCGGAATCGGTGGGCGGGGGCGGACTCAGCATGCGGTCGGCGTTGTGCGTCCCCACGCCGGAGACGAGGGTGAAGCTCTCGCCGCCGAAGAGCACGGAGGCCGCCGGGTGCGGAGTGCCCTCCAGGTCGGACAGGACCTCGCGGAGCACGCCGGTGAGCTGGTCGGCCATGTCCCCGGCGTCGTGGAAACGCGCCTCCGGGTCGATGTTGGTGGCCCGGCGCAGGAAGCGGTCGTAGGACTCGTACCGCTGGAGCAGGGGCACCTCGTGCCGGTCGGGAATGCTGTGCGGGTGCTGGCGCATGAAGCTGAAGTGGAAGCTGAGCACGGCCAGGGCCCGGCCGACGGAGTAGAGGTCGGCGCTCACCGTGGGGCCCGGACCGCGCAGCTCGTCCTCGGGCACCCGGTAGCCGGGGGTCGTGTAGACGGGGCTGAGCGTGTCGTCCATGCGCCGGACGCCGCCGAGGTCGATGAGCTTGATCAGCTCCTCGCTCTGGATGACGTTGTCCGGCTTGAAGTCGCAGTAGAGCAGGCCCCGGGAGTGCAGGTAGCCCAGGGCGCGCAGGCACTCCAGGCCGTAGGCGATCACCTGGCCGAGGGGGAGGACCTCCTCGGCCGAGCCGTTCGCCCGGCGTTCGATGAGCAGCTCCCGGAGGGACTTGCCGCCCACGTACTCCATGACGATGTGGCCACCGGGGATGCCGGTGCGCGGGTCCGGGTGCTGGGAGAAGTTGATGATCTTGACGATGTTGGGGTGCTCGACCTCGGAGAGGAACGCGCGCTCCGCCGCGGCCGCCTTGTGCGCCTCAGCGTCACCGGCGTTGAGCAGGCCCTTGAGGACCACCCAGCGGTTGTTGACGTTGAGGTCGCGGGCCAGGTAGATCCACCCGAGGCCGCCGTGGGCCAGGCAGCCGAGCACCTGGTACTGGCCGCCCACCACGTCGCCCTCGACCAGCTTGGGGGTGAAGGAGAACTGGGTCCCGCACTGACGGCAGAACCCCTCGGTACGGCCCGGCTGCTCACCGCGCGACCGGCCGACCTTCTCTGAGC
Source organism: Nocardiopsis prasina DSM 43845 (assembly GCF_000341265.1). Classification (GTDB taxonomy): domain Bacteria; phylum Actinomycetota; class Actinomycetes; order Streptosporangiales; family Streptosporangiaceae; genus Nocardiopsis; species Nocardiopsis prasina. The sequence goes on along the minus strand of NZ_ANAE01000078.1, from coordinate 40,738 downwards.
AGTTGCCGCAGAACCGGTTCTTCTCCGACACGACCGGGTTGGTCATGATCGCGTCGGAGGGGTCGTGGGCCGGGACCAGGGGGACCTGGAGCAGGCCGAGGCCGAGCATGCCGCGCCGGGCGCCGCGGCCGGAACCGCCGCTCCCGCTGGGCGAGGTACCGATGGTCCCGGAGCCGCTGCTCGGTCCGGACCGGCCGGACGGGCGGATGTTCCCCGAGCTGATCGGGTGGGAGTGCACGGCCGCGTCGCTGCCGTCGGAGTCCCGTGTGGAACCCCCGGAGGAGGGGCCGGACGACGCGTCGGATGTGCCGCCGCGGGACCACCGCGGGCCGGGGCTCCTGTGGGGCGCGGCGTAGGAGGGCTGGGTCCGCTCGCCGTCGCGGTCCCGGTTCCGGGCGGCGGCGCGCCACGGGCCGGACACCGGCGGACGCGGCGCCGGCGGGGTCGGGAAGGGAGGACGAACGCCCACGGGAGCCAGGCCGCACACCACGCAGAAGCCGTCCTCGATCTGGCCCTGGCAGCCGGGGGAAGTGCACATGGTCATCTAGGTCACACCACCATCAGTCTCGCCGTCAGACGCTCCGTTTCCCGGTCTGGTTCTGTCCTCCGGGGAATCGCTTCCCGAAAGTTCCAGAAGCGCCCTTTGATAGGCGGAGAGCGCCCGGGTGGCGGCTCGCAGATCACAGGGCGCCTTCCACAGCTCACCGTGCGCGCGTCCGTGGAGTCCGGCGAGCCGTTCGTGCTCGGCCAGCCCGAGGCGGACCGCGCGGGCGCGGTAGGCGTCCAGGCGACCGCGGAGTTCGGCCCGGCGCGCGAAGAGCTCCGACAGGTTCCGTTCGCACTCCTGGGCGGCGTCGCTGGCCTGGTGCACGTCGTGCTGGACCCGGCCCAGACGGGCGCCCAGCCCACGCCAGTCGCTCCGGGAACGCAGGAGGTCCATCTCGATCACCGAGGCGCGCAGCGCCGGAACCGAGTCGGGGACGTCCGCGGTCCCGGGTGCGGAGATCTTCGCCACGACCCGTTCCCGCAGTTCACGGGCGCGCCGGAGGACCTGCTCGACGTCGTCGATGGCCGAGACCAGGCGTGCCACGCTCTCGGAGTAGGAGTCGCGCATCCTCAGGGCGTCGCGGAGTTCACCGCGGGTGCGCACCAGGAGTCCCCGGAGGTGGTCCAGCGACGAGGTGTCCACACGGGCCTCGACGACCAGGACGAGCGGGTCCCGGCGGACGGTCTCCCCCACCCGGACGAGCTGTCGGCGCAGCCCCTCGTGTTCGTCCTCGCCCAGTTCCACCTGGTCCGAGAGCGTGCAGACCTCCTGCCACATGGTCTCCAGCTCCGCGAGCCGGGGGTGCAGGACGTCCCAGGCGGTCTCCACCGCCGAGATGACCTCGGTGGCCTTGTCGTAGTCGGCCGACATCCGCGCGATGGCCTCGGCTGTGGTGACGCGTTCGGAGTCGGGATCGAGCAGACCGCGTTCGTGCAGGGGACCCCGGTCCAGCGGCAGGATGACGGACGGGCCCCTCAGCAGGAAGGCGAGTTCCCTTTGGGGATCCTTGCCGCCGCGTTCGCGGACCAGGTTCGCACGGTCCAGCACCAGCGCGAAGGCGCCGTGGACCGTCCACAGCCGGTGGAGGTGGGCTGCGGCGTACTCCCAGCGCTCACGGGTGCCGCCCACGAGGTCGGCGTCCCTGAGCAGCCGGTGTCCCACGTGCTGGTCCAGGTCCGCGAGCCGGAGCTTGATGCGGTCGGCCTCGCCCCGCACGTGGTTGATGGCGTGGTCGAGCACCTCCCAGCTCATCGGCGTCACCTCGGGCTCCGCGTCCCTGCCCACCCGACGAATCACCTCCAGCGGACCGCGGACCGCACCGATTTCTCCCGTTACCTAGGACAAGAGTGTGGCCGCGCCCACTCCGAACCACAAGGGACTCCCGCGTTTACGGCCACGAGCGGCCACAAACGCAACACACATGTCATCTCAGGTATCCCGTCCGATGGGTACGACAACGGCATGGACAGAACAGAGGAAGAGTTCCCCGGTATCGGCGCCCCTGCCCGCAGGGCCCTGAACCGCGCCGGGTACACGCATCTGGAACAGCTGGACGGGGTGAGCGAGACCGACCTGCTGCGGCTGCACGGGATGGGCCCCACGGGGACCGACATCCTGAGCGACCTCCTGAACGCCCGCGGCATGTCCCTTGAGCCCTAGCCGTCCAGGTGGTCCAGGAGGAAGCGGGCGCGATCGGCGACGGGGACGCGGGGCAGGGTGACCAGTGCGTACCCGCAGGCCGGGTAGGCCTCGCACATCGCCTCGAAGGTCCGTTCGGCCTCCTCCGGCGACTGGTGGCGTTCGGTGTCCCCGGCGAAGATCTCGGGCCAGGGCGGGGCGACGAACACCGTGCGCCGGTAACGGAACGCACGGGTGGCCGCCCACAGGTGTTCGGGCACCGGCAGGCCGCGCAGGCGGTGGTAGCCGACCAGGTCGGGCACGCCCCGGTCGCACAGGACCAGCCCGTCGTGCTCGGCGGCCTCGCGGTGGGAGCGCATCTCCCACGCCAGCATCAACTCGGCGAAGAGGGCGTCGTCCCGCCAGGCCAGGCCGGGTCCGTCGATCTCCCGCTGGTCACGGATGATCGCACGGCCCGCCTCGACCGTGCGCCGGTGTCCGAGCCCGGCCAGGTGGTCGATCAGCGTCGTCTTGCCCGAACCCGGGCCGCCGGTGACGACGACGAGGTGGTCCATAGTGGTTCCTCCTGGTGATGACGGCCGTCGTGGAGCGGGACAGGGTGCTGGGTGGGACGCCCGGGGTGCGCCGTGCCCGAAGGGGCGCGGCGCACCGCGGCGGTTGTGGGCTCGCGTCCGGGACTACTCGGCTGCCTCGTCCTCGATGAGGTCGGCAGCGTACGAGGCGCCGCCGTCCCGGAGCCGGGCGCTGATCGCCGCCAGGCGCGCGGCCACCTCCGGGTCCGAGGTCAGGTCCACCAGGGCTGAGCGCAGCGCTTCGGCCGTGGCGTCCGCCGAGTCGATCCGACGGGCCACCCCGGCCGCCTGGAGGCGGTCGGCGTTGTCGAACCCGTCGGTGGCCTGCGGCACCGCGATCATCGGTGTGGCCGTGTACAGGCCCTCGCTGGAGCCGCCCATCCCGGCGTGGGTGACGAAGGCGTCCGCCTGGCGGAGGACGTCCAACTGCGGCACCCAGGGGTGCACCTCGACGTTGGTGGGGATCTCGCCCAGCTCGTCGGCTCCCACGAACCGGCCGACCTGGAGTACCACGTGCCAGCCCGGCAGATCGCCGAAGGCACGCAGGCACTCTCGGTAGAACCCGGGCAGCCGGGTCAGGGCCGACCCCATGGACACCAGCAGCACCCGCTCGGCCCCTTCGGGGCGCCGCCAGGTGCCCTGGTCCTCACGCGCGCCCAGGCACGGGCCCACGAAGGTGACCGCGTCCGAGACCGTGTCGGCGAAGGGCTGCATCTCGCGCGGGATCATGGCCAGGGCCCGGTCCGGGGACCCGGCGAAGCTCGCGTGGTCCAGCCCGGTGACGCCGTTCTCGGCGAGCCAGGCGTCGAACTTCGCGAAGTGCTCGGTGGCGCCGGGCCGCGCGCGCAGCCACTCCATGACGGTGTCCCCGTGGTCCGCCCAGGCCACGTAGGTGGGTGAGAGCTGGACGGTCGGGATGCCCCAGTCGACGCCCAGGACCCGCGCGGCATAACCGCCGATGTCGTACAGGAAGAGGTCGGGCCGGTCGTCGTCGTAGGCGTCCCGCAGGACGGGCAGCATGTTGATCGCGTCGTCGAGGAAGATGTCCATCCCCTGGACGGGGTCGTCGGACCACTCCTCGTCGCCGGTGGGCAGCGTGGTGGTGAAGCGGACGAGTTCGGCGCCGGTCGAGGCGATCAGCTCGCCGACCCCGTCCACGGGGTCGTTGGCGTAGGTGACGCGGTGGCCGCGGTCAACCAGCTCGCGGATGATCTCCAGGCTGGGCAGGACGTGGCTCACAGCGGGGACGCCGACCATGGCGATGTGAAGGCGGCGGGTCAAGGTACTTCTCCAGGGGTCGTCTACGGGTAGGACTGAAATGCGCCGGTCCCCCGAGGGGATGGCGCGGGGCGTCGTGGACGCCGGGTCCTAGCCGTAGATCTGCTGGAAGCACATGCGCGCCAGACTAGGGCAGCCCTCCCGGGGGCGTCCAGCGTTTTTTTCGAGGCCGCTCTCCACCAGGAAGGGGTCCCCACGTGACCGCGCTCCCCGTCGCATGGCAGCAGGAGAAGGCCGCGCCGGTCGTCCCTGGCAGCCAGGTCGACCGGCGCGGCCCCCTCCTCGTCAGCGGCGGCTGAGCCGCCCGTGGCCCCGGCTCCGAGCTCGGGCCACGGCTCCCCGGCCCTACGGGGTCCCGGGATCGTTCGGGCCCTTCTTCGGGGCCCGGTGGCGCCCCGAGCGGGGCGAGGCCGTCTCGTCGTCCCCGGGCGCCTGCCCGGTGCCGCGCCCATCCCCCCGGTAGCCGTCGGTGTAGCCGCCCGCGTACCCCTCGTCGAACGCGCTCACCGGACGCTCCGCGTCCTCCCCGGTGACGGCCGTCGCGCCGCCCGCCCCGTCGAGGTCCGCGTCGGTGTCGGCGTCCGCGGTGGCGACGGTGTCCTGCTCGCTGGTCGACCGGACGCCGTCCGTGGCGCCGCGCAGCTGGAAGCCCGCGACCGCCATGACCACACCGAACACGATCGCGTACACACCGACGACCAGCATGATCGCCTCGGCTCCCGCCAACGGCCAGAACCACATCAGGAGACCGAAGATCACCGAGAGGGCACCGACGAAGATCAGCAGCCACTCGGAGCTGAGGTGGGCGCGCAGGCGCACGGCGGTGACGATCTCGGCGACACCGGTGACGATCGCCCACGCACCGATCAGGAAGACGATGGCGATGATCGCGGCCATGGGCCAGGTGAGGGCGAGCAGACCCAGGACGATGCTCAGTCCGGCCTGGATGCCCAGCGACAACCGGCTCCCCGGTGCGGCGCGGTAGGCGGTGAACGCGAGCGCGACCCCGTCCACCAGCGCGAAGACACCGAAGATGATCGCCAGGGCCAGCAGGCTCGCTCCCGGCCAGACGAGGGCCAGCAGACCGAAGACCACCGCGACCACACCGCGTACGACCAGGACCCACCAGTGACGGCTCAGTTCTCCGAGTATGTCGCCTGTCAACGCGTACCGGACCATGACCAGGCCCCCTTCCTCGTGTGGTCCCGCTCGTGTGCGGGGTCACGCTCTGCCACTTCCCTCAACGTCGCATACGGATGACAGAAAGTACGCAAAATACACGGCAAGGGAGGTTCTGCACCTGGAACCGCGCGCTCGGAGCGCGCTTCGCTCAGCCCCCGGACACACGAACGCCCGCCCTCGTCGGTGACGTGGGCGGGCGGTCGAGGTACTCCGGCGGGATCAGCCCTGACCGGGGTAGCGGCGCTCGGCGGAGCCGATGTAGTGCTGACGCGGGCGGGCGATCCGGAAGGCCGGGTCGCTGAGCTGCTCGCGGTAGTGGGCGACCCAGCCGGGCAGGCGGCCGATGGCGAACAACACGGTGAACATGTTGGTCGGGAAGCCCATGGTGCGGTAGATGACGCCGGTGTAGAAGTCGACGTTCGGGTAGAGCTTGCGCTCAGTGAAGTACGAGTCCTGGAGCGCGGCGGCCTCAAGCTTGAGGGCGAGCGCGAAGAGCTCGTCGGGGTTGTCGTGGCTGTCGAGGATCTGGCTGGCCAGAACCTTGATCTCCTTGCTGCGCGGGTCGAAGTTCTTGTAGACCCGGTGGCCGAATCCCATGAGACGCATCTCGCGGGCCTTGACCTTCTCCAGGAAGTCCTCGATGGAGATACCGGAGTCGCGGATCTCCTCCAGCATCTCCAGGACGGCCTGGTTGGCGCCGCCGTGGGAGGGGCCGGACAGGGCGTTGATGCCCGAGGCGACGCTGGCGTAGATGTCGGCCTTGGAGGAGCCCACCACGCGCACGGTGGCCGTGGAGCAGTTCAGCTCGTGGTCGGCGTGCAGCACCAGCAGCATGCCGACGGCCTTGTTGAACAGCTCGCCGAGCTCACCGGTGGGGGCCTCGTCGCCGAAGGTCATCCGGATGAAGTTGTCGACGTAGTCGAGCGAGGGGTCCGGGGCGATCGGCGACGCGCCGATGGAGTTGCGGTAGATGCGGGCCGCGATCGTCGGCAGCTTGGCCATCAGCCGGATCGTGGCGAGCTCGACCTGGTTCTCGTCGTCCGGGTCCACGCTGTCGTCGTAGTACGCGGCGAGGGTGTTCACGGCGCTGGAGATCAGTGCCATGGGGTGGCCGTTACGGGGCATCGCGTCGATGAACGCGCCCATGTCGGCCGGGATGTCGGAGTTGTCGCGCAGCTGCTCGGAGAACTCCTTGAGCTGGCCGGGCTCCGGCAGCTCGCCGTAGATCACCAGATAGGCGGACTCGAGGAAGGTGCTGTGTACGGCGAGGTCCTCGATCGGGTACCCGCGGTAACGCAGGATGCCCGCGGCCCCATCGATGTAGGTGATCTTCGAGCTACACGAAGCGGTATTGCCGAACCCAGGGTCCAGGGTCGTCATACCGGTCGACCCCAGCAGGGTCTTCAGCTCGATGGTGCTCTCACCCTCGGTACCGGTGAAAACCGGCAGCTTCAGCACGCCGCCCTCGTAGTGGAGCTCCACCGTGCGCTCTTTGTCATCGCTCATGCCCGAGGTCAACCTTTCCAGGCGGGGGATACGTGAGGTGTGTCAGACGCGAGGCGATCCGCCGCCGCGACTTGTTCACTCGTTATTGTTCTGTTTTATTAAACGACGGTTAAGCAAAATCATATAAGTTTCACCGATTCACGAACAGGTGACATGCAACACATACCCAGACGTGATCAGAATTACCGTGGAGTGAAGATTTACAGACTTTGCCGAACGTCGATAACGCCGTGATCGCCCTGAGACATCACGGACGCCGACGGGGTTCTCCCGCCATCCGTCCCTGACCTCCTGAACCGGTCCCCTGGGCGCCCCGAACCCCCACGCGGGACGCACCCGGAGCCGCTCTTCGGACCGCCCTTCACAGATGCGGACATACCCGAACGGAACTCGGTGCGGCCAGGTGTTCGAACACGCCCTAGCGGCCTGCCATCAGAGTACCTTCGCCCTGATCACAAGGGCTGAGGCGGGGCACCCCCGGCTCGGTGATCTTGGCCTCTGCCCAGCCCGGAGGCGGTGCGTCGGCCCCCCGGAGGGTGCTGTCCCCGGCACTCCGGGGATCTGAGTATGTGCCCCGCGCACGAGAGTTCACACGTGTCCCGGACGTGGCATTCGTCCCTCTCGTCACAGCCGGGCCGACGGCCCCGAACAGGGCACGGCGAATGGCACACCGAACGTGACCGAAGTCGACAACGGGTGACCGACATTCACCGCCGGTAAACAATGACTTCACGCAATGCCGGAGAATCCGACCCGCGGTGTACAGCCGGTGACGGGCGCTACTCGCCCTCGTCGACACCACCGGCGAGCAACGCCTCCATGAACAGCGAGGGGTGGTCCCGCTCGATCACGCGCAGACGCCACTTGTTGTGGACCAGGACCAGCAGTTCACCGTCCGAACGGCGCCGCAGGACCTCGGCCCCGGACAGCGAGTGCAGCGTCGGCGCGGACTCCTCGTCCGTGCGCCGCGCCACCGAGTACTCCAGCGGGGAGGCCTCGATCGGGCTGCGGAACTCCTGCTCCATCCGGTGCCTGACCACGTCGAACTGGAGTGGTCCGACCGCCGCCAGCACGGGTGCCTGCTCGCCTCGCACGTCGGAGGTGAGCACCTGTACCACGCCCTCGGCGTCGAGCTGGGCGATACCGCGCTGGAACTGCTTGTACTTGCCCGCGTCCACCGCGCGCGCCACCACGAAGTGCTCGGGCGCGAAGCTGGGGATCGGCGGGAAGGAGACCTTGGGGCCGTCGAAGAGGGTGTCCCCCACCGCCAGCGCGTGCGCGTTGACCAGGGCGATCACGTCGCCCGGGAAGGCCGTGTCGATGGTGGAGCGGTCCGAGCCGAACACCGCCTGGGTGTACTTGGTGGCGAAGGGGCGGCCGGTGGGCGCGTGCGTGAGCACCATGCCCCGGTCGAACCGGCCCGAGCTGACCCGCACGAACGCCATCCGGTCCCGGTGGTTCTTGTCCATGTTGGCCTGCATCTTGAAGACCTGGCCGGAGAAGGGCTGCTCCACCCGGCGCGTCCGGTCCTTGTCGTCGACCTTGGCCGACGGCGCGGGGGCCAGGCCCACGACGGTGTCCAGCAGCTGCCCCACCCCGAAGTTGGACAGCGCCGCGCCGAACAGCACCGGGGAGGACTCGCCCGCCATGAAGGACTCGTGGTCGAAGTCGGCGCCCAGGGCCTCAAGGAGTTCGATCTCCTCCTTGGCCTGCTCCCAGGCGTCCAGCTCGACCTCGGCGGCACGATCGGAGTCCAGGACCTCCTCGATCGCCTTCTGGGCGCCGCCGGGGGTCCGCGTCATCTTGGTGTACGTGCCGCTCGTGCGGTCGACCAGGCCGCGGAAGTCGCCCGCGATGCCGACCGGCCAGTTCAGCGGGGTCGGGCGCAGGCCGATGCGCTGCTCGATCTCGTCGAGGAGTTCCAGCGGCTCGCGGCCCGGCCGGTCCCACTTGTTCACGAACGTGATGACCGGCATCTTGCGGGCCCGGCACACGTCGAAGAGCTTGAGGGTCTGCGGCTCCAGGCCCTTGGCCGAGTCCAGCAGCATGATCGCGCAGTCGACCGCCGAGAGCACCCGGTAGGTGTCCTCGGAGAAGTCGGCGTGGCCGGGGGTGTCCAGCAGGTTGAGGACGCGGTCGTCGTAGTCGATGCGCAGCGCGGCCGAGGTGATGGAGATCCCCCGGTCCTGCTCCATGTCCATCCAGTCCGAGGTGACGCCCTTGCGGTCGCCCTTGCCGTGCACGGCTCCGGCGGAGGAGATGGCCGCGGCGTGCAGCGCCAGCGCCTCGGTCAGCGTCGACTTACCGGCGTCGGGGTGGGAGATGACCGCGAAGGTCCGCCGCCGCTCCGCCTCCTGGGCGACCTCGGACTCCTGCTTGGTCGCTCCCGCCGTGTCCACGCTCATCTGCGCTGCCGCCCCGCCTCGTGTGCTGCCCTGTTTTCGGCCCCGTCCAGCCTACGCGCGCGTGGGTGTGGCTGGGACCCGATCGGGCTACCGGTCCCGCCCGACCGCCTCGGAGACCCGTCGCAGCAGGTCGGAGGGGTCCGTGCCGCTCGGATAGACCGCCACCAGGACGCGCTCCCCCTCGCCCGTGCCCCGCCCGGACGGGCCGCCCCGGTCCGCCCCGGCGCCGCCGATCAGGGGCGCGGCGAGGTCGGCGATCCTGGTCATCGCCTCGTCGAAGCGGTCCCACACCCCCGCGTCCCCGGGCGCGCGCAGCCAGCCGCGCAGCACGTGGTTGTGGGCGGCGATGACGGCGGCGGCGACCATCTCGACCTCCAGGGAGGGCCGGTCGTCCCCCGCGCTCTGGGCCAGGTAGCGGCTGAACGCGGCCTGGTATCTGGCGGTCATCGCCACCTCCCGGTCCCGCAGCCTGGGGTGGGCGCGCACCAGCCGGTACCGGGGGACGGTGATCTCGGGGTCGCGCACGTAGCCCTGGAAGACCAGGCGCGCGGCGGTGACCACCGTGGCCGTCGGGGTCTCGGGGGAGGCCTCCATGTAGCGCACGACGGTCTCGAAGAGTTCGTCGTGCCCGGCGAAGAGGAGGTCCTCCTTGGAGCCGAACCTGCGGAAGAGGCTGCGTCGGCTCACCCCGGTGGCGGCGGCGATGCCGTCCATGGTGGTGCCGTCGAAGCCCTCGTCGGTGAACAGCCGCACGGCCGCGAGCACCGCCTCGCGGGTCGACACACGCGTCGTCGCCACGTCCACCTCCCCCGCTTTCCCGGCGACTCGTCCGGCGCCAAGGTATCCGACCCCGTCTGTGTACTTCGCACCAATCATCTCCTACTCTGGCACCGAATGCCATATCCAGGCACGCGGTGCCAGAGCGAGGAGAGCGTGATGGGCGACTTCGACCTGTTCAAGACCAACGAGGAGCACGAGGAGCTGCGGGCCGCGGTCCGCTCCGTGGCCGAGGACAAGATCGCCCCGCACGCCGCCGAGGTGGACGAGAAGTCCGCCTTCCCGCAGGACGCGCTGGACGCCCTGGTCGCCACCGACTTCCACGCCGCACACATCTCCGAGGACTACGAGGGCATGGGCGCCGACGCGCTCGCGACCTGCGTCATCATCGAGGAGGTCGCCCGCGTGTGCGCCTCCTCCTCACTCATCCCGGCGGTGAACAAGCTCGGCACCATGCCGCTGATCCTGGGCGCCTCCGAGGAGGTCAAGCAGCGCTACCTGCCGCCCGTGGCGCGCGGCGAGGCGATGTTCTCCTACGGCCTGTCCGAGCGCGAGGCCGGTTCCGACACCGCGTCCATGCGCAGCCTGGCCACTCCCAAGGGCGACGACTGGATTCTCAACGGCCAGAAGTCCTGGATCACCAACGCCGGTGTCAGCGAGTACTACACCGTCCTGGCCGTCACCGACCCCGAGGGCAAACGCGGCCGCAACATCTCCGCCTTCGTGGTCCACGCCGACGACGCCGGGTTGACCCTCGGCGAGCCCGAGCGCAAGCTCGGCATCAAGGGCTCCCCCACCCGTGAGCTGTTCTTCGACGACGTGCGCCTCCCCGGCGACCGCATGGTCGGCGCCCCGGGCGAGGGCCTCAAGATCGCCCTGCGCACCCTGGACCACACCCGCGTCACCATCGGCGCGCAGGCCGTCGGCATCGCCCAGGGCGCCCTGGACCACGCCGTGGCCTACGTGAAGGAGCGCGAGCAGTTCGGCAAGGCGATCGCCGAGTTCCAGGGCGTCCAGTTCATGCTCGCCGACATGGCCATGAAGCTGGAGACCGCCCGTCAGATGGTCTACGTGGCCGCCGCCAAGTCCGAGCGCGGGGACGACGACCTCGCCTTCTTCGGCGCGGCCGCCAAGTGCTACGCCTCCGATGCCGCCATGGAGATCACCACGGACGCCGTGCAGCTGCTGGGCGGCGCGGGCTACGTGAAGGACTTCCCGCTGGAGCGCATGATGCGCGACGCCAAGATCACCCAGATCTACGAGGGCACCAACCAGATCCAGCGCATGGTGATGGCCCGCCAGCTCCTGAAGTAGGCCGTCGGCCTCACGACGCCCGCCTCCCGGCTCGGGGAGGTGGGCGTTCGCGGTCCCGGGGTCAGTGCACCGACTCGCGGACGAACTTGGCCATGGGAACGGGGTCACGGCCCAGGGCGCGGCGGACGTCGTCGGTGACGACGGCCGCCTGGCCGTTGGCCACGGCCCGAAACCGTTCGTTGAGGGTGTCCACGTACCGGTCCGACCAGCCCATGTTGGTGGCCCGGAAGTAGAATCCGGCCTCGTCGAGCTTCTTGTACCGCCACACGGGGCTCTCCGTCCCCTTGGTCATCCGCACGACCTCGCGGAAGGTGACGGGGGCGGGACCGGTGAGCGTGTACTCGCGCCCATGGAGGGAGTCGTCGGTGAGCGCCGCGACGACGGTGTCGGTGACGTCGCGCGCGTCCACGAAGCTGACCGCCGCGTGCTTGCGCAGCGGCAGCTCCAGGCGCCCGTTGCGCGAGCGCGCCAGCCGGGCGAAGAGGCCTTCGGTGAAGTCCTGGTCCAGCCAGTTGGGGCGGACCACCGTCCAGTGGTCGAACAGCTCCCGGACCCTGCGTTCCAGGACGCGCTGCTCGGAGTCGGGCGGGCCGTTCTCGGTTCCCATCGCGGTGGTCAGCACCGCCGTCCGGACCCCGGTCCCGGCGGCCTTCTCCAGGAAGGCCCCCGCCCGGTCGGCCAGCCCACTGGCCATGGGAACGGTCACGAAGAGACTCTCCACCCCCTCCAGCGCCGGTTCCCAGCTGGTGGTGTCGGTCCAGTCCAACCGCACCTCACCGTCCCTGGAGGCACCGGCCGCGGGCAGGCCGCGTCTGCGCAGTTCGGTCAGGACACGTCGACCCACCTGTCCGGTGGCGCCGGTGACCAGTGTGCTCATCGGGTGATCCCCCAGTGTTCACGCGCGGGTGCTCCGCCTGCTGACGGTACCCACTCCCGGGGGCCAAACGAGCGCGAAACGGGGGAACCGGTCCGTGTCAGGGGCGGACGCGGGGGTCTCAGCCGCGCTCGCGGGAGTGTGTCAGCGACTCCACGCAGACGACGAGGACGATCCCGCAGGCCGCCAGCCCCAGGTTGGCGAGCAGGGCGTTCTCCTGGAGCACGGAGACGTTGCGGACCACCAGGCGGTTGAAGGCGTTGAGCACGATCCCGAGGACCGGCTGGGTCCAGAGGTGGTCGACGGCCCCGCTGATCCCCATGAGGGTGAGAAGGGCGCCCAGGCCCTGGAGTGCTTTGCGCATAACACGACGCTAGGGAGCCCGCGCCCTCGCGCGGATCGGCCGCGAGGTGGCCGCGCGCCCTTCCGAGGTCTTCTCCCGGGGGCCGCCACGCGACCAAAGTAGCGACCCGAGCGGCCTTCGGTATCGAGTCGGCCCCGTCCTCTCACCTGCGGGTCGTCCACTCCATAGACTCCGAGACGATGAACGACACGACCTCCTCCCGGCAGCGGTACCGGCGCGGCGCGCGCGACTGGGTCGTGGACTCCCTGATGTTCCTGACGGCGCTCGGATTCGGGCTGCTGGGCGTGGTGACCCTGCCCGGGGAGCCCCCTCCGCCGGTTCCGCCCGACCCCCTCAGGGTCACCGAGCAGTTGGTCGCCCTCGCCTGTTGCACGGCGCTGTGGTGGCGGCGCCGTTGGCCGGTGGGGGTCGCCGTGGTCCTCGTGGCGGCCTCAGCGGTGTCCCAGCTGGCCGTGGGGGCGATGCTCGTCGCCCTGTTCTCCCTGTGCGTCCACCGCCCGCCCAGGGTGGGCCTGACGGTGCTGGGCCTGAGTTTCCTGGCCTCGTACGTGGGCGCCCTGGTCCACCCCGACCCGCACGGGACCCCCGTCGTGACGACGTTTCTGCTGAGCGCGGTCTTCCAGGGCGCCGCCGCCGGATGGGGCCTCTCGGTGCAGCACCGCCGCCAGCTGTTCGACTCCCTGCGGGAGCGGGCCGCGCACGCCGAGGCCGAGGCCCAGCTGCGCGCCGAACAGGCCCAGCACCGGGTCCGCGAGTCGATCGCCAGGGAGATCCACGACGTCCTGGGGCACCGGCTCTCTCTGCTCAGCGTGCACGCCGGCGCCCTGGAGTACCGGCCGAACGCCCCGGCCGAGGAGGTCGCCCGCTCCGCCGGGGTGATCCGGGAGAGCGCCCACCAGGCCCTCCAGGACCTGCGCGAGGTGATCGGCGTGCTGCGCGCCCCGGTGGGCGAGCTTCCACAGCCCACGATGGCCGACCTCTCCCAGCTGGTGACCGAGGCCGGCGACACCGGCGCCGGGGTGGACCTCGTGGAGGAGTACTCCGGTGAGGTCCCCGAACGCACCGGGCGCACCGCGTACCGGATCGTCCAGGAGGGGCTGACCAACGCCCGCAAGCACGCCGCCGGCGCGCGCACGTCCGTGCGGATCTCCGGGTCCCCCGGCCGGGGGCTGAACGTGGAGGTGGGCAACGGGCCCGCCGTCCGCGACCCGGAGGCGGTCACTGAGGCGTCCGGGGGCGGCCAGGGCCTGGTCGGCCTGACCGAGCGGGTCTCCCTCGCCTCCGGTCGCTTGGAGTACGGCCCGACCGCCGATGGTGGCTGGCGCCTTTCCGCCTGGCTACCGTGGCCCTCATGAGCGAAACGGAGCGGGACGTGGACCGACGGATCGGTGTGGTGATCGTCGACGACGACGCCCTGGTACGGGTCGGTCTGGTGATGATGATGGGCGGTGCCCCGGACGTACGCGTGCTCGCCGAGGCCGAGGACGGCGGCGCGGTCCAGGAGCTGGTCGAGCTGCACTCGCCGGACGTGGTCCTGATGGACATCCGCATGCCCACGGTGGACGGGCTGACCGCCACCGAGCGGCTGCGTGCCCTGCCCGACCCGCCGGAGGTGCTGGTGCTCACCACCTTCGACGCCGACGAGCACGTGCTGCGCGCGCTGCGGGCGGGGGCCGCGGGGTTCCTGCTCAAGGACACCCCGCCCGAGGAGATCGTGGAGTCGGTGCGGCGGGTGGCGCGGGGCTTCCCCGTGTTGTCGCCGAACGTGACGCGGCGGCTGATGGACCGGGTCGCCCAGACCGACCAGGGAGCACGCGCGGACCGGGCGCGGGCCCGCCTGTCGGTGCTGAACGGGCGGGAGACCGAGGTGGCGGTCGCCGTCGGCGAGGGGCGGTCCAACGCCGACATCGCCGCGAGGCTGTTCCTGAGCGTGCCGACGGTCAAGACCCACGTGTCCAGCGTCCTCACCAAGCTGGACCTGAACAACCGCGTGCAGATCGCCCTGCTGGTGCACGACGCCCGGCTCCTCGACGAGGACCGGAGCTGACGCCGCGCGGGTCCTCCCGTCCGGCGGGGCCCCCGGATCGCATACTGGTGGTGACCATGGCATCACGGTGAGCACGGGGGCGTGGATGGGCGGGCACGGGGACGGCAGCGACGCCGACGTCTACGCGGAGTGGCTGATGCGCCACGGCGCACCCAAGGACGGCTTCCCGCGCCTGGGCACCGAGGCGCGCGTGGCCTACCAGCTGGTCCACGACGAGCTCATGCTCGACGGCGTCTCCCGGATGAACCTCGCCACCTTCTGCACGACCTGGGTGGAGCCCGAGGTGCACCGGCTCATGGACGAGTCGCTCGACAAGAACATGATCGACAAGGACGAGTACCCCCAGACCGCCGAGCTGGAGCGGCGCTGCGTGCGCATGCTCGCCGACCTGTGGCACTCCCCCGACCCGGCCGGGACCCTGGGGACCTCCACCACCGGTTCCAGCGAGGCCGCCATGCTCGGCGGGCTCGCCGCCAAGTTCGCCTGNCCAGGGAGCCCGCCATGCTCGGCGGGCTCGCCGCCAAGTTCGCCTGGCGCGAGCGCCGCGAGGCGGCGGGCCGACCCGCCGACCGACCCAACCTCGTCTGCGGGCCGGTCCAGGTGTGCTGGGAGAAGTTCGCCCGCTACTTCGACGTCGAGCTCCGCCAGGTCCCCCTGCGCGGTGACAGGTACGTGCTGGAACCGGACGACGTCGAGCGCCACTGCGACGAGAACACCATCATGGTGGTCTGCAACTTCGGCCAGACCTTCACCGGGCTCTTCGAGGATGTCCGTGGCATCACGGAGGCCCTGGACCGCTTCGAGGAGCGCACCGGCCACGACATCCGCGTGCACGTGGACGGGGCCAACGGCGCGTTCGTCGCCCCGTTCACCGAGCCCGGCCTGGTCTGGGACTTCCGGCTGCCCCGGGTCCGCTCGATCAACGCCTCGGGCCACAAGACCGGGCTGGCCCCGCTCGGCGCGGGGTGGGCGGTCTGGCGGACCGCCGAGGACCTGCCGGAGGACCTCGTGTTCCGGGTCAACTACCTGGGCGGGGAGGAGGCCACCTTCAGCCTCAACTTCTCGCGCCCCGGCGGGCCGGTCGTCTCGCAGTACTACGACTTCGTCCGCCTGGGCCGCGAGGGCTACCGGCGCGTCCACGGGGCCCAGACGGAGACGGCCCGGCACCTGGCCGAGCGGGTGGCCGCGATGGGCCCGTTCGAGATCATCCACGGCGGCGACCCGGCCCGGGGCATCAGCGCCGTGGCGTGGCGGATGGTCGGCGACGAGCCCTTCACCCTCTACGACCTCGCCGACCGCCTGCGCACCCGGGGCTGGCTGGTCCCCGCCTACCCGCTGCCGGTGGACCGCCAGGACGAGGTCGTCCAGCGCGTACTGGTGCGGCACGGCTTCAGCCGCGACATGGGCGACCTGTTCCTGGCCGACCTGGAACGCGCCATCGAGCACCTGCGGGGCCACCCGCCCACGCCCTCGCTCACCCAGGACGAGGCGGGCGGCTTCAACCACGGCGCCGGTTCGTCCACCAGCACGCCCCGGCCGCCCTCCCGGAGCGCCTAGTCGCTAGGCGGGGTCGAAGGACTCCGAGATGCGGTCGAGGAGTTCGTGGTTG
>NZ_ANAE01000078.1:0-24618 GCF_000341265.1 Nocardiopsis prasina DSM 43845 | reverse complement strand
TAGCCGATGTCCTCGGTGTGGAAGCCGCGGTTGATGGCGTGCATCTCGCCGTTGCGCCCGCTGAAGGTGAACTCCCAGTCGGCGGCGCTGACGTAGTCGTCGGCCCAGTCGGAGTCCACGTCCTCGATGCCGATCAGCGAGTAGCCGCCGAAGTTCTGGCGGCCGGTCGGCTCGAAGTCGCGCCAGTCGTCACCCGCGTCGTCGTTGGGGTTGGAGGTCTGGTCCACCAGCAGGTAGCCGCCGTCCGGGTTGCGGAAGTAGACCATGTGGCCCTGGCGGTCGACCTCCCAGTTCCCGGGCACGTCCACGGAGAAGCCGCTGGAGTCCTCGTGGCGTTCGAGGAAGTCCCACTGGTCGTCCTCCTCCTCGTCGTCCTCGTCCTCGGCCGCCGCTTCCTCCTCCTCCGCGCCGCCCTCACCCTCGGCACCGGCGGAGGCCTCGGTCTCCTCTGCGGCGCCCTCCTCCGGGGCGCCTCCGGCGGGCTGCTCCTCGCTGGAACCGGCCAGCCCGGCGTCCGTGTCGTCCGACCGGTTCATGCTGACGAACAGCGTGGCCGCGCCGACGGTGACCAGCAGGACGACCGCCGCCACGGCGACCAGCAGCGTCCTCCTGCGGGAGCCCGCCGCGTGTTCGCGGGTGCGCCGGGGCACGCTGGGAGGCGGCGGGACCGGGGCGGGTGCGGCCTCGGCGGCGCTGACCGCGCGGTGCACGGTGCCCTGGTCGGTGACCCGGTTCCAGTCGGACGGGGCCTGCGGGTCGGCCGGTTCCAGGGCGGGTTCGGGGGCGAGGGCGGGCGCCACCATGGTGGTGCTCGTCGATCCGCCGGAGTCCCGGATCTCCCTGAGGAGGGCGCGGACCTCGGTCACCGACGGCCGGTCCTCGGGGCGCTTCTCGGTGAGGGCCTCCAGGACGGGGCGGAGCGCGCCCGCGTTGGGGGTCTCCGGCAGGTCCTGGGTGACGATGGCAGTCAGTGTGGCCATCGGGGTGGGACGGTCGAACGGGAGCGTGCCCTCCACCGTCTGGTAGAGGGTGATGCCGAGCGCCCACATGTCGGAGGCGGAGGTGGCCGCGCGGCCGTGCGCGACCTCCGGGGCCAGGTAACTCGGCGACCCGATCAGCAGCCCGGTGCTGGTCAGGTGGGTGGAACCGTCCAGATGGGCGATGCCGAAGTCGGTGAGGACGGCGCGGTCGTTGCCCGCGATGAGCACGTTGCCCGGCTTGATGTCGCGGTGCACGATGCCGCGTTCGTGCGCCTCGGCCAGACCGGCGGCCATCTGCTCGCCGACGTTGGCCGCGCGCGGGACCGCCAGCCCGCCCTCGTCCTTGATGAGGTCACCGAGGGAGGGACCCCGAACGAGTTCCATCACGATCCACGGGCGGCCGTCCTCCTCCGCCACGTCGAACACCGTGATGATGGACGGGTGGCTGAGCTGCGCGGCACTGCGGGCCTCGCGGATCATCCGCGTGCGCAGGACGTCGACCTCGTGCGGCGGGAGGCTGGGCGGCGTGGTCAGCTCCTTGACCGCCACCGGGCGGTCCAGCAGGGTGTCCGTGCCGCGCCAGACCCGGCCCATACCGCCCGCGCCGATGACCTCGTCCAGGCGGTACCGGTTGACCAGGACACGGCCGGGGCCGGATTCCGAACTGTTCATGTGCGCGCGATCCTCTTCGGGGGAGGGGGCCTTCCGTGGGAGGAGGGCGGGACAGGGCAGGGGTCGACGGGAGGGGACCGGGGGACCCTGCCGAGTCTAGAAGGCCGGCCCCGCTCCTTGGTGCTCTCCGGAAGGTGCAAAGGCTGTTGCTCCCGGGTCACCAAACCCCGGAATCACCCCTGAAATGCGCGAATCCCGCCGGGGTCACCGGGGTGACCCACGACGGGACCGCCGAAACCGGGTGGGCCGCTCCGGGGGATCAGCGCAGCCGGACCGGGAGGGCGTCGACCCCGGAGGCGATGATCGACGGGGCCGGGACCAGGTCGGCGTCGTCCACCGCCACGTCCAGATCCGGGAAGCGCTCGAACAGGCGCGGCAGCACCGCGTTCACCTCCATGCGGGCCAGGCTCGCCCCCAGGCAGTAGTGGCGCCCGTGGGAGAAGGACAGGTGCGAGCTGTCCTCACGGGTGACGTCGAACTCCTCGGAGGTGGGCCCGTGGCGCGCGTCGTCGCGGCCCGCCGAGCCGTAGCCGAGCAGGAGCGGCTCCCCCTTGGGGATCGGCACCCCCGCCAGCTCCATGTCCTCGGTCGTGTAGCGCATGGGCACGTACTGGCCGGGCGGGTCCCAGCGCAGCACCTCCTCCACGGCCTTGGACCACTCCACCTTGCCCGCCACGACCAGGTCGAGCTGGTCGCGGTGGTGGGTGAGCGCGCGCACGGCGTTGGAGATCAGGTTCATCGTCGTCTCGTAGCCGGCGCTGATGAACAGAACCAGGTTCCAGAGGAGCTCGTCCTCGGTGAGCCGGTCCTCCTCGTCGCGGGCGGCGATGAGGGCGGTGGTCAGGTCGTCGCCGGGTTCGGCGCGCTTGGTCTCCACCAGCTCGGTGAGCACGCCCCACAGCTCGAAGAAGGTGGCCATCGCCTCCTCGGGAGTGACGCTCTGGTCGAAGAAGACGCCCACGGGCCGGTGCAGGCGGGGACGGGTCGCCTCGTCCACCCCGAACAGTTCGCTGATCACGGTGAGTGGCAGCGGCTGGGAGACGACCGCCCGCAGGTCGACGACACCGTCCGGGCTCTCCGCCGCCGCCCGTTCCAGGTCGTCCAGGAGCGACTCGGCGATCGCGACGACCCCCTCGCGCAGCAGCTCGACCCGGCGCGGGGTGAACGCCTTGGAGACCAGACGGCGCAGGCGGGTGTGGTCCTCACCGTCCTTGGAGAGCATGTTCTCGTTGATGATCCACGAGATCAGCGGCCAGTCCGCCGGGATCTCCCCGTTGTTGAACGCCGTCCAGTACTTCTTGTCCTTCTGGACGCGCGGGTCGGCGAGGGCGGCGCTGACCGCCTCGTGGGTGGTCACGACCCACGCATCAACCTCACCAGGAAGCTGGACAGGGACGACAGGGGCGACCTTCCGGAGGTGGGTGCTCTGTGCGCGGAGGTTTCCGGGCGCGAGTCTGACGCGGTCCAAGGGGTTCCTTCCACCGGTGTGGGGGGCTGGGGGTTCTGGGGGGTGAACTGCACGGGAAGGGTGACGGGTATCCAGGACAGGGCGGACAGGTGCCAGCGCAGGTCCTCCGGCGGCACCTCCACCCTGAGCCCCGGCAGGCGGTCGAGGAGGGTGCGCAGCGCGACGATGGTGATCGTGGTGGCCTCCTCACGCGCCGGGCAGCGGTGCGGCCCGGCGCCCCAGGCCACGTGGGCCCGGTTGCGGGTCTCCTCCATCCGTTCCGCGTTCTCCTCCATGTAGAAGCGGTTGGACGCGGCGAAGCCCAGCAGGATGGGGGAACCCGCCTCGATGGTGCGGCCGTCTCCGAGCGGCACGTCCACGCGCGGGTAGATCACGGGGTAGTTGGTGATGGGCGGGTCGTGCCACAGCACCCGGTCGACGATGTCGGCGAGCATCGTCGGGGAGGGCGCACGGTCGGCCGGGGCGTTCGGGTCGGCCAGCACCTCGCGGACTCCCGCGTTGATGAGGTTGGCCGTCGGCTCGTTGGCGGCGGCGACCACCAGCAGAAGCTGCATGATCACCTCCTCGTCAGTGAGCGCGGCACGGTGCCGGATCAGCCGGGTGGTGACGTCGTCGCCGGGATCGCGGTGCTTGGCGGTGACCACCTCCGACAGCGCCCGCTCGGCCTGGGCGTTGGACCGCTCCGCGTCGACGCCCAGCCACAGGTTGCGCATGGCCTCGACGAAGCGCACGCCCTGGTCGCGGTCGAACCCGAACAGTTCGTTGATGACCAGCAACGGCAGCATGCGGGCGTACTCGTTGAGGACGTCGGCCCGGCCGCGCTGGCAGAACTGGTCGATGAGCCCGTGGGCGTAGCGTTCGGTGACCCGGACCCACCGCTCGGAAGCGATCGCGCCCAGGCTGTCGGTGATCGCCCTGCGGTACCTCTGGTGCTCGGTCCCGTCGACGAAGAGGGCGTTGGGGCGCGGCGCCATCATGGGCAGGACCGCGGCGTCCGCGCTGACGCGACCCTCGCGGAAGTCCTTCCACAGGCGCGCGTCGTGTCCGAACGTGGTGGTGTCCCGCGACCAGGAGATGAGGGTGGTGTAGTCGGTGACGAGCCACCCGTGCACACCGGGTTCGAGCTCCACCGGGACCACCGGGCCGTGTTCGGCGCGCATGAGCTCGTACACGGAGTAGGGGTCGGGTCGCGGTTCGTGGTGGTACAGCTTCGCGCGGGGACATCCAGATGACACGGGAAGACCTCTGCTGTGCGGGGGGCGGCTGCGGAGGGACGTCCTCTCTGGTGCTCGCGGCGCGCGGGACGCCGGTCCGGCGGGGGGGTGCGCCGACACGCGTGCGGGCCGCGCGGATCAACGCGAAGCCCCGTGGGGGCGGGGCTTCGCGCAACCCTAGCGGCCCGTCCGCGCCAGTTGCGAGACCTGCGTCACATTGTCGCTACTCAGTGTCGATCTGACCGGTTCCGGTCAGGGGGCGGAACCGGCGCAACCTCTGGCTGTTGGTCACCACGAAGACGCTCGACAGCGCCATCGCCGCCCCGGCGAGCATCGGGTTGAGCAGGCCCATCGCGGCCAGGGGCAGGGCGGCGGTGTTGTAGGCGAAGGCCCAGAACAGGTTGCCCTTGATGGTGCCGAGCGTGCGCCGGGAGAGCCGGACCGCGTCTGCGGCCGCCCGGAGGTCGCCCCGGACCAGGGTGAGGTCGCTGGCCTCGATGGCCACGTCGGTACCGGTGCCCATGGACAGCCCCAGGTCGGCCTGGGCGAGCGCGGCGGCGTCGTTGACCCCGTCGCCGACCATCGCCACCGTGCGACCCTCGGACTGGAGCCGGGTGACCACGTCCACCTTGTCCTTGGGCAGGACCTCGGCGACGACCTCGTCGATGCCCACCTCGGCGGCGACCGAGCGGGCCACCGCCTCGTTGTCGCCGGTCAGCAGGATCGGCGTGAGCCCGAGGTCGCGGAACTGGCGGACCGCCTCGGCGCTGGTCGGCTTGACGGTGTCGGACACGACCAGCACACCGCGGGCCCGGCCGTCCCAGCCGACCGCGACGGCGGTGCGGCCCTCGGCCTCGGCCGCCCGCATGGCCAGGGTCAGGTCGTCGGGCAGGGGCTGTGACCACTCAGCGAGGAGCGCGGCCCGGCCCACGAGGACGGCGTGGCCGTCCACGACTCCCTGCACGCCCAGGCCCTCGACGTTCGCGAAGTCCTCCGGGACGGGCAGGTCCCCGACCCGCACCACGGCCCCCGTGGCGATGGCGCGGGCGATGGGGTGCTCGGAGGCGTTCTCCAGGGCGCCAGCCAGGCGGAGGACCTCGTCCTCGTCCTCGCCCTCGGCGACAGCGACTCCGGCCAGGGCCATCCGGCCGGTGGTGACGGTGCCGGTCTTGTCCAGCAGCACGGTGTCCACGCGCCGGGTGCTCTCCAGCACCTCCGGGCCCTTGATCAGGATGCCGAGCTGGGCGCCGCGACCGGTGCCCACCATGAGAGCCATCGGGGTGGCCAGGCCGAGGGCGCAGGGGCAGGCGATGATCAGCACGGCCACGGCGGCGGTGAAGGCCGCCCCGGCCGGGTCGCCGGTGCCGAGCCAGAAGCCCAGGGCCGCGACGGCGATCATGATGGCGACCGGCACGAACACGCCGGACACCCGGTCGGCGAGCCTTTGCACGGCGGCCTTGCCGTTCTGGGCGTCCTCGACCAGGCGCGCCATCTGCGCGAGCTGGGTGTCGGAGCCGACCCGCGAGGCCCGCACGACCAGGCGGCCGCCGGCGTTGACGGTGGCGCCGACCACGGCGGAGCCGGGCGCGACCTCGACGGGGACGGACTCACCGGTGAGCATGCTCATGTCGACGGCGGAGGTGCCCTCCTCGACGGTGCCGTCCGTGGCGATCTTCTCGCCGGGGCGGACCACGAAGCGGTCGCCGACCGCCAACCGGTCCACGGCGACCAGTTCCTCACGTGCGCCGGGGCCCTCGCCGCGCAGCACGGCGACCTCCTTGGCGCCCATCTCCAGGAGCGCGCGCAGGGCGGCGCCCGCGCGGCGCTTGGACCGCGCCTCGAAGAACTTGCCGAGGAGGATGAAGGAGGTGACGCCCGCCGCGACCTCCAGGTAGATGTTGGCCGACCCGTCGGTGCGGGCGATGGTGAACTCGAAGGGGTGGGTCATGCCCGGCGTCCCGGCGGTGCCCAGGAACAGGGCGTACAGGGACCACAGGAAGGCCGAGGTGACGCCCAGGGACACCAGGGTGTCCATGGTCGCGGTGCCCAGCCGGAGGTTCTTCCACGCGGCGACGTGGAAGGGCAGCGCACCCCAGACCACGACCGGCGCGGCCAGGGCGAGGGAGGCCCACTGCCAGTAGGTGAACTGGAGCGCCGGGACCATCGCCATCGCGATGACGGGGACGGACAGGACGATGGAGACCAGGGCGCGGTTCCACAGGGCCCGGGTGGGGTCGGCCGGGTCGGACGCCTCGGCGGCGGTGTCGGGGTCGGTCCGGGGCACGGTGGCGGTGTAGCCCGCCTTCTCAACCTGGGTGACCAGGTCCTCGACTGGGACCGCCGCGCCCTCGAAGGTGACCCGGGCCTTCTCTGTCGCGAAGTTGACGGTGGCGGTGACGCCCTCCATCTTGTTGAGGCGCTTCTCCACCCGGTTGGCACAGGCCGCGCAGGTCATCCCGCCGATCGCCAGTTCCACCGGCTCCACTGCGGCGGACGCCGTCTTGCTGCTACTCATATGCCGCTCCAGGGTGGCTAGTGGTCGACGCCCTCGTCGACGTGGTCCCTCTCGGTGGTGTCGTGGTCCTGTTCGGCGGGAGCCGGGGACTCCACGCTCTCCGCGTGTCCCCCGGGCTGGTCCGGCAGGACGGGGCCGACCTGGGTGCCGACCCCGAACGCCGCGACGAACACGACCACGAGACCCACCGCGTACAGCGCGAGCTTCGTGGTCACCCCCATGTCAGCTCGCCACCTCGTACCCGGCCTCGTCGATCGCGGCGCGCACGGCGGCGTCGTCGATCTGGCTCTCACCGGTGACGGTCACCTTCCGGCTCTCCAGGTCGACCTTCACATCGGTGACGCCGGAGACCCCGCTGACCTCCTCGGTGACCGAGTTGACGCAGTGCCCGCAGCTCATGCCCTCGACGGTGTAGACGACGGTGCTGGCCATTCCTGCCTCCTGCTGGGTTCTGCCGCACTGGTGCGCGGGCTCGTGTTCCAACGAGGCCCAATATACCCCCCTGGGGTATAAAAATGTCAAACCCCTGCGTCGCCTCGACCCCGGAACACGCACTCCACGTTACCCCAGGGGGGGTACCGAGCGCGACGGAACCCCGCCGGGACAGGGCGGACACGCGCAACGGGGCCCCCACGGCGCGCGCGGGGACCCCTTGGATCATCGGACACCCCGGGGCCGCCTCGACGGCGGCACACCCGCGACGACCGGGAGAGACTCGGCCTCGGATACCCTCCCCCCGTTTGTCGGGCCGTGTCTCCGGCGCCCGGGGAAGGGAGGTGACGGATGGAGAAGGGGGGGAAGGGGACGTGGGGCGGGGAGGCGTGGGCTCTACTCGGCCTTCAGCTCCAGCCGGGCCACCACCCGCTCACTCAGGTGGTGCCCCTCCAACGTGAACCCGGCCCTGCGGAACATCTCGACCGTGCCCGTGTAGACCTCGGCGCTGGGGGCGCGCCCGCCCGCCGTGTCCACGGGATAGGCCTCCAGGACCCGGCCGCCGCCCGCGCGCGCGTACTCGATGGCACCGTCCAGCAACCGGCTGCCCAGCCCGCGTTTGCGTCTGCGCGGCGGCAGCCAGAAGCACACCAGGGACCACACCCCGGGCTCGTCGGGGTCGGACGGGCGCAGCGTCCGCGAGCGGGACAGGCGGATGAAGTCCGCCCGCGGCGCCACGGAGACCCAGCCGCAGGGGCCGTCCCCGTCATAGGCGATCAGCCCCGGCACACGACCGTCCAGGGTCAGTCGACGCAACTCCTCCTTGTTGTCCAGACCGCGTGTGGACCGGTCGCAGGACACACTCGCCGTGTGGTCCTTGGCGCGTCTTCGGAAGAACGTGCACCAGCAGTGCCCGTACGCTCCGGTCGGTCCGAACAGGTTCTCCAGGTCATCCCACCGCTCGGCGGTGGCGGGCTCGATTGAGACGATGGACATCGGACTCCCTCGCGAGGCACAACTCTGACCGCCACAACTGTGATCCAGCACACTAGCGATGATCCGCAGTGACCGAAAGAACACGGATGCCTGAAAGCTCCTACCGTTAGGGATTTGTGTGCTTTCAGAAGTGAACCAAGCGCCGACTGAACCGTCGTGTGCCCCCGAGAGAGCACGCGGGGCGCGCCCGAAACCGCCTCGGACGCGCCCCCGTCAGCCCTCGGTCAGGAGGAGAGCTTCTCCTTCTCGTGGGCCTCGACCCCCTCCTGCGGCTCCCAGCACTCCACGCCGCGCACGTCCGGCATCCGGTCCCTGGTGAAGACCGGGTCCAGTCCCTGCTTGCGCTGGTCCGTGTAGTCCTTGAGCAGTCGGCAGGCGATCACCGTCAACGGGGTGATGGCGATCAGGTTGACCAGCGCCATCATGCCCATCGTGGTGTCGGCCAGGGTCCAGATCAGGTCGATCGACCCCAGCGACCCCAGGAAGGTGGCGACGAGGAAGACCACCTTGTAGCCGAACAGCACGTTCGCGTTGGAGGACAGGTACTCGACGTTGGACTCGCCGTAGTAGTAGTTGCCGAGCACCGACGTGAACGCCACCAGGAAGATGATGAGCGTCATCAGGTGCAGCGCCCACGGGCCGAGCATGGACATCAGGGCCAGCTGGGTGAGGTCGCCCTCCATCGTGCCGTCGAGCGTCCCCTGGTAGCCGAGCAGGACGATGAAGGCGGTCACCGAGCAGACCACCAGGGTGTCCAGGTAGACGCCGAGGGTCTGCACGAGGCCCTGCTTGACCGGGTGCGTGACCGAGGCGCTGGCCGCCGCGTTCGGCGCGGAACCCAGGCCCGCCTCGTTGGAGAACATGCCCCGTCGCACGCCCTGGATGATCACCACGCCCAGAGCGGCGGCGGCGAACTCGCCCAGACCGAACGCGTTCTGGATGATCGAGGCGAACATGCCGGGCACGAGCTGCCAGTTCAGCGCCATGACGATCAGGCCGATGACGATGTAGAGCCCGGCGAAGAACGGGATCAGCGCCTGCGCGGTGTTGGCGATCCGGCGGACGCCGCCGAAGATCACCAGAGCGGTGAGGACGACCAGCAGGGCGCCGATGATCGCCGAGAACATCAGGTTGGTCTCGGCACCGAGCTCACCGGCGGAGTTGGCGATCGTGTTGGTGATGGTGTTGCTCTGCACCGCGTTGAACACCATCGGGAAGGTGATGATGAGGATGACCGCGAAGACCACGGCCAGCCAGCGCTGGCCCAGCCCGCGCTCGATGTAGTACGCGGGCCCGCCGCGGTACCCGGCCGAGTGACGGACCTTGTACAGCTGCGCGAGGGTGGACTCCACGAAGCTCGCGGCGCACACGACCAGCGCCATCACCCACATCCAGAAGACCGCTCCGGGGCCGCCCAGGGAGATGGCGATCGAGACGCCGATGATGTTGCCGGTGCCGATCCGCGCGGCGGCCGAGATGAAGAAGGCCTGGAGCGAGGAGACCGCCTTCTTGCCGTCGGGCGCGACCTCGGGCTTGCTCTTGAGCACCCGGAACATCTCCGGGAACAGGCGGAACTGCACGAGCCCGCTCCGGACGGTGATGTAGACGCTCACCACGACCAGGAGGGGGATCAGGACCCACGACCAGAAGAAGTCGTCGTTGAAGGTGCCGATCGCGTCCGTGACGCGAGCATCGAGGGTGGGTACTGCGTCTGCCAGTATCACGGGGGTGGGGCTCCTTCATTCCAAACAAGGACAACCGCCGACCCATGCCCCGGAACGGACACGAAACACCATCTGAGGCGCACTGTTCTCGGATGGTGATACTTCCGTTACTCGCTTATTCGGGCGGGTTCACCCCTCGTGCACCAGGTCCGCGTAATCCGGGTTCCGTTTGAGGAAGGCCTGGGCGAACGGGCAGATGGGAACGATCCTCAGCCCGCGCCCCCGGATCTGGTCCAGGGATCGGCGCATGAGCTCGCTGGCCACTCCCCTGCCCTCGAAGGCGGGCTCCACCTCCACGTGCGGAAGCGCCAGGACGCCCTCGGAGATGAGGTGGTAGGCGGAGAAGCCGACCACCCTGCCGTCCGCGCTCACCTCGTAGCGGGATCGTTCCGGCACGTCGACGACGGACAACTCCATGGCCACTTCCCCCTGCCTCGTGCGTGTCACACGCGCGTGGTGCGCGCGTGGTGGGCCCCACAGGATGTCATGTTCCCGGTCGAACCCTCCACGCACACCCTCGGGACGGCTTCAGTGCCCCCCGAGGTAGGGGTCGGTGACCCCGCCGGGACAGGCGAGGGCGTCGATGTCCCAGCCCAGCCGCCCGGCCCCGGCCCGGTAGGCGCTCTCCAGGAACCCGAGGACCGCCGCCCTGGGGTCGGCCTGTTTCCTGGCGTCGGAGTAGCGCAGCAGCGCGAGGTGCCCCTGCCCGCTGGGCGCCCACTCCGCCTGGGCGGGGCTGAGCGGCTGCCCGGTGAGCCCCTCCGGTTCGGGCGCCGCGTAGGCGTAGAAGCAGGGTTCGGGGACGTTGTCGTCACCGAACCAGAACCCGAAGCTGACCACCTCGCGCGAGTAGGCCTCGCGCACCAGGCCGCCCGCCCGCTCCGGCTGCTGGATCGGGTGCGGTGAGAAGCGGGTGACCGCGATGTCGAACGTGTGCCAGAAGTGGTGCACCGGGCTGGTCTTGCCGGAGAAGGAGGCCGCGAACTCCTCCAGGACCAGGTTCACCTGGCTCAGAACGCGCCAGTACCGGTGGGCGTGCTCGGGTACGTAGGTGGCGTGGTCGTGGTCGTCCGCGAAGGGGCGGCCGGAGTCGGGAAGGTCGAAGGGCGTGGCCGACGGGATGCTGCCGTCCACCCCCAGGCTGTCCAGGGCCGACTGGAACTGAAGGTAGAACGAGGCCACGCTGTGCCCCTGGAGCGGGAAGGCGGCCGTGTGCCCGTCCAGGTTCGACGCGACCAGTTCGTGGCGGACGAAGTCGAAGTCCACAGTGAAGACCGGGTTGCCGTCCACCAGCCCCATCGGACGGGACGTGATGCCGCTTCCGGTCAGGTGGAAGGGCACGTTCCACCAATGGTTGCGGCGGGGGCTGTGGGCCAGCCGGACCTTGCCGACGATCTGCTCGAAACGGTGCAGGGTCTGCTTGGTGTCGTACCACTCGTCAAGCGGGAACGCGGGGAACAGCTCCATGGTGACGGCCTCCTGGTCGGGTCACGCGGGTGGCGCGGCGGTGGCTTGGTGGCGGCGCCGCGTGGAACGGTCGCTTCACCAGCCCCGGCGGGCGGTCCGCACCGCCTGTCCGGAGGCGGGCGAGTGCGGGTCACGCGTGCGGTAGACGACGTAGGGACGGAACAGGTAGCCCACGGGCGCGCTGAAGGCGTGCACGAGGCGGGTGAACGGCAGCAGCGCGAACAGGGCCAGACCCATCAGCGCGTGCAGTTTGTAGGGCGCCTCGGCCGCCGTCATCGCCGCGATGTCCGGACGCAGGAACCAGATCGACCGGAACCACGGCGACACCGTCTCCCGGTAGTCGCCGGAGTGCCCGCCCGCGAGCGCGACCCCGGCGAAGTAGACGGTCATCCCCAGGCCGGTCACGATCGCCAGGACCAGGACCGCGTACATGAGCTTGTCGTTGCGGGTGGTGGCGCTGAACACCGGGCCGGTGGTGCGTCTGCGCCAGACGAGCAGGGTGATCCCGGCGAGCGTGCACACACCCGCCACGATCCCCATCGACAGCGCGACCACGTGGTACGCGGTGTCGGATACCCCCAGCGCCCTGGTCCACGTGTCGGGGACCAGCAGGCCCACCACGTGACCGACGATCACCACCAGCAGGCCGAAGTGGAAGAGAGGGCTGCCGATCCGCAGCAGCCGGGACTCGTACAGCTCCGAGGAGCGGGTGGTCCAGCCGAACCGGTCGTAGCGATACCGCCACACGAGCCCGCCCACCACGAGCACCAGCACCACGTAGGGCAGCACGCCCCACAGGATCAGGTCCGCGGGCCCCGGAGCCCCGGGGTTCACTGCGGTTTCCTGGTGACGTCGGTCAGGGGCAGCGGGACCCGGGGCCGCGCACCATAGGGCTCCATGCCCACGTCCTCGGCGGGCGGCCCCTCCTGGGCCAGACGGCGCACCCGCTCCTCGTCCGCGCGCCGGGGCGGCGGCAGCGTGTACCGGACCGCGTCGACCACCCGCGCGTACGGCGTTCCGTGCTCCTCCAGGGACTGCGAGAGCAGGTCCAGGCCCGAGCGGAAGTCCACGAGCAGTTCCTGCCCGGTGTCCATGTCGCCCCGGGCCGCGAACTCCAGCATGACCGCCAGGTGGTCCGGCAGCTCGCGGGCCTCGACCCGCCACCCCGCCTCGGTGTAGACCCGCTTGATCTCGGCCAGCGCGTGGCCGCGGCGCCTGGTGTCGCCGTCCGTGTAGTAGGTCATGTGGAGCGCGCGGCGGCGCTTCAGGTCGAACACGTCCACGTAGTGCTCGGCCAGTTCCAGCTCGGGCGTGCTGGAGGCGTGCTCGCAGAACTCCAACAGGAGGGTGCGGGACTGGCTCTTCGGCAGCTCGGCGGCAGCGCGCGCGGCCAGCGGGAGCCGCTCGAAGAAGAGGGCGTCCGGGTAGCCGAGCAGGACCGAGGCCGCCTGGTGGGTCACCGCGCGGGCGTGCGCCCGGCGCGCGGCTCGGCCGGCACCGAGCCAGCCCATCCGTCCCGGACCGTCCGGGTCGCGGCCGTCCTGGCTCGGGATCACCGCGCGGGCGTCGAGCGCGTTCGCGCTCCGGCCGTCGCCGGACACGTCGTCCGTGCCGTTGGTGTTGGTGTTGGTGTTGGTGTTGGTGCTCATGGTCGACCCCCTTCGAGCGGCCCGGGGTCCGCGCCCCGTCCGCCGCCGTCGTCGGTACCGCCACCCCGTCGGGGTGGGAAGAGTCCACTCGGACGACCGTTGCCGTCCCAGTTCAGAAGGTTGACGCGGCCGTCGGTGGCGGACCGCTCCTCGGCTCCGCCCTCACTGGTCTGGCGGTCGCGCAGGGCGTGGAAGGTCTCCACGGTGGCCGCGTCCGGGCGCCCGGAGGCCTCACCGAAGGGGACGTCGCCCATCCCGCCCATGCCGGGGCCGCCGTCGAAGTCGAGGCTGCACCCGATCTCCTCGATGACCCCCTTGTCGGCCTCGTCCACTCCGAAGGCCGTGGGCACCACGTAGCGCTCGTCGTACTTGGCCAGGGCCAGCAGCCGGTACATGTCCTCGATCTCCGTGCCGGTCATCCCGACCGCCTCGGCGATGGACTCGTCGCGCTCCTGGCCGAGGTTGATCCGGCGCATGTACGACCGCATGGCCGCCAGCCGCCGCAGCACGAGGTCCACGGGACCGGTGTCCCCCGCGGTGAACAGTTCGGCCAGGTACTCGATCGGGATGCGCAGGGCGTCGATGGCCCCGAAGAGGTGGCCCGCCTCCTCGCCGTCGTGCCCGGTCCGGGTGAGCGCGTCCACCACCGGCGACAGCGGCGGGACGTACCAGACCATCGGCATCGTGCGGAACTCCGGGTGCAGCGGCAGGGCCACCCGGAAGCGCTTGGCCAGGGCGAGGATCGGGGACCGCGCGGCGGACCGCACCCAGCGGTCGGGGATGCCGTCGCGGCGGGCGGCCGCGCGCACCTCCGGATCGGAGGGGTCGAGGAACACGTCCAGCTGCGCCTCGTACAGGTCCCGTTCGTCCTCGACGGCGGCGGCCTCACCCACGCGGTCCGCGTCGTAGAGCACCACCCCCAGGTACCGCAGGCGCCCCACGCACGTCTCGGAGCAGATGGTGGGCATGCCCACCTCCACGCGCGGGTAGCAGAAGGTGCACTTCTCGGCCTTGCCCGTCCTGTGGTTGAAGTAGATCTTCTTGTACGGACAGGCGGTGACGCACATGCGCCAGCCCCGGCAGCGGTCCTGGTCCACCAGCACGATGCCGTCCTCGACCCGCTTGTACAGCGCCCCGCTCGGGCAGGCGGCCACACAGGTGGGGTTGAGGCAGTGCTCACAGATGCGCGGCAAGTAGAACATGAAGGTCTCCTCGAAGGAGAGCTTCACCCGGTCCCCGAGCCTGCGCACGATGGGGTCCTGAGAGGCGAGTTCGGGTCCGCCGCCCAGGTCGTCGTCCCAGTTCGCGCTCCAGCTCACCTGCATGGGCTTGCCCGTGAGCGCCGAGCGCGGGCTCGCCACGGGGAAGTCGTCGCCCAGGGGCGCGTTGGTCAGGGTCTCGTAGTCGTAGGTCCAGGGTTCGTAGTAGTCCTGGATGGAGGGCATCACCGGGTTGGCGAAGATGGTCGCGAGCCGCCTGATCCGGCCGCCCGCGCGCGGCACGAGCCGGCCGTCGGGGCGCCGGACCCAGCCGCCCTTCCACCGGCCCTGGTCCTGGTAGGTGCGCGGGTACCCCTGGCCGGGGCGGGTCTCGACGTTGTTGAACCACGCGTACTCGACACCGCTCCGGTTGGTCCACGCCTGTTTGCAGGTGACCGAGCAGGTGTGGCAGCCGATGCACTTGTCGAGGTTCATCACCATGGCGACCTGCGCCATGACCCGGCCGATCGGCCGCCGCCGCGCCCCCCGGTCCGCGCGGCCCGCCCGTTCCGGGATCCGCTCCGCCATCAGTAACGCACCTCCGTCGTCCGCTTGCGCACGACGGTGACCTCGTCGCGCTGGTTCCCCGTCGGGCCGAGGTAGTTGAAGGCGTAGGTGAGCTGGGCGTAGCCGCCGATGAGGTGCGTCGGCTTGACCAGCAGGCGGGTGAGCGAGTTGTGGATGCCGCCGCGTCGGCCGGTGGTCTCCGTCTTGGGCACGTCGATGGTCCGCTCCTGGGCGTGGTGCATGTAGACCGTCCCGGTCGGCATGCGGTGCGAGACCACCAGGCGCGCGGCGACGACCCCGTTGCGGTTGACCGCCTCGACCCAGTCGTTGTCGGCCGCCCCGATCGCCTCGGCGTCGGCCACGCTCATCCAGATCGTGGGGCCGCCCCGGGACAGGGTCTGCATGAGCAGGTTGTCCTGGTACTCGGAGTGGATGGACCACTTGGAGTGCGGGGTCAGGTAGCGCACGACCACCTCGCGCTGACCGGTCGGCCCGATCCGGGGCTCCCCGAACAGACGGCCCATGTCCAGCGGGGGCCGGTAGACGGGCAGGGCCTCACCGAACTCGTGCATCCAGTCGTGGTCCAGGTAGAAGTGCTGGCGGCCGGTGAGCGTGTGCCAGGGCTTGTCGTGCTCGACGTTGATGGTGAAGGGCGAGTACCGGCGGTCCGCGGACTCCTTGCCGGACCACTCCGGGCTGGTGCCCACCGGGGTGGGCCCGCGACGGGCGTCGTCGAAGACCACCCGGCGCTCCTCGGCGTGGTGGATCAGCTCGTCCATGTCGGTGCCTGTGCGCGCGGCCAGGCGCTCGAAGCCCTGGGCGGCCAGGCGACCGTTGCTGGTGCCGGACAGCGCGAGGATCATCTCGCAGGCCCTGACGTCGGTGTCCAGGGAGGGGCGGCCGTCCGCGACCCCGCCGCGCACGACCCCGTTTTTCTGGCGCAGCCACTCGATCTCCTCGTCGGGGGTGAAGGAGACACCCTTGACCGGTAGTCCCTTCCCCTCGGCCAGCGGACCGAGCGCGGCGAGCTTCTGGGCGGTCGCCGAGTAGTTGCGGCGGACCGGGACGATGGCCGGCATGGTGGTCCCGGGGACCGGCCGCTCCCCTTCGGCCTTCCAGTCCCTCGGCACCCCGTGCGGCTGGGCCAGCTCGCCCTCGGTGTCGTGCTGGTGGGGCACCGCGACCAGGTCGGTGACCTCGCCGAGGTGGTCGGCCGCCAGTTCGCTGAACACCTTCGCCAGCGCGTGGAAGGTGTCGAAGTCGGTGCGGGTCTCCCAGGGCGGGTCGATCGCGGGGTTGAAGGCGTGCACGTAAGGGTGCATGTCCGTGGTGGACAGGTCGTGCTTCTCGTACCAGGTGGCGGCGGGCAGCACGATGTCGGACAGCAGCGTGGAGCTGGTCATCCGGAAGTCCAGGGTGAGGAGCAGGTCGAGCTTGCCCTCCGGGATCTCCTGCCGCCAGGTCACGTCCTCGGGCCGGTCGTCCGGCCCGGCGGGCTCCGACTGGAGGTTGGAGCGGGTGCCCAGCAGATGCTTCAGGAAGTACTCGTTGCCCTTGGCGGAGGAACCGAACAGGTTGGACCGCCACAGCGTGAGGGTCCGGGGCCAGTTCTTCGGGTCGTCGGGGTCCTCGGCCGCGAACCGGAGCGTGCCGTCCTGGAGCTGGTCGGCGATGTACTCGGCGGGGTCCCGGTTGCGTTCGGCGGCCTCCTTGCCGAGCTGGATCGGGTTGCGGTTGAAGGTCGGGTAGGACGGCATCCAGCCCATGCGCGCGGACGCCGCGACGAGGTCGGCGGTGTGCTGCCCGCGCACCTTGCCGGGGCCCAGCGGCGACATGAGGGCGTCGGCCCGGTAGGTGTCGTAGCGCCACTGGTCGGTGTGCGAGTACCAGTAGGCGGTTCCGGCCATGAAGCGCGGCGGGCGCGACCAGTCCATACCCGAGGCGTAGGCGGCCCAGCCCGTGGCCGTGCGGCACTTCTCCTGCCCCACGTAGTGCGCCCAGCCGCCGCCGTTGACCCCCTGGCAGCCGGTGAGGAGCAGCAGGGAGAGGAAGGCGCGGTAGGCGTTCTCGCCGTGGAACCACTGGTTGGTCCCGGCGCCCAGGACGATCATCGCCCGGCCGCCGCTGGCCTCGGCGGTGTCGGCGAACTCGCGGGCGATCCGCACCGCGCGGTCGGCGGGGACGGAGGTGAGGGCCTCCTGCCAGGCCGGGGTACAGGCGGCGCCCGGGTCGTCGTACCCGGAGGGCCAGACCCCGGGCAGACCGGGGCGGGACACCCCGTACTGGGCCAGGACCAGGTCGAACACGGTGGTGACCAGGCGGTCGCCGACCCTGCGGACCGGGACGCCGCGGGTGTCGACCTCGGCCGTGCCGTCGGGGGTGTCGAAGCGCGGCAGGGCGACCTCCGCCGCCTCGGCGCCCCGGCCGTAGAAGGTGAGTTCGGGGACGCGGCCCTCCAGGTCCAGGTTCCACTTCCCCAGGCCGTCCTCTCCCCAGCGGTGGCCGACCGTGCCGTTGGGGGCGACCGGCGCGCCCTCCCCCTCCGGCCAGAACACGGGCTTCCACTCGGGGTTGGCACCGTCCGGGTTCCCGGGCAGGTCGGCGGCGGTGAGGAACTTGCCGGGCACGAACCGGCCGTCCCTCCTGTCCAGGGTCACGAGGAAGGGCAGGTCCGTGTAGGCGCGCGCGTACTCGGTGAAGCGCGGGGTGGGCCGCTCGACGAAGCGCTCCCTGAGGATCACGTGCCCCATGGCCATCGCCAGGGCCCCGTCCGTGCCCGGGTGCGGGGCCAGCCACTCGTCGGCGAACTTGGCGGCGTCGTTGAAGTCCGGGGCGACCACCACGACCTTCTGGCCCCGGTAGCGGGCCTCGGCCATCCAGTGGGCGTCCGGGGTGCGGGTCACCGGGACGTTGGAGCCCCACAGCACGAGGTAGGCGGCGTCCCACCAGTCACCGGACTCGGGGACGTCGGTCTGGTCGCCGAACACCTGCGGGGAGGCCACGGGCAGGTCCGCGTACCAGTCGTAGAACGACAGCATCGAGCCGCCGATCAGGTTGATGAACCGGGCGCCCACGCCGTGGGAGACCATCGACATCGCGGGGATGGGCGAGAACCCGGCGATCCGGTCGGGGCCGTACTTCCGGATCGTCAGGACGTGCGCGGCGGCGGCGATCTCCAGGGCCTCGTCCCAGGTGGTGCGGACCAGCCCGCCCTTGCCCCGCGCCCGCTGGTAGCGGCGGCGCCTCTCCGGGTCGGTGGTGATCTCCTCCCATGCCAGGACCGGATCGCCCAGCCGCTCGCGCGCCTCCCGGTACATCTCCACGAGCACGGCGCGCGCGTAGGGGTAGCGCACCCGGGTCGGCGAATACGTGTACCAGGAAAAGGCCGCGCCGCGCGGACAGCCCCGGGGTTCATACTCGGGCCGATCCGGTCCGACCGACGGATAATCCGTGGCCTGAGTTTCCCAGGTGATGATTCCGTCTTTGACATAAACATCCCAGGAACAGGATCCCGTGCAGTTCACTCCGTGCGTGGAACGCACCACCCGGTCGTGGCTCCACCGGTCACGGTAGAACACGTCCCCCTCACGTCCACCGTGTCTGACCTGGGCACGGTCTCCGTCAAGGGGCTCCGAACGGGTCAGGTAGTTTCCCAACCGGAGAAGGCCGTCGCCCGATCCCCCGCGTTTACTCCGTGCCGCCATAAGGAAAACACCTCGTTTGCCCGCCCGTTGCCCGAAGCGCAGGAAAAAGAGCCCAGGCCCGACCACATTCCGTTAATGAATATGCCTGCTCCGGCACTGATGTCACGTTTCCCACACCGCATTGGGCGACAATCGCCGCAGACGACTGACGAAGGAGCCGGAATGCGTGCGGAAGTCGGGGAGCGGTCGACCCGTTCCGGAACCGCGGGCGGCAACCTCGCCCTCGCCACGGCGGCGTTCACGCTGACCTTCTGGGCCTGGAACCTGATCGGTCCGCTGTCACGGAGCTACAGCGAGGACCTGGGCCTCACGCCCACGCAGACGTCGATCCTGGTCGCCTTCCCGGTGCTGGTGGGCTCTCTGGGGCGCATCCCGGTGGGCACCCTGACCGACCGTTACGGCGGCCGGGTGATGTTCACGGCCATCTGCCTGCTCAGCATCGTCCCGACCCTCCTCGTCGGCCTGTCCGCGAACTCCTACCCGATGCTGCTCCTCTGGGGCTTCTTCCTCGGAATCGCGGGCACCTCGTTCGCCGTCGGCATCCCGTTCGTCAACGCCTGGTACAAGGCCAACCGGCGCGGGTTCGCCACGGGCGTGTTCGGCGCGGGCATGGGCGGAACGGCGTTGTCGGCCTTCCTGACCCCGCGCCTGGTCGAGGCCATGGGCGTACTCACCACCCACCTGCTCATGTGCGTGGCGCTCGCGGTGATGGGCGCGGTCATGTGGTCCCTGGCCCGAAACTCACCCGAGTGGAGCCCGCGGACCGAACCCGCCCTGCCCCGCATGCGCGAGGCGCTCGCCCTCAGGGCCACCTGGCAGGCCTCGGCGCTCTACGCGCTGGTGTTCGGCGGTTTCGTGGCCTTCTCCACGTACCTGCCGACCCTGCTCACCACCGCCTACGACTTCGCGCAGACCGACGCGGGCATGCGCACCGCCGGATTCGCCGTGGCCGCGGTGATCGCCCGTCCCGTCGGCGGCATCCTGTCGGACCGGATCGGTCCGGTGCGGGGCTGCCTGATCTCCTTCTTCGGCACGTGCGCCTTCGCGGTCGTCCTCGCGCTGCACCCCCCGGCGGAGTTCCCGGCGGGGCTGTCGTTCGTGCTGATCGCGCTGTCCCTGGGCTTGGGCACCGGCGCGGTGTTCGCACTGGTCGCCAAGCTCGTGGACCCGTCCCGAGTGGGCACGGTCACGGGTCTGGTGGGTGCCGCCGGCGGCCTCGGCGGCTACTTCCCGCCGCTGCTCATGGGCGTGGTGTACCAGGCCACGGGCGCCTACACGCTGGGCTTCGTCCTGCTGGCGGTGGTCGCGCTCATCGTGGCGCTGTACACCACACGGGCCTTCCGCGACGTCACCTGACGGCCCCGTCCACAGGCTGTGGACGGGGCGGGATTCACAGCGCCGCGAGGTCCCGGGCGCGGACCAGGACCGCCGACCTGTTACCGACCTTCACCCGTTCCAGGGCCCGGACTCCCTCCGGCAACGGCACCCGGCGGGTGCGCGCCGTCACGACCACCACCGCGCTCCGGGGCAGGACACGGCCCATCGAGGAGAGCAGGGCACGGATCGGGTCGCCGTCGGGGACGCTGCCGTCCCAGTGGGTCATCTCGCCGTAGGGGACATCCGTGA
The DNA here is from genome assembly GCF_000341265.1 of Nocardiopsis prasina DSM 43845. GTDB lineage: Bacteria > Actinomycetota > Actinomycetes > Streptosporangiales > Streptosporangiaceae > Nocardiopsis > Nocardiopsis prasina. The sequence continues at coordinate 4,405 of NZ_ANAE01000078.1, read as the reverse complement.
TCACGAGGTCGGCCCCGACCGGGTCCGTCATCGTGAAGACGTCGGCCACCCCCGACTCGTGCGGAAGGTCCCCGCCCATGGCGGCCAACCCGGCGGCCAGGTCGCGGGCGGACGCGGCCCGCTCCACGAACGCCACCCGGCCGAAGTCCCGAGCAGAACGGCGCAGCTCCCGCTCCCGCTCGGCCAGCCCCTCGGCGGTCAGCAGCTCCAGGTTGCGCGCGGCGATACCCACGGCGTCCTCGTCCACGTCGGTGGCGCGCACGTGCGTGAGCTGGTCGCGGTGGAGCAGGCCCAGCACGGCCACCAGGTACCCGCTGCCGCAGCAGGGGTCCCACAGTCGCACCCGGTCACCCTCCACATGGACCATCGCCCGTTGGAGGAGTTCACTCGCCATTCTCACGGGAAATCCCGGGTATCCGGGAGCGGACCTCAACACCTGTCCACTCGCCAGAGCCGAGTGGTCCACACGCTCGGTGGCGTACCGGTAGCTCACAACCGTCCCCCCTGTCACGCGACAACGCCGAAGGCCCGGTGTCTGGGACACCGGGCCTTCGTTGATGCGGTCCTGACGGGATTTGAACCCGCGGCCTCCACCTTGACAGGGTGGCGAGCACTCCTAACTGCTCCACAGGACCTCGTTGCAAGAACAACTCTAGCGCGACTTTGGAGCGCTTCGTACCGCGGTCGACCTAGAGTGGCTCACAACGCACCCGAACCCGTGAGAGGACCCCGCGTGAGCGACTCGTCCGCCCCCCTTCCCTCCGGCCCGGACTCCACGCGGGTCGACCGTTGGCTGTGGGCGGTACGCCTCACCAAGACCCGCGCCGACGCCGCCCAGGCCTGTCGCGGCGGGCACGTGCGGGTCAACGACCGGCCGGCCAAACCGGCCATGGTGATCACGGTCGGCGACCAGGTCAGGGTCCGTCTGCACGGCATCACGCGCATCGTCGACGTGAGCCACGTCATCGTGAAGAGGGTCGGCGCCCCCGTCGCGGCCCGCTGCTACGTGGACCGCACCCCGGCGCAGCCGTCCCAGGCCGCCGCCCCGGTGATCCGCCGTGACCGCGGCGCGGGCCGCCCCACCAAGCGGGACCGCCGCCAGCTGGACCGGCTCCGCACGGATTTCCCACCCCCCGCCTGACCCCCCAGGAGCCACAGTGCCCTCCCCCATCCCCCTGGCCTCAGGACGCGACGCCGACGTGTTCGCCCTGGGCGATCACCGCGTGCTGCGCCGGTACCGCCACCCGCAGGACACCGGCCCCGAGGCCGCCGCCATGGCGCACGCGGGCAAGCACGGCTTCCCCACACCCGAGGTGCACCGGGCCGAGGGGGCCGAGCTGGAGATGGAGCGGCTGTACGGGCCCACGATGCTCGACGCGGCCCTGGAGGGACGGCTCACCCCCGAAGGAACCGGCCGGGAGCTGGCCGGGCTCCACGCCCGCCTGCACGCCCTCCCCGGCAGGGCCACCGGTCGACTCCTGCACCTGGACCTGCACCCCGGCAACGTCGTCCTCACCCCGAGGGGCCCGGTGGTCATCGACTGGACCAACGCCCGCGACGGCGAACCCGACCTGGACCTGGCGGTGACCGCGCTCCTGTTGGCGCTCACCGGCCTGTGCGGTCCCCGCCCCCTGGCGGCCCTGGCCGGGGCCTGCCTCGACCCCTACCTCAGGAGCGCCGAGGGCGACCCGGCCCGGCTCGTGAACGACGCCGTCGCCCTGCGCCGGGCGGACCCCAACCTCACCGCTGAGGAGGTGTCCCTGCTCCCCCGCGCCGCCGACCTGGTCCGCCGACAGCCCTGAGAACCCCCGGCGTCACCGGTCGGCGGAGACCAGGGGGTTCGCGGCGAGGAAGGCCAGGACGGCCTCGGTGGCCTTGGGCGCCGCCTCGTGCAGGTAGCCGTGGCGGGCACCGGGCAGGACCAGCAGTTCCGCGTCGGGAACGCGCTCGGCGAGCAGTTCGGCGTTGCCCACCGGGGTGAGTTCGTCGTCCTCGCCGTGCACCACCAGGGTCGGGGCCTGGACACGGGGCAGCAGGTCCCAGCCGTCGTGCTTGAGGCTGGCCTCGTAGTGACGGCGCTGCGCGCGCAGCGGGTTGCGGGGCAGCACACGGGTGACTGTCTCCGGGTGCGCCATCGCCCACTCGGGCGTGTAGAACAGCGGACCGATCAGGCCGCGCCCCTCATCACCGCTGGCCTTGCGCAGCGCCAGGGACGCGTGCTCGGGACGCTCCACCTCGTGCTCCCCACCGGGAGCCGTGGAGCCGAGCACCAGGGCGCCGACCCGTTCGGGGGCGATGGCCGCGAGCGTCTGGGCGACCTTCCCGCCCATGGAGAACCCGTAGACGTGCGCGCGCCCGAGCCCGAGGTCGTCCAGGACCGCGAGGACGTCCCTGGCCAGGAGTTCCATGCTGTAGGCCCGGTCCAGCGGTGCGTCGCTGCCACCGGTGCCCCGCAGGTCCACACGCACCACCCGGTGGCGCTCGGCGAGGTCCTCGTACACCCCGTCCCACATCTCGTGGTCGAGGGACTGCCCGTGGATCAGTACCAGGGCGTCCCCCGCACCGTGGACGTCGTACCAGATTCGGGTTCCGTCTGCGGCGGTCGCGTGGTTCACGTCAAAGGACACTACCCGACAATCCCGGCGCCTACCGAGCGTGGCCCGAACTGTCCAGGTGGACCACCTGATCACGGCTCCCGTCGTGGGTGGACCTGTAGGAGGAGAGCCCCACCACCAGGCAGCCCACCAACATCACTCCCAGCCCCGGCCCGACCGACGTCCCCTCGACCGAGGCGCTCTGGGGCCACGGGAGCATCGAGAGCACCGGAGGTACCGCGGCGAAGAACACGGTGAACAGAGAGAGGCCGCGCACACTGACGAACAGGCCGACCAACGCCAGGACCGCGAGCACCAACGCGGGGAGGATGATCCATGTCAACGCCCCGACACCGAGGAGTTCCCACCCCGTGGCGACGGCCTGGTCCTGCCCGAGCGAGAGGACCCGCGAGGCATCCCCCGCATCGTCGGCGTCCCCGGGGACCTCGTACCGGAGATCGGTCCCGCCCCGCACCCAGGGAAGGGACATCGAGAGGAACAGGGCGACCGCGCCGCCCGAGAGGCCCGCGGTCACCGCCCTGGCGCGTGACTCCTCCTGGACGCGCCTCTGGTGGCCGACCTCCAGCCTGTTCAACCGCTTGCGAAGCTTGTCCGTCTCGCTGTTCTGGGGCTGTTGCATCAGATGGCACTCCAGTGTGGGGGAACGGGCTCGGGACTTGGGACACCGGCCGGAGCGGCCCGGTTCGGACCCCTCACCGGTTCGTGACCTTCGTCCGCGAACCAAACCCCCGTCTGCGAGCATCTTCCCAGGTCCCATCGTCCTTGGGTGAGGCCACCCGAACCGGTTGAAGGAGCGCGCATGAGTTCTCCCGTCATCGCCACCGACACCGACCAGGGCCCCCGACCGAGCCAACAGGACGCCTGCGCACACCAGGTCGAGTCCGCCTCCGACGGTTGGCGGGCCGCGGTGGCCGACGGGTTCGGCGACCACCCCGACACCGCGCGGGCCGCGCAGCTCGCCGCCGACACGGCCACGTCGGCTCCGGGCGAGGCCGCGGACGCGCTCCTTGCCGCCGCCCGGGCGATCACCCGAGCCCACCCCGGCACCGACTGCGTGATGGCCCACGCCCGGCAGGACGCCCCCGACGACCCCATAGACATCGCGTGGGTCGGCGACTGCCGGGTGTGGACCTGGAGCCCCGGTGAGGGCCTGCGCCAGCACACCCGGGACCACACGCACGGCCAGGAGCTGCGCGACCGGTGGGCCTCGGACGACCTCGCCCGGGCCTGCGACCACACGGTCACCACCTCGGTCGCCACCGCGGGCCCCGAGGACATCGGCACCACCACCGCGCCCGCGGCCGACCTCACCCTGTTCACCTGCGACGGGGTCCACGACTACGTGGACGAGCGGCTGATGGCCGAGCTCGTCGCCGACCACGCGCACGACCCCGACACCCTGGTCCGCGTCCTGGTGGACGCCGCGCGTGAGGCGGAGAGCACCGACAACGCCACCGCCCTGGTGATCAGGTCGGCCCCGGCTCCCGTCGCCCCCCGGACCCGGCAGGAACGCCTCCTGGACGGGCTGGAGAGCTTCGGAGCACCGGGCTGCCCCCCGGAGAGTCCGGAACTCCTGCTGGACGCGCTGGCCGAGGACCGCGCCGCCGGGATCGCCTGCGACCGCTTCCTGCTGCGCGACGGCACCACCTACTGGTGCACGAAGGACTCCGACCACACCGACCACCACGTGAGCTGGCACGGCGTCACCTGGTGACCGCCGGACACGAAGAAGCCCCCGCCGCCTGGTTTCCCAGGTGACGGGGGCTCTCTCACGCCGATGTGGCTAGGGG
>NZ_ANAE01000077.1 GCF_000341265.1 Nocardiopsis prasina DSM 43845 | reverse complement strand
TTTTCAGGCGGACGCTCGTACCAACTGAGCTACCTAGCCGCGGCGCCGATTCCCTCGGCGACGCACGCGGTCCTGACGGGATTTGAACCCGCGGCCTCCACCTTGACAGGGTGGCGAGCACTCCTAACTGCTCCACAGGACCTTGTTCAGTTGTCACGCCCGGCCTCGCGGCCCTGCGTGTCGCTGCGGTTCTCATTCTGCCAGACGCCCGGCAGTGCTCTGACCGCTTCGTACCCCCAACGGGATTCGAACCCGCGCTACCGCCTTGAAAGGGCGGCGTCCTGGGCCGCTAGACGATGGGGGCCCGTGTAGACAGCCCAAGCATAGGGGAGATTCCCACCAACGCCAAAGCGAATGCCCGAGTCAGCCCAAACCCTCCGGGACCTGCGACGACGCGGGGCCTACGACGACTCCTCCGTCGGGGTCGCACGCTCGTCCTCGCCCTCTTCCGGCTCACCGATCCGCCGGTCGGGGTCCGCCTCGATGTGCCGCTCGACCTGCGCCGACGTGAGCCCGATACCCCCGAGATCGATGTCGTCGCGGGCCTGGAGGCGGCCGGTCTCCGCGTCGAAGTACAGGACCGACGCCTGGTACGGCGTGGGACGACCGGAACCGTGATCCAGGCCACGTAGTCCCGCGCCGCCGGTGGACCCCTGGACGAGGAACCTGGTGCCCTGGTCGGTGAGTTCGGTGGAGCGCAGGTGCTCGTTCCCGGCCAGGACCAGCGGAACCACGCCGTCGAACGGCCGCGCCTGGGTGCGCGTGTGCAGGATCGCGACGTCCACGTCGTCCCCGCCGCCCCTGATCGACGCCGCCTGCTCCTCGCCGAGAGCGGCCACCCCCGCGGCGTCCGGGTTGAGCCGGGTGGCGTCCGGAGTGAACCGGGGGTCGCCCGCCCCGTAGAAGGTGAGGCCGCCGACCTCCTCGACGTCACCGTCCAGCACCACCGCGTTGGACTGGGCCGCCACCGCCCGCTGGGTTCCCATGGAGTCGTGCTGGCCGCGCACCCACACGTAGGGCACGTCCAGCTTCCCGATCTCGTCGGCGAAGACGTCCTCCGCCGCGCTGCCGCGATCGGTGAGGTCGCCGGAGTCCACGATCACGTCGACCCCGTACTGCTCCCGCAGCGTGCTGATGATGCTCCACGACGCCGGGTTGAGCTGGATGTCGGACACGTGCAGCACCCGGATGACGGACTCGTCGTCGTCGTACACCGGCAGCGAGGACGTGGCCTCGTAGATCATCGACACGTTGCCGACCAGCCCGGCGAGCTGTTCCTGGTACTCGCTGAACCTGCTGACGACGTCGTCGGCGCTGCCCACCACCTGCGGGGCGCCCGCGATGAGCCCGGTGTAGCGCGGCTCGGCGATGGCGCTCGGGTTGAAGGTGAGCCCCGCCAGGCCGCCGAAGCCCACCAGGACGAGCAGCGAGGTGGCCCCGCTCGCCAGGGCGCGCCAGGTGCTCCGGAACAGCAGCAGGCCCATCAGGGCCGCGCCGAGGGTCGCCACGAGCAGGGAGCGCAGCAGGAGGGCGGTCACACCGCTCGTGAGGTCGGCGCCGATCCCCGCGGCCATGCGGTTGATGGCGTCGGGGTCGGCGAACATCTCCTCGGCCGCCGAGAGCCGGATGTCGGTGATGGTCGCCTCGAGCCTCAGGGGCGCCGTGTGGGTGTCGAAGGCCAGCTGGCCCAGCGGGGCGACGTTGACGACGGTCTCACCGTGCCACTGGGGGCTCAGGGCGAAGGTGACGTCGGCCGGTCCGATCGGCGTGACCACCTGACCGCCCAGGGCCAGCCCGAGCCAGCCCCCGACCAGTCCCGCGACGACGACGCAGCTCCACCGCCACACACGTCCGGCACGCCACCGGCGAAGGGTCATTCGGGACCGTTCGAGGGCCCCCCGGTAGTCGTAAGCGCGGATCTCTCCCCAAGACAACACACCCCCATCATGCCGTTGACTGGAGCCGTTCCCAATGTTTCCTCCCGTCCAGAGTGTTATGTCTCTTCCTCGCCGCCCCGGGAAGGCAGCACAATGGCAGGCGTGGTTGAACTGACACGCAGGGACTTCGAGGAACTGGTGGCCGACGCCCTGGACCAGATCCCGCCGGAGCTGGCCCGACTCATGGACAACGTGGTGATCACGGTCGCGGAGGAGTCCCCGGAGGGCCTGCTCGGCCTGTACGAGGGGATTCCGCTGACCGAGCGCGGCGACTCCTACTTCGGGGTGCTCCCGGACCAGATCTTCATCTACCGGCGCAACATCTGCGCGATGTGCGAGACCCCCGACCAGGTGGTGGAGGAGGTGCTCGTCACCGTCATCCACGAGATCGCGCACCACTTCGGGATCGACGACGCCCGGCTCACCGAACTCGGTTGGGGCTGACCCGGCCGTTGGGGCTGACCCGGCCGGAAGTGCTCACCCAGAGCGATATTCCGAGGGAATAGAGGTCCGAAGATCCCATAAATTCTGGCATCTGGGGACATGATTCCCATTCGTGACACCATTTCGGCGAGTAACGACCCCCCTCCCCGCCCAGCACCCCCGGAGGACACACGAAGCTCTCCCTCAACGGCACCCACCTGGGAAAACAATCCGGACAGCAACCTTCGGGGGCGATACCGAATCACACCGGGAGACATTACTCGGAGCAACGAATCAGACACGAATTCACCCAACCCGCTTGCCAGTGCGACCCTCTTCCGGAACCGTTGGTCATGGGAGCACGACACAGCGTGATTCACCCCTGTGACAGTAAGGGAGTGCCTGGTGGGCAATCCGAGCCTCGACAAGGCCGCCGACGGCGGGGATCACGGATCTCCGAAGGCGCGGGACGACAAATGGCGGAGCAGTTACCGCGACGTCATGGCGATAGCCGAGTTCCGTTCCATGTGGTTGGCCCACGCCCTGTCGGTGATCGGCGCCAACCTGCTGAACATCACTTCCAGCGTCCTCGTCTACCAACTGACGGACTCGGCCTTCGCCGCCGGGGTCACGCTGGCCGTGATGTTCCTGCCGCCGATCATCGCCGGTCCGCTGTTCTCCGGACTCGCGGACATCCTGCCGCGCCGCCAGGTGATGGTGGCCTGCGACGTGATCCGGGCCGTGGTCATCGTCATCGTCGGAATCCCCGGCATGCCGGTCTGGGCGGTCTGGGCGCTGCTGTTCCTCTCGATCCTGCCGTCGATCCCGTTCTCGGCGGCCCGTGCGGCCCTGCTCAGCCAGATCGTCCAGGGCGAGCGCTACGTGGCCAGCACCGCGATCATCCAGCTGACCGCGCAGGTCGGGATGCTCCTCGGTCTGATCGCGGGCGGTGTGATCGTCACCTTCGTCAGCCCCAACATCACCCTGATGTCCACGGGCGTGCTCTTCGTCCTGTCGGCGCTGATCGTACGCCTCGGTGTGAAGGCCCGCCCCGCTCCCGCGCGTGAGGAGAGCGGCGAGAAGCGACCCGGACTCCTGGTGATGACCAGGGACGGCGCCAAGCTCGTCTTCAGCGACCCCAAGCTGCGCGTGCTGGCCCTGCTCGCCTGGCTCGCGGGCCTGTACTCGATCCCCTACGGGCTGGCCAACCCCATGGCCGCCGAAGCGGGCGCCGGGCCCGCCGCGGCCGGGTTCATCATGGCGGGCCAGTCGATCGGGGCGCTCGTGGGCGGTTTCGTCCTCACCCGACTGATCGCCCCGCCGACCCGCACCCGTCTCCTCGGCCCGCTGGCGATCCTCACCTGCGTGCCGCTGCTGCTCTGGGTGCTCCAGATGCCGCTGTGGATGATGATCGCCGCCCTGACCCTCTGTGGGGCGGCCGGTTCCTACCAGTTCGTGGCCAACGCGGCCTTCGTCCTCTGCGTGCCCAAGGAGGGCCGCGGGCTGGCCTTCGGCCTGGTCGCCTCGGGGCTCCAGGCCGCGCAGGGAATCGGCATCCTGCTGTCCAGCTACTTCGTCGAGCTCACCAGCACCAGCACGGTGATCGTCGGTGCCGGTCTGCTCGCCCTGCTCTCCGCGATCGCCCTCTCCGTCCCGTGGGCACGGATGTCCCGGGAGGTCGCCGAGCGAATGGAGGCGACCGAGTCGGAGTCGGCCTCCTAGGGCCGGTGAGCGCCGAGCACGCCCTGGCGCTCGGCGCGGTGCTCCGCGGGCTGGTCACAGGACTGGTCGGTCTCTCGATCATCCCGTGGGGCACACAGCTCGCGCCGCTGCCAACCGGGATGTGCGCGCAGGGTCCACATCAGTTGTCACTCGACTTTCCCTGGAAGTTACGGATGATCTGCTCCAGCAGCGAACGCTGCTCGCTCTCGGCCGGCATGAGCAGCCAGGCCAGGATGTAGATCGGGATACCGGCCATGCCCAGCAGGGCCAGGACCACGAAGACGATCCGGATGATCGTGGAGTCCACACCGGTGTAGGCGGCGATGCCCCCGCAAACGCCGGTCAGGAAGCGGTCGGTCTCGCTGCGCTGGAGTCTCTTGCTGGCGAAGTTCTCGTTCATACCTCCACCTTGCCCGCTGACGACGACGATTCCCATCGGGGAGAGCCCTGGGCGGTCCCTGATCTCCGTCCCCGAAGGTCCGACGGCGTCGAACCCCGGGACGTTCCTGAGACGTGGCGCACATCAGCCCCGGCGTTCGGGGGCGAAGACCTCTCCCAACGTCCGGAAGGCCTGGCCGAGGTGGGCGCGCAGTTCGTCGATGCCCTCCTCCGCCTGTTCCGGGACCATCTTCATGGACTGGCGCATGGAGGACATGGCGGCGGCCGCCGCCACCTGGGATCGGGTGTCGTCGGCGGGGACCCCCGCGCGCTCGGCGATCGCGGCGGCCACACTCCGCTCGACGTCGTGGAAGCGCCCCAGCAGACCGGGGAGGAGGTGGGGTTCCCGGTCGATGAGCTGCCTGCGCAGAGCGATCTCGGCACGCTGCTTGCCGAGGTCGCCCGAGACCACGAGGGAGGCCATCAGGAGGGAGCCGAGGTCGTCGGTGAACACACCGGTGGGACCACCGGCCACGAACGCCGCGTGCGCCTCCTCGTCCAGGGACACGGGGACGTCGTCGAGGAGCGCGTCCTCCTTGGTCGCGAAGTAGTTGAAGAAGGTCCGGGGCGAGACGTCGGCCTCGGCCGAGATCGCCTCCACGGTCACGTTCTCCAGACCGCGCTCCAGGGTGAGCCGCACGGCGGCCTCCCGCAGAGCCCGGCGCGTGGCCAGCTTCTTGCGTTCTCGCAGCCCCATAGGTCCTCCCTTGCACGGACAACTATTACAGCCCGCGCAATATTTCTCCATGTGTACTTTTGCACGCTTCCGACCCCTTCAGGGTCGCCCCCTCCGGGTTCCCTCAGGGACACGGCCCGCCAGCGCCCGGTGATCATCTCACTCCCCCGCGACCTTCGAACCTGGCCCGTCACCCCCGAGAGCGGTCCCGCATGTGCGCGCTGACAGGCGAATCCACTGCTCCGCAACTCCTGTGGTATCCGGTAGGATGTCGTCTTGTGTGACGTTCCCCCAGTTCACCTGGGCACGCCACGGGGCCTTAGCTCAACTGGCAGAGCAGCGGACTTTTAATCCGCGGGTTCAGGGTTCGATCCCCTGGGGCCCTACCACCCTTCACCTGGAACAACGCCCGCCGAACCCCGGCGGGGCGTTGCCGTGGTGGGACCCGGACGGGACGCGCGTGGGCCCCCTCCGCTTCCTTCGACGTCGGAGCGCGCGGTGCCGACCGGGCGCCGACCGGGCCTCTCTCAGCACCAACGCCGCCGCCTCATGGGCGACCTCGGGCAGGACACGCGTGTACGTGCCCGCGGTCAACACGACCTGCCCCAGCATCGCCCGCATCGTCTTCAGGCACACCCCGCCTCCCAAGCGAACGCGGCCCGCGCCCGCCGCAGATCACGCAGCCGCACCGACGGCAGTCCGCTCTCCGGCCTTCCGGAACACGCGGCTCAGCCGGTCCGGAGCCGGGCAGCCTGCCTTCATACGGGCGGACACCAGGTCCGGGTCCGCACGCCCCGTTCCCGGCTGCCCACTCTGGCGCCCCTCCAGCGGCGGACGGCCGCGGCGGGGCGGGCGTTCAGCGCGAGCAGCACGGCACTTTCTGTTTCCGCACCATTTTTCTGGCACTCCGCGATGCACCGGATATCGGGAGAATAGAATTTTCTGTGCTACTGTCTACGAAGTTGCAGTAGTGGCCCCCGTGGAACCTCGCGTTCCTGGGAGATCACCGCAGTGACGGGAAAATCGTCACCTGCGGTTTTCTTCATTTTCGAGCGAGAGGTGCCACCATGGCCACCGGTACAGTCAAGTGGTTCAACGGCGAAAAGGGCTTCGGCTTCATCGAGCAGGACGGCGGCGGCCCGGACGTCTTCGCCCACTACTCGAACATCCAGGCCACGGGCTACCGTGAGCTGGCCGAAGGCCAGGCCGTGCAGTTCGATGCCGTCGCCGGGGCCAAGGGCCCCCAGGCTGAGAACATCACCCTGCGCTAAGCCTGATCCGGGGAGAGCACACTCTCCCCCGCGACGGGGTCCGCCCTCCAGGGGGCCGGACCCCGTCTTTTTGTTTCTCCGCCTGATTTCTGGGCTTCGTTTTTCCAAATAGCTTGCTTTACTCGCCCCGGAAATTCTCCAGTCGGGCGTGCAGGTTTCATTCATCCGGTGTACCCGGTTTTCCCTGTGAGGCCGTGAGGCCTCCCGCCCGGCGAACTCCGACGGCGAAAGGCCATTCATGAGCCATCCCCACCCCACCAGCAACCGTGCGCGACCGGCCCGGAGCTACGGTCGACAGCGCCCGGGCGGCGCCTCGCGCCCTCGTAACGCGGGCCCCTCCGGGGAGTTCGCGCTCCCCGTCACCGTGACTCCGGCGCTCCCGCCTGCGGACTCCTTCGCGGCATTGGACATGCCGTCGGCCCTGAAGCGGACTCTGGACCGCCAGGGACTGACGACCCCGTCCGAGATCCAGGCTGCGACCCTGCCCAACTCCCTGGCCGGACGCGACGTACTGGGCCGCAGCCGGACGGGTTCCGGCAAGACCCTGGCCTTCGGCCTGCCCCTGCTCGCAGGCCTCGACGGGCGCCCCGCGGAACCGCGGCGCCCCCTGGCCGTGGTCCTGGCCCCCACCCGGGAGCTGGCACAGCAGGTCGCTGAGTCCCTGGAGCCCTACTCGCGTTCGGTGGGGGTGCGCATCACCACCGTCGTGGGCGGCATGCCCATCCGCCGACAGGCGCGCGCCCTACAGCAGGGAACGCACGTGGTCGTGGCCACCCCGGGGCGGCTGCGCGACCTGATGGAGCGCGACGACTGTGTGCTGGACCGGGTGGAGACCACCGTCCTGGACGAGGCCGACCAGATGACCGACATGGGCTTCATGCCCCAGGTCACCGCGATCCTCCAGGAGGTACCGAAGGGTGGGCGGCGCATGTTGTTCTCCGCCACCCTGGACCGGAACGTGGACCAGCTGGTCCGACGTTTCCTCAACGACCCGGTGGTCCACTCGGTCGACCTGTCCGAGGGCGCCGTCTCCACCATGGAGCACCACCTCGTGCACGTCTCGCCCGGCGAGAAGAGGTCCGTCGCCACCAGGATCGCCGCTCGACAGGGCCGGGTGATCATGTTTCTCGACACCAAGCGCGCGGTGGACCGTATGGCCGAACACCTGCTGGCCAACGGGGTGCTCGCCGCGCCCCTGCACGGCGGACGCAGCCAACCCCAGCGCACCCGTACCCTCGACCAGTTCAAACGGGGCGACGTGACGGCGCTGATCGCGACCAACGTCGCGGCGCGCGGCATCCACGTGGACGGGTTGGACCTGGTCGTCAACATCGACCCGCCGACCGACCACAAGGACTACCTGCACCGGGGCGGGCGCACCGCCCGGGCCGGTGAGTCCGGCAACGTGGTCACGCTGGTGATGCCCGCCCAGCGCCGCGACATGACCCGCCTGGTCGCCAGGGCACGGATCGAACCGCGCACCCTGGGCGCCGGAGCGGACACCCCGGAGCTGGCCGAGGTGACCGGGGCCCGCGAACCTTCGGGACTGCCGGTGACCGTGCGGTCCGCCAGGCCACAGGAGCGCGCCCGCACGCAGGCACCCCACGGACGTCGCCGCCCGCGCCGCTGACCCGGGTTCCCCTCCGGAGCTCTCCCCCTCTCTCCGGAGGGAACAGCTGAACCGACCTGGAGGCGTCGGCCGGTCCCGGGACGGGGCAGGTGCGTGTCCTTCTTCTCCTGAACGCACGTCGAGGGCCCCAGCGCCGTACGGCGCTGGGGCCCGAGAGTTCAATACCACCTACCGGCCGCTGCCGGTCTTCCGCATCCCGAGGTCAAGCTGGGCCGGGATCGCGGGGATCGCGGTTGTGTGACCGTGGACCACCTTCTTCCGAACCGGGGCCTGCGGTACCCGAGCGGAACATCTCCTCGCCCAGGCGATCCTGATGGCATCTACTCCTCTCGTTCTCACTTCGTGCACTGCTTTCGACTGCGGTCCTACCGGCCCCCGGCGCCTTGACGCACGTGCGCACCGTCGAGCCGTCCTTCCCTCCACCGGCGTATCCGGTGGTCCAGCCCTTGTGTCTCAGTGGCTACAACAGAAAACGTAGCACCACCAGACAGCCATGTCTACTCTGACCACTGCAAGTTTTCGCCCGTCTGAGGGGAAGACTAGTTCCCGTAGCGAAGACCGACCCACAACCGGAATCCGTGCATCAGAAGTGGCGGAGCGGGTTCTGACCGCGCCCGGTAGCATGACCGCGCCCAGGCCGACCGGAACGAATCACCACACAACTGGACCAAGCGAGCGGTATCCCGTGGACCTTCCCTCCGCGGGTTCGGGGTTCGACCCGCTCGGGCCTGGGGTTTTCGCGTCCGTGGACCCGGTGGAGGAGCTGCCCGTTGCTGAGTAGCGAGCTCGCCGCGCTGGCCGGCGTCACCGTCCGCACGCTGCGCCACTACCACCAGATCGGGCTGCTGCCCGAGCCACCGCGGTCGAGCGGGGGCCACCGGCGCTACGACGTGGGTCACCTCGTCCGGCTCCTGCGCATCACGAGAATGACGTCGCTGGGTGTTCAGCTGTCCGTACTGCCCTCGGTGCTGGACGATCCGGAGGCCGCGGAGGACCTCTTGGACGAGCTCGACCACCAGGCCGCGGAGGACATCGAACGGCTCACCCGACGCCGGGCCGACATCGCGGCGCTCCGACGCAGCGGCACCCCGCCGGACCTGCCCCCGGAACTCTCGGCGTGGCTCCCCTCCCCTGAGGCGGGGACGCCGGCGAACATGGCCCGGCACGAACACGAACAACTGGTCCTGGCCGCACACCTGCTCGGCCCGGCGGCGTTCGGCGCCCTGTTCGGCGGCCCGTCCGTGCCCGCGAACGTCACGGCGCGCTTCTACTCCCTCGACCCCGATGCCCCGGACGACGAGGTCTCGTCCCTGGTCAACGAACTCCTCGCGCACGTCAGACCGGTCGTGGCCGGTCTGACCGGACTGCCCCCGATCGACGCGCGGGGCTCGGCGCTGTTGGACCAGCTGAACGCGCGGAACCTCCATCCCTCGCAGCAGCGCGTGCTGCGTCAGCTCCAGCGGCGGCTGGAGCAGGACGACCCCTGAGCGTGTCCCACGTCACCCTGGTTCGGCCTTGAGTCGGACGCGACGTCGGGGTCTGGACTGGGTGGTGCCCGCACCCACCGACCGTAGGGATTCGCCATGACCGCATCATCGAGACCGCTCGCCGTCGAGGAGTTCTTCGGCCCCCCGACCCGGAGTCGCGCCCTACTGTCGCCGGAGGGCACGAGGGTCGCCTACCTCGCCCCGTGGCGGGAGCGGCTCAACGTGTTCGTCCGTGACCTGGACTCGGACTGGGACGACCCCGACGCTCCGGAGGTCCGGCGCGTCACCTCGGACACCCGGCGCAACGTCGAGAGCTTCTTCTGGAGCGTCGACGGCCGCTACCTGTTGTTCCAGCAGGACAACGACGGCGACGAGAACTGGCACCTGCACCGCGCTGACATGACCCGGCCCGAGGAGGCCCCGGTCGACCTGACTCCCTATGAGGGCGTACGGCTGATCGGCACGCAACTCCCGCCCGGGCGCCCCGGTACGGCCTACGTCCAGCTCAACATGCGCCGTTCCGACCTGGTCGACCTCTTCGAACTCGACCTGGCGACCGGCGGGCTGACCGGAGTCGCGGAGAACCCCGGCGACGTCCTGAACTGGCTGCGCGCCCCGAACCGGTTGCTCGCCTTCACCTTGGAGGAGGGGGGCGACCACGTGCTCTCGGAGTGGGCCGGGGCTGACCGGCTCCCGATCGCGCGGTTCTCCGGCACCGACGCCCCCTTCGGGCTCCTGCCCGCCGCGCTCACCCCCGACGGCGAAGGACTGTGGACCGGTTCCGCGCGCGGATCGGACCGCACCCGCCTGGTCCGGGTCGACCTGGACACAGGCGAGGAGACCGGGGTGGACAGCCACCCCGTGTTCGACCTGGACACCCCGCGTCCCGAGGCCGACCCGCGCTTCCCGTCCTCGCTCATCCTGCACCCGGGCACCGGGGATCTCCTCGGCGCGCGCTACCTCGGCGCCCGTCAGGAGATCCACGCGCTCGACCCGCACTTCGCCGGGGTGCTGCCCCGACTTGAGGAGCTGTCCGACGGCGACCTCGCCCACGTGTCCTGCGACACCACGGCCCAGCGCTGGGTGGCGGACTTCACCCACGACCGCGACCCCGGCGTCACCTGGTTCTACGACCACGGAACAGGGCGGGCGCGGCGCCTCTTCCGACCGTTCCCGCACCTCGACCCGGACCAGCTCGCCCCGGTCACCCCGATCACGCTGTCGGCCCGCGACGGCCTGTCGCTGCCCTGCCACCTCACCCTGCCGACCGGGGTCGAGCCGCGCGGCCTGCCCACCGTGCTGTTGGTGCACGGCGGCCCGTGGTACCGGGACAGCTGGGGCTATGACCCCGAGGTCCAGTTCCTGGCCAACCGCGGCTACGCGGTGCTACAGGTCGACTTCCGCGGCTCCACCGGTTACGGCAAGGCCCACACCCAGGCCGCGATCGGGCAGTTCGCCGGACGCATGCACGACGACCTGATCGACGCGCTCGACTGGGTGGTCGGACAGGGCCACGCCGACCCGGACCGGGTCGCCGTCTATGGCTGCTCCTATGGCGGCTACTCGGCGCTCGTCGGAGCCGCGTTCACCCCCGACCGGTTCGCCGCCGCGGTCAGCTACACCGGGATGTCGGATCTGGTCGACCTGGTCCGGTCGGTCGTCCCGTTCGCCCGCCGTGGTGTCGAGAACAGCTACCTGCGCTACATCGGCGATCCGGACGACCCCCGCCAGGAGGCCGAGATGCTCGCCCGCTCGCCCATCAGCAGGGTCGACGACATCACGGCGCCCGTGCTGTTGTTCCACGGCGCCAACGACGTCCGTGTCGACCGCCGCCACTCCGACCGCATCGTCGACGCGCTCCGCTCCCGGGGCGCCGAGGTCGAGTACCTGCTGAACGAGACCGAGGGCCACTGGTTCGTCAACACGGACAGCAACGTCGAGCTGTACGGCGTGCTCGAGCGCTTCCTGGCCCGTCACCTGGGCGGACGGTCCTCGACCGCGTAGGGCGAAGCCGACGGCCCGGGGCGGTTCGCCCCGGGCCGTCCTCCGGTTCGCGGGGTCAGCTCTGGGCGGCGAAGCGCAGCACGGCGCCGATGCCCTCGTCCAGCTCCGCGGCGTCCGTCGGAACCAGCTCCAGCCCGGCCCCCGTCGTGACCACGGCCCGGAGGACGGCCGACCTCGCGGGCTCGGTGCGCGACCCGCTCACACCCATGTCGCGCAGCTCCCGTTCGGTGAGGGCGACCTGCTCGCCGGACTCGCCGATGTGGAGCTCGCGGTCGGCTCCGGGGAGTTCGTCGTTCCACAGCAGCGTCTCCACCTGTCCGCGCTGGAGCGCGTGCAGGACCGTCGCCATTCCCTCCACGGCCGTGCCGTCCGCTCGTCCGCGACCGAAGGCGCCCACCGCCTCACGCACGTGTTCGGCTGCCCTGGCGTCCAGCTTCTCGTCCAGTTCCTCCTCAAGGGGCGAGTTCTCCGCGCCGGCGGAACGCGCGCCGGCCTCCAGGTACTCCACCCGTTCCCTCAGCTTCCCCGGGAAACGCTCGGCGATGGCGCCGCGCACCTGGACCTCACCGGCGAGCGCGATCACCTCGGCGCCGCTGGCCGCCGCTCTCTCCGCGACCGTGTCGGCCACCAGGTTGGCGTTCTGTCCCACCTGCTCGTCGACCGCGCGCTGCATCTGGTTGTGGTGGTAGCCGCCCTCACGGACCTTGTGCACGGGCTTGTCGTCGCCCTCCACCCGCGTGACCTCGGTCCTTCCGTCCGCGTACTCGACGGTCAGGTCGGCGCCGACGCTGTCGGCGACGACCAGCACGTGGGGCACCCTGCGGGGCTCGGCCACCATGTACGGGAGCGGGTCGGGCAGGTCCCCGACGCTCGTCTGGAAGTCCTGTGGCGGTCGGGCCACCGTGGAGTCGAAGACGACCTCGTCACCGGCCGCGTACACCACCTGGCCGTGGGCGCCGGGGACTCCCCTCGTGCGTCCGACCACGCTGTCCATCGCGGCGACGGTCTCCTCGGGAGCGCCCTTCTCCAGCAACGCGGTGCGCGCCTGTCCCCAGCGCACCCGGATCGCGTGGTCGGCGTCCTCCGTGTCCCGGGACGTGTTGATGAACAACGACGCCATGGGCGAGGGGCGGTCGTAGAGGGGCTGTAGAAAGGTCAGGTCCATACTGTTTCCTCCGCTCGCTCGGGGGATTTGCCGTCTGTTTTCTGAGCCCTTCCCACACAGATCGGGTGCAATCATCCGGCGCCCCGGAGCCGGATGTGCGCCATGCCACCCGAGATTGTTTTCGCCAATCATGAATAAGGGCGGCGAAAAGTGGCAGTAATCAAGTGAGAGACCGGCAGCGACGCCACCGATCCCCACAAGGAGGAGGGCTTCATGGGCCAGTCAGAGAAACTCAGGGGCAGGGCGACCCACGCGACGGGCAAGGTCAAGGAGCTGGCCGGAAGGGCGACCGGCAACAACCGGCTGCGCAACCGGGGCCGCTTCGAAATGTTCAAGGGACGCGCCCTCACCCGCACCGAGGGGTGGAAGGAATCCGTCCGCGGCACCCTCAGGAGTCTGCGCTCCAAAGGGCGCTGAGGACCCGACCGCCTGAAACGGCAGAACACTCCTCACGTATTCGTCCGGCCCTTCCCGCGAGGGAAGGGCCGACGCGTGTCTCAGGGGCGGCGGGTCGAGAGGACGCAGAACTCGTTCCCCTCCGGGTCGGCGAGCACGACCCAGCTCTGGTCTCCCTGGCCCACGTCCACGTGCCGGGCACCCAGGTCGAGCAGCCGCCGGACCTCCTCGCCCTGCTCCCTGTCGGTGGGGTTGACGTCGACGTGCGCCCTGTTCTTGACGGTCTTGCCCTCGGGCACGAGCGCGAACGTCAGCATCGGGGGCACCGGACCCGCCCCCGCGTCACCGGGGGGACCGATCGCGACGAACCCCTCCTCCTGCTCCTCGGCCTTCACCTCGTAGTCGAGGACCGCGCACCAGAACCGGGCGAGCGCGTGCGGATCGGCGCAGTCGAACGCGAGCTCGGTGAACTTGCTGGCCATGTTCAGGACCTCCCGGTCACGTGGTGCGGGGCGGTTCCGCCCTCGCGGACATCCTGCCACCCCCCGCCCCAGGAGTCTCTTGACTTGTCGTTGGTCCAGTTCAGGCTACAGTTATCGAACACGCATTCGATCGCAGTGCCTTCCCCTCTGACTGTGAGCACACGCAGAGAGGGGAGGACCGGTGTTCACGCACCTGCGCGCCGCCTCGTCGTTCTCCTTCCGGCACGGCACCGCCCCTCCCGCCGCGCTGGTCGAACGTGCCGCGCTCGACGGCCAACCGGTGGTGGCCCTCACCGACCGGGACGGGCTCTTCGGTGTCGCCGAGCACATCAGGACCTGCGAACAGGCCGGAGTGCGCCCCGCCCTGGGTGTCGACCTCGCCCTCGCCTCCCCCGAGGGCGGCCGGGTCGTGCTGCTGGCCCGGGGAGCGCGGGGCTGGGCGAGCCTGTGCCGTCTGGTCACCGCCGTCCACCGCGCCCCCGCGCCCGTGGCGGTGCTCCCCGAGCAGCTGGCCGCCCACCACGAGGGCCTGGTGCTCCTGTTGGGGCCCGACTCCGACGTGGGCCGCGCCGTGGCCCAGGACCGGCCCCTGCACGCCCGTGCCCTGCTGACCGCCTGGCGGAGGGTCGGTGTGGAGATCGCCCTGGCCCCGCACGACCACGGCGCCTCCGGTCAGCGCCGCACCGCACGGGACATGGTGCGCCTGGCCGACGAGGAACACCTCCTGGCGGTGCTGACCAACGCCGTGCGCTACCCCTCCCCCGACGCCGCGGGGGTGGCCCTCGCCCTGGACCGCATCCGCCAGCACGCCCCCGGCGGCTACCGCCCCGCGCCGCGCACCGAGCGCGCCCACCTGGCCACCGGCGAGGAGATGTTCCAGGTCGCCGTGGGTGTGTGCGGCGGTGACCGCACGCGCGCCCGGCGCCTGATCTCGCACACCCTCGCCCTGGGCAGTTCCTGCGCGCTGGACCCCGTCGCCGACCTGGGATGGGGCCGTCTGCACCTGCCCGACCGCCCCGAGGCCACCGCCGACCTGCGCGGCCGTGTCACCGGGGGCGCCGCCCTACTGGGGTTGGAGGGGGACCGCCTCGTGGACGAACGGGTCCGGTACGAACTGGAGGTCATCGCCCGCCTGGGGCTGGAGAGCTACTTCCTGACCGTGGCCGACGCCGCCCAGGCCATCCGGGACAAGCGGATCCGCTGCTCCGCCCGGGGTTCGGCCG
The DNA here is from genome assembly GCF_000341265.1 of Nocardiopsis prasina DSM 43845. Lineage (GTDB taxonomy): Bacteria > Actinomycetota > Actinomycetes > Streptosporangiales > Streptosporangiaceae > Nocardiopsis > Nocardiopsis prasina. The sequence continues at coordinate 41,241 of NZ_ANAE01000077.1, read as the reverse complement.
TGGGCAGCCTCGTCGTGCACCTGCTGGGCATCTCCGCGATCAACCCCCTGGAGCACGGTCTGCTGTTCGAACGGTTCTGCACCCCGAGCCGCCCCGGCCTGCCCGACATCGACCTGGACGTGGAGTCCGACCGGCGGTTGGAGGCCTACGACGCGGTCATCGCCTCCCACCCCGGGGCCAGCGCGACGGTGGCCATGATGGAGACCTACCGTGCCCGCAGCGCCCTGCGGGACGCCGGGGCCGCGCTGTCGCTGCCCTCGGTGGAGGTGGACCGCATCGCCTCGGTCTTCCCCCGGGTACGGGCCTCCCGCATCAGCGAGACCGCGCGCGAACTCCCGGAGCTGCGGAACCTGGACGGCCTGGACAGCGAACACGTGCGCAGGCTCTTCTCGCTCGCGGAGCGGCTGTCGGGCCTGCCCCGGCACGTGGCGATGCACCCGTGCGGGCTGGTGCTCTCGGACCACGCCATGGGCGACCGGGTCCCCACCCAGCCCTCCGGCGCCGGGTACCCGATGGTCCAGGCGGACAAGGAGGACGTGGAACACCTCGGGCTGCTCAAACTCGACGTCCTCGGGGTGCGGATGCAGTCGGCCCTGGCGCACACCCTGGACGAGATCGACCGCACCTCGGGGCGGCCACCGGACCTGGAGGCCCTGCCGGACGGTGACCCCGCCACCGCGCACATGGTCGCGGCCTCGAACACCCTGGGCTGCTTCCAGATCGAGTCCCCGGGGCAGAGGGAGCTGGTGTCCCGGCTGCGCCCGGACGGGGTCCCCGACCTGATCGCCGACATCTCCCTGTTCCGGCCCGGACCCATGGGCACCGACATGGTCTCGGCCTACCTCGGGGCCAGGGAGGGTGTCGAGACGCCCCGGCTGCCCCACCCCGACCTCGCACCGGTGCTGGCCGAGACCGGTGGGGCCCTGCTCTTCCACGAACAGCTCCTGCACGCCATCGACACCATGACCGGGTGCGGGCTGGACCGCGCCGAGGCCATGCGGCGCGCCCTGGGCACCGAGGAGGGGCGCCGTGAGGTGGAGACGCAGGTGCGTTCCCTCATGTCCGAGCGCGGGCACGACGCCCGGACCGTCGAGGAGACCTGGCGGCTGGTGGCCGCGTTCGGCAACTTCGGTTTCTGCAAGGCCCACGCGGCCGCGTTCGCCCTGCCCACGTACCAGAGCGCGTGGCTCAAACGGCACTTCCCCGCCGCGTTCTTCGCCGGGGTGATGACCCACGACCCCGGCATGTACCCGCGCCGGGTGCTCCTCAACGACGCCCGCCGCATGGGGGTGCGGGTGCTCGGCCTGGACCTGAACGCCTCCCAGCGGCACTGGGGCGTGGAGCGGGACGGGGAGGGGCGCTGGGGCCTGCGCCCGGCCCTGGCCGACCTGGGCGCCCTCACCGAGGCCGAACTCGACCGCCTGCTGGCCCGGCGTCCCTTCACCGGGCTGCGGGACCTGCTCGCGCGGGGGCCGCTGTCCCGCGAGGCGTTGGACAACCTCGTCCTGGCCGGGGGGCTGGACGCCCTCGCCGGCGTCACCGGCGCCCCCGGGGCCCCGGACCGGCGCGACGTCCTCGTGCACGCGCACTCCCTGACCCAGGCGCACCACCGGCGCGCGGACTCCCCCGGACAGCTCTCCCTGGACGAGACGCCCGAGACGGTGCCCGCCGGGGTGGCCGCCCCGATGTCCCACGCCGAACGCGTCGCCGAGGAGGTGCGGTCCCTCGGCTACGAGCTCTCCGGGCACCGGCTGGACGAGTACGCGGAGCACTTCGCCAGGCTGGCCTCCACCAGGAACCTGGTCCTGGCCCAGGACCTGCACCGCTTCCCGGACGGCGCGCGGGTCCTGGTGGCGGGGGTGCGGGTCTGCACCCAGACCCCGCCCACCCGCTCGGGCAGGCGCGTGGTCTTCACCAGCATCGAGGACCGCAGCGGGGTCATCGAGGTGGTCCTGTTCTCCGAGGCCCAGCGGCGCTCCGCCAGCGCGGTGTTCGGGTCGGAGCTGCTCGCCGTACACGGACAGGTCCGGCGGGCCGCGCCGGGGGCGCTGCCCACCATCACCGCCACCCGCGCCCTGCCCCTCTCGGAACTCTGACCGCGGGCGCGTCCGGTCAGGCCCGTGCCCCGGCGTCGTCGGTGGCGGGGCGCATCCGCCGGGTGGAGCGGCGGAACGCCCACACGACCGCGACGGCGGCCAGCGCCGTCAGCGGGAAGCCCGTCACCGTGTCGGCGATCGCGAGCCCGGTCGTGGAGTCGGCGACGTAGAGCCACTGCCGCACGGCGAACCGGCCGGCGAACATGAGCGTCAGCCCGAGGGTGGCGAGGTCGTGCACGAGCAGCGTGGGCCGGTCCTCGCGCCAGGCGTTGGCGCCCCCGTGGACGGCGTTCCAGATGACCCCGGTCAGCGGTCGGCGGAGGACCAGCGAGACGAACAGGACGACCGCCCCGGCCAGGGACGCCCAGATGCCGATCAGGAAGAAGTCGTTGGCCGATCCGGTCGCGGCGGCCACACCCCCGGCCGCGGCGATGCCGAAGACCCCGCCCAGCGCGGCCATCAGCTTCTCGCCGCGCCACATCCGGAACACGGCCAGCGCCACGGCGACGGCGACCGCGCCCCCGATCGCGGCCGTCAGGGAGACGAAGGGGACAGCCAGCGCGAAGACCACGACCGGCAGGACGGAGTACAGCATCCCAATCGGGCCGCCGATCCCGTTCAGCATCTCCTGCTTGATGTCGACGGGCGGTTCGGTGGGGGTGTTCGCCCCGGCGGTGCCGGAGGTGGTCTCGACGGTGGGGTCGGTGGCGAGCGGTGCCATGTGGTTCCTCTCGTTGGTGTCCGGAAGGCCGGTTACCGGGGGGCGTGGGCCCCGGGGGTTCGGTCCCGACCAGCTCGTCCACACTCAGGATTCACCGTTTTCCGGATGACCGACAGTGACGGAGTGTCATGAGTTGACGCCACGAATGTCATGGGTGGGAGGTGACACGGCGCGGCCCCGGTCCGCCCCGGGCTCACTCCGGGTCGGTGAGGAGGTCCGTGTGCGCCGAGGCGTTGCCCAGGGAGCGGAGCAGCTCCCCGACCAGCCGGTCGGTGGCGCTGCCGGGCTTCTCCAGTTCCAACTGCGGCACCCGGGTGACCTGCTCGTAGCGCTCGGCGTCGTACTCCGAGCCCGGTGAGGAGCCGCGCTCCCCGTTCCACGAGGACACCCCGTGGGTGTTGGTGACCGCCACTCCCACGTCCCAGCTGCCCCCGTATCCGGCGTCCTCGGACAGGCTCGCGACCAGGTCCAGGAAGGCCCGGACCCGGAAGGCCAGGGTGCCGTCGAAGAACAGGTACCGGCCCTCCAGCCGGTCCGCCGCCCGCCCGCAGTACAGGGACACCTCGCCGCGTTCACGGACGACGAAGCGCAGGTCCCGTTCCTCCAGCACCACCACCGACGACGTGGACAGCTGGCTCGCGATCCCCACGCCGCCCGCGGTGCGAAAGCCCGAGACGAGCTCCCCGAAGACCGGTGACACCCGCGCGGCCGTACCGGCCCGCTCCCGGGTCCGCCGCGAGACCCCGTCGCGCACCAGGTCGAACAGCAGCGGCCGGGCGTCCTCGGCGGCGGTCCAGGCCTTGAACATGCCGGGGATGCGCCGTGAGGGCAGCGCGACCACGTGCAGGTGCGCCAACGCGCCCTCCGGGAACGGGTCCTTCTCCACCTGTTCGCGCAGCGCGGTGCGCACCACGTCCAGCGAGGTGTCCCTGGCCCGGATGAGCCGTTCCACCTCGGTGTCGGGCAGGCGCCGCTTCTCCCGGTCGCCGCGCCCGTAGTACGCGCCGCCCGCCATGTGCGGGGCGAGCGGGGAGGCGGGTACCTCGATGAGCAGGTACCCGTGGCCGGGCAGCTCGCTCTCCAGCCACTCNGGCCCCCCCCCCCCCCAGCCACTCCACCGACACCTGGAGCGGCGGGTCGCAGGAGGAGGCGGCGATCCGGGCCGGGGTCTCCAGGATCTGGTCGACCCACTCGACCGGGGCCAGCTCGAACCGTCCCTCGGCCTTGACCTCCCGCACGCCGACCACGATCAGCCCGCCGTCGATCGCGAAGGACGCCATGTCCTTGGCCTGGTCCTTGGAACCGCGCAGCTGCTGTTTGGCCTCGCGTTTGGGGGTCTCGGTGAACGCGCCCTCGTTCAGGGCCGCCTCGAGTTCGGCTTCGCTGGAGGGACGCCATGTCGGGGGCAGGACTCGATCCATGTCGGCATCATGCCCACTCTCACCGGGAACCCCGCACGACTTCGCGAATCAGGTCCGAGGAGGTCCCTCCTCGGCCGGTCAGCTCCCCCTGACGACGGCGGTGTCGGCGGTGTCGGCGGAGTCGGCGGAGTCGGTGAGGGCGGCGAGGAGCCGCTCGGACACCGCCCACCGCTGGGACGAGGGGCCGAAGGTCTCGGCCCGGTGCCACAGCACCAGCCGCCTGACCTCCTCGCGCTCCTCCGGGGTGGGGTCGGAAGCCATCTCGGTCATGACGCCCATGCTGTGGTTCTGCTCGAACGCGCTCGACGCGCCGTCGAAGGCCTCCCTCCCCGGATCCGGTGTTCGAAGAAGGGGAAGAGCATGAGCACCGCGCCGACGACCAGCAGGGCCACCGTCCCCAGCCCGTTGTCGCTGACGAACACCGCGACGGCGCCCGCCACGAACCCGACGATTCCCAGGGCGGACGCGCCCAGCGCACCCAGCGGGACAGTCGCGGGGACAGGGGTTCTGCGGGCACGGGACACCTGCTCTCTCCCGGCCGGGGGGACGTCCCGCACGCGGTGGGGCCGGTCCGGTCGGGGCCGTTCGGGACCCGCGCCGTTAGGGTGGCAGGCATGACCGAAGACCGTCGGCGGGCGCCGCTGAGCAGCGAACTCGCGCAACGGGTGGTCGACCTCATCGCACCGACCATCAGCCACAACATCAACGTGATGGACGAGCACGGCACGATCATCGCGTGTATGGACCCCTCACGGGTCGGCAGTCTCCACCACGGGGCCCAGCGGGTCATCGCCGAGCGGCGCAGCGTGCTGGTGACGGTCCCCGAGCCGGGGACCTCCGACCGCCCCGGCGCCAACGAACCGCTGGTGATCGACGGCGAGCTGCGCGGGGTCGTCGGGGTCACCGGCAACCCCCGGGAGGTCGAGGACCTGGCCCGGGTGGTCGCGCTCACCGTCCAGCTGCTCATCGCCCAGGAGTACGAGCAGGACGCGGTGAGCAGGCGGCACACCGAGGGCCGCGACCTCGTGGCGGCGCTGAGCTCGGGCACGACGCGCTCGGACGACGCCCGGGCGCGACTGACCGCCTCCGGGCTCCCGGCGCCGTGGTCGCTGGCCCTGTGGGCGTCCGCCTCGCCGCGGCCGGGTGGCGGGGTCGCTCCCCCGCAGCTGGCGGAGGCCGCCGCCGCCAAGGTGAACGCCAACAGCGGACGCAGGGCGGCCGTCCTGCACGGGGCGCTCTGGATCATCGGCACCGGCCGACTCCCGGCCGCCGACTCCCTGGGGCTGCCCACGGACAGCCGCCACACGCGCACACCGCCCACCGACGACGTGGACACGCTGATGGCACACGCCGAGGAGTCGCGCGCGCTGTGCCGGTACGCGGGACTGATCCCCAGCATCGAACGCCCCGGCCCGTGGTCGCGGGAGATCGCCGTGTCCGTGGCCCACCTGTCCCGGCGGACCCTCACCCGCATGACCGCCCGGACGGCGCCCATCAGCGCGGCGCAGCGCCGGACCGTCGCCGCGATGGCCTCGTCCGTGTCCATGCGCGAGGCCGCCGACTCCGTCTTCGTGCACCGGAACACACTGCTCCAGCGCGTGGACCGGGTCCGGGAGGCGACCGGCCTCGACGTCCGGAGGCCGGAGGACCTCACCACAGTGCACATGTGCCTGTACGCGGAGGCGGCACTGGGCGTTTCGCCCATAGTTCCGGGATAAAGCCGCAGGAAGACTGGGCGCTACACCGTCGTAATGCACCGAACCGAATTCTATGATCTCGCTCATGTCCACCGAGTTGCATGCGCATGACGAGAGCGTTGACGCGCCCCCCACCGTCCGGGTCGTGGTGATCCCCGACTCCTTCAAGGGGAGCGCCTCCGCCGTCGAGGTCGCCGAGGCCATGGCCCACGGGGCCCGCGACGCCTACGCCGACCGCGGCCTGCCCGTGTCCGTCGACACCCTGCCCTTCGCCGACGGCGGCGAGGGAACCCTCGACGCCCTGCTCGGCGCCTGGGGCACCGAACCCCTCACGGTGGACACCACCGACGCCCTCGGCCGCCCCACCCGGGCCCGCTTCGGTATCTCGCCGGACGGCGCCACGGGCGTCATCGAGGCCGCCGAGGCCAACGGTCTGCCCGGCGTCGCCGACGTCCCACTCCAGGCGCGCACCGCCAGCAGCCGCGGGGTCGGACGCCTGGTCACCGAGCTCCTGGACCGGGGCGTGGCGGAGATCCTGCTGTGCATCGGCGGTTCGGCCTCCACTGACGGCGGCACCGGCATGCTCAGCGCGCTCGGAGTGCGCTTCCTCGCCGAGGACGGCTCAGAACTCCCCGACGGGGGCGGCCGCCTCGGGGACCTCGCCTCCCTCGACCTGGACCACCTGGACCCGCGCGCCCGTTCCGTCCGCTGGCGGGTGGCGTGCGACGTCACCAACCCGCTGGTCGGCCCTCGGGGCGCCGCCGCCGTCTTCGGCCCGCAGAAGGGCGCCGACCCCGAGGACGTGCGCGTCCTCGACGCGGGCCTGGACCGGCTGGCCGACGTCCTCGACAAGAGCACCGGCGCCGACCTGCGCGACGTGCCCGGCATGGGCGCGGCGGGCGGCATGCCCGTCACGCTCACGGCCCTGCTCGGGGCCGAGGTCCTGCCAGGTTCACGGATGGTCGCCGAGGTCCTGGGCGCCGAGGAGCTGCTCTCCCGCGCCGACCTCGTGCTCACCGGCGAGGGCCGCTTCGACAGCCAGTCCCTGGGTGGGAAGGTCGTCGACGCGGTCCGCCGCCTCACCCCCGAAAACGTGCCCGTCGTGGTGATCGCCGGAAGTGTGTCCGTCGGCCCCGACGAGCTCCGCCGCTCCGGGATCACGGCGGCGTTCTCCATCGCCCAGGGCCCCCGGACCCTGGACGAGTTGCGGGACGAGGCCGTCTCCGCCATCACCTGGACAGCGTTCAACTGCTGTCGGATCCTCCCTCACCATCCAGGCCGGACCGACCCGGCGCCGGCCAGCCCTAAGGAACGACTTCCGTGATCAACCTCGCCATCCTCATCGTGCTCGTGGTGGGCATCGTGCTCGCCACCGCCCGGTGGAAGATCAGCCCCTTCCTCGCACTCATGGGCGCCGCCGTCCTGGGTGCCTTCATGTACCAGCTGCCGCTGGCCGAGATCGTTCCGACCATCACCGAGTCGTTCGGTGGCACCCTCGGCAACATCGGTCTGGTCATCCTCTTCGGCACGATGATCGGCGTGATCCTGGAGCGCTCCGGCGCCGCGATCGCGATGGCCGAGGGCCTGATCAGGATCCTCGGCACCCGGTTCCCGAACCTGACGATGTCCCTCATCGGCTACATCGTCTCCATCCCGGTGTTCTGTGACTCCGGGTACGTCATCCTGAACTCGCTGCGCAAGGCCATCACCGTGCGTACCGGGGTGTCCGCCCTGGCCACCTCGATCGCGCTGATGACCGGTCTGTACGCCACGCACACCCTGGTCCCGCCGACCCCGGGCCCGCTGGCCGCCGCCGAGAACCTCGGTGTCACCAACAACCTCGGCATGATCATCGCCATCGGTCTGCCGGTCGCCGCCGTGGCCGCCATCGCCGGCCTGATCTTCGCGAGCCTGCACTCCCGCAAGGAGTTCACGCCGCTGCCCGCCGAGACCGAGACCGACATCTCCGGGCAGTCCTACGAGGAGCTGCGCGCGAGCTACGGCCGCCTGCCCAACGGCTTCCTGGCCTCCTTCCCGATCCTGCTCCCGCTGGTGCTCATCTGCGTCGGCTCGGTCGTGAAGCTGCCGTCGCAGCCCATCGGCGACGGGACGCTGTTCGAGGTCATCGCGTTCATCGGCACGCCGGTCATCGCGCTCGCCCTCGGCCTGCTCTCCTCCGTGCTGCTGCTGCGCGGCCACGGCAAGCTCGCACGGTTCAACGAGCAGATCCACGACTCGGTCCGCCTCGCCGGTCCGATCCTGCTCATCACGGGTGCGGGTGCCGCCTTCGGTGGCGTGCTGGCCGCGTCCCCGCTGACCGAGTTCCTGTCGGAGAACCTGAGCAACCTGGGTCTCGGCCTCGCGGTGCCGTTCCTGATCGCGGCGGCGCTCAAGACCGCGCAGGGTTCCTCGACGGTGGCGATCGTGAGCACCTCCGCGATGCTCGCCCCCATGCTCGGTTCGCTGGGCCTGGACTCGACGGAGGGCATGGTCCTCTCGGTGCTGGCGATCGGTGCCGGCGCGATGGTCGTCTCGCACGCCAACGACTCCTACTTCTGGGTCGTCTCGCAGCTGAGCCGCATCCCGGTCGCGACCGCGTACCGGACGCTCACCCTGGCCACCGCCATCGAGGGTGTCGCCGCGTTCGTCACCATCTGGGTGATCAGCCTGTTCCTGCTGTAGACCGCCACGGGCGGAGCTGACCGGGTGCAGGCGGTCAGACCGCGAGGGGCCCGGGAGGACGGGAGACACCGTCCTCCCGGGCCCTGTGCGCGCCACCGAGGGGAAAAGGAGTGTGTCCCCGGTGACGGGTGTGACAGGTTGGGCGCATGCCTGACTATCGCCGCGACCTTCTGCGCGACCAGTACGACCTGACCTGGGCGCTCTTCGAGTACCACCTGGAGCGCCTCGAACCCGAGGACTTCCTCTGGGAGCCCGCCGAACTCTGCTGGACGCTGCGCCGTGGCCCCGGCGGCGTGTGGACCCCCGACTGGGCCGACAGCGAGCCCGACCCCGTACCGGTACCCACCATCGCCTGGCTGACCTGGCACATCGGCTGGTGGTGGACGGTCACCCTCGACCACACCCTGGGGCGCACCCCGCAGGACCGCGCCGAGATCCGGTGGCCGGGCGAGGAGGGGGCAGCGGACTGGCTGCGCGGCATGGGCCTGGACTGGGTCGAGGCGCTGTCCGAGATGGACCTGGACCGGCCCGCCTCCTTCCCCTGGCAGGGAGCGGACGGCAAGACCAACGCGCACACCGCCGCGTGGGTCAACAGCGAGCTGATGAAGAACGTGTCCGAGGTGGGCCAGCTCCGCCTGCTCCGGGCCGCCTCGCGCCGCTAGCGGACCGCCGGAGCCTCCCCGATGACGGTGTCCGCCGAGCTCAGGGGAGGACGCCCGACCGGGCCCACGGTTGGGGCCCCGCGCCGCCGGGTAGCCCCACAGGTGTCCGAGCAGGTCGGAGTGGCCGCTCCTCCGAGGCGGAGGCGCGGCGGTCTCGGGGGGACGAACAATGGGTGTCGAACGCGGTCTCGACGGACTCCGGAGGGTCCTGGACGGGCTCGGGTTTCCCGTGACCCGGGACGAGGCGGTCGCGGCGGCCCTGGACGCGGGCGCCGACGAGGAGATGGTGAGCGCCCTGAGGTCCATGCCGGACGCCGAGTACAACGAGCCCAAGGAGATCCTGGGCGCCGTGCCGCTGCCCGAGCGCGAGCCGGGCTCGCACACCGAGTCGGCGCGGGCGCGGGAGCGCGGGCAGCACTGAGCATGGAGGGCGCCGCCCCCTCGCGGGGTGGCCCCGCAGGAAACCGCAGGTCAAGGGCACGTCACACTGAGGTCAAACTCTCAAAGGGGACACCCGCACACATATCCGACAGAGGTTAGGTTAGGCTCTCCTTCATTCCTAACCCTGGAGGAGAACCACCATGAAGTCCCCCGGCCGCCCCGTCACGGCACTCTCGCTCATCCTGGCGTCCTCGCTGGTCATCGCGGGTTGCTCCGCGGGGACCCAGGACGCCGACGACTCCTCCGCCGCCGGGGGCGCCACGGTCGAGATCGAGGACAACAACGGCACCCAGACAGTGAACTCCCCCGCCGCGTCCGTGGTCGCCCTCGACAACCGGACCTTCGAGACCCTCTCCGACTGGGACGTGGAGCTGTCCGCCGCCGCCGTGTCGCTCATGCCCGACACCATCGGCTACACGCGGGACGACTCCATCATCGACATCGGCACGCACAACGAGCCCGACCTCGAGGCGATCGTCGCCGCCGAGCCGGACCTCGTCGTCAACGGCCAGCGGTTCACCCAGTACCAGGACGACATCACCTCGCTGGTCCCCGACGCCGCCGTCCTGGACCTCGACCCGCGCGAGGACGAGCCCTTCGACGCCGAGCTCAGGCGCCAGGTCACCGTGCTCGGCGAGGTCTTCGACAAGCAGGACGAGGCCGCCCAGCTCGTCGACGACCTCGACGCCGCCATCGAGCGGGTCCAGGACGCCTACGACGAGGACGACACCGTCATGGCCGTCACCACCTCCGGCGGCGAGATCGGCTACCTGGCGCCCGGCGTCGGCCGCACCCTCGGTCCGGCCTTCGACATCCTCGGCCTCACCCCGGCCCTCGAGGTCGACGGCGCCAGCGACGACCACCAGGGCGACGACATCTCCGTCGAGGCCGTCGCCGACTCGAACCCCGACTGGATCCTCGTGATGGACCGCGACGCCGCCGTCGCCGCCGACGAGGCCGGTTACGAGACCGCCGAGAACATCCTCTCCAGCTCCGAGGCGCTCTCCGGAGTGACCGCCGTCAAGGACGAGCAGATCATCCACATGCCCGTGGACACCTACACCAACGAGGGCATCCAGACCTACACCGAGTTCTTCGACGCGTTCGCCGACGCGCTGGAGGCCAGGGCTTGATCCCGCTCGACCCCGGGGCACGCGCCGACGCGAGTGTCGGCGCGTGCCCCCGTGTGAGGCACCGTCGCACCGGGGGTGACCGGGCGTGACTCCCGCGACCCCGGCCCCGTCGCGCGCACGGAACAAGGGGCGGCTGTTCGACTGGAAGCTGCTCGTCGGCGTCGCCGTCGTGGGCGCCCTCCTCGCGCTGTCCCTGGCCACCGGTGTGTACGACGTCCGAGGCGCCGACGACGGCGGCGAGATGTTCGCGATCACCCGGATCCCGCGCACCGTCGGCCTCGTCCTCGCGGGCGCCGCCATGGCCATGTCCGGTCTGGTCATGCAGCTGCTGACCCAGAACCGCTTCGTGGAGCCGACCACCACCGGCACCACCGAGTGGGCCGGTCTGGGCCTGCTCACCGTGATGATCCTGATGCCGGGCGCGAGCATCGGCACCCGCATGGCCGGGGCCGTGCTGGCGGCGTTCGTCGGCACGATGGTGTTCTTCCTGTTCCTGCGCCGCGTCACCCTGCGCTCGTCCCTGATCGTCCCGATCGTGGGCATCATGCTCGGAGCCGTCGTCAGCTCGGTGTCGACCTTCGTCGCGCTCCGGACCGACATGCTCCAGAACCTGGGCGTGTGGTTCGCGGGCAGTTTCACGTCGGTTCTGCGCGGTCAGTACGAGCCCTTGTGGATCGTGGCCGTCGTGGCCGTCGCGGTGTTCGTCGTCGCCGACCGCTTCACCGTCGCCGGTCTGGGCGAGGAGATCTCCACCAACGTCGGCCTGAACTACAACCGGGTCATCCTGCTGGGAACCACCCTCATCGCGGTGGCGACCGGCGTGGTGACCGTGGTGGTGGGGAACCTGCCGTTCCTCGGGCTCATCGTCCCCAACGTCGTCTCGATGTTCCGGGGCGACGACCTGCGGGGGAACCTGCCGTGGGTGTGCCTGCTCGGGATCGGCATCGTCACGGTGTGCGACCTGGTCGGTCGGACCATCATCATGCCCTTCGAGGTGCCCGTGTCCCTCATCCTCGGGGTCGTCGGCGCCTTCGTGTTCATCCTTCTCCTGTTGAGGCAGCGTCGCCGTGGCTGAGTCGACCGTTCTCCGGGAGCGCACCTCCCGGACCCTGCCCACACCGCGCGCCCGCCTCCGCTACCGGATCATCGTCTCCGTCCTCGTGGTCCTCGCCGTCGGCTTCACCTTCGGCCTGCTGGCCTGGGACAACCCGATGCCGGTCGGCTCGGACGGGTTCTGGCGCATCGCCGAGATGCGCGCCACCAACGTGGTGGTCATGGCCGTGGTGGCGATCTGCCAGGCCATCGCCACGGTGAGCTTCCAGACCGTGACCAACAACCGGATCATCACCCCGTCGATCATGGGGTTCGAGGCGCTGTACGTCGCGGTCCAGACCTCGGCCGTGTACTTCCTCGGCGTCGCGGGCGTCCTCGCCGTCAAGGGCCTGCCGCAGTTCGTGCTCCAGATCGCGCTGATGGTCGGCTTCGCGATGCTGCTGTACGGCTGGCTGCTGTCCGGCCGGTACGGCAACCTCCAGGTGATGCTGCTGATCGGCATCATCATCGGCGGCGGCCTGGCGTCGGTCTCCACCTTCATGCAGCGCCTGCTCACCCCCAGCGAGTTCGATGTGCTGGCCGCGCGGCTGTTCGGCAACGTCTCCAACGCCGACGCCTCGTACCTGCCGGTCGCGATCCCGCTGTGCCTGGTGGCCGCGACCCTGCTGGTGCTGAGTTCGCGACGCCTGAACATCGTGGCGCTGGGCCGGGACGCGAGCACCGGGCTCGGCCTGAACCACCGGCGCGAGACCATGCGGGTGCTCTTCCTGGTGTCGGTGCTCATGGCGGTCTCCACCGCCCTCGTGGGGCCGATGACCTTCCTCGGCTTCCTCGTCGCGACCCTGGCCTACCAGTTCGCCGACACGTACGACCACCGGTACGTGTTCCCTGTCGCCGCGCTGACCTGCTTCGTCGTGCTCAGTGGCGCCTACTTCGTCATGCGGAACATCTTCTACGCCAACGGGGTGGTCTCGATCATCATCGAGTTCGTCGGCGGCCTGGTGTTCCTGTTCGTCATCCTCAGAAAGGGCCGACTGTGATCACCCTCGAAGGTGTGCGCAAGGACTACGGCGGCGAGGTCACGATCGGCCCCGTGGACCTGGAGATCCCCCGGGGCGGCGTGACCGCCCTGGTGGGCCCGAACGGCGCCGGGAAGTCGACCCTGCTGACCATGGTGGGGCGCCTGCTCGGCCTCGACGCGGGCACCATCGAGGTCGCCGGGTACGACGTGACGAGGACGCCCTCCAAGGACCTGGCCAAGGTCGTGTCGGTGCTGCGCCAGGAGAACCACTTCGTCACCCGGCTGACGGTGCGCCAGCTCGTCGCGTTCGGCCGCTTCCCCCACTCCAGGGGGCGCCTCACGGCCGCCGACGAGGAGTTCGTCAGCCGCTCGATCGACTTCCTGGACCTCACCGACCTGGAGCACCGTTACCTCGACCAGCTGTCGGGGGGCCAGCGCCAGCGCGCCTACGTGGCGATGGTGCTGTGCCAGGACACCGAGTACGTGCTGCTCGACGAGCCGCTGAACAACCTGGACATGCGCCATTCGGTGCAGATGATGAAGCACCTGCGCCGTGCCGCGGCCGAGCTCGACCGGACGATCGTGATCGTGCTGCACGACATCAACTTCGCGGGCCACTACGCGGACCACATCTGCGCGGTCAAGGACGGCACGGTCGTGGAGTTCGGCCCGCCGGAGCGGATCATGACCGACGAGGTCCTCACGAAGGTGTTCGACACCCCGGTGACCGTCATCGAGGGACCCAACGGTCCGCTCGCGGTCTACTACTGAACCGTGTCCGATACTGGGGAGGTGAGCACCCCTCCGGCCGAAGTGACCGTCACCCCCGACCTCGTCCGCGAACTCCTGCGGGAACAGCACCCCGACCTCGCGGAACTGCCCGTCACCGCCGTCTCCCACGGCTGGGACAACTCCCTGTTCACCTTGGGGGAGAGCCTGTGCGCGCGCATGCCCAGGCGGGAGGCGGCGGCCCGGCTCGTGGTGAACGAGCAGCGGTGGCTGCCCCGGATCGCCGAGCGCGCGGGGGTCCCCGTCCCGGTTCCACTGCGGGTGGGCCGCCCCGGCCACGGCTACCCCTGGCACTGGTCGGTCAACCCGTGGTTCGAGGGCCGCACCCTCGCCGAGATCCCGGTGGGCGAGCGCTCCGACCTGGTCGGACCCCTCGCTCTCTTCCTGTCACGGCTGCACGTGCCCGCACCCGGCGACGCCCCGCACAACCCGGTCCGCGGCGTGCCCCTGCGTGAGCGCGACTCCAGGGCGCGCGAACGCCTGGCCGCCAGTGCCGACCCGCGCGCCCCGAAGCTGCTCGCCCTGTGGGAGGAGCTGCTCCCGACTCCCGAGTGGAACGGTCCGGCGCTCTGGCTGCACGGCGACCCGCACCCCGCCAACCTCCTGGTCGGCTCGGCCGAACACACCCGCGCCGAGGGGCGCCTCGACCTCGTCGCGGTCCTGGACTTCGGCGACCTCACCTCCGGTGACCCCGCCTCCGACCTCGCCGTCGCCTGGCTGGCCTTCGGCCCCGGGGACCGCGCGCGCCTGCGCGCCGACCTGGACCACCTCAGCGGAGTCGACGCCCACACCTGGGACCGGGCCCGCGCCTGGGCGCTCCTGTACTCGACCCTGCTGTGCGCCAGCGCTCCCGAACACCCGCTCCTGGGCGCCATCGGGGAGCACGCGGTCACCCAGCTGCTGGACGCGTAGGGCGCCCACCGGCCCCGGGTCGGAGCCTGGTCAGAGCGGGTCCGGCGGAGGCGCACAATGGTCCGAAACCCACCCGGACCCGACAGGTGATGATCGTGAGCAGACCAGGACCGACCGTGAAGTCCCTGATGGAGGCGTTGGAGGGCCCGGTCCACGGGCTGGTCTCGGCGCCCCGGGGGCTGGACGCCCTGGCGCACTCCGTGGTGGTGGCCCACCCCGACGACCCGGTACCCCCGGGTTCCCTGATCGTCGCCCCGACCGGTGGCGCCGAGGCCGTCGCCCTCGCCGAGCGGGCCGTGCGCGGCGGAGCGGGCGCCGTCGCCGTGCCCGGAACCCCGGACGACGGGCTGCGCGACCTCGACCTCGCCGTGCTCTCCGTGGATCCCGCCCTGGCCGCCACCTAGTTCGCGGCCCTCGCCCGGAGACCGCGCTGGACTCCTTCGACCCCGAGGACCGGCACAGGGACCTGTTCTCCCTCGCCCAGACCGTCGCGCCCCTGACCGGCGGGATCGTGAGCATCGAGGACGGCGCGAACCGGGTGCTGGCCTACTCGGCCTCCCACGAGGGCGCAAACGAACTGCGCCAGCAGACCATCCTCGGCCGCGACTGTCCCTCGTCTGAGCTTCACGGCGGTGCTCTCGATCGTCGCGGTGTCCTTCGCTCACCGGATCTCCGACGTGGAGGACCGTCACCTGCGCGGCAGGAAGGACTCCGAGGTCCGACGGTCCGGCGGAAGGGCGGCGCCCTTCCGCCGGCGCCGCCCTTCCGCCGGAATGTCACACCCGGGTGTGAGCATGGGGTCCTGACTTCCCTCCAGAGGAGATCCCATGTCCTTTCAGGCCTACCTGGACACCATCGAGGACCGGACCGGGCTGGTGCCGCGCGCCCTCGTCGACATCGCCAAGGAGAAGGGGTACGACGACCCCTCGGTGAAGGCGGGCACCATCATCGCGTGGCTGGCCGCCGACTACGGCCTGGGCCGGGGCCACGCGATGGCCCTGGTGCACGTGATCAGGAAGGGGCCGACCATCGACGCCAAACACGTGGGCGCCTCCGGCAGCCACCGGGACGCCTCCACCGAACTCTGGCTCGACGGGAAGGCGACCAACCCGAACAGGACCTGACCCGGTCAGGGCTCGTCGACCACGTCCACCGTCCCGGCGGTGCCGTCGACCCGCAGCAGGTCACCGGTGCGGATTCTGGTGGTGGCGTCCCGTACGCAGATCACCGCGGGTATCCCGTACTCGCGGGCCACCGTGGGACCGTGCGCGATCGGCGAACCGGTCTCCGAGACCAGCCCGGCTGCGGTCATGAACAGCGGGGTCCAGCCCGGGTCGGTCGTGGGGGCCACGAGGATCTCGCCGGGTTCGATCCGGGCGCCGACCGGGTCGAGGACGACGCGAGCCCGTCCCTCGGCCCTGCCCGGCGCGGCGGGCGCCCCGGGCAGGCCGCCCCGCGCCACGGCCGGAGGTGGCAGCGCGGCCTCCACGTCGGTGCCGTCGGTCAACAGTGTCCCCGGCACCGAGCGCCTGCGCAGTTCTCGCAGGTGGAAGCGGCGGCGCTCGGCCACCAGGCCCCGCTGGTCGGTGCCTTCGCGCGCGGCGGCGCGGATCTCGTGCACCCGCAGGAAGAAGACGTCGTCGGCCCCGGCCAGCAGACCCTGGGCGACCAGGTCCTCCCCCGCGAGGAGGAGTTGGCGGCGCATCTCCGCGAACGGCACCAACCAGGCGAACTTCGCGTACTCCCGCATCCCCCGAGCTCGCGCGAGCGGCGCATGAGGAAGGCGGCGACCGCGCCGCGCACCGGGCGTTCGCGTACGGCCCGGGACCCGAGCTCNACCGGAGCTGGGGGAGCCTGGTCACGGCGGCGGCACCGGCCCGCTCGAACCTGCGGTCCGGTGCCAGGTCCGGGTCCTCCAGGCGCAGGTAGTTGGCGACCGATCCGAACACCGGGGCGGGGTCCTCGCTCCACCGGGGCACGCCGATGTCCACCTCGCCCGCCGCCCGGTGTCCGTAGGAGTCCAGGAAGGCATCCACTCCGACGTCCGGCAGCTCGCCGCGCAGGTACCGGGCGGCGAGCTCCTCCGAAGGCGTGCTGGCGAACAGGTCCCCGTGAGCGCGGGCGCGCTCGGCGATCCCCCACAGGTCCAGGTCCATCTCCGTGGTGACGTTGTGCGGCAGCCCGCCCAGCACGGTGTCGGTCTCCTCCTTGGTGGCCACTCCGTGGAGCAGGGCCGCCGGAGCCGTGGCGGTGACGATCCCGGCGAAGACCGGACCGATCACCTCCCGCAGGTCGCGGCCGAGCATGGCGTCGAAGGCGCTTCCGGTGACCCAGTCCAGCCGTCGCGCCGGGCTCGCCTCCGCTCCCGGCCCGCGCAGCGCGCGCAGCCGGGCCACGGCCGCCTGGGCGCGGGCCCGGGCCGCTCGGGGCCGGGCCAGCGCGTACCCGACGCCGACCAGGGAGGGAAGGGCGACGGCGGCGATCCGCAGGGCCGTGGAGGCGGAGAACGGCAGTCCGGGACGGGGGGCGAAACGCGGGTCGCCGAGCACGTGCTCCACCGCCGCTCGCACCCGTGGTCCGTACACCTCCATGCCCGCGGGCAGTCTCCGACGGAGCGGAGCGCTGCGCAGGAAGGCGGACAGGTCGACGTACAGACGGCTTCCGACGTCGACCATCAGGGGATCGGGATCGGCGGCGTCGGTGGCGGACCCTCTCCCCGACCACCAGCGGGTCCACACCCGCTGGAGCATGGACAGGCCGAGCGGGGTGAAGGGTCTGAGCATGCCCTGCATGTGCCCGATCTCCATGTAGAAGCGGGGCTGGTCGGGCAGGTCCTGCGGGGGCAGGGGGAAGAGGGCGGTGACGGGCCGGGACTGGAGCAACCACAGGGTGCCGTCGCGGTCGTGGGACCACTCGACGTCCTGCGGGGATCCGAAGAGCGCCTGGAGGCGTCGCCCGGTCGCGGCCAGTTCGAGGACCTGCCCCCGGGTGAGGCAGCCCTCGGACAGGTCGGGGGCGCGTCCGTCGTCGACCGCGTAGTGGTCGGGTTCGACCGAGCCGTCCACGACCGCTGCGCCCGATCCGCGAACGGCGTCGACCACGGTCCGGGCCCGGGACCCGGTGAGCGGATCGGCGGTGAACATGACCCCGGCGGTGGCGGCGTCGACCATCCGCTGCACCACGACCGCCATGCGCACGCCCGCCCGGTCGATGCCGTTGGCCCGCCGGTAGGAGACGGCGCGTTCGTTGTCGAGGGAGTCCCAGCAGCGCCGGACCGCGTCCACGACGGCGTCCGCGCCCTCGACGTCGAGGTAGGTGTCCTGTTGTCCGGCGAAGCTGGCGTCGGGCAGGTCCTCGGTGGTCGCGCTGGAGCGCACCGCGACCCTGCCCCCGCCCAGGGCCGCGTAGGCCCGGGCGACCCGCTCGGCGGGCACCGTTCCCGAGGCGTACGCGGCGGTCGTGACGCAGAACCCGGCGGGCACCCGCTCGCCGGCCGCCGCCATCGCGCCGAGGTTGGCGGCCTTGCCTCCCACGAGCGCGCCCGTGCCCCGGCGGATCTCGTCCAGTGCGACGACGTCGTCCTGTTGGCCCATGCGATGAGTCTTCCCCGAGCGGGCGTGGCCCACCCCGGACCCGCAGGTCAGGCTGCCTGTCGAACCAGTTCGCGGACCTGCTCGGGGAACTCGTAGGGGGCCAGGTGGCCCGCCTTGTCCAGCACGTGCAGGTCGGTGTCCAGGAACCGGCGGGCCGGGCCGTGCAGGCGGGCCGGTGAGAAGAAAACGTCGTCCGAACCTGTGGCCACCGTGACGTTGTGCCCCTGCCAGGCCAGCAGCGACTCCGTGGGGAGCGGCCCCGGGGCCAGGCTGGTCCGGCAGTGCTTGCCGACCATCGTCATCCACGAGGCGAAGGGGTGGACGGGGTGGCGGAAGTCGGGGCCGCTCATGAAGTTGAGCAGCCGCGTGCTCTTGTCGTCGCGCGGCCCGATCATCCAGGGCAGGGTCACCCGCATCAGCTCGGGCGGGGTGGCGGCGCTGGTCAGCCCGGCCGGGTTCACCAGCACCAGACCCCTGACCATTTCGCGGGGGCTGGAGGCCAGCGCGACCGCCGCGCCCAGGGAGTGCCCGAGCACCACCGCGGGCCGGTCCACCAGTTCGGGCAGCAGCTCGTCCAACCATCTGCCGTAGGCCTCGGCGCGGTGACCCCGGGGGCGCACCCCACAGCTGAGCCCGGGTTGCCCGGGCAGGTCCACGAGGTAGACGTCCCGCTCCGCCGTCATGTCGGAGGCGGGTGAGGCGCTGAGCGCGCTGTTGAAGTTGGTGCCGCTGAGGACCACCACCGGGGTCCCGGGGCCGCCGGGTATGCGAAAGGCGCGGGTCGGGCCGATCGACGTGGTGATCTCCGGGAGGAAGACCAGGTCCGGGTACTCGTCGAGCCGCTCGCGGCACCATCCTCGGACGGTCCGCTCAGCGAGTTCGGAACGGTAGACGCGAGCTCCGTGAAGAGTGGTCTCCGACATGGACGCACCTGGTTTCGGGTAGGGGTCAGCGCTTCGCCGACCAGTCTTCCCGGCACACCTGACCGGCACTCTACGCGCGTTTCCCCAGTTCGACCAACCGCCGGTCACCCTCAGCGACCGAACCAGCGACCACGGGCATGTTACCTGTTCAGGCACTATGTTGGCCGGAGCGCCCCGTGCCCGTTGGTACCTTCTGCCCCCGGTGAAACATGGCCGGAACTGGACATATGATCCACCATCGACGAACATGGGCGCGGCGCCACTCGCGCCACAGGTGTGCCGGGAAGACTGGTCGGCGTCCCTACGACCCATGTCCGGAGCACGCCGTATGACCACGACCAGCGTGAAGCCTGCGCGCGAGCTGCGCAGAAGCCGCTTCGGTGAGCGCCACAAGCTCCCGGTCGGAAACCCCCGCCCGCACGGCACCAACGGCTACACCACCTCGTGGGGCACCAACGCGCACGGCGAACTCAGTTCCTGCCCGCCGGGACCCGGCTGACCGCGTCCCTGCCGACGCGCCCCGAATCCGCTCCTCATCCGTGTCGCCGCGCGCACCGCACCGGCCCGCCCCCGGGTCCGCCGTGCCTCCACCGCGCGGCTCAACGCCGTGAAAGGACAGTGGCTTGGTGCTGCTGCTTCTGATGATCGTGCTCGCGCTGACCGTCGCGATCACACCCTTACTGGACAGACTGCTGGGCCGTAACGCGGGCTGGCCCGTCTCCGCCGTGTTCCTCGGCCTGGCTCTGCTGGTGGCCGCCCAGGCGCCGCAGGTTCTGGGCTCCGGGGTGCCCCTGGAGTTCTCCCGGCCCTGGATGCCGCAGATCGGGGTCTCGTTCCACCTGCGCATGGACGGCCTCGGCTGGCTGTTCACCATGCTGGTGACCGGTATCGGGGCGCTGATCATGGCGTACTCGACCCGGTACTTCCCGCCCGGCCGCCGTCTCGGCTTCTACTTCCTGATGTCCCTCTTCGCCCTGGCGATGACGGGTCTGGTCCTGGCCGACGACGTGGTGCTGCTCTTCGTGTTCTGGGAGCTCACCACCATCGCGTCGTTCTACCTGATCGGCCTGTCCGGGGTGTCGGCCAGCCGTCCGGCGATCCGCACGTTCCTCCTCACCGCCATGGGCGGTCTCGCACTGCTCGCGGCGGTCGTGCTGCTCATCGTGCGCACCGGCACCACGCAGCTGAGCGCGATCCTGGCCGACACGTCCTGGACCCAGGACACCGGGTTCGCGTCGCTGGTGGCCGTGCTGGTCGCCGTCGCCGTGTTCACGAAGTCGGCGCAGTTCCCGTTCCACTACTGGCTGCCGGACGCCATGGCGGCGAGCACGCCGGTCAGCGCCTACCTGCACGCGGCCGCGATGGTCAAGGCCGGTATCTACCTGGCCATGCGGTTCACGCCCGCCTTCGGTGAGCTGATGGTGTGGAACACCCTCCTCATCACCCTGGGTCTGACCACGGCGGTGATCGGCGCGGTCTTCGCCCTGCAACAGCACGACCTCAAGAGGCTCGCCGCCTTCTCCACCGTGAGCCAGCTCGGCTTCCTGGTGGCGGTGATCGGTGTGGGCACCCCCGCCGCCCTGGTCGCGGCGGCCGTGCACACGGTGGCGCACGCCCTCTTCAAGTCCGCGCTGTTCATGGTGGTCGGCCTGGTCGACCACCAGACCGGCACCCGCGACCTGCGTCAGCTGGGCGGTCTGCGTCGGCGGATGCCGGTGACCGCGACCGTCGCCGCGCTGTCCGCGCTGTCCATGGCGGGCATTCCGCCGCTGCTCGGGTTCATCAGCAAGGAGAACCTCTTCGAGTCGCTGCTGCACGCGCCCGGCCCAGCCTGGTTCGGCCCGGTGGCCGGTGCCGTCGCGGTCGCGGCGGCCGCGTTCACCTTCGCGTACTCGTTCCGGTTCGTGTACGGGGCCTTCTGGGGCGAGCCACGGGGCGACGCCCGGGAGCGCACCGCGACCGAGGCGAGCTCCGGCTTCTGGCTCCCCGCGATCCTCGCCTCGCTGGGCGGCGTGCTCCTCGGCCTGACCGTCCCGGCCCTGGATCCGCTGGTCAACGAGGTGGCCCTGAACGCCACCCACCAGGAGGCCGACGCGCACCTGCTGCTGTGGCACGGGTTCAACGCCGCCCTCGGCATGTCCGCGCTGGCGATCGGCCTGGGCGCCCTGCTGTCCTGGCGGAGCCGTTCCGGTGAGGCGCTGGCCGGGCGCGACCTCGTCCCGGTGACGGGTGTGCGGGTCTTCGAGGCCCTGTACGACGGGATCATCCGAGCGGGCAGGCGCACCGGCGACCTCACCCGCAGCGACTCCCCCGCTTTCCACCTGGGGGTGCCGATGGTGCTGATCATCGCGCTGACCCTGGTCACCGTGGTGTTCCGGTTGGACCTGCCGCCGCTGGCCGGGCAGACCTCGATGGGCCTGGACTGGCTCCTCGTGGGTCTGATGGTCGTGGCCGTCGGCGCCGCCGTGGTCACCCGCTCCCGGATGGCGGGGCTGGCCCTGGTCGGCGTCGCCGGGTTCACCGTCGCCCTGTGGCTGTTCTTCCTGGGCGCCTTCGACGTGGCCCTCACCCAGCTGCTGGTGGAGATCCTGACCGTGGTCGTCGCGGTGCTGGTCCTGCGCCGCCTGCCGCGCCGCTTCCACAAGGTGCGGAGGCGTCGCACCGTCCTGACCGCCGCGATCGCGATCGGCGCCGGTCTGGCCGCCGGTCTGGCCGCCTACGCCCTCACCGGTCGGCGCGAGTTGTCGCCCGTGGCCGACTACCTCCTGGCGCACGCCCCGGAGGACACCGGCGGCACCAACGTGGTCAACACGATCCTGGTCGACTACCGCGCGCTGGACACCCTGGGCGAACTCACCGTGCTCGGTGTGGCGGGCCTGATCATCATCGCGGTGATCCGGTCCAGCGACCTGCTCCCGGTGCACTCCTCGCGCCGGGTGGTCGTGGGGACGGCCAACGCCGCACACGACCCCACCGACAACACGGTCCTGATGCGCACGGTGGGCCGCTTCCTGATGCCGCTGCTGGTCGTCTGGTCGCTGTACCTGCTGTTCCGCGGCCACAACGAACCCGGCGGCGGGTTCATCGCCGGTCTCGTGGGCGGTGCGGGCTTCGCGCTGACCTACCTGTCGGCGGCCAGCGACAGGGCGGCACGCATCCGCCTGGCCTACCCCGTGATCATCGGGGCCGGTGTGCTGGTCGCCGCGTTCTCCGGGTTCCTCGGCTACCTGGAGGGCTCGTTCCTCAAGCCGCTGCACGCGGAGATCCCGCTGGCCTGGGGCGACTACTTCCACTTCACCACGGCGTTCGTCTTCGACGTCGGCGTCTACCTCGCGGTGGTGGGCGTCCTGCTCACCGCGCTCAACGAGCTGGGACTCGAACGCGGCAGTCCGGGCACACGCGGTTCGGACGACGGTTCGGACACCGGCGCACACGACCTGGACGGCTCCACCACGGGAGGCAAGCGATGACCCTCGCCATCACCATCGGCGTCATGGTCGCCGGGGGCGTCTACCTGATGCTCCAGCGCGGCATGGTGCGTATCGTCCTGGGCCTCATCCTGGTGGGCCACGCCGTCAACCTGCTGATCATGTCGGCCGGTGGCGTGTACCGCCGTGACCTGCCCCTGCTCCAGTTCGGCACCGCGCCCACGGCGGCCGATCCGCTGCCCCAGGCGTTCGTGCTCACCGCGATCGTGATCGCCTTCTCCATCGCGATCTACATGCTCACCCTCGCCGCCTCCGGCAGCGACGACGACACCGAGGACGCCTCATGAACGCGGCGCTGCTGCCTCTCTTCGTCGCGGTGCCGCTGGTCGGCGCCGGACTGCTGACCGTCCTGCGCGGCCCCCTGTGGCTGCGCCGGATCCTGCTGCTCCTGCCCACCACGGTGTCGCTGCTCGGTGCCTCCGGACTGGTCTGGCTCACCCGGGACGGCGCCGTGTTCGCCCACAACGTGGGCCTGTGGCAGGACGGGGTCGCCATCCCGTTCGTCGCCGACGTCCTCAGCGCGCTCATGCTGTGGACCACCTCGCTGCTGGCCCTGGTGTGCTCGGCGTTCGCGATCGCCACCGGGGACGACCGGCGGTCGTTCTTCTCCCCGCTGGTCCTGGTGCTGACGGCCGGTGTGTCCGGCGCTCTGCTCACCGGCGACATCTTCAACATGTTCGTGTTCATCGAGGTCATGCTGCTGCCCTCGTACGGGCTGCTGGCGATGCTCGGTGCCATGGGCAGGCTGCGGGCCGGACGGATCTACGTCACGGTCAACCTGCTCACCTCCACGATCTTCCTCGCGGGTGTGGCGCTGGTCTACGCCGCCGCCGGGACCGTGCACATGGGCGAGCTGGCCGGGGCCGCGAAGGACGACCCGGTGGTCGCGGTCGGCATGGGCGTGGTCATCCTCGCCCTGTCGATCAAGGCCGCCGTCGTCCCAGTGCACGGCTGGCTGGCCCGCACCTACCCGGCCGCCTCCCCGGCGATCACCGCCCTGTTCTCCGGCCTGCACACCAAGGTGGCGATCTACGCGATCTACCGCCTGTACGCGCTGGTCTTCGACGGGGACGCGAAGTTCCTGTGGATCGGCGTGGTGGCCTTCACCCTCACCATGCTGATCGGCGTGATGGGCGCGGTCGGCGAGGGCACCACCCGTTCGATCCTGGTGTTCCACATGATCAGCCAGATCGGGTACATCCTGCTCGGGGTCGCCCTGTTCACCGAACTCGGGCTCATGGCGGGCATCTTCTACCTGATCCACCACATGATCGTGAAGGCGTCGCTCTTCCTGTCCACCGGCGCGATCGAGCACACCTACGGCACGGGCGCGCTGGACCGGCTCGGCGGGATCGCCAGGCGGGAGCCGCTCCTGGCCCTGGTGTTCATGGGGGCCGCCCTGTCCCTGGCGGGCCTGCCGCCGTTCTCCGGGTTCGTCGCCAAGCTGACCCTGGTCGTGGCGGCCGTGGACGACGCCCAGTGGACCGCCATGGCGGTGATGATCGCGGTCAGCCTGATCACCCTCATGTCGATGCTGAAGATCTGGGGCGGAGTGTTCTGGGGCAGGGCCCCGGACGAGGACGCCCCGGCACCCGTCGAGGCGGGCTCCGACGGTGCGGTCGCCACCGCGACGCGCACCACACCGAAGATCCGGACCGCGCTGATCGTGCCGGGCCTGATCCTGACAGCCACGACCCTGGGCATCGGCCTGGGCGCGCAGGTCCTGCTCGACCTCAGCGCGCAGGCCGCGGCCGGGCTCCTGGACACTTCCGGATACGTCGAGGCGGTGCTGGGACGATGATCCACCCGATGTGGGCACCCCGTGTGCTCTGCTTCCCCTTCTACGCGGGCGCCGAGATCGTGAAGACCTCCCTCCAGGTGATGTGGGACATCCTCACCCCGGGCAGTTCCGCTACCCCGGCCTTCGTGGAGGTCCCGGTCCGCTGCCGGACCGACTTCGAGTTCACCCTGCTGGCCAACCTGATCTCCCTGACTCCGGGGACGGTCACGGTGGCCGTGCGCCGGGACCCCGCCACCCTCTGGGTGCACGGGCTGTACGTGGAGGACCGCGCGTCCTTCCAGCAGGACATCCACGCGATGGAGGACCGCGTCCTGGGGGTCACCCGCCCGTCGGGGCCTCCGGAGAGCGTCCCGGCCGAGGGGGAACGGAACTGATGCAGCTCATCGACATCGGCCTGGCGGCCATCGTGCTGGCCATGGCCATCGCCGCCTACCGCATCCTGACCGGGCCGTCGGCCGCCGACCGGGGCGCCGCCTCCGACGTCGTCTTCTTCGGCTTCGTGGGGTTGGTCGCCATGCTCGGCTTCCGGCTGGACACCGAGCTGGTCGTGGACATCGTCCTGGTGTGCGCGCTGATCGGCTTCCTGGCCGCCCTGTCCCTGGCCCGCCTGATCACCGGAGGTAAGCGATGAACGCGCTGGACGTCGCCGGGATCGTCTGCATGGTCGCGGGCGCCCTGGTGTTCCTGGTCGGGGCGGTCGGACTGCTCCGCCTCCAGGACTTCTACGCCCGGCTCAGCGGCGTGGGGATCGCGGGCGGGCTCGGGACGGCGCTGGTGCTGCTCGGCCTGCTCCTGCACTACCCGACCGTGGAGAACGCGGTCAAGATCGGACTGGCGCTGCTGATCCAGCTGGCCACGGCGGCGGTCGGCGGCAACGCCATCGCCCGCGCTGGCTACCTGACCGGCGTGAAACCCACCGAGAACACGGCGTTCGACGATCTCGCCGCCACGGAGCGGGACGCCTAGCGCTCCCCCGGAGGGCCCCGTCTCCCCCGCGATCGGGCGGCGGGGCCCTCCGCCGTACGGTGCGCAGTGCCACAGTCGCGATTTCCGCCAGCTGGGAGGCCGTGTGCTAGGTTCGTGAAGTTGCGGTCGTGGTGTCCGTTGGACTTCTTCGGATCAGATCACCACGGTGCCGTTCCCAGAGCCGGTCTTCTGGCAGTCGTTCTCCGACAGGCACCGGTTCACCCGCCACGACCCCCAGTTCTTCACGTGGGCCGTGGATATCGAAGTATTTTCCCCCACGCATCTTCGGTGTCACTCGCCGAAGCACTGCTGTGGACTTCCGACCCGGCCTATGTCGTCGGCGAAAGGTCATCTGTGAACCATCCCCGTGCCAACGCACGTCGTGATCGCTCCTCCAACAACACCGGCTACGGTTCCCGTGGCGGATCCGGCTCGTACGGCCGCCCGCGCCCCCGTCGTTCCTTCGACGGTCCCCGGCGCGGCGGCGGCCAGGGCGGCGGCTCGCGCTTCTCCGGCGGCGAGTTCGCCCTTCCCCAGACCGTCGTTCCCGGGCTGGACCCGGTGGACGACTTCCAGGCGCTGGAGATGCCCGCCGCGCTGAAGGAGACGCTGACCCGCCAGGGTCTGACCACGCCCTCCACGATCCAGGCGGCCACCCTGCCGAACTCGCTGGCCGGCCGGGACGTCCTGGGCCGCAGCCAGACCGGTTCGGGCAAGACGCTCGCCTTCGGTCTGGCCCTGCTGGCCCGTCTCGACGGCCGCAAGGCCGAGGAGCGGCACCCGATGGCCGTGGTGCTGGCGCCGACCCGTGAGCTCGCCCAGCAGGTCACCGACTCCCTCACGCCCTACGCCCGTTCGGTGCGGGTGCGCATGGCGACCGTGGTGGGCGGCATGCCCATCCACCGCCAGGCCCGCTCCCTGCGTCAGGGCGTGGAGCTGGTCGTGGCCACCCCGGGTCGTCTGCGCGACCTGATGGAGCGCGGCGACTGCGTCCTGGACCAGGTCGAGGCCGTGGTGCTCGACGAGGCCGACCAGATGACCGACATGGGCTTCATGCCGCAGGTCACCGCGATCCTGGAGCAGGTTCCCGCCGACGGGCAGCGTCTGCTGTTCTCGGCCACCCTGGACCGGAACGTGGACCAGCTGGTGCGCCGCTTCCTCAAGGACCCGGTCGTCCACTCGGTCGACCCGTCCGAGGGCGCGGTCTCGACCATGGAGCACCACCTCCTGCACGTGTCCCACGCGGACAAGCAGGCCACCGCCACCGCGATCGCCGCCCGTGACGGCCAGGTCATCATGTTCCTGGACACCAAGCACGCGGTGGACCGGATGGCGCAGCACCTGCTGGCCAGCGGCGTCCGGGCGGCCCCGCTGCACGGCGGACGCTCCCAGCCGCAGCGCACCCGCACCCTCAAGCAGTTCAAGGAGGGCACGGTGACCGCGCTGATCGCCACGAACGTGGCCGCGCGCGGCATCCACGTGGACGGGCTGGACCTGGTCGTGAACATCGACCCGCCCACCGATCACAAGGACTACCTGCACCGCGGCGGCCGTACCGCCCGCGCGGGCGAGTCCGGCAACGTGGTCACGCTCGTGACGCCCAACCAGCGCCGCGACATGAGCCGCCTGATGTACCGCGCTCGGATCGAGCCGCAGATCGCCCAGGTGGACCACGCCGAGGACCCGGAGCTGGCCCGCGTGACCGGCGCCCGCGTCCCGTCCGGCGTTCCGGTCAGCCTGCCCGCAGAGCCGCGTCGTGAGAACCGCCCGCGCGGCCCGCGCGGCCAGGGTGGTCCGCGTGGCGGCGGTTACGGCGGTCCGCGCTCGGGTGGGTCCTCCCGCCCGCGCCGTCCCCGTCGCGCCCCGCAGGACTAGGCACCGACCTCCGCGAGCCCCGTCACGTCCGTGGCGGGGCTCCGTCGTGTCATCCGCGCGAGCACGGGAGCAGAGCGCCCTCCCGGGTGGTGCCCTTGTGGGCGCGGGTGTCCGGTGCCTAGACTCCCTGCGCGACCGACCGTGCAAATGTCGGACAACCAGGAGGCCACCGTGACGTCCATGACCCAGCCCACCCGGGCCGAACCCCTGGTCGTGCAGGTCAGCAGGCAGTTCAGGGACCGCATCTCCGCCGGGGACTGGGCTGTCCACAGCCGCATCCCCGGCGAGAAGAGCCTCGCCGAGGAGCTCGGGGTCAGCCGGGGCACCGTCCGCGAGGCCCTGCGCGCCCTCACCGCCGCGGGGCTCCTGGAGCCGCGGGTGGGTGACGGCACCTACGTCCGGGCCAGCGACGAGCTCACCGGTCTGCTCCGGCAGGGCGGCGGCACCGAGTTCGAACACGTCCTGGACGTCCGCGCCGTTCTGGAGGTCGCCGCCGCCGAACGCGCCGCCCGCCACCGCACCGACGCCCACCTGGACGCCATGCGCGAGGCCGTCGCCGCCCGTGTCGAGGCCGAGCGCGCCGACGACGTGAACGCCTACGTGGCCGCCGACTCCCGCTTCCACCGCGCCGTGGTGGAGGCCGCCCACAACCCGCTGCTCACCCGCCTCTACGACGCGCTCCGGGAGAACGTGGTGGAGTCCATCCGGCGCACCACCTCCCTGCCCGAGGCGCAGGGCCTCAACGACCTGCACGAGGGCCTGCTCGCCGCGATCGAGGACGGCTCCCCCGAACACGCCCGCGCCATCGCCACGGAGCTCGCCGACGAACTCGGGTTCATCAGCGCCGTCGTCGAGGACGGGGAGCAGTGAGCGCCCCCACCACACGGGCCCCCGCCCGCACCTGGCCGCGCGCCGCCCTGGCCATGGGCTCGGTCCTGGTGATCGCGTCCTGCCTGCGACCCGCACTGACCTCGGTCGGCCCCGTCCTGGGGTCCGTGGGCGCCACCACCGGGCTGTCCGACAGCGCCCTGGGCGTGCTCACCGCGCTCCCCCTGCTCGGCTTCGCCCTCTTCTCCTCGATCGTGCACGGCCCCGCCGCCCGATGGGGCGTGGACCGGGTGGTCCTGGCCGCGCTGGCCCTCCTGGCCACCGGAATCCTGGTCCGGTCCCTCCCGACCCTGGCGACCCTGTGGCTGGGCACCGCCATGGTCGGAGCCGCGATCGCCTTCGGGAACGTGCTGGTCCCGGTGATCCTGCGGCGCGACCACCCGAGGCGGATCGCCCTGTTCACCGGGGTGTCCTCCTCGGTGATGACCGGGTTCGCCGCCCTGGGCGCCGGTCTGTCCGTTCCGCTCGCGGCGCTCGCGGGCGGCTGGCGGGCCTCGCTGGCCCTGTGGGCCGTCCCGGTGGCGCTCGCGCTGCTGGTCTGGGCCGCACGGATGCGCTGGGTGCCCTCCCCCGTGCCCGTCACCGCCTCGGCCGACACCCCCGCCGAACCCACCGGCTCGGTGTGGCGTTCGTCGACCGCGTGGCTGGTCACCGCGTTCATGGGGCTCCAGTCCACCGCCTACTTCACGCTGATCAACTGGCTGCCGAGCGTGGAGGCCGCACGCGGCGTGAGCCCTCAGACCGCCGGGTGGCACCTGTTCGCGTTCCAGATCACCGGTGTGGTGGCCGGACTGGCGATCACCACTCTGATGGGGCGGCGCGCGGAGCAGCGCCCCGCCTGCCTGGCGGTGAGCCTGCTCATCGTGGTGGCCATGGCCGGTCTCCTGTGGGTCCCGGCCTGGGGTCCGCTGTGGATCATGGTGGCGGGCGCGGGCACGGGGAGTTCGATCGTGGTGGCCCTGTCCCTGATCGGCCTGCGCGGCCGTACCCAGACGGAGACCACCCGGCTGTCCGGCATGGCGCAGTCCATGGGCTATCTGCTCGCCGCGTGCGGCCCGGTCGCGGCCGGGGTGCTGATCCAGCTCACCGGCTCGACGGACCTGGTCCTGGTGCTGGTGGGCGGCCTGGCGCTGGTCCAGACCGTGGTCGCGCTCTGGGCGGGACGCGACCGAGGGATCTGAACCGGCGCGGCCGCCCCGCTACCCCAGGGACTCCAGGGACTCCAGGTAGGCGAGCCAGCCGCCGTGGTGGGTGATGTCCTCGCCTCCCACCGCGGCTGCCGGTTCGCAGCCGAAACCCACCACGGTGCGGCCGTCCGCGAGGGTGACCGCGCCGAGTGTCATCGGTGCGGGCAGCGCGGCGAGGAAGGCGCCCAACCCGGCCGGGGAGATCTCCCAGACCTCGCAGCGCAGCGCCGACCCCCCGCTGTCCACCCGCAGCAGACCCGGTTTGGGCGGGGTCGTGCGCAGGGCGACCATCCGGTGGTCCCCGCTGGTCGTGGTGGCCTCCACGAACCGCGCGCCGAGGTCGGTGAGCTGGTGGTTGAGCGGCTGTCCGCGCAGGTGCGCGCCGAACACGGCCAGCTCCAGCCCGTTGGCGGGCAGGGCCGGGCCGGGCTCGGCCCCGGTGAGGAGCCCGGCCAGGTCCAGGGCCACCTGGTCGTCGAAGGCGTCGGTGACCACCGTGACCCCGAACGGGTGTCCGTCGGCGGTACCGGCGGGGACCGCGACGGCGGCGAGGTCGAGGAGGTTGACGAAGTTGGTGTAGGTCCCCAGCCGGGAGTTGGTGCCCACCGGGTCGGCGGCCACCTCGTCCAGCGTCGGGTGGCCGACCGTGGTCGGTACCAGGAGGCCGTCGAACCCGCTCAGGAGCGCCCGCGCGGTCGCCCTGTACCCGGCCAGCCGGTGCTGGTCGGCGGCGAGACGGCTGGCCGGGAGGTCCGCGGCGGCCAGGATGATCCCTGCGACCGTGGGGTCGGAGCGCCCGTCCCCGCGGTGCGCCTCCAGGAACTCCCCCACGGCGGCGTGGCGTTCGGCGACGATCGCCCCGTCGTACAGCAGCCGCGCGGCCTCCAGCAGCGGGGCGATGTCGACCCGCTCCACAACCGCTCCCGCTTCGGCGAACCGGTCCACGGCCCGTTGGAAGGTGTCCCGTTCCGCTTCGCTGAGCGGGGCCAGTCCCTCTTCGGTGGGGACCGCGATCCGGGCGGGGTCGCGCGGGGCCAGCCGGACGTCGGCGGGCCAGCCGCGGCTGGCCGGGTCCCTCGGATCTGGCCCGGTGACCACGGCCAGGGCGCGCTGGCCGGTGGCCAGGTCCGGTGCGAACACGGTGACGGTGTCGTAGGGCCTCGCGGCGGGCACGACCCCCGTGTTGGGGACCAGGCCGAGGGTGGGCTTGAGGCCGACGATCCCGTGCAGCGCCGCGGGCACCCGGCCGGACCCGGCGGTGTCGGTGCCGAGGGCGACGTCGACGATCCCCAGGGCCACCGCCACGGCCGATCCCGAACTCGACCCACCGGAGATCCGGGCGGGGTCGAGGGCGTTGCGGACGGCGCCGTAGGGGCTTCGTGTCCCCACGAGCCCGGTGGCGAACTGGTCCATGTTGGTCTTGCCCAGCACCAGCGCACCGGCCGCCACCAGGCGTTCCACGGCGGTCGCGCTCACGTCGGGCGTGCGCGCGAACCCCGGGTGCGCGGCCGTGGTGGGCAGGCCCGCGACGTCGATGTTGTCCTTGACCGCCACGAGCGTCCCGGCCAACGGAATCCGCTCGGCCTCCGGTGTCCCGGCGGCCGCGGCCAGTCGCTCCTCCAGCGCCCCGGCCTCCGCCACCACCTCCTCCTCGGGTCGCAGGGTGATCCAGACCTCCGGCCGGTCGGCCTCGGCGATCCGTCGGTAGGCGGCGCGTACGCGCTCGGTGGGGGTGGGCATCAGGCGGTCCCTTCCTCGGCGATGACGGCCACGGCTCGGCCCGGATCCAGTCTCTGTCCGGGGCCGACCAGGACCTCGGTGACGGTTCCGGTGACGGGCGCCCGGACCACCACCTCCAGCTTCATGGCCTCCAGGCGCACGACGGGCTGTCCCTCCTCCACGGTCTCCCCCGGTTCCACGTCCACCTTCCACACACTCGCGGACAGGGGCGCCTCCACGAGGGTCGATCCGGGCGGTGGGGTCAGCTCCTCGTGTGCGACCGGCTCGGGGTCGGGGCGGTCCTCGAACTCCCCCGCCGCCTCCCACCGCAGCCGTTCCTCCTCGAAGGCCGCCCCGCGTCGGCTCTCGAACTCCCGGATGGACTCCGCGTTCTCGGCCAGGAAGCGTTCGTGGTCGGCGAGCACGAACTCGCCCTGGGTGATCCGGAGTTCGTGGCGCCCGGCGAGCAGGTCCGCACGGATGTCCAGGAGTTCCCCGGCCTCCACCGGGTACCAGGTGATCCGGTCGAAGAACCGCAGCAGCCAGGGGGTGCCCGGTTCGAACTGCCCGTACTGGCGCAGCCCGGACCAGATCGGCACGGTGCGGCCGATCAGCTGGTAGCCGCCGGGGCTCTCCATGCCGTACACGCACAGGTACGCGCCGCCGATCCCCACTCCGGCCTCGGGGGTCCAGGTCCGCGCGGGACTGTACTTGGTGGTGACCAGGCGGTGTCGCGGGTCCAGCGGGGTCGCGGCGGGCGCGCCCAGGTACACGTCGCCCAGACCGAGCACCAGGTAGGAGGCGTCGAAGACGATCTCCCGCACGCGCTCCACGGAGTCCAGGCCGTTGACCCGGCGGATGAACTCGATGTTGTCGGGGTTCCAGGGGGCGTCGTCGCGCACGCCGGTGCCGTAGCGCGCGATGGCCTCGTGGATGGAGGGGTCGTCGAAGGACATCGGCAGGCGCAGGGTGCGGCTGGGCACCCGCAGACGGGAGGTGGGCGGCAGCCCCGCCTCGATCTCCAGGAGCACCCCCAGCAGCGTGCGCAGCGGCAGCACCTCCGGGTCGGTGTGCAGGTGCAGGGAGCGCACACCGGGCGTGGTGTCCACGATCCCCGCGGGCGCGTGCCGGTCCAGGGCGGCCATGAGGGCGTGTACGCGCATGCGCAGGCCGAGGTCGAGCACCATCGGGCCGTACTCGACCAGGAGGTTGTCGTGGCCGCCGCGGCGGTAGGTGACCTCGGGGGTGCCCTCACCGGCGGGGACGCGGGCCAGGACGCCGTCGTCGCCGTCCGCACCGGTGTGGCGCAGGAGCGGCGCGGCGGTCGGCTCCGTGTGCAGCCGCTCGGCGGCGACCTCGGTGACGGGGCGGAACCGCACGGTGTCGCCGGGGCGCAGCTGGCCGATCTTCCACCGGGAGCCGGAGACCACGGTGACCGGGCAGACGAACCCGCCGAGGCTGGGGCCGTCCGGACCGAGGAGCACCGGGGTGTCTCCGGAGAGGTTGACGGCGCCCACGGAGTAGGCGGTGTCGTGCACGTTGGAGGGGTGCAGCCCGGCCTGGCCGCCGTCCGGGCGGGCCCAGGTCTGCTTGGGTC
This sequence comes from Nocardiopsis prasina DSM 43845, assembly GCF_000341265.1. Taxonomy (GTDB): domain Bacteria; phylum Actinomycetota; class Actinomycetes; order Streptosporangiales; family Streptosporangiaceae; genus Nocardiopsis; species Nocardiopsis prasina. The sequence goes on along the minus strand of NZ_ANAE01000077.1, from coordinate 8,576 downwards.
CGGACAGGCGGACGCCGTTGCGGGCGGACTGCGGATGGACCCGCCAGGAAGTGGCGAGGAAGTCGGCCAGACCCTCGCGGGTGAGGAACTCGGGGGCGGCGTGCGGGCCCTCGGAGACCTCCACGTCCCAGTGCGTGCCGTCACGGGGCGGCTCCCCGGCGGCGGTGTCCGGGAACCGGGGGCGTCTCCCCTCGGGCACGGGGGAGGCCGGGGCCTGGTCGGCGCCGGGCGGGGCCACGCGGAGCACGTCGCCCGGGCGCAGCTCCCGGCCCGCGTGCCCGCCGTACTCACCGGCGGTGAACGTGGCCGCGCTGCCCAGGTACTCGGGAACGTCCAGACCGCCCCGGAAGAGCACGTAGGTGCGCATGCCCGGCCCCGGGGCCGCCCCGACGTCCAGCAGGCCCCCAGGGGGCACCTCGACCGGCTCCCACCGGGGTACGGGAGCTCCGTCCACGGTGACGTCGGCGGGTGCCCCGGTCACGCACACGGTGGTGGCGTGGGTGAAACGCAGCGACGGTCCCTCCATCGTGCACTCCAGGCCCGGGGCGCCCTCCGGGTTGCCCAGAGCGGTGTTGCCCAGGCGCAGCGAGAGGTCGTCCATGGCCCCCGACGGAGGAACACCCACCTGCCAGTACCCGGTGCGCCCCGGAAAGTCCTGGACGGTGGTGAGGGTGCCCGCGCGCTCCACCTCGACCCGGGGTTCGGGGTCGCCGACCGTCGCGCACGTGGCAGTGGTGTGCGTGGCCGCGCGCACGTCCTCGTGGTCGCTCAGAGCGCGCAGCAGGCCGAGGTTGGTCTGGACGCCGTCGATCCGCACCCCGGCCAGGGCACGGCCCAGCCGGTCCAGCGCGTCCTCGCGGTCACTTCCGCGCACGATCACCTTGGCGAGCATGGGGTCGTAGTCGCTGGTCACCCGCTGCCCCGCCTCCACCCAGCCGTCCACGCGGACGTCGGCGGGGGCCTCCACCCGGGTGAGCAGCCCGGCACTGGGCCGGAAGTCGTGCGCCGGGTCCTCCGCGTACACGCGGGCCTCGACAGCGTGGCCGGTGCGGGCCGGACCCTCGGGCGGGATCCCCGCGAGCACGTCCTCACCGAGCGCCAGGCGCAGCATCCACGCGACCAGGTCCACCCCGGCGATCTCCTCCGTCACCGGGTGCTCCACCTGGAGGCGGGTGTTGACCTCCAGGAAGGAGGCCTCACCGCGCTCGACGTCATAGACGAACTCGACCGTTCCGGCGCTGCGGTAGGACACCCCAGCGCAGAGCGTGCGGGCGGTGCGGTGGAGTTCGGCCCGCAGGGCGTCGGGGAGGTCGGGGGCGGGTGCCTCCTCCACCACCTTCTGGTTGCGGCGTTGCAGCGAGCAGTCGCGGTCCCCCAGGGTGACCACGCCGCCGTGGCCGTCGCCGAAGACCTGCACCTCCACGTGGCGGGCCCGGGAGACGAACCGCTCGACGAACACCCCGCCACCGCCGAAGTGGGTCCGCGCGAGGCGGCTGACCTGGTCGAAGGCGGAGTGCAGCGCCTCTTCGTCGAAACAGGGTCGCAGTCCGATCCCCCCGCCGCCCGAGGTGGACTTGAGGATGACCGGATAGCCGATCTCCTCGGCGGCGGCCACGGCCCGCTCGACGTCGGGGAGGGGCTCGCTGCCCGGCACCATCGGGAGCCCTGCGGCGGCTGCGGCCTTGCGGGCGGTGTGCTTGTCGCCGAACTCCTCCAGGTGGCGGGGCTCGGGTCCGACGAACACGAGCCCGGCCGCCTCGACCGCGTGCGCGAACTCCGCGCTTTCGGACAGGAAACCGTAGCCGGGGTGGACGGCCCCGGCGCCGGTGGCGACGGCGGCGGCCAGGACGCGCTCGATGTTCAGGTAGCTCTCGGCGGCGGGCGCCGGGCCGAGGCGCACGGCCTCGTCGGCCATGCGGGTGTGCGGCGCTCCCGCGTCGGCGTCGGAGTACACGGCGACGGTGCGCAGGCCGAGCGCGCGGGCGGAGCGGATGACGCGGCAGGCGATCTCACCGCGGTTGGCGACGAGCACGGAGTCGAACACGGGGGCTCTCCCTCTGGTCGGAGGCTGGGAGTGGCGGTCAGAACTGGTCGGCGCTCAGCACCATCCGGGTCAGGGCCTGTCCGGCCCGTTCGAGGACGACCTCCATGGACGCGCCCACGTGCTCGTGCAGGGCGCGGTGGGCCGCGTCGAGGCGGTCGGCGAGCAGCAGCTCGACGATCTCGACGTGCTCGGCGACGGTGGAGGCGATCCGGTCCTCGGTGCGGAAGTCGTGCATGCGCACCCGCCGGATGCGCTGGTTGACCGAGACCAGGGATTCGGTGAGGGCGCCGTTGCCCGAGGCCCGGGACAGCGCGGTGTGGAAGGCCTCGTCGAGCAGGACGAACGAGGGGTCGGGGTCGGGAGGAGCGGCGCGCAGCCCCTCCCAGCGCTCCAGTTCAGCGGTCAGGACGCCCCTGTCGTGCCGGAGGGCGGGGTCCTCGATGACCCGGGCGATGCCGCGCAGTTCGAGGACGACCCTCAGTTCGTAGAGGTCGCGCAGCTCGGGGAGGTTGGGGACGCGGACGTAGTAGCCGTTGTCGCGGCGTTCGACCAGACCGTCGGAGTGCAGGCGCGCCAGGGACTCACGGACGGGGGTGCGGGAGACCCCGAAGCGCTCGGCGAGCCGCACCTCGCCCAGGCGGGTGTGCGGCGTGAGGCGGCCGCTCAGGACCTCCTCGCGGATCGCGGCGTGGACGCGGTCGCGGCGGGAGGGAGTCGCGGCCCCCGCGTCGACAGCCCGTGTATACAGCGGTGTGTCCATGGGCCCCGACGCTAGGAAGCCCCTGTTTCAGGGAGACTGTCGCGCGGTGAAACCCGGATTGCGCCGTGTTTCGTACCCGTGAAACCGCTGGGACACGAGAAGAGCGCCCCTCCCGGCTCCCGTCGAACGGTGACGGGGTCGGAAGGGGCGCTTCTGGGAGTTCCGGGACGGTGTCCTCGCGGAGGTCGGAACCACCGCCCCGGGGAGGGGCCGCCCGCTCTCTACTTCGGGCGGCCCGTGGATGGCGCTAGAACACCTGCACTCCGAGGGCCCAGCTGAAGAGGGCGTACATGGAGAACATGATGAGCACGAGTGCGGTCATGTTGAACCACAGGCCCGCACGGAGCATCTCGGTGATCTTGACGTAGCCGGAGCCGAAGGCGATCGCGTTGGGCGGCGTGGCCACCGGCAGCATGAAGGACATGGAGGCCGCGAGGACAGCCGGGATGACCAGCGCCAGGACGTCGACGTCCATGCCGACCGCGACACCGCCCATGATCGGGAGGAACGTGGCGGCGGTGGCCGTGTTGCTGGTGAGCTCGGTGAGGCAGAGGACCAGGACGACGACCGCGAGGATGAGCGCCCACATGGGCACGCCCTCGAGGATGGCGACGCGGGTACCGATCCACGCGCTCAGGCCGCTGGAGGTGAACTGGGCGGAGATCGCGATACCGCCACCGAACAGCAGCAGGATGCCCCAGGGCAGCTTGAGCGCGGAGTCCCAGTCGAGCAGACGGTTGTTGCGGTCCGCGGGGATGATGAAGAGCAGGACCGCGACGACCATCGCGACCATGGCGTCCGAGACGCTGCCGATCCACGGGATGACCGAGGCGATCGCGTCGTTCTTCGCCAGCATCGGCGCGAAGATCCAGGACATGGCGGCGAAGGCGAAGACCGCGAGCACGAGCTTCTCGGCGCGCTTCATCGGGCCCATCTTGGCCAGCTCGCCCCGGATGAGCTCCTGGGCACCCTCGAGGCGCTTGACCTCCGGCGGGTAGATGACCTTGGCCAGCAGGAACCAGGCGATCAGCAGGAAGATGATGGCGAGCGGAACACCGGCCACCATCCACTCACCGAAGCCGATGTGGATGTCGTGGTTCTCGGCGAGGTAGCCGACCATCAGGACGTTCGGCGGGGTGCTGATCAGCGTCGAGACGGAGCCGATGGACGCGGAGTAGGCGATCGCCAGCATCAGGGCGGTGGCGAAGTTGGCGTCGGTCTTGCCGTTGCGCAGCTGGGTGACCAGGCCGATCACCGAGAGGCCGACCGGGAGCATCATCACGGCGACGGCGGTGTTGGACACCCACATGCCGATGACGAAGGTCGCGGCGATGAACCCGCCGATGAGGCCGACCGTGTTGGAGCCGACCTTCGAGACGATCAGCAGCGCGATCCTGCGGTGCAGGTCCCACTTCTGCATGGCCAGGGCCAGCATGAAGCCGCCCATGAAGAGGAAGATGACGTCGGACCCGTAGGACGGGGAGACGTCGCCGACACCGACGCCGTCGATGAGCAGCGGGAAGAGGATCAGCGGCAGCAGCGAGGTGGCCGGGATCGGGATGGGCTCGGTGGCCCACCAGATCGCGATCCAGGCGGTGACGGCGGCGACGATGCCACCGTTCACCGACATGACCGTCTCGGTGTCGCCGTCGCCGAGCGGCAGCGCCATCTCCGGCAGCAGGAAGAAGACCAGCAGGCCGACCAGGGGACCCGCGAAGAACCCGATCACCCGGCTCCGCGTGGTGCGTTCCCCGGGTGTGCCCTTGGTCTTCGCCGGAGTCTCGTCCGGTTTCTTGTCGGCGGTGTCCATCGCCATGGTGCCTCCTGCTTGCTGGTCGGCGGCTGTCCGCGACTCCCCTCCCGGTCGACCGCTGTGTTGCCAGCCGGTTTCTCGGGGGTTACTTCCTCTTGATGAAGAGATGATTGTTACGACTCGCGAGTGTGTGCAACGCAACTGCACAAGAGTTGGGATTCCTCTGACATTGGGCCACTCTGGGTGTGTGTCCTGGGGCACAAAGTGACGCAAAGTACACGCGCGCGATCGCCGTCCCACCCGCCTAAGCTGCGTGTATGCATCCGAGGGAAACTGACCGTCGCACCGTGCTCCTGAGCCTGGCGGGCGCCGTCACCGTAGCGGCAGTGACCGGTTGCACACGTGCGCCCGACCCCGCCCCGCCCCGGCTCATCGTGGCCACCGGCCCCCCGGGGGCCGTCTACCGGGAGATCGGCGGGGAACTCGCGCTCCTCCTCGACGAACGCCTGGCGCACAACAAGGTGATCCCGGTGGAGACCCGCGCCTCACACGACAACCTGTACCTGCTGGAGGACGGCGGAGCCCACCTCGGCCTGGCCAACCTCGACTCGGTCCTGGCCACGGAGATCGAGAAGCAGGACCTCGTCAGCGCGGTGGGACGGCTCTACGACAGCTTCGTGCACCTGGTGGTCACCGCCGGGTCCCCCGTGCGCGGGCTGACCGACCTCGACGGGCTCCGGGTGTCCATAGGCGCCTCGGACTCCGGGACCGAGTTCACCACCGAGCAGATCCTCAGCGAGATCGGCGTGAGACCGGAGACGCTCCGGCTCGACCAGGCCACCTCGGCCGAGGCCCTCGCGTCGGGCGAGATCGACGCCATGTTCTCGCTGACCGGGCTGCCCACCCCGGCCATCGCCGACCTCGCGGAACGCGCCCCGCTGCGCTTGGTCGACCTCGCCGACGTCGCCGACCACATGGTCACCGTGTACCCGGAGGCCTACTTCCCGGCGACCATCCCGGCCACCACCTACGCGGGGATACCGGCCTGCCCCACGATGTCCATCCCGAACCTGCTCCTGTGCCGACAGGACCTGCCCGAGGACCTCGTGTACGTGGTGACGGACACGGTGTACACGGGGGCGTCCCGGCTGGCAGAGCAGCGCCCCGAGGCCGCGCAGATCAACGTGCGGACCGGCATCTCCACGGGGGTCGTGCCCCTGCACGCCGGGGCCGAGCGGTGGTACCGGGACAACAAGCCCGCGTCCGAGGGTGCCGAGGTCCAGGTGAGCCCGTCCGAGTCGACCGACTGACGGTCACTCGTCCTCGGGAGGGGCCGCCGGAGGCAGGGTGATGACCACGCCGAACCCGCGCCGTCCCTGGTCCGCGAGGCCGTCGCCCAGGTTGAGGCGCCCGCCGGACTCACGGACCAGGTCCGCGACGATCGGCAGGCCCAGCCCGGTGCCCTCGGTGTTCTGGTGGGTCGGGGAGCGCCAGAAGCGGTCCAGGGCGGCCTCGCGTTCCTCCTTAGGCAGGCCCACACCGTTGTCCAGCACCCCGATCCGCACCTGCTCTCCGTCCTCGGCGCGCACCTCGACCCGGGTGCCACCGGACAGCCGCAGAGCGTTGCTGACCAGCTCATCGAGGATGCTGCCCAGCCCGCCCGCCGGAGCGTGCGCCCACAGGTGGTCGGGCAGGTCCGTGGTGACCTCGATCCCACGGGACTCCCCCAGGGCGTTCCAGCGCGCCACCCGGGTGTCCACCACCCCGGTCACCTCCACCACCTCGGTGCCGGTCACGCTTTCCAGCCGCGTGGCGGCCAGGAGGGAGTTCAGCATGCGGTGCATGACGGTGGCCTCGTCGATCGCGATCGCGTGCGCCTCGCGGGCGTCGGCGCCCTTCAGGTAGGGGGCCAGGTTCTCCACCGAGAGCCGCAGGCTGGCCAGGGGGTTGCGGAGCTGGTGGGAGGCCTCGGAGACGAAGGAGCGCTGCCGCTCCAGAGCGCGGCGCACCACCCCCACCATGGTGTTGAAGGAGTCGGTGAGCCGCCGCAGCTCCGGCGGTCCGCTCTCCGCGTCCACGTGGACGTCCAGGTCTCCGGAGGTCACCTTGGTGGTCGCCGCGTCCAGCCGGTGGATGGGCTGGAGGACCCAGCGGGACAGCGGAAGTGAGGCCGTCACCAACAGCGCCAGCGGCACCACGCTGAACAGGGCCATCCACCCCCACGTGGTGAGGATGTCCTCGCCCAGGACGTCGGTGGGCGAGACCAGCACCACCGCACCGGCCACCTCGCTGTCCCGGCCGATGGGTTCGGCGATCACCAGCGGGTCCGAGCGCCAGGGCCACACCGTGGTCGGCGGTTCGGGGCGTTCGCCCGCCAGGGCCACGGTGATCACGGAGTCCATGCCCACGTCCGCGACCAGCTCACGCATCCGGGCCCGTTCCCCCGAGCCCGCGACGACGTCGCCGTCGGGGGCGACCAGCACCACGGGAATGCCATAGAGCTGCTCGTACCGGGACATCTCCTGGGTGAGGGCGTTGCTCCGCTCAGCCTGGAGGGCGGTTCCCGCCAACGAGGCGAAGCGACCCGCGTCGCCCAGGCGGTCGACGTACACGGCCTGGGTCTGCTGCTGTGCGATGACCGTCGCGATCGGCACCAGGACCGCGCCGACCAGCACGAAGGCGATCGGGAGCAGGATGGTCAGGAGACGCCGGAGCACGGATCAGGCCTCGTCGAGCATGTAGCCCACACCGCGCACCGTGCGGATGCGCGGGGTGGCGCCGATCTTGGCGCGCAGAGAGGCGATGTGCGTGTCAAGGGTGCGGGAGGAGGCCTCCCAGGCGGCGCCCCACACCTGATCGAGGATCTGGTCCCGGGCGACCACGCGCGGGGAGCGTTCCACCAGCAGACGCAGCAGGTCGAACTCCTTGCGGGTCAGCGGCAGGGGTTCGGCTCCCATGTGCGCCTCCCGCAGGTTCGCGTCGAGGGTCAGCTCACCGACCCGCAGCGGGGGGTCGACCCGTTCGGGCTCGGCCCGGGCCGTCCGGGTGCGGCGCAGCACCGCGTCGATTCGCGCCAGGAGTTCGGCGACCCCGAAGGGCTTGACCACGTAGTCGTCGGCGCCCGCGCGCAGGCCCCGGACACGGTCGCGTTCCTCGCCCCGGGCCGTGACGGCGATGATCGCGGTCTGCGGTCGTTCCCGGAGCCGCCGCAGGAGGTCGATCCCGTCCGCGTCGGGCAGGCCGAGGTCGAGCAGGACCACGTCGGCCGAGGGGGCCGACAGGGCTCGCTCGGCCGTGGCCACCCGCTGTACGTCGAAGGAGGCTGCCCGGAGCGCGGTGACCAGCCCGCGAGCCACCCGGTCATCGTCCTCGACCACGAGAATACGCATGGCTAGCCATAGTAGGCAGAGACCGAGGTGGTCGCCCCACCGGCACGCGTTCAGCCCCGCCCGCGGTCACTCGAGTGCGCCCGCGAGGTCCCCGGGATGAACGTTGATCTCCTCGCTGGCTGCTCGCCTGGTGTGGTGAGTGACCATCTCCAGATCAGCGGGGGCAGCGGGGGCAGCGGAGGCCAGCGCCTGCTCTTGGGGATCTCCTCCAAGTGCCGGAGGGGCAGCCCTCCTCGGCTCGCACGCGGGGTGCCTTCTCTTCCCACCCACTGGACCCTCCTCTTCGGCCTCGCCGGAACTGGAAAGGCATCAGTGAAGGCGGGTACCCACTTCGGTGCGCAACGGGTTGCGTGTCGCGGCTGGTCATTCGCTGGGACGGAACAGCATCAGCGAGGGCGGGGGCTGGGTCGGGGTTGGGGGCGGTGGTGGTCCGCAGGTGGGGAAGGTGCTGCCCGTCCCTGCCCTGGGCGGGGGGCTGGACGGCGCTATTGGGTGTGGGCATGACGGGCGTGGGCATGACGGGGTTCCTCCCGGACCGGTGGTAGGGGCGTGAGGACGTGCGGAGGTAGGGGGCAGGGGCCGGGGGTCATTCGCGAGGTGGGCGGGGAGCCGGTACCCGACCCGGCGGGG
>NZ_ANAE01000076.1 GCF_000341265.1 Nocardiopsis prasina DSM 43845 | reverse complement strand
GGGTGGTCGGGGTGGGTGGCCTCGGTTGCGGCCGGACCACATCCTGTTGTCCTTGCGCAGCCCCCACCGGTGCTTGAGCCGGTTGTGGGTCGAGCACAAGGGCTGGATGTTCTCGACGCTGGTGCGTCCGCCCTGCCACCACTCCACGATGTGATCGGCCTGCGTCCACTTCAGGGGCACATCACACCCGTACTGCCAGGCGCAGGTGGTGTGCCCCAGGTAAGCGGCCGCCTTGATCTGCGG
>NZ_ANAE01000075.1 GCF_000341265.1 Nocardiopsis prasina DSM 43845 | reverse complement strand
CACCAGGACCGGGCCACCGGGCGCACCGTACGCCGTTACGAACGCGACAAGCCCGGCGAGCTGGTGGTCGGTTTCGACGGCGCGCTACGTGCGACCGAGGACGGGGTCGACTGGACGGACCTGGCCCCGGGGGTGGAGGCGGCCGCGCTGGCCGTCTCGGACGACGGCCGGACCGTCGTGGCCACCACGCCGCGGGGGCCGGTGCGCTCCACCGACGGCGGAGCCGGGTTCGAGGCGGTGCCGGAGGCTCCCCCGCTGGCGCTGGTCGACTGGGTCCCCGGGGGTCCGACGGTGTTCGGGGTGGCCGTGGACGGCGGCGTGTACCGCAGCGACGACGCCGGTGGGAGCTGGGAGCGCACCGGTGGGCTGCCGGGCGGTCCGGAGGCACTGCACGCCGACGAGGACCAGGTCATCGTGGTGGCCGACCTCCACGTGGCGCGGTCCACGGACGGGGGCGCCACCTTCGACGCCTGGTGACGGGCGTGGAGGGGGTTCCCCTCCCGGGGAGCCCCCTCCACAGGTGCACCCTCCATGGAGTGCCGGGCCGGACGGCACCGCGAGACGCCGTGAGCGGGACTGCCGGACTCGGGTGAGGGGAGAGTTCGTCACCGTCCGGGACCGGCCCGAGGCCTGGCTCGACGCGTTGGACGCGTTCCTGTCCGAGCCGTGACCCCGGGCCGTCCGACGGGTGCTCCTCCGGGCCGGGTCAGCCCGTGGTGGCCGGGATGACGCTGCCCTGGTACTCCTCCTCGATGAACCGGACCGTCTCCGGGGAGGTGAGCAGTTCGACGAGGGTGGCCACGCGCGGGTCGTCGGCGTTGTCGGAGCGGGCCGCGAGGACGTTCACGTAGGCGTTGCCCTCGACCTCCTCCAGCAGGATCGAGTCCTCCTCGAAGTCCAGCCCGGCCTCCTGCGCGTAGTTGTTGTTGACGATGGCCGCGTCGACGTCGTCCAGGGAGCGGGGCAGCTGCGCGGCCTCCACCTCGCGGAAGTCGAGGTCGAGCGGGTTCTCCTCGATGTCGTTCAGGCTGAAGGTGGCCTCGTCGATCCCGTCGGCGAGGGTGATCAGGCCGCCCTCCTCAAGCAGGAGGAGCGCACGGAACTCGTTGGTGGGGTCGTTGGGGAGCGCGACCTCGGCGCCCTCCTCCAGCTCGTCGAGGGAGTCGACGTGGTTGGAGTAGAGGCCGAGCGGCGGCAGGTAGATCTGCTCGACCGCGACCAGGTCGGTGCCGTTGCCCTCGTTGTACTCGAGCAGGAACGGCTCGTGCTGGTAGAGGTTGACGTCCAGCTGTCCCTCAGCGAGGGCGGCGTTGGGCGCGATGTAGTCGGAGAACTCCTGGATGTCCAGGTCGAGCCCGGCGTCGGCGGCCAGCTCCTCCTGGACGAACGCGAGGATGTCACCGGCCGGGACGGCGGTGGCCCCGACGACGAGGGTGTCCGCGTCTTCGGAGGGGGCCGACGCGTTCTCGGAGGGGGCGCCGCAGGCGGTCACCGCGAAGAGGGCCAGGGCGGCGGGGACGGCGAGTGTGGCGCGGCGCATGAGGGTCCTTTGCATACTGCGGACTGGTGGTTCCAGGAACGGGAGAAGGGTCCCGCATTTCCTATTAACCCGATCTTAAATCAGATATAACCGGGAATCCCAGTCCTCGTGACCAACCGCACAGGCCCTGACCAGCCCGAAGGACCATGGTCAACCCTTGAAGCATCGCACACCGGCCTGTGCGCGCCGCACGGCGGGGGCACCGGGCGAAAGGACCGCTCCCCGGGCCGGAAAGCCCTGCCGCGTCAGGCTTGTAGGCGGGGAGGATGCCGCCTAGCATCCAGCAATGCGTACCCCCTCACCCCTTCCTGACCGGTTGACCGGCTGCCTGATCGGCGGAGCGATCGGTGACGCGCTCGGCGCTCCCGTCGAGGGCCTCGGGCTCGACCAGATCCTGGAACGCCACGGCCCCCAGGGGCTGACCGAGTACGTCGAGGGCTCCTACGGGATCGGCGCGATCACGGACGAGACCCAGCTGACCCTGCGCACCTGCGACGCCCTCGTCCGGGCCTCCGTGCGCGCACGGAACAAGGGGATCGGCGGGGCCGCGGTGGACATGGTCCGGACGGCCTACGTGGACTGGGCGCGGATCCACCGCGACCCTGCCGGGTCGGGTCCGACCGTCGACCCCCTGCACGCTCCACGCGGCTACGGGGCCGCCACTGTCGCGGCGCTGCGTGAGACCGGGGCGTGGAAGCCGGTCAACAAGTCCAAGGGGTGCGCCGCCGTGGTGCGCGTGGCCCCGTGCGGGTTCGGTGCGGGGGACGCCGAGCGCGCCTTCGAGCTGGCCACCGAGGTGGCGGCCCTGACCCACGGTCACCGGACCGCCCACCTGGCCGCCGGTGTGTTCGCCTCGACGGTGTGGGGGCTGGTCCGCGGAGCCGAGGTCGCCGCCTCCCTGGCCCGGGCCCGGGAGTTGTTGGAGGGGCACACCGGCCACGGCGAGGTCTCACGGGCGCTGGACGGCGCCGTCGCGAGGGCGCGCTCAGGGGTGCCCACCGCCCGGGACCTGTCCGAACTCGGCGACGGCTGGACCTCCGAGGAGGCCCTGGCGGTGGCGGTGTGCGTGGCCCTGCGCGCCGAGGACCTCGCTACCCGGGGCGGCGCCCCGAACACGGCCGGGATCGGCCGGTCCGCGCTCCGGTTGGCGGTCAACCACTCCGGGGACAGCGACACCCTCGGGTCGCTGTGCGGGAACCTGGTCGGCGCCCGGTACGGGGTGCACGCCTTCCCCGGACACTGGCAGTCCCAGTTGGAGGTGCGGGAGCGGGTGATCGGCCTGGCCGCCGACGCCGCCCTGGAGTACGGTCCCTGCCCTCCCGCCGCGCTGGGCCGCGACGGCGCCCACGAGACCTGGACCGTCGCCCACTTCGAGCGGTGACCGGGTCACGGTGGCACGCAGCTAGGCCCCCGTGACCCCGGCCCGGCGTTCGAGTTCGAGGTGGCGCTCCTCGACCCGGAACCCCAGAGCCACGTTGATGTCGCGCATGTAGCCGTTGCCCACGGCGTTCCAGGTGCGCACCGCCGGGCGGTCGGGGAAGTCCCGGACCAGGCGCTCCAGGTTGTGGACCTTGAGCGCCCGGCCCAGACGACGGCCCCGGTGCGCACCCGTCACCAGGGTGTCCTCCTGACCCACGACGTCCTCCCCGGCCACCAGGGACAGGACGGTGAAGCCCGCGAGTTCGCCCGAGGGCGCCTGCGCGACGGTGACCAGGGCGACCGTGCCCGCCCTCGCGCGCCGCGCCTCCAGCGCGCGGACGCGTTCCACGTCCCAGACCTCGGGGACGTACGACATGTCCCCGGAGGGCATGTCCCGCTGCATGACCGTGCACAGGTCGGCGTAGGCCTCGACCAGGTCGTCGGGGCAGGCTCCGGTCCACTCGCGCATCCGGTAGTCGCCCACGTCCGGGCGCAGTCGGGCGAGGAGCTCCGGGGCCACGGGAAGGTCCAGTAGGAGGGAGTCCTCCTCCAACCCCACCGTGAAGCCATGCCCGAGCGCGAACCGGGACCCCGGCCAGGACCGCCGCGACCACCCGGACGGCACGGGGACCTCCGCGACGGCGACCGTGCGGCCCAGCTCCGCCATCCGCCGTTCCGCCTCCGCCAGCAGACGTGCGCCCAGGCCGCGACCGCGACGGTCGGGGACCACGGTCACGCACACGTCGGCGTACTCCGTGTTCTCCTTCAGGGACAGTTCCAGCATCAGGGTGCCCACGATCCGGTCGCCCTCCCAGACCGCGTGGAGCTGGTGGGCGGCGTCGTCGCGTTCGGCGGTCACCGCCCCGCGCAGGGCCTCGCGCGGGATGACGCCCCCGGTCTCCCGACCATCCAGCCAGGCCACCCGGTAGGCCTCGTACCAGGAGTCGAAGGCGTGGGCGTCGTACGGATCGATCCGACCGATCATGGGCGGGTACCTCCAGACGTGGTGTCGGCCCCGACATCATGCACGGAGCGCCCTGGCCGGGGCCACACGTTTACGCCGTGTCCCGGGGGCGGCCCGAGCGAAGGCTCCGGCCGCCCCCGACACGCGGATCAGGCCATGTGAGAGCGGACCGCCTCGCGGATGTGCTCCGAGTGGAGGTAGATGTCGTCCAGGGAACCGAGCAGGTGCCGGGTCTCGTTCTTGGCGGCGTCGAAGGTGCCGAGGTACTTCCTGGACTTGCCGTTGAAGTGCAGGCGGGCGATCGGCTTGCGGTTGTTGTCGTCCAGCAGGACCGCGAAGTAGGACTTCGAGTCGCGGTGGACGACCCGCTGGGGCTTGACCTCGCTGCACGCGATGGCCTTCACGATCCGGTAGCCCTCCAGTTCCTCGAGAGTGGTCTCGATCCCGTCGCCGCGTTCGACCTCCTCCGTCTCGTCCGCCTCCTCGGCGCCGTCGGTCTCCGCACCCGGCTCGGGGAGGGTGAAACCGGTGGTCAGGGCGGACTTCAGACGGCTGTTGACCTGGTCGTTGAGGAACTGGGCCCCGGCCTCCCGGACCAGGGGCCCGAACTGCTCACGGGCGCGGCGGGTGAACTGGCCCGTGTGGACTCGGCTGGTGAAGAACCTGATCCAGTCGTCCTCCGGCTCCTGGAACTGTGCGGCGAAGGTGCGCTTGATCTCCCCGAGGTACTTGAGCTTCTCGGCGGAGCTGATCACCGACTCCAGGTCGAAGGCGTCCTTGGTGAGCTTGCGCAGTTCCGGGAGGAGCGACTCGTCGACGTCGTTGAGGTCCAGGACCAGAAAGGGTTTGGAGTCCATCCGGTTGGGCGAGTCGAGGTCGGTGTAGAACTGGTAGACGACACCGTTGGTGAGCACCGCGACACGCGCGTTGGTGACGCTGAAGTAGCGGTAGAGCTGCGAGGCGTGTTCGACCGTGAGCGAGCCATTCGACTTCTTGCACTCGACGAGTATCCGCACCTCGTCGTCCCACATGATGGCGTAGTCGACCTTCTCACCCTTCTTCACGCCGACGTCCGCCGTGAACTCGGGGACGACCTCGCGGGGATCGAAGACGTCGTAGCCGAGAACCGTCGAGATGAACGGCATCACCAGGGCGTTCTTCGTCGCCTCCTCGGTTCCGATGAGGTCCTGCTGCTGCCGCGCCTTCGCGGCCACAGCGGCGATCCGCTCGCTGAATTCCATGCACACTCCTCCGCCACAATTCGATGCGAAGACACTAGCAACACGGGAAGTACAACAAGAGACCAGAAACTCATTCGTTATGCCCTTTGTTCGGAGAAATGATCGTCTCCGGCTTTTCAGTGCTTCCGGTAAACGAAATTCCCCGACCCGCGTCGTGGACGCGGGAAATGCGGAACGGGCGGAGCGGGCCCGAACTCGGAGCCGCGCCCCACCCGAGGGTCCGCACTGGTCAGAGGGCCTCGTCCGGCTGTGCGGGAACACCCACGGCCTCGGCGAGCGCGGCACCGAAGGCGGCCATCCCCTGGGCGTTGGGGTGCAGCGGCGCGGCGACGCTGGTGGGGATCAGGCCCTCCAGGTAGCGCTCGCCGTGCGGCGCGCACACGTCGTGCCCGACGCTGACGGCGGCGAGGTCGACGTAGGTGCCGCCGTGCGCGAGGGTCTGGCGCTCCAGGGTGTCGTTGAGTCGGTTGACCGAACCCTGGACGTAGTCGGCGTCGCGCCCCCACACGGGTTGGACCGGCCAGCAGCCGCCCTCGCGGACGTAGGTGCCGTAGCCCGCGACCACGATCTCCGCATGGGGAGCGCGGTCGCGGATCTCCCCCAGGGCCTGGGCGAGCACGGGCTCCCAGGCGTCGATGTCCTCGGCGATGCGGTCGGTGGTGCCGCCCTCGGTGAAGCGTTCAGCGCAGGAGCGGCCCAGGGGTTCGCGCAGGAGGTTGACACAGCTCAGCGCGGCGCCGACCAGCTCGACGTCGTTGCCGCCGATGGTCAGGGAGACCAGGTCGGTGTCCTCGTCCAGGGCGTCGTACTGCGGCGGGAGGAAACCGAACTGCTGGCCGGCGAAGTCGGAGACCTTGGCACCCGAGCAGGTGACGTCGGTGAGGTCGGCGCCGAGGGCGTCGGCGGCGACGCGGGGGTAGTTGCGGTCGGAGCGCAGGCAGGCGAGGTTCGGGTCCTGGTCCGGGATGAGTGGCCCGGCGGCCGCGGAGTCGCCGAGCGCCACGTAGGCGAGGGGTTCGACTTCTCCTTCCTCCGCCTGGGCCGGAACGGCCGTAGCCATTCCCACACCCAACGTGACCACTGTGGTCACCGCGATCCTGCCGAACCCTTGCCTGCCCACGGGGCCTCCGTTGGTCGTCGTCGTGTGGCGCTGCTCTCACATGATGTCGAGCCGGGTCGGCCCGTGGGCACGAAAACCACGGAGAGTGCTCACAACGATGCCTTCCGTCTGGGGTTTGCGCAGGTGGGAGCGGCGGCGTCGACCTCACGTGACGATGGCCCCGAACGCGGGCGTCACGGTGGTCCCCGTGGTCCCTCGCCGCGCTGGAAACCCTTACGGGGTACTTACTCCGGGCGGGTAGAAGGGTGCATACGACTCCCAACCGGGCTTCGGCCCACGGAAGAAACGAAGAGCGATGATCAGTGACGTGATCGACTGGTTCAAGGGTCTGTTCGGCGATACGGCGGAGCAGGTCACGGACGGGGTGAGCCAGACCCTGGACCAGGTGGGCGGCGGGGCCGAGGAGGCCGTGGGCACCTTCCAGGAGACCGGCCAGGACCTGGTGGGCCAGGACTACGGCCAGGTCGCCGAGGACGCCCTGGGTGGTGTGACCGAGGGTGTCACGGACAACGTGACCGAGAGCGTCCAGGGGTTCCAGGAGCAGGCGGAGACCATCGGCGGTATCGCGGAGGACCCGATGGGCGCCGCCGTGGACGAGGCCCGGGACCGCTTCGGGCAGGGCTGACCCCCAGCGCCGCAGGCACCCCCGGGGCGACCGGGGGGCCGGGAGAACCAGGCGGCCTCCGGGACCCGGCGGGGCTGGCCTCGTCCAGGGGCGGGGCCGGATCCGGGCCGTACGCGACTACTCGCCCCCCGGGCTTCCTGGGACGTCGTCCAGGTTCAGGAAGCGCTCCCCCAACACCTGATCGCCCAGAACCTGCCCGGTCGGTGAGAATCCGACCCCCCGGTAGAAGCCCTCCGGTCCGCCCTCCCCCGGCACCCAGAGAACGGTGAGCCGGTTCCGCCCTCGGCGGCGGGCCTCACGGGCCACCGCCTCCACGGCGAACCGCCCGTAGCCGAGCCCCTGGTGCGCGGCGGACACGTTCAGCCGCCAGATCCCGCAGCGGAAGGCGTCGATTCCGGAGTCGGGATCGAAGCCGCCCATGACGAAACCGACGACCTCGCCACCGGCCAGGACCAGCCGGGGCCAGGCCACGTCCGAAGGGGCCGCGTAGGCCTCGGCGAGGGACCGCTCCACCGGCGCGACGAAGCGTTCCTGGTCGGGGTGGACACGCAGATCACAGGCAGCTCCGACGTTCTCCGGGGTGATCCTGGCCAGACGCGGAGCGGGGGGTGTGTGGTTCATGGACACGACCCTAGGAGGCCCCGGGGCGCGAAAAAGCCGCTGTGGTCCGTTGTCAGTGACCGGGCAGGGCGCCGCCGTTCACACCCAGCACCTGTCCGGTGGTCCAGGACGCCTCGGGGGAGGCGAGGAACCCCACCACCGCCGCGATGTCGTCCGGGGTGCCCGCTCGACCGACCATGGTCTCGGCGGCGAGGGTGTCGTGTCGGGACGAACGCCCCTCCTCGGTGAAGAACTCGGTGTCCTGCACGTAGCCGGGGGTGAGGGTGTTGACGGTGATACCGTCGGGGCCGCCGCGCCTGGCGAGGTCGATCCCCCAACCGCAGAGTCCGGCCTTGGCCGCGGCGTAGGCGTCGCCACCGCCCCGATGCGCGGCGATGGAGCTGATGTTGACGACCCTGCCTCCCGGGCGGCGGAACGCGGGCCACAGCGCCTGGGTGAGCATCATCGCGGACAGCAGGTTGGCGTCGATGGTGCGGCGGTAGAGGTCGAAGAGGCCCCTGGTATCGACGGGGTTCTCCTTGATGATCCCGCCCGCGTTGTTGACCAGGACGTCGACGGCTGCCTCCGACAGCCTTTCGGCCACGGCCAGGACGGCTTCCTCGTCGGTGAGATCCACTGGTAGGGGGACAACGCGACCCCCGGGGTGGGCGGCAGCGACTCGCTCGAGGGGTTCCCTGCGCCTGCCCAGGACGTACACCTCGTCCCCGCCCGAGACGAACATCTCGGCGATCGCCCTGCCCATGCCGGTACCGCCGCCGGTCACGATGACTCTGCGCATGTGTGCCTCTCGCTGGGATGGTTCCGTGAAGACAACCACGGGGCCGTCGCGAGGAGCAACGCCTTTCTTGGGAGCTGGCGATCGCCCGACACCCGGGCTCGGGGAGCCACTCATGATGACTACTCCAAGTAATATCACCGTGACCCCAAGTCGTCGATCCGCTCCGGAGTACTCGTGAAACTGCCCCTGCGGCCTCACCAGCTGGTCCTGCGCGTCGCGACCGGCGCGTCCATCCTCAACTCCGGGCTGAACAAGCGCGGCGCGGACGAGGACACCGCCATGGGTCTGCACGGGATGGCGGTGGGCACCTACCCCTTCCTGGACAAGCTCGACCCGGTCACCTTCGCCCGCCTCCTGTGCGCCGGGGAGATCGCCCTGGGCACCGCGCTGCTGGTGCCGTTCATGCCGAACAAGCTCGCTGGAGCCGGGTTGAGCGCCTTCGCCGCCGGGCTGCTCGGCATGTACCTGCGCACACCCGGCATGCACAAACCCGGCAGCCTGGCACCCACGTCGGACGGCGTCCCCCTGTCCAAGGACCTGTGGCTGCTCGGCGCGGGGCTGTCGCTGATCCTCGAGGGCTGCGAGAAGGACTGAGACCGGGCGGGCTCTCCGGACGAGGGACGGCTACTGTGGTGCGGGCCCCTAGCCCTCCCCGATCCGAAGGGCCGCCCCCATGTCCTCCACCCCCCGCCGCACCGCGCTGGTCACCGGCGCCTCCTCCGGGATCGGCGCCGCAGTCGCCGCCGCCCTGGTCCAACGCGGCTACCGCGTGTTCGGCACCAGCCGCGACCCGGCGGCGGTCCCGGCTCCGGTGCCGGGGGTCGTGTACCTGGCCCTGGACCTGACCGACTACGCGTCCGTCGAGGCCTGCGCGCACGCCGCCGGTGAGGTGGACGTGCTCGTCAACAACGCGGGCGAGAGCCAGAACGGACCCATCGAGGAACTTCCCATGGACGCCGTGGAGCGGGTGTTCCGGCTCAACGTGTTCGGCGCGGTCCGCCTTACTCAGCTGGTCCTGCCCGGGATGCGCGCCCGTGGCCACGGGCGCGTGGTGATGGTGGGATCGATGCTGGCCAGCTTCCCGCTGGCCTACCGGTCCTCGTACGTGGCGACCAAGGCGGCGGTGAAGGGGTTCGCGGACGCCGCGCGGCGCGAGGTCTCCCCCTATGGAGTGGGCGTGACCACCGTGGAGCCGGGGTCGATCAACACCGGGATCAGCGAGCGGCGCACCCAGTACGTGGGTGAGGACTCGCCCTTCCGGGACGAGTACCGGACCATGGTGAACACGCTCAACGCCAACGAGGCCAAGGGGATCTCGGCCGAGCGGGTGGCGGCGACGGTGGTGCGCGCGGTCGAGGCGAAGCGGCCGCGGCCGCTGTACGCGGTGGGCAGCAACGCGCCGCTGGTGTTCGCGCTCCGTCGGTTGCTGCCCCGGGCCGCGATGCTGGGAGTCGTGGCCCGCAAACACGGGCTGAGGTGACGCCCCGGGCCGGCCTGCTGCGGGGAGCCCGCCGCGAGCGGGCGCGCCGGGTCCCTTAGGTTGGCCCTGACAGGCATCCGACCTCCGGAGGTACACGCGTGACCAGTGTCGTGAAGTTCAACGTCCTGACCGTCCCCGAGGGCGGCGGTTCCACGTTGGAGGAGAGGTTCGCCAAGCGGGCCGGACTCGTCGAGGACCAGGAGGGGTTCGAGGAGTTCCAGCTCCTGCGGCCGGTCGAGGGTACGGACAAGTACCTCGTCTACACCCGCTGGCGGTCCGAGGAGGACTTCCAGAACTGGGTGAACGGGCAGGCCTTCCGCAAGGGCCACGCGCAGGCCGCGGCCGACGCCAGGAAGGACGGCCAGGCCCACGGCGGTCACGGCGGCCCGGCGGCGTCCAACAGCGAGATCTGGGGCTTCGAGGTCGTCCAGCACGTCAAGGCGGGCTGAGCCCGACCGGCCCCTGCCTCACCGCCGCGACCGCTCCGGCCTGCGGGCCTCGATCAGGTGGCGGGACGAGTGGGCCACGAACGGCCCCCGCTCCTCGATCTGTTCGTGCAGCTCCCGGAGCCGGTCGCGGTGGGTGTCCACGGTGAAGCCGGGGACCATCCACACGACCTTGCGCAGGAAGTACGCGACGGCGCCGATGTCGTGGAACTCCATCCGTAGCCGCTCCGACCTCAGGTCGACGACCTCCAGACCGACGGCCTCGGCCCCGGTCCGGTCGTGGTCCGGGTGGCGGGCCTCGCGTGTCTCCCGGGGCTGCGGGCCGAGGAAGAACTCGACCAGTTCGAACACGCTCGACGGCCCCACGTGCTGTGCCAGATAGGTGCCGCCGGGGGCGAGGACTCGGGCGATCTCGTCCCACCGGACGGTGACGGGGTGGCGGCACACGACCAGGTCGAAGGCGCCGTCGGCGAAGGGCAGCGGGGGTTCGTCGGGAGCGGCGACCACCGCCACTCCCCTGGGGTGCAGCAGACGGGTGGCTGCGAGGACGTTGGGCGGCCACCCCTCGGTGGCAACGGTCAGCGGCGGGTACACCGGGAGACCGGCGAGGACTTCGCCGCCCCCGGTCTGGATGTCGAGGGCCGCGGTGGCGCGGGCCATCCTCTCGCCCATGAGGCGCTGGTACCCCCAGGAGGGACGCTGCTCGGTGGCACGCCCCTCGAACCAGGAGAAGTCCCAGCCCTCGGTCGGTTCGGCGGCGGCCTCGTCGAGGAGGTCCTGGAAGTCTCGGCTCATGGACGCATGGTCGCCCAACACCGCAGCCCGGTCCAACCGTTTTCGCCGGGCCCGGGGACGACCCGCGACCCGGCGCGTCCCGGGTCGACCGGCGCAAAAGGGCTTGCGGGGCTCCGAGAACCACCGGTATAACTCCGAGGGTCGCGACGACTCCCCGGCGCGGCGACGACGAGAAAGGAGGCACATCCGATGTTCCCTGTGATCACCGCGTCCGTGCCCTCCCGGGTCGACGACCACCGTTGACCCCGGCTACGGCGGGCGCACACACCGAAGGTGCAGCCTTGACCGTTCTTCCGAACGACCTGACCATCCGCCCCATCACCGGTCCCGAGGAGCTCGAACTCTTCAACCGGCTCCCCTACCTGCTCAATGACGAACTCGCCGACGATCTCGCGCGGGGCCGTCGACGCCCCTCCTGGATGTGGATGGCCCTCGACGGCGACCGTCTCCTGGCCCGCCTGTCCTGGTGGTGTCGGCCCCAGGACGACACCCCCTTCCTCCTGGACCTGCTCGACGTGGACGACGACGCCCAGGACGTCGACCTCATGGCCGTGGCCGACGAGCTGCTGCGCACCGCCAACGCCGCTCTGTTTCCCGACGGTGTCCCGATCGCCCTGGGTGACACTCCCCCGCCCGAGTACTTGCGCTTCGACGTCGCCGACTGGCGCTCCGAGGAGCGCTCCCGGAACCGGGTGGGACGACGTCTGGCGGTGGTCGAGCGCTCGGGTGCCGTGCCGCTCGTCGAGCGTCTGCGCTACGAGTGGAGGGACGAGACCCCACTCCCCGAGGGCAGCGGCCGCCTGGTGTTCCGTGGAGTCGAGGGCACCGAGGACATCCTCGGCCTCATGACCCGTGCCCTGGAGGGCACCTTGGACGCCCACGACCGCCTGGACCTGCGGGAACGCTCCGCCGAGGAGGTGGCGGCGGCCAACTTCGCCGACGAGTTCGCCAACTACCCGACACCGCGCTCCTGGTGGCGAGTGGCGACACTCGCGGACGGCACGCCGGTGGGCTTCGTGATCCCGGCGCGCAACGCCTACCACCCGATCATCGCCTACATCGCGGTGCTGCCCGAGCACCGGGGCAACGGGCACATCGACGACCTGCTCGCCGAGGGAACCCGCGTCCTGGCGAGCGAGGGCCTCACGTACGCCCGAGCCGCCACGGATGTCGGGAATATGCCCATGGCCCGGGCCTTCACCCGGGCGGGGTACGACACCATCAGCGGCGTGGTCAGCATGACCTGGTCGCGGTAGGTCCCCGTCCCCGGGGCGAGAGGGACGTCGCGTCGTCCCTCTCGTCCCGGACCACGACCGCAGGTCAGCGGATCCCGGCCAGGGCGCATGGTCAGCGGTCCCTGGTCCGGGGCCCCGGGCCACGGAACCCCGGTCAACGAGCCCCAGCGATGATGCGACCGGTCTCCGCGACCGCCGCGAGCAGGTCCTGGGGGTCCGCGGTCATCCCGGCGACCACGAAGTCCACCTCCTCCAGCCCGGCTCTGGACAGCAGGGTCTTGTCGTTGGTCACCCATTCGCCGCGCGCCGCCAGCACGGCGTGGGCCGCGTACGAGGCGGCCTGGGCAATCATCCCCGTGCACTGGGCCACCCGCCCCTGCGGTGCGTGGCCGCGCTCCGCGTAGGCGAGGGTGGCGGAGGCGAACCCGCGCCAGCGCGGCGGGGCGTCGCGTCGGAGTGCGTCCGGGTGCGCGGGTCGGGGCAGGTCACCGACCAGGACCCGGCCCACGGCGAGTTCGGCCACCACCAGGTAGGTGGGGATGCCCACCAGGTGGAACAGGAGCGGCTCCACGTCGAACCGCCCGTGTTCGGCCTCGGCCAGCTGGTGCTCCACCGCGTCGAGGTCGCGGTAGTGCACGTCCACCGGGCGGCCGTCGATCCTCAGCCAGGCGCCCCCGTTGAACACGCCCTCGCTCCAGCCGCCGAACTCCGAGACCTCACCCTCCCAGCCGACGTCGCGCAGGGCCTGGGGGGAGAACTCCCCTCGGGAGCCCCGGTAGTAGACGGCGAGATCCCAGTCGCTGTCGGGCCGGTGGGTCCCCTGGGCGCGCGACCCGCCGAGGCTGACCGCCTCGATGCCCGGGAGGTCGGCGAGCCGGTCGGCGGTGGCCGTGAGGAAGTGTTCGTCGGAGAGGGTCATGACTCCCATGATGGCCGTTGTGGCCCGAAGTGCGCTCTCCCGTTCTCCAGCCTGTGGAAAACCTCTGGCCAGCGGATCACGGAGGTTCCTAGGCTGCGAGGTATGGAACTGCCCCGATTCGAGGACGCCGTCCTGCGCTCACTGCGCACGGAGGAGGTGCACGTGGGCCTGTCCGGGGCCCGGGTGTTCCGTATGTACGACGACGCGGACCGGCCGGTCGCGGTCTTCAAGGGGGTGCCGCCCGACCGCCCCGACCTCGCGAGGGAGCTCGACGGCGAGATCTCCCGGACCGCGTGGATGGCGCGCTTCGGTCTGGCGACACCGCGTGTCCTGGAGCACGAGTCGCGAGAGGACGGGCCACCCCGGTGGGTGGTCTCCAGCCACCTGCCCGGCGTCCCGGCCCACGAGCCGGAGACCGCCCGTGAGCACCCCCGGCTGGTCGAGCTGCTGGCCGAGGCGGCCCGAACGATCCACGCGTCGGAGGTCGGCGCGGTGGAGGTCGGCGCGGTGGAGGTCGTCCGCGAGCGGTTGGCGGAGCAGCTGGAGCGCGCCCGCGAGCGGGTGGCGTCGGGTCTGGTCCAGCGCTCCTGGCAGGGCAGCCGCTACGCCGGTACCGACCCGGCCCGGGCCCTGGCGGAGGTGGGGCACCGGGTCGAGCGGGCGGGCCCCCTCCCGGAGGTGGTGACCCACGGGGACTTCTGCCTGCCGAACGTGCTGGTCACCGCCGACGGCGCATGGGGGCTCGTGGACCTCGGCCAGGCCGGTGTGGCGGACCCGCACCGGGACCTGGCCGCGATGGTGGGGAGCCTGCTCAGCCCGTTGAACCCCCAGTTCGGCCAGGCGGACGCGGACCGGTTCCTGGACGCCTACGGCCGGGACCGCGTCGACCCCGAACTGCTCTCGCTGCACTTCGGGGTCGACGACTTCTTCTGGCCGGTGCCCCCGGCGTGACCCGGCCCCGGCGGATCAGGGCTCCAGGGCGTCGTCACCCCGCTTCCCGTGCGGCCTGCCGTTGCCATTGCCATTGCCGTTCCCGTTGCCGCCGTTCGACGGCCCGCCCTTGCGCCGGTGCTGGCGGCGGAGCCTGCGTGACCGGGCGGACAACGGGGTGCGGCGGACCCGCTGGGCGCCGGAGCCCTCCGCCGTCTCCGCCTGGAGCGCGCGCACCAGGGAGAACATCATGAAGAAGCCGATCACGAAGAACGGCAGCCCGAACACGATGATGGTCTGTTGCAGCGCGTCCAGTCCGCCCACGCCTGAGGCGGTGAGCACGGTCGCGGCCACCACGCCCTCGGTGATGCCCCAGAACACCCGCTGGCGGGTCGGGGACTCCTCCGTTCCCGAACAGAGCATGTCCACCACCAGGGACGCCGAGTCCGACGAGGTGGTGAAGAAGATGATCACGATGACGATGCACATGGCCGAGACGAAGGTCGTCCACGGGTAGTGCGTGAGGAAGGAGAACAACGCGCCGGGGATGTCTCCCTGGTCGACGACCTCCTCGACCAGGCCGCCGCCCCGGTTCATCTCGATGTCGAAGGCCGACAGGCCGAACACGCTGAACCACACGATGCTGAAGGCCGTGGGCAGCCCCAGCACGCCGAGCACGAACTCGCGGATGGTGCGGCCCCGCGAGATGCGTGCGATGAAGATGCCGACGAACGGTGACCACGTGATGGTCCAGGCCCAGTAGAAGACCGTCCACGTGCCCTGCCAGCCCGTGTTGCCGAAGGTGTCGTTCCAGAAGGAGAGGGGGATGAGCCACTGCGCGTACACGCCGGTGGTCTCGATGACGCCCTTGGCCAGGTAGAGGGAGGACCCGGCGGCGAACACGAACACCAGCAGCGCCACCGCGATGATGATGTTGATCTGGGAGAGCCACTTGATGCCCACGTCCAGGCCGGACGCCACGGAGATCACGGCGACACAGGTGACGATGGCGATGAGGATCACCTGGTTGAGGCGGCTCTCCTGGACCCCGAACAGCGTGTTGAGCCCGCTGTTGATCTGCATGGTGCCCAGACCGATGGTGACCGCCACGCCGAAGAGGGTGCCCAGGACCGCGAAGATGTCGATCGCCCGGCCGAACGGCCCGTTGACGCGGTCGCCGAGGAACGGGTGGAAGATCGAGCTCACCCTGAAGGGCAGGCCCTTGCGGTACACGAAGTAGGCGAAGGCCAGGGCGGGCAGGCAGAAGATCGTCCAGGTGTGCAGACCGAAGTGGTACAGCGTGAAGCCCATGGCCTGTTGGGCGGCCTCGACGGTTTCCGGCTCGGCGTTGCCCTGCGGGGGGTTGGCGTAGTGGCTGATGGGTTCGGCCACGCCCCAGAACATGAGGATGCTTCCGATTCCGGCCGCGAACAGCATGCAGAACCACGTGATGTTGCTGTAGTCGGGCCTGCTGTCGGGCGGACCCAGACGAATGTGCCCATATCGACCGAAAGCGATCCATATAAGAAAGACGAGAAAGGTGGTCACACCCAGGATGTAGAGCCATCCCAGGTGGGACAGGATCCACTCGGAGGTGGCACCGAAGACCAGGTCCACCGTGTCAGTGAAGGTGATCGCGCACACCACGAAGAACACGGTCAACGAAGCCGAGACGAAGAAGATCGCCGGGTTCGTCTCCAGACCCAGCTTCCGTGCCAGTTTTTCGAACATACCGGCTGCTTTCTGGTGGTTCGGGCTGGTTCGACCAGTGGGGTTTGTTCGTCACCCGACCAGCCGGCGCCTAGGGCAGGGGCACGTAATAGGAAGACGTCCTCTCTTCTGTCACATGCCCACATTCTGACAGCGAAACCAGTCCTCACGGGACAAAGAACCACCACCCCCGGAAATCCCTCAAAAGACGGTCGACAAAACCCGACAAAACATCATCGGCTTATTTATCATCCAAAATAGGGATAAACCTTGCCGAACACACACCGTTTCCGACCGTCCGCCAGGCGTGCTCGCCCCCGGGACGGGGCGGGCGAGGGCGAAGGTTCGTGGGGGTCCGTGGGGGAAGGAGGCCTGCGAACCCGAACCCGTTCGACCCTGGGAGTGCCTCGTGGACGCAGTGCTGTTCGACATGTTCGGTGTGGTCGCCATGGACCAGTCACCGACGGTCCGAGCCGCGATGGTGGAGTACACCGGGCACGACCACGACGCCTTCTGGGCCGCCTACTGGGCCCCGCGTCAGGACTACGACCGCGGCGACCTGGACGGGCCCTCCTACTGGCAGGCGGTGGGCGAGCTGCTCGGAGAGACCTTCGATCGGGAGCGGGTCGAGCGGCTGCTCGACCTGGACCTGGACAGCTGGTCGCGGCTGAACGAGGACTCGGTGGCGCTGGTGACGGAGCTCTCCGACGCGGGCGTGCCGCTCGCCCTGCTGTCGAACATCCCACCGGAGCTGGCCGCGCGCTTTGAGGAGCGGCACTCCCGAGCGCTGGACCTCTTCCCCGTGCGGGGGTTCTCCTGCCGGATCGGCCACGCCAAGCCCGAGGCGGGCGCCTACCGGTGGTGTCTGGAGCGCATGGACGTCCCCGCCGGCGACGTGTTGTTCGTGGACGACAACCGGGCCAACGTCGACGCCGCCGGGAAGCTGGGGTTCCAGGGACACGTGTTCACGTCGGTGCCCGAGCTGAGGCAGGCCCTGGGCCGGGACTGACCCACGGGCTGGTGGCGGTCGCTCGGGCCGCCACCAGTGGCGCGTCGGTGTCGTCTCCGAAGCTCTACCGGTCAGACGTCGAACTCGCGCAGGAGCTCGGCGATCCTCTCCGGCTGCTCGTACAGGGACAGGTGGCCCGCCCCCTCGATGGTCCGCACGCCGGTGTTGAGGAACCGGCGGGCCGGTCCGTGCAGGCGCGCGGGTGAGAAGAACGGGTCGTGCGACCCCGTGGCCACCCGGACCGGAATACCGGACCAGGCCAGGAAGGACTCCGCGTTCAGCGGGGTCGGGGTGGAGTGCGTGCGGCAGTAGCGGGCCACCAGCGTCAGCCACTCGGCCTCGGACCGGTGCTCCGCGCAACCGGTGTCCGTGGACGGGCCGCTGAGGAACTCGATCAGCCGGGTGCTGGTCTGCTCGTTGGGGTGGATCATCCACGGCAGGGTCGCACGCATCGACTCCGAGCTGACCCCCGCCGCGGTCAACCCGGCGGGGTTGAGCAGGAGCATCCCCGCGACCAGCGGGTTCGGAGTCGAGGACAGTGCGATCGCGGCGCCCCTGGAGTGGCCCAGCACGATGACCGGGCCGTCCGTGATCTGGGGCAGCAGCTCGTCGAGCCACTCACCGTAGGCCTCTATCCGGGCGCCCGCGGTCCGTTGGTTGCAGCTCAGACCCGGCTGTCCCGGAAGGTCGACCAGCAGGACCGGCCGGTCCGCGGCGAGCGCGCGGGCGGCGGGAACCGTGGTGGCGGCGTTGAAGTTGGTGCCCGACAGGACCAGGACCGGCGTACCGGTCCCACCCGAGGCGCGGAAGGCCTGAGTGGGGCCCAGCCGGGTCTCCACGGGCGGAAGGGGTCCGAGTTCGGGCCACTGGCTCAGGGCCTTGTGACACCAGGCGTGAACTGACCGCTCAGCGGTTGCGGAGCGGTACACGCGCGCTGTGCGCAGGGGGACGACGGTCATGGATCTGGTTTCGCGTAGAGAGAGATGTGGTGTCCGCCGCGTGAACTTTCCCGGCGCACCAGAGAGGACTGTACGCCTCTGTTCGGCCCCCCGCCACTCCAGAGCGGAGGTGCCCGGTGTGGTGTCGCCGACCAGTCGCGCACAACGGACTCATACCCTTCCCGGTGTGTCACCAGTTGTGGGTGTTTGCCCTGGTGTGAGGGTTGCTCATCTCGTCCGAAAGCGGCCATCGGCCGGAACGGAGTTTGGTTCGGACCCGGTACGGTTCCGGAGGTTCGGGGACCGATGATCCTCACTCCGGCCGGACCGGTCATCGGATGGCGTCACAAGGGGTGATGGGACGACACGGGCCCGCCGAGCGGTGCTCGGCGGGCCCGTGTGCGGCGACCGTGACGAGGAACACGGCCGGACGTCCGGCGCTAGTTGACGTGGTCGGGGTCCGGACCGATCCGGCCGTCGCGGTCCAGCGAGCCGATCCGGGCGATGTCCTCGGCCGTGAGCTCGAAGTCGAACACGTCGAAGTTCTCCCGGATACGTGCCGGGGTCACGGACTTGGGGATGACGACGTTGCCGAGCTGGAGGTGCCAGCGCAGCGCGACCTGGGCGGCGGTCTTGCCGTACGCGGCACCGAGCTCGGCCAGGACGGGGTCGTCCAGCAGCCCCTTGCCCTGCCCCAGGGGGCTCCAGGCCTCGGTGAGCAGGCCGTGGGACGCGTTGGCCGCGCGCATGCCGGACTGCGAGAAGTAGGGGTGCAGCTCGATCTGGTTGATCGCGGGCACGACCTCCGCTTCGCCCACCAGACGCTCCAGGGTCGCCGCCGTGAAGTTGGACACGCCGATCGCCCGGGCACGGCCCTCGGCGTGCACGCGCTCCAGCGCCTTCCAGGTCTCCACGTAGGTGTCGTGGGCCGGGGTGGGCCAGTGGATCAGGTACAGGTCGACGTAGTCGGTGCCCAGACGGTCCAGGCTGGCGTCGAAGGCTCTCAGGGCCCTGTCGTAGCCCTGGTCGTCGTTCCACAGCTTCGTGGTGAGGAAGATGTCCTCGCGGGCCACGCCGGACTCGGCGATGGCGCGGCCGGTGCCCTTCTCGTTGTCGTAGACCCGAGCGGTGTCGATGCTGCGGTATCCGGCCTCGATGGCGGTCGAGACGGACCGGTGGGCCTCGTCGTCGGGGACCTGCCAGACACCGAATCCGAGCTGCGGCATGGTGAGGCCGTTGTTCAGCGTGACGTACTGCAAAAGGGGAGGCCTTTCGACTGTGGGGTGCGGGTCGCGGGTCGGGGCGGTGCCACGGGCGAACCCTCGCGCAGGTGGGGCCGGGTTTCGGTCGGCCCACGGGACCCGAGGGTAGACCCGGGTGGCATACGGCGACCAATAGAATCCATCGGATGAGCAATAGGATTTCCAATGGTTCGACCCCGCCAGGGATACTTCCCCGCACCGAGGGTCCGTTGGACCTCCAGTTGCTCCGCACCTTTTTGGCCGTGCACCGCTCGGGGTCGTTCACGGCCGCGGCCCAGCTGCTGCGTCTGTCACAGCCGACCGTGACCACCCAGATACGGTCCCTGGAACGGCGTCTGGGCCTCGAGTTGTTCGAGCGTCTGCCACGCGGCGTGGCTCCGACCCCGGACGCCAACGATCTCGCCGTCCGCGTCTCGGGACCGCTCGACGCCCTGGAGACGGTGGCGTACGGGGACGGCGCCGATCCCGGCTCGGTACCGACGGCGCCCCTGCGGCTGGCGGGCCCCGCCGAGCTTCTCTGCGAACGCGTGCTGCCCCTGCTCGCGCCGCTGGTCTCCGACGGCCGGCTGCGGCTGCGTGTGCGCACCGGGCTCGCTGACGACCTGTTGGAGGAGCTGCGGGCCGGGCGGCACGACCTGGCTCTGTCCACCATCCGCCCCCGGGGCCGGACCCTCCTCGCGGAGCCGCTCATGGACGAGGAGTTCGTCCTGGTCGCCGCGCCCGTGTGGGCGGAGAGGATCGGGCTCTCCAGGGTGCGGCGCCAGGGCTGCGCGGCCCTGTGCGAGGTCCCCCTGGTCGCCTACGCGGACGACCTGCCCATCGCCCGCCGGTACTGGCGCCACGTGTTCGGCGCGCGGTTGACCCGCTCCGCCGAGCTCACCGTCCCCGACCTGCGCTCGGTGACCGCGGCCGTGGCGCACGGGGCCGGCATGACCGTCCTGCCGCGCTACCTGTGCGAACGGGAGCTGCTCGACGGGAGCCTGGTGGCCCTGCTGGAACCGGAGGACCCGCCGTTCAACACGGTGTACCTGGCCCGCCGCCCCGGAGCGGCCGACAACCCCCACCTGGATCTGGTCCGTTCGCGGCTGGCCGTCGCCGCCCGCTCGTGGTGAGCCCGCGAACGCCGACGAGCGGTTTGCCAAGCCCGACCCCCGCGACGACCTGGCGGGATACGGTCGCCGGATGAGCGAGCCGACCCAACCCCGCCTCCAGGTGGTCCTGCCCAACGAGTCACCGGCGACGCCCCCGCGGGCCCTGGTGGACCTGGGCGTTCGCGCCGAGAAGCTCGGCGCCCACACCGTGTGGCTGCCCGACCACCTCCTGCCTCCCGAGCCCTACGGCACCACGTTCGGGGGCGTGTACGAACCTCTCGTCACCCTGGCGTACCTGGCGGCCCGCACGGAACGGGTCCGACTGGGCACGTCCGTCCTGGTGCTGCCGATGCGCGACCCCTTCCTGCTGGCCAAACAGGTGGCCACCCTGGACCGCCTGTCCGGGGGACGGTTCACGCTCGGCGTGGGCGTGGGGTGGTCGCGCGAGGAGTTCGACTCGGTCGGGTCGGACTTCGCCACCCGTGGCCCGCGAGCGGACGAGACCCTCGCGCTGCTGAGGCACCTGTTCGAGGGCGAGGGGCCCTTCCACGGTCGCTTCCACGACTACGAGCACGGCGTGTTCGCGCCGCGTCCGTCGCGGCGGATACGGGTGATGGTCGGCGGGGGCTCGGAACCCGCGCTGCGCCGAGCGGCCGCGTGGGCCGACGAGTGGCAGGGGGTCGACCCGGACCCGGAGGCACTCCGGGCGGCCCGCGCCCGGCTGGGGGAGCTCACCCGCCGCCCCGTGGGCACCGGGGTGCGAATGGCATGGACCGGGGGCGAGGAGGCCTTCGCACGCACGGTCGCGAGGTTCCGAGAGCTGGCTGCGTCGGGTGCGGACTCCGTCGCGGTGTGGTTCGGCGAGGTGGAGGGTTTCGAGGAGCGCATGGTGCGGTTCGTGGCCGCGCTGCGCTGACCTACTTCCTGTCGCCGAGCAGGCCCCGGCCCCCGTACTTCTTGTGGATGGCCTGTTTGGAGACCCCGAGGACCTCGGCGATCCGCGCCCAGGTGGCTCCCTCGTTCCTCGCACGGCGTACGAGGACCGCCTCGGCACGCTCGGTCTCACCCCGCAACCGCACCACGGCGTCCAGTCCCGCCAGGGGATCGTCGCCGTCCATGGCGCGGGCCAGAGCGCTGAGGTGTTCGGTGTCCATGGGTCGACTCTAGTTGCCCGCTCGCGGGATCGGGAGAGTCCACGACCAACCGGGGGGAACCGGTTCAAGCCTCCGGGCCGCGCGGAAAGGGCTCGCTAGGTTGGGCCCATGCTCACCATCGAACGCGCCCTGAAGACCGACGTGGAGGCGATCGTCGCCCTACTCGCGGACGACCCCCTGGGGGCCCGCCGGGAGACCCCCGAAGACCTGTCCCGCTACCTGGAGGCCTTCGAGGTCATCGACGCCGATCCGCACCAGTATCTGGCGGTGGCCCGCCGCAACGGCCGGGTCGTCGGCACCCTCCAGCTCACCGTGGTGCCGGGCCTGTCGCGACAGGGGGCCACCCGCGCCCAGATCGAGGCGGTCCGGGTGCACACCGACGAACGCGGCGGCGGCCTGGGATCCACCCTGCTGGAGTGGGCCGAACGCGAGGCCCGGGGGCGCGGCTGCGTGATGTTGCAGCTGACCTCGGACGCCAAACGGCAGGACGCCCACCGCTTCTACCAGCGCCTCGGATACGAGCCCAGCCACATCGGCTTCAAGAAGAGACTGGTCTGACCCGGACCGTGGGAACTTCGGGGTCCGCGCCCCGGGGCGGGGCCTACCGGGAGGGGCGGGTTCGTCCGTGCGAATTCGCCCCACAGGATCACGGGAGGGGCGGGTTCGTCCGTGCGAACCCGCCCCGCAGGATCACGGGCCCGGCGGTCGTGGACCCATGACCGGATCGGTCCGGTGGTGAGCGGGATCGTGTCTGGTCCGCTCCCCGGGCGCCTGCGAGGGTTCGGGAATGAGCACAGAGATTCGGACCGGCGCGGCGTTGCTGGTCGTCGACGCACAGCGGTCCTTCCTCCAGCGCGAGAGCTGGAGCGCCTCCTCCGACCCCGAGGTCGCCGTGCGGATCGCCCGACTGGTCGACCACTTCCGGGAGCGGGGCCGGAGGGTCGTGTGGGTCATGCACTCCGAACCCGGCACCGGCAGCGTGTTCGACCCCGTGCGAGGGTTCGTGGAACCGCTGCCCGGACTCGCCCCCGCGGCCGGCGAGACGCGGTTGACCAAGACCGCGCACAGCGCCTTCACCGGCACCGACCTGCGACGGCTGCTCACCGGTTGGGGAGTCCGGGAGGTCACCGTCTGCGGGGTGCGTACCGAGCAGTGCTGCGAGACCACCACCCGCATGGGGTCGGAGCTGGGCTTCGCCATGACCTTCGCGGTGGACGCCACGGCCACGGAGCCCATCGAGGCTCCCGGCGCCGCACCCGGGCGTTCACTGCGGGAGGTCCTCGACGATCCCGCGACTCTGCTCCCCCGGGACGTCGTCACCCGCACCGTCTACGCCCTGTCCGGGCGCTTCGCCGAGGTGCGCACGGTGGACCAGATCGTCACAGGGAAGCTGGAGTAGGCTGACCGGATCGTGCGCAAGGTCGTCTTCCTGCTGCTTCCCGGACTCCACCTGCTGGACCTGGCCGGTCCGGCGCAGGTGTTCTCCACTCTGGCCGGGCTCGACCGCCCCGTGGAGCTCCACCATGTCGCCGAGCGGCCCGACGTCCCCACCGCCCAGGGGGTCGGGCTGCGGGCGCAGGTCGGCTGGCCCCGGCTCGGCTCGGACGACCTGGTGCTCGTCCCCGGATGGCGGACCTCCGGTCCACCGCCGCGGGCCACTCCGGCGCAGGTCGAGGCGCTGACCTCCCACCACGAACGTGGCGGCACGGTGGCGAGTGTGTGCTCGGGGGCGTTCGTCCTCGGGACGGCCGGTCTGCTGGACGGCCGCCGGTGCACCACCCACCACTCCCTCCAGGAACGCCTGGCCCAGCGCCATCCGCGTGCCCGGGTGGTCCCGGACGTGCTGTACGTGTCCGACGACCGGGTGGTGACCTCGGCGGGGATCGCCAGCGGCATCGACCTCGCACTGCACCTGGTCACTCGGTGGCACGGACCGTCCGTGGCGGCCTCCGTGGCCCGGGAGATGGTGGTCTACGCCCGCCGCAACGGCGACGAGCCCCAGGCCAGCGTGGTGCTGAGGTTCCGGAACCACGCGGTGGACCTGGTGCACCGGGCCCAGGACACCATCGACGCCCGGTTCGCCGATCCCCTGCCCCTGGCCGCGCTGGCCGCCTCGGCCGGGGTCAGCGAGCGCACCCTCACCCGGGCGTTCACCGAGGCCACCGGGCTGACCCCGCTGCGGTACCAGCAGCGCCTGCGGTTGGAACGCGCCGAGCTGCTGGTGGGTGAGGGGGCGACGGCGGAGGCGGCCGCACGGGCCGTGGGGTTCCAGGACGCCCGTATGCTCCGCCGCCTGCGCGCCAGGCCCTGAAGGTCACTCCCGTCGCAGAAGGGCCAGAAGCCCCAGGGGCAGGGCGAACAACAGACAGAACCCGACCGCCCCGGTGGCCGCCATCCCCGACACGAACGCCTCAGACTCCGCTCCCGCCGGGCCACGGGCTGAGTCCCGGGCCCCGGCCGGTCACTCTTCCCCCCGTCAGGGCGTGACGATGTCGAAGGAGGGGTCCGGCCGGTCCAGCAGTCCCATCAACCGGTCCAGCAGCTCCCCGTCCCCCGCGAACGCCATGCCCTCGGTCCCCTTGCCCGCGAGCAGCCGCAGCAGGCGGAACTTGTTCAGGGTCACCGTGAGCCCGGGCTCCCCACGGCGCGGCTTCTCCCTCGTGGTCAGGGCCCCGTTGGAGAGCGTCGTCCGGAACGTGGTGTCCAGGTCGGTGAACACCCAGTCGATGACGAAGTGCTCCTCCCAGGCCCGGGGACCGTTGACCCGGATCGCCACCGACTCGAAGAGCTGGTCCAGCGACAGCGCCGCCGCCATGCCCGTACCCAGGTTCGACGGCAGTTCCGGTTTCCCCCGCCGCAGCTCGGCGGCGCCCTGGAGGTAGAAGTTGCGCCAGGTGCCGTTCTCCGCACCGAACCCCAGCCGCTCGTACACCCCGGCGAGGGCGGCCCGCGCCCGGGCGTGCTCCGGTTCCGCGAACACCGCGTGGTTGAGCAGCGTGGCGGCGAACCTCAGGTCGCCCCGGTCCCGGTACTCGTCCGCCCGGAGCACCACTTCGTCCACACCGCCCATGCAGTCCACATAGCGGCGCGCGGCCTCCTCCGGCGGGTGTTCCCACAGGTGGGCGGGGTTGCCGTCGAACCAACCCATGTAGCGCTGGTAGATCGCCTTCACGTTGTGGCTGACCGACCCGTAGTAGCCCCGGGTGTGCCACTCCCGTTCCAGTCCGGGCGGCATCCGGAGGTTCTCGGCGATCTCCGCGCCGACGAAACCCTGGTTCATCAGGCGCAGGGTCTGGTCGTGCAGGTAGGCGTACAGGTCCCGTTGCTGGCGCAGGAGCGCCACGAGGTTCTCGGTGCCCCAGGTGGGCCAGTGGTGGGAGGCGAACAGCACGTCCGACTCGTGCGCGAAGATCTCCACGGACTCGTCCAGGTAGCGCGACCACACCCGGGCGTCCTTCACGGGCGCCCCGCGCAGGGTGAGGATGTT
The DNA here is from genome assembly GCF_000341265.1 of Nocardiopsis prasina DSM 43845. GTDB lineage: Bacteria > Actinomycetota > Actinomycetes > Streptosporangiales > Streptosporangiaceae > Nocardiopsis > Nocardiopsis prasina. Next base: position 68,806 of record NZ_ANAE01000075.1, on the reverse strand, counting down.
GTGCAGGTTGTGGGTGACGTTCTCCGCCATGCACAGGGCGCGGTGGTCGGGGAAGTAGAAGTTCATCTCCGTGGGCGCCTCGGTCCCGGGCGTCATCTGGAAGACGATCCGCACCCCGTCCACCACCTCCTCCTGGCCGGTGCGGGTGATCTCCCGGTTGGGCGCGATGAGCGTGACGGTGCCGACCGACCTGGTCTGGCCGAGCCCCACCCCGATCTGGCCCCGCGGCCCGGCCTCCAGGTGGGAGCCGGTGTGGTAGAGGTTGCGGCGGGCCATCGCGGGGCCCGCGTGGACGTTCTCCGCCACCGCGTTCTCCAGGAATCCGGCCGGGGCGAGGATCGGCACGGTGCCGTCGGTGACCCCGCCGACCCCGCCGAAGTGGTCCACGTGCGAGTGCGAGTAGATGACCCCGCTGACCGCCCGGTTCCCCCGGTGTTCCCGGTACAGCTCCAGGCCTGCGCGCGCCGGTTCGGCGGAGATGAGGGGGTCGATGACCAGGACACCCTGGTCGCCCTCCACGAGGGTCATGTTCGACAGGTCCAGGCCCCTGATCTGGTAGATGCCTTCGGTGACCTCGAACAACCCCTGCTTGGCGCACAGCTGGGACTGGCGCCACAGGCTGGGGTTGGCGGTGTCCGGGCACTCCGCGTCGAGGAACCCGTAGGCGTCGGCGTCCCACACCACGCGCCCGTCCCCGTCCCTGATCTGTCCGGGTTCGAGCCGGGCGACCAGTCCGCGCTCGGCGTTGGCGAAGTCGGTGTCGTCGTCGGGTCCGTGACCGGTCATCGCTGCTCCTCGTCGTACGGACGCGGTTCGTCCGGCCGGGTGCGGCCCGTTGTGCCCCAGCCNGCCCCGGCGGGGGGGAGCCGCCGGTGCGAGTGGCTCGCGCCGGCGGCGTGGGAGGGCCCGGTGCCCCGTGTTCGGGTCCGGCCCGGTTCCTACTGGGCCTGGAGGGCCTCGACGAGTTCCCTCTCGCTGTCCTTGGACAGGTTGGTCTGGATGACAGTGGGGTCCAGCGGTCGGAAGGCGTCGACGACGCGGTCGATGGTGGCGTCCGCGGCGAGCAGGAAGACGGCGGCCCGGCCCTGCTGGAGCTGGGCACCGATGTCCTTGATCACGTCGTCGTCGATGCCGACGTCGCTCAGCCTGCCCGCGATGGCGCCCGCGCCCGCGCCGACGGCCAGGCCGAGGAGCGGGTTGAGGAACAGGAGGCCGATGAGCGTTCCCCACAAGGCACCGCCCGCCGCACCGTAGCCGGTGAGGTTGACGGTCTGGTGGATGCGGGGACGGCCCTTGTCGTCCTTGTAGGCGTACGCGGCGTCCTCCAGCTGGAGGAGCTCCTGTTTGTTCAGGTCGGAGGCGGTGTCGAGCGCCTTCTCGGCGGTGTCGCGGTCGGCCACCCCGAGTACGATCAGCTGCGCCATGGGTGCTGGTTCCCCCGTCGTCGTTGCCCGGCCCGCTGAGCGGGCCCGATCTGCGGGAGCGTTCCCCGGGGCGTCTCTGGCCAAGGCCAGCGGAAGGGAGTGATCCCGTAAACCCCGGGGCGGACGGGTCCCGCGAACCGCCCCCGCTCACACTCGGCGGGCCACCACCAGCTGGGTGGTGTAGGGGATCACGACCCGGCCGTCGGGGAAGTGACGGTCGGCGACGGCCCTGATCTCGGCTCGGGTGCGTTCCTCGCCGAGCTCGCGCGCGGCGGCGGCCATCCTGCTGGAGGACAGCGCCATACCCAGGTACTCGTCGCTGGTGAGCACCCGGGTCCAGTGGTGGGTGTGCTCGGTGGCCCCGGCGAGTCCCGGGACCTCGGACATCTCTCCGACCAGGTCGAACTGGCGGTAGCGGCGGTCGTAGCCGGGGCTGTACCGCTCCAGCAGGGCCTCGTGGTCGTCGACGAAGGCGCTCCCGGTGTAGTCGCGGTTGTTGTTGAGCACCGCCAGGGTGCCGCCCGGAGCGAGGAGGCGGGCGGTCTCGGCGAAGAAGGCGGGCCGGTCGAACCAGTGCACGGCCTGGGCGGTGAGGACCAGCACGGCGGAACCGTCCGGGAAGGGGACGTCCTCGGCGCGGGCGTTGACGTACTCGACCCCGCCGCCCTCCGCCTCGGCGGCATGGAACATGTCGCGGCCGGGTTCGACACCGACCACGCGGGGCCGGGGACCGACGAGGGAGCGCAGGGCTCGGGTGGAGATACCGGTCCCGGAGCCGACGTCGAGCAGGAGCCAGGGGCTGGGCCAGGCGTCGGTGGCTCCCGCGCGCAGGTGCTCGCCCAGAGTGTCGAGGATCGGGGCCGGGTAGTCGGGGCGGAAGGCCTGGTAGTTCTCGGTGAGCCCGGTGAAGGACTGGGTCGGGTCCGCGCCGGTCCGCTCCCGCTTCTGGTGTTCGCTCATCGGGGCCCTCTCTTCGGGGTGTGGGGGTCGGTCCGACCGTAGCGGAGGGCCGGTCACGGTGACGGCCAGCATGACGTTTCGGTGTCCGGTGTGAACGGCGTTTGAACGGCCCCCAACCCCTCTGACCTCCCCATCTGCCTATTCATGGTTTTCCTACTCATTTGGTTGACTTTGAATGTCAGAGGGACCTACCTTCAAGTCACCCGCCGCGAACGGACCGCGACCGAACGCGTGAGGTGACCGCCGCGCACCCGCTGCCAGAACGGAGCACCAACGTGACCACCACCACGGACCTGACCGTCCGCCGCGTCGCCGGACGGATCGGGGCCGAGATCTCCGGCGTGGAGATCGGCCCCGACCTCGACGAGGCCACCGTCGCGGGGATCCGCGAGACCCTGCTCGCGCACAAGGTGATCTTCTTCCGCGACCAGCACCACCTGACCGACGAGACCCAGGCCGGGTTCGCCTCCCTCCTCGGCCCGCTCACCACCCCGCACCCCACCACCGGCCGGGTGTTCGGCCAGGAGCACCACGTCCTGCCGATCGACTCCGAGCGCGGCAAGGCCAACAGCTGGCACACCGACGTCACCTTCGTCGACCGCCCACCGCAGGCCAGCGTCCTGCGCGCGATCCACCTGCCCCCGTACGGCGGGGACACCACCTGGGCCAACACCGTCACCGCCTACCAGGACCTCCCCGAACCGCTGAAGGCGCTCGCCGACGGCCTGCGCGCGGTGCACACCAACGACTACGACTACGCGGCCTCCACTCCCAGGACCGAGGTGAACGGGGAGCTGAGGAAGTACCGCGAGCAGTTCGTCTCCACCCTCTACCGGACCGAGCACCCCGTGGTGCGGGTCCACCCGGAGACCGGTGAGCGGGCCCTGTTCCTCGGTCACTTCGCCCAGCACTTCTCCGGCCTGAGCAGCCGTGACTTCACCGCGCTGTTCGAACTCCTCCAACAGCGGGTCACCCGCCCGGAGAACACCGTGCGGTGGAGCTGGCGCGCGGGGGACGTGGCGGTGTGGGACAACCGCGCCACCCAGCACTACGCGGTGGCCGACTACGACGACCAGGCCCGCCGCCTGCACCGGATCACCGTGGGCGGCGACGTCCCGAAGGGTGTCGACGGCAGCCCCAGCCGCTCGCTGGTGGGCGACTCCAGCGAGTACACCCCGGCGCTCTGACCCTGCGGGCCCCGGCGGGCCCGCACCACCGCAGCACACCCCCTCGACGACGGCGGGTCGCACGCGTGCGACCCGCCGTCCTCCGGAGGCCACACATGCACACACGACGTGACATCCTGCGCTACACCGCCTCGGCCGGGGCCGTCCTGCCCCTGGCCGCCGCCTGCGGCACCCCGGACCGTTCCGCCAGCGACCCGGACGCGACCGTCGTGCGGTACCAGGGCACCGCCGGTTCGGTGGTCTTCCCCGAACTGGCCGCCGACCTCGGCTACCTGGACGGCATCGAACTGGAGTGGATCGGCGACACCACCAACGGACCCCAGGACATCCAGGCCGTGGCCACCGGCGACACCGACGTCGGCGGGGCCTTCAACGGGGCGATCGCCAAGCTGGTCGCAGCCGGGTCCCCGATCACCTCCGTCGTGTCCTACTACGGGTCCGACGAGGAGTCGTTCAGCGGCTACTACGTGCTGGAGGACAGCGACATCACACGGGCCGGGGACCTCGTCGGCCGGAAGGTCGCGATGAACACCCTGGGGGCCCACCACGAGTTCGTGGTCAGAGAGTGGCTGGCACAGGAGGGGCTGGCCGAGGACGAGATCTCCCGAGTGGAGCTCACGGTCGTGCCGCCCGCCAACACCGAGCAGTCCCTGCGCTCCGGGCAGGTCCACGTCGCGACGCTCGGCGGGATCCTGCGTGAGACCGCCCTGGAGCGCGGCGGCATCCGACCGCTCTTCACCGACCAGGGCCTGTACGGGACCTTCAGCTACGGGTCCCTGGTGCTGCGCGACGAGTTCGTCGAGGAGCACCCCGACGCCACCCTCACACTGGTCAGCGGCATCGCCCGGGCCATTCGCTGGTCCCAGGTCACTCCGCGGGAGGAGGTGGTGGACCGGTTCGCGCGCATCGTCGGGGAGCGCGGCCGCAACGAGTCGGCCGAGGTCATCCAGTACTGGCGGAGCAGCGGCGTGGCCGGTCCGGGCGGGGTCATCACCGAGGAGGAGTTCGCGATCTGGCTGGAGTGGCTGGACCGCAACGGAGAGCTGCCCGAGGGCTCGGTCGAGGCCTCCGAGCTGTACACCAACGAGTTCAACCCGTTCCACAACGGCACCTTCCCCGAGGACGCGGGGCCCGACGGCGAGCCCGCGAGCGGACCGACCGAGAGCGAGGACGTATGAGCGACCACCCCAAGCTGCGGCTGGACGGGGTCCGGCGGACCTTCCCCGTCCGCGATCCCAAGGGGAGGCCAGGCCCGCCCCTGACCGCCCTGGCCGACGTCACCCTGGACGTGGCGGAGGGCGAGTTCCTCACCCTGGTCGGCCCGAGCGGCTGCGGGAAGTCCACCCTCCTCGATCTGCTGGGCGGGCTCACGAGGCCCAGCGGCGGGAGGATCCTCCTCGACGGGCGTCCCGTGGAGGGGCCCGGGCTCGACCGGGGCCTGGTGTTCCAGCAGTACGCGCTGCTGCCCTGGCGCACCGCCCTGGACAACGTGGCGTTCGGCTTGGAGGCCAAGGGGCTGGCCCGGCCCCTCCGGGCCGCGCGCGCCCGCGAGTACCTCTCCCTGGTGGGCCTGGAGGGGTTCGCGGACCGCTATCCGCACGAGCTCTCCGGCGGAATGCGGCAGCGGGTGGCGATCGCCCGCAGCCTGGCCTTCGACCCCGAGGTGCTGCTCATGGACGAGCCCTTCGCGGCGCTGGATGCCCAGACCCGGGAGTCCCTCCAGGACGAGTTTCGGAGCATCTGGCGGCGCACCGGAAAGACCGTCCTGTTCATCACGCACGGGATAGACGAGGCCGTCTACCTGGGGCAACGGGTGGCCGTGATGACGTCGCGGCCGGGGCGCATCAAGAGCGTGATCGACATCGACCTGGACCGGGAGGCCAGCCGGGACCCGCGTTCGGATCCCGCCTTCGCCCGCTACCGGAACCGGGTCTGGCAGGAGCTCCACGACGAGGTGGCGCTGGCCCGGCAGTCCGAGTACGCACCCGTACCGTTGGAGGCCGACCGTGGCTGACACCCTCACCCGCGGCACCGCTCCCCCGGCTCCCCCCGCCGAACCGCCCGCGACCCGGCCGAGGCATCCCCTGGTGGTCATCGGCTGGTCGTGGTTCAAGCGGTCGGCCGCGATCGTCGCGTTCCTGCTGCTCTGGGAGGCGGCTCCGCGTGTGGGGCTGGTCGACCGGGTGTTCCTGCCGCCGCTCTCGGAGGTCCTCGTGGCCACCGCCGACCTGGCGTCGAGCGGCCAGCTGTGGGCGCACGTCTCCGCGAGCCTGTCGCGCGCGCTGGCCGGGTTCGTCCTCGCCGTGGTGGTGGCGGTGCCCCTGGGCCTGCTCATCGCCTGGTACCGGCCCGTGTCGGACTTCCTCATGCCGGTCCTGGAGCTGTTCCGCAACACCGCGGCTCTGGCACTGCTCCCGGTGTTCGTGCTGATTCTGGGGATCGGTGAGGCGTCCAAGGTGGCGCTGGTGGTGTTCGCCTGCACCTTCCCGATCCTGCTCAACACCGTGACCGGTGTGCGGACGGTGGACCCGCTGCTGGTGAAGGCGGCGGTCTCGCTCGGCTTCGGGCCGCTCGCCCTGTTCCGCAAGGTGATCGTGCCCGCCGCGGTGCCGTCCATCTTCACGGGGATCCGGATGGCCGGAGCCGCGTCGATCCTGGTACTGGTGGCCGCCGAGATGGTGGGGGCCCAGTCGGGCCTGGGCTACCTGATCAACTCCTCTCAGCTCAACTTCCAGATCCACGACATGTACGCGGGCATCCTGTCGATCGCGCTGCTGGGCGTGACCCTCAACGGCGGGCTGGTCGTCCTGGAACGACGGTTGTCCCGCTGGCGCACGACGACCGGGTGAGGCCGGGTTCGGCCCGATTGTCCACAGGCGCCGAACCGGAGGTGGCGCGCGCGGCCCCTTTTTGGTGTCCTGGAACGGCCCCCGTTCCGCGACGCCAGGGAGGGGCCCGATGCCGTCGCCGTCCAGGACCACCGTCCGCCGTACACGTCCACGATCCCCGTCGTCCGGTTCGCCCCCTTTCGGGGGGGGCGACCGGGCCCCGGCCTCCCCTGCCCGCGGAGACGCGCCACAGGTGCGCTCTCCGGATGCGCATCGTTCCCCGGCGGTCCATGGCACACGTTCGGAGCGACGGGGCTGTGTGTGCGGGGATCGCGTCGACCAGAACGACACCCTCATGTGTCTTGTGACACAAATTAACCAACTGGTAGATTCTGCACCCCGCACGGCGCGGCTCGGTGGACGCGTGCCGGAGGAACGAGGGGCCCGACCGTAGTCTCGGAGCGACCAGGGCCTTCGCCGTCACGGCGCACCGTGGCGCGACCAACCGCGAGGAGACCGCCAGTGGCGGACGCAGACCCCACCCGGCCGAGCAAGGGCGAGCGCACCCGACAGCGCATCATCGACTCCGCCTCGGAGCTGTTCTCGCGGTCAGGCTACCGTGCGGTGTCGCTGCGCGACATCGCGGCGCACGCGGGCATCACCCACGCGGGCGCACTGCACCACTTCCCCAACAAGGAAGCCATGCTCATACACGTCCTGAGCAGGCGTGACGAGGCCGACGCCCCGCTGGTCCTCGGCGAGCACCTGAGCCACCGCGAGCTCATCGACAACATCGTACGGATCGTGGAACGCAACTCGGGTACGCCCGGCCTGGTCTCGCTCTACGTGAACCTGTCGGCCGAGGCCACCGACCCCGCGCACCCCGCCCACGAGTACTTCGTGCGCAGGTACCGCGTCCTGCGCCAACACCTCACCGCCGCCTTCGCCGGGCTCCTCGGCGACCGGCCGCACCCCTCCCCGGGGATCGCGGCCCAACAGTTCCTCGCCCTCCAGGACGGACTCCAGGTCCAGTGGCTCCTCGACCCGGACTCCGTCGACATGCGAACCGTGGTCACCTCCTTCCTCAGGGACCTCGGGATCGCCGTTGCCGATCCGACCCCCACGAGCAGCACCGACCCCACGGGAGACAGGCCAACATGAGCAACCAACCACGCCCCGGCCTCGCGGCGAAGGCCTCGGCCACCTCCGGCTCCGACACCTGGCACAGCACCGGCCTGGAGGGCGTGCTGCGCCCCCTGCACCTGGCGGACGGCCCGCACGGGCTGCGGCACCAGCCCGACGAGGGCGACCACCTCGGCATCGGCGGCAGCGTCCCGGCCACGTGTTTCCCGCCCGCCGTGGGCCTGGGCGCGACCTGGAACCCCGACCTCGTGCGCAGGGTCGGGGCGGCGCTGGGCGGGGAGGCCAGCGCGCAGGGAGTGGACGTGGTCCTGGGCCCGGGCATGAACATCAAGCGGTCGCCCCTGTGCGGCCGCAACTTCGAGTACGTCTCCGAGGACCCGCACGTCACGGCGCGCATCGCCGCCGCCCTGGTGGAGGGCGTCCAGTCGCAGGGGGTCGGCGCGTGCGTGAAGCACTTCGCCGCCAACAATCAGGAGACGGACCGGCACCGGGTCAGCGCCGAGGTGGACGACCGCACCCTGCGGGAGGTCTACCTGTCCGCGTTCGAGGAGGTCGTCCGTACGGCCGCGCCCGCCATGGTGATGTGTTCCTACAACCGGCTCAACGGCGTGCACACCAGCCAGGACCCGTGGCTGCTCACCGATCTGCTGCGCGGGGAGTGGGGGTTCGAGGGCGTGGTGGTCTCCGACTGGGGCGCGGTCGTGGACCGGGTGGCGGCGGTGCGCGCGGGTCTCGACCTGGAGATGCCGCCCAGCGGGACCGACCAGGCGGTGGTGGAGGCGGTGGAACGCGGCGAGCTGGACGAGTCCGTTCTGGACACCGTGGTGGAGCGGCTGAGGCGGTTGCAGGAGCGGGTGTCCGCCGACACCTCGCGCCCGCTGGAGCACGAGGCCAACGACGCGCTGGCGCGGGAGGCCGCCCGTGAGGCGCTGGTGCTGTTGAAGAACGAGGGCGGCGTCCTGCCGCTGGCGACGGACCGTTCGGTGGCGGTGATCGGCGAGTTCGCCCGGACACCCCGGTACCAGGGCGGCGGCTCTTCCCGCGTGGTGCCGACCAGGGTGCACGCGGCGTTGGAGGGGTTCGAGCGCGCGCTGGGGGACGTGCGGTTCGCCGCCGGGTTCACCCTGGACGGGACGGCCGACCCGGCGCTGATCGAGGAGGCCGTGGCGGCGGCGAGCGCGGCCGACACGGCGGTGCTCTTCCTCGGGCTGCCGGACGCCGACGAGTCCGAGGGCTACGACCGGACCACGATCAGCCTGCCCGCGCCGCAGCTGGAGCTTCTCGCCCGGGTGCGCGAGGTCAGTGAGCGGGTGGTGGTCGTGCTGTCCAACGGTGGTGTGGTGTCGGTGGCCGAGTGGCGGGACCAGGCCGACGCGGTGGTGGAGGGCTGGCTCCTGGGCCAGGCGGGCGGGGCGGCCGTCGTGGACGTGCTCACCGGGGTCGTCTCCCCCTCCGGTCGGCTCACCGAGACGATCCCCGTCCGGCTGAGCGACCACGCCACCTACCTCAACTTCCCCGGCGAGCACGGTGTGGTCCGCCACGGCGAGGGCGTCTTCGTCGGCTACCGCCACTTCGACACCCTGGACGTCCCGGTCGCCTACCCCTTCGGGCACGGCCTCACCTACACGACCTTCTCCTACTCGGAGCTGGAGGTCGTCCCGAACGGCGACGGCGCGTGGACGGTGTCGTTCACCGTGACCAACACCGGGGAACGGGCAGGTCAGGAGGTCGCCCAGCTGTACGGGGGGGTCGAACAGGACCTCCCGACCCGGCCCCGGCACGAACTGCGCGGGTTCGCGAAGGTGGCGCTGGAGCCCGGTGGAAGCACCCGGGTCGACCTCCCGCTGACCGGCCGGGACCTGTCCGTCTGGGACCCGAGGGACCAGCGCTGGTCCCTGGCCGCGGGCACCTACACCGTCGCCGTCGGAGCGTCCTCCCGTGACCTTCCGCTGCGCGGGGAGATCACCACCGGGGGTGATCGGTACGTGCGCCCGCTGACCAAGCACTGCACCGTGGGCGAGTGGCGCTCCCACGCCGTCGGCGGTCCCGTCATGGAGGAGATCATCGCCGGGTTCCCCGGACTCGACGACCTCCCCCCGGAAATGTTGGAGATGGCCGGGTCCCTGCCGATCCTCACGCTGCGGACCTTCGGTCTGGGAGTCACCGAGGAGATGCTGGACCTGCTGGTGGACGACGTTGAGGCCCGGAGACAGGCGGCCATCGGCCGCGGCGAGATCACCGGCTGAGGCCCCCGGATCGCCGAGGGCCGGTGAAGGCGAACGGCCGCCCTGCGTAAGGCTCGGCGCAGGGCGGCGAGCACGGCCCCGGAACGGCGGCCACGGCCCCACACCGGCGAAGCAGAGCAGAAGCGAACAGCGAGATGCCGCCGAGGGGGAACCCGAAGCCGGGACCGAAGACCCTGCCCACCGGCGCGGAGAGGACGAACACCGTCTCGATGCCCATCATCCCCGTGCCGAGCGGGCGAGGGGGAGGGTGCGCACGGAGGGAAAACGGGTAACGGGCAGGCGTGGGCCCAACCCCCACCCCTACCCTCCTCACCCCCCAGGAGTTCCCCTTGAAGCTGTACGCCGACACCCCCGTGCGCGCCAGTCTCCAGCTGATCTCGGACCTGTTCGCCCTGGTCTGGGTGGTCGTGTGGGTGCACGCCGCCCTGACCCTGCGCGAGGTCATCCCCTCCCTGAACCGCCCCGGAGAGCTGATGTCCAGCACCGGGGAGGGGTTCACCGAGCACATGAGCACCGCCGCCGAGAACGTCCGGCAGGTCCCGCTCGCCGGGGAGGCCCTGGCCACGCCCTTCGTGAACCTCAGCGAGACCGGCGCGACCCTGGGCGAGGCGGGGGACTCCTTCCAGGAGACCGTGGCCTCGCTCGCGGTCACCCTCCCGATGCTCGTGGCGGTCCTCCCGCTGTTTCTCATCGCCGCGACCTGGCTGCCCATGCGGGCCCGGTGGATCGGCCGGGCCACCGACACGAGGCGGCTCGACCGGCTGGCTCCGGAGGCCCGGACCCGGCTCCTCGCGCTTCGGGCCCTGACGTCGGCCTCCGCCACGAAGCTCCTGCGGGTGCACGACGACCCGGCCGGAGCCTGGCAGGGGAACGACCGGGCGGCGGTGGCCGGACTGGCCGCGCTGGAACTGCGGAGTCTGGGGTTGCGCCAGGGGGCCACGCGGGCGAAGAGGTCCTGACCTCGCGGGCGCACGTCCGAGGCGGCCTCGGTGGGCCGCGCTTCCCCGCGCGCTCGGCCCACAGCCGTTCCGGCGGCGCCAACCCCGAGCACGCGTCCGGCTACCGGGTACCCGGACGGACGCCTTGGAGACGCGCGAGGGTCGGCCGCGCGTCCTGGCAGCCGACCGTCTCCGCTCGGTGGGCCCCGGGTCAGGGCACCTGGTAGGCGGTGTCCCGGACGTCGGTGACGGCCATGTGGCCCGGGGCGTGCCCGATGGCGAACTCGGGGGCGGAGGCCGTCACCGCCGCCTGCGGGGTGACACCGCAGGCCCAGAACACCGGCACCTCCCCCTCCCGGACCTCCACGGGGTCGCCGTAGTCCGGTCGGTCCAGGTCGGTGATGCCCAGCGCGGCGGGGTCGCCCACGTGCACCGGGGCCCCGTGCACGGCCGGGTAGCGCGAGGTGATCCGCACGGCGTCGGCGACCTGACCAGCCGGGATCGGGCGCATGGACACCACCAGGGGTCCCGAGAAGCGACCGGCCGGGCGGCACTCCCGGTTGGTCCGGTACATGGCCACGTTGCCACCGGTCTCGATGTGGCGGACCGGCACCCCCGCCTCCAGCAGCGGGGTCTCGAAGGTGAAGCTGCACCCGATGAGGAAGGACACCAGGTCGTCGCGCCACAGGTCGGTGACGTCGGTGCGCTCCTCCACGAACTCGCCGTGGCGGTACACGCGGTAGGCCGGCAGGTCCGTGCGAAGGTCACCGTCGAACACCGAGGCCGACACCTCGCCGGGCTCGGTCACGTCCAGGACCGGGCAGGCCTTGGGGTTGCGCTGGGCGAACAGCAGGAAGTCGAACGCGAGGTCACGCGGGAGCGAGATCAGGTTGGCCTGCGCGTACCCGGGGCTGTAGCCGGAGGTGGGCACGCGCAGCCCGCCCCGGAACAGCGCCCGGGCCCGAGCGGGAGAGAGGTCGGCCGGGGCCGGACCGTCGGGGCCGGTGCGGTCGGGTTCGGGGTTCATAGTTTCCAGGCCTCTCTCTTCACTGGGCGTGGTGTTCACAGGACGAAGCGGATCCGGGTACCCGGGCGTGCCTGGGCGGCCTTGGGCAGGTCGGCGGAGCGCACCACAGCGATCACCGGGTATCCGCCGGTCACGGGGTGGTCGGCGAGGAAGAGCACCGGCTCGCCGCCAGGGGGCACCTGGAGCGACCCGGCGACCATGCCCTCGCTGGGGAGCTCACCCTCGCGGGAGCGTTCCAGGACCGGTCCGGCCAGCCGGGCGCCGACCCTGTCACTCCGGGAGGTCACCTCGTACTCCCCGGAGAGCAGGGCCGAGACGGCCTGGTCGGTGAACCAGTCCTCGCGCGGGCCGAGGTCGACGCGGAGGTCGACCACGTCGCCGCCGACGGGCCGGACCGGCGCGTGGTCCAGGTGGGGCAGGGCGACCGGGGCGGGGCCGACCGGCAGCAGGTCACCGGCGCCGGGGAGCGCGGGGCCGAGCCCGGCGAGCACGTCGGTGCTACGCGAGCCGAGGACGGGCGGCACCGCCACTCCCCCGCGCACGGCCAGGTAGGACCGCAGCCCGCGAGCGGGGACGCCCAGAGTGAGTTCGGCCCCGTCCGGCAGGTGCAGGATCTCGTTGACCGCCGCTCCGCGCCCGTCCACGCGGACGGGGGCCTCCGCACCGGTCACCGTGACCGTGACCGCCCCGTGCGCGCGCACCCGCAGGCCGCCGAGGGTGACCTCCAGGGCGGCGGCGCCCTCGGGGTTGGCCAGGAGCCGGTTGGCGAGGGCGTAGGAGGCGGCGTCGGCGGCGCCGGAGCGACCGACGCCCAGGGCGGCGTGGCCGAAGCGACCCGCGTCCTGGACGGTGGTCATCGGCCCGGTGGCCAGGATCTCCAGGGCCGCACCGGACGCGCGGCCCGCCGTCCGGGCTGCGTGCTCCCGGGCTCCCGCCCCGGCGGAGGGCGCGGGCACGGCGTGGCCCGTGTCCTCGCGCACGGAGGCGGTGTCGTCGGTGGTCACGGGGTTCACGAGACCTCCTCGAAGCGCACGCGGACGCCGGGGCGCAACAGGCCGGGCGGGTCGCGGTCCAGGTCCCAGACCACGGCGTCGGTCCGGCCGAGCAGCTGCCAGCCACCGGGTGAGCTGCGCGGGTACACGCCCGTGAACTCCCCCGCCAGGGCCACGGAGCCCTTGGGGACGCGGGTGCGGGCCTCGCCCCGGCGGGGCACGTGCAGGCGCGGGTCGTCGCCGACCATGTAGCCGAAGCCGGGCGCGAACCCGCAGAACGCGACCGTCCACGTCGCGGCGGTGTGGGCGCGCACCACCTCGAGCGGGCTGAGGCCGGTGAGCTCGGCGATGTCGTCGAGGTCCTCCCCGTCGTAGTGGACGGGGATGGTGACGGTCTCCCCCACCCCACGGCTCACTCCGGCCGTCAGGGTCAGTCCGGTGACGGCCTCGGCGACGTGCGCCGGGTCGGTGCCGGGCTCCAGCCGCAGCAGGACGGTACGGGCGGCCGGGACGACGTCGGCGACGCCTGGCAGCGGTTCCGCCTCCAGGGCTGCGCCGAGGGCGATCACCTGGGAGAGGTCGGCGACCTCCACCAGGACCCCGGTGTCTGCGCACTTCAGGACGCGCACGGACGACTCCAAATCGGGACGGGCTCGGTCAGTCGGACTGGGCGGAACCGGCGAAGGACGCGATGGTCACGCCCTCGGAGCGCAGCAGCTCGGACACGGCGCGGGCGATGTCCACCGCTCCGGGGCTGTCGCCGTGCACACACAGGGAGTCGGCCCGCACGAGGATCTCGGTGCCGTCCACCGCCTTGACGGGTTCGCCCCGGGCGATGCGCAGGCAGCGGGCGGCGATGGCCTCGGGGTCGTGCAGGACGGCGCCGGGTTCGCGGCGCGAGACCAGGGTGCCGTCCGGCGTGTACGCGCGGTCGGCGAAGGCTTCGCGGTACGTGGACAGCCCCGCCCTCTCGGCCTGTTCCAGGAAGCTCGACCCGGGCAGGCCGAGGACCGGCAGGTCCGGGTCGAAGGAGCGGACGGCCTCGACGACCGCCGCGGCCTGCTCCTCGTGGTGGACGATCGCGTTGTACAGGGCACCGTGCGGCTTGACGTAGCGGATACGGTCGCCGGTCAGCGAGGTGAAGGCCGACAGCGCGCCGAGCTGGTACAGCACCTCGTCGGTGAGTTCGGCGGGCGGAACGTCCACGAAGCGACGCCCGAACCCGGCCAGGTCCCGGTAGGCCACGTGACCGCCGACGGCGACCCCGCGCGCCGCGGCCTCGGCCGTGGTCCGCCGCAGGACCGACGGGTCTCCGGCGTGGAATCCGCAGGCCACGTTGGCGCTGGTCACGATGGACAGCAGCGCCTGGTCGTCCCCGAGGTCCCAGCGGCCGAAGCTCTCGCCGAGGTCGGAGTTGAGGTCGATGCGCACGTGCTCCTCCTAGTTCTCGTACCCCCTGGTGCCGACGCCACGCGCGGTGGCGCCGACACCACTGTGCCCGAGGGGCGGTGTTCCGGGCCCCGGAGCGGTGGTCGCCGCTCCGGAACGGTGCCTGCTACTGCCAGAGCGCGGCGATGCCGCCCAGGGCGTTGACCGCCATGTAGACGGTGAGCAGCCAGGCGGCGACACCGACGACCAGCAGCCAGCGCGGGTAGCGGTAGCCNGGGGGTGGGGTTAGCCGTTGAGCAGGGTCTTCGAGTGGCGGGCGGCCACCCACAGCAGAAGGCCGAGACCGACCGGCAGGATGACGCCGTTGAGGGCGCCCGCCATGACCAGCAGGGTTCCCGGCGCCTGCCCGGAGACCAGGTAGATCGCCAGGGAGATACCGATGAAGCCGGTGACCAGCTTGCCCTTGTGCCGCTCCAGCCACGGCGAGAACGTGGTGACGAAGGAGATGGAGGTGTAGGAGGCGCCGATCACGGAGCTGACGGCGGCCGCCCACATGATCATGCCGAACAGTCGCATGCCGACCTCTCCGGCGGCCTGGTAGAAGGCCTCGGCGGAGGGGTTGGGCGCGTCCATGATGGCGACGCCTCCGGCGACCACGCCCAGGATGGCGAGGAAGAGGAGGACGCGCATCAGACCGGTGACGATGATGCCGGTGACGGAGGTCTGGGTGATGGCGGCGATGTTCTCGCGGCCGCCCATGCCGTTCTCGATGAGTCGGTGGGCGCCCGCGTAGGTGATGTAGCCGCCCACGGTGCCGCCGATGATGGTGATGGTGGCGAGGAAGAGGTCGCTGCTGCCCGCCTCGGGCAGGACCGACTGGCGCAGGGCGTCGCCCACGGGCGGGCTGGACACGAAGGCCACGTAGGCGGTGAGGGCGATCATCATGACGCCGAGGACCACGAGGATGCGGTCCAGGGCCACGCCGAGCCGCTTGACGCCCAGGATGACGATGGCGACGAGAGCGGAGATCGCCGCGCCGACGCGCGGGTCGAGCCCGATCATGGCGTCGAGGCCCAGGCCGGTACCGGCGATGTTGCCGACGTTGAAGATCAGGCCGCCGAAGACGATGAGGACGGCGAGCAGGTAACCAGCCCCCGGAAGGACCTTGTTGGCCAGGTCCTGGGCGCGCATGTTGGAGACGCCGATGACGCGCCAGATGTTCAGCTGCACGGCGATGTCGACCAGGATCGACACGAGGATCGCGAAGGCGAACGCGGCGCCGAGCTGGGCCGTGAAGGTCGTGGTCTGGGTGATGAACCCGGGACCGATGGCGCTGGTGGCCATCAGGAACATGGCTCCGAGGAGACCGCTGCTCAGAGTGACTCTGCCAAGCCTCGGACGCACCTTCTGCTGCGGTGCGGGGGGCATTTCGCCCATGGCTGACTCTCCAGGTGTCCGGGAGGGTTGTGACGCCAACCTCATTGTTGGATTGTTGAACAATACTGCAATCCCGCACCTCAAGTAAGGCACGGATAAGTAAAATCGCGAACCCCCGGTACGTAACATTGGTGGGACCACCCCGTCTCCGGTGTGGGCGCACGAGACAGGCGGAGGGCTCACGTGACGGCGACAGAGGACCACATCGACCGGTTGCCCGCACCCGCTCTGGTTCGGCCGACCAGTCAGGCGGAGCGCGTCGCCGACCTCCTCCGCACCTTCGTCATCGACGGCGAACTGGCCCCCGGCGTGCGTCTGTCCGAGGAGAAGCTCAGCCGCAAGTACGAGGTCTCCCGCAACACCCTGCGCGAGGCCTTCCGACTCCTGAGCCACGAACGCCTGCTCGTGCACCACATGCACCGCGGGGTGTTCGTCAGCCGTCCCACCAGCGACGACGTCCGCGACTTGTTCAATGCGCGCCGGTCCCTGGAACTTCCCGCCGTGCGAGGGGCCGCCCAGGCCCCCGCCGACCTGGTGCGGGCCGTGGGCACCGCCGTCGACGAGGGCGAGCGGGCCCGGACCCGGGAGGACTGGTGGCGGATGGGCAGCGCGAACATGCGCTTCCACGAGGCGCTCGCGGCCCTGGCGAGGAGCGCCCGGGTCAACGAGTTCATGCGCCAGGTCCTGGCCGAGACCCGTCTGGTCTTCCACGTGATGGCGGCGCCCCGCGAGTTCCACGACCCCTACCTCAAGTGGAACCGGCGCATCCACCTGGCGCTGGCCGACGGCAACGCCGACACCGCCGCCACCGAACTCGGGGCGTACCTGGACACCTCCGAGGAGCAGTTGGTGACCGCGTTCACCGAGATGGAGGCGGGGTCCCGGAGCCCGAATCCGCAGGCCTGAGAGCGGCGCGCGGAGCTGCGGGAACCACCCCTGCCAGAGGTCCCGAAGTGCCAGAATGGGCCCCGTAATGGAACTGAACGGACGCCCCGTCAGCACGGGAGAACTCTCAGGCCTCGCCCTGTACGGCTACGGGCACTTCACGACCATGCTCGTCACCGACCTGCGGGTGCGCGGACTCGACCTGCACATGGAACGGCTCACGCGGGACTGTGCGGCCCTCTTCGGCGCCGAACTCGACGTCCCGCGCGTCCGTGAACTCGCCCGCCGCTCCGCCCGCGCCCACCCCTCGCCGTGCGTGGTGCGGGTGACCGTCCACGACCCGGAGCTCGACCTGGGCCGCCCCGCCGCGCGGGCCATGCCCCAGATCCTGGTCTCCACGCGCCCCGCGCCGGCGCCCGTCCCGCCACCGGTCCACCTCGGTACGCGCGAGTTCTCCCGGGACGCCCCGACGATCAAGGGCACCGGGCTGTTCGGGGTGATCCGGCAGCGGCGTGCCGCCCAGCTGGACGGACTGGACGACGCCCTCTTCATGGGGGTGGACGGCCGCGTCTCCGAGGGCCCGACCTGGAACATCGGCTTCCTGGACGGCGAGGGGCTGGTCTGGCCCCAGGCGCCCTGCCTGGAGGGGGTGACGGCCCGTCTGGTCACCCGGGTCGCCGGGTCGCTCGGGGTCCCGGTCTCCACCCGCCCCCTGGCCGCCGTCGCGGCCACCAGGATGGACGGGGCCTTCGTCACCAACGCCGCCACCGGGGTGCGTCCGGTGGCCTCGATCGACGGGGCCGCCCTGCCCCGGCCCGGGCTTTCCGAAAGGATCGCCCGGGCCTACCAGGAGCTGCCCGGCGACCCGCTCTAGCGGGTCCGGGCCGCGCGGCCCGGCCACCACAGGCGCGGGCCCACGTCGAGGGAGAGGGCGGGCACGAGCAGCGTCCGCACCAGCAGGGCGTCCACCAGCACACCGAAGGCGACCAGGAAGGCCAGCTGCAACAGGAACAGCAGCGGGATCACGGCCAGCGCGGCGAAGGTGGCCGCCAACACCACCCCGGCCGAGGTGATCACCCCGCCGGTCACCGTGAGCGCCCGCAGGACCCCCTCCCGGTGCCCGTGCGCGAGGGTCTCCTCACGTGCGCGGGACATCAGGAAGATGCTGTAGTCGATCCCCAGCGCCACCAGGAAGACGAAGGCGAAGAGCGGCACGACCGGGTCGGCTCCCGGTAGCCCGAGGACGTGGTCGAACACCAGGGTGCCCACGCCCAGGGCGGCGGCGAACGAGAGCACGTTGGCCGCCATCAGGAGCAGCGGCGCCACCAGCGACCGCAGCAGCGGGATCAGCACCAGGAAGACCACCAGCGTCACCAGTGGGACGACCACCACGAAGTCCCGCTGCGCGGTCTCCAGGGTGTCGAGGTCGGTGGCGCTCACCCCGCCCACCAGTGCGTCGGCCCCCTCGACCGTGTCCAGTTCCACGCGCAGGTCGCGGACGGCCTCCACCGCCTCCGGTGACTCCGGGTCGGCGGACAGCACCACCTCGACCAGGACCCGGCCCTCCTCCACCAGGGGCGCGGCCTCCGCGCCGGGCGGACCGGGTTCGGTGACCGGGGCCGCCCCCTCCACCTGTGGGATCCGCTCGGCCGCGGCGACCACCTCGTCCAAGCGGCTCTCCTTGGCTACCACGAGGGCGGGCGCGGCGCTGGAGTCGGCTCCGAATCCCCGGGTCAGGGTCTCCTGGCCGTCCACGGCCTCGACCTCGGTGCGGAAGACCTCCGCCTGGCCGGTGCCCTGCGCGCTGAACTGCGGCGCGAACACGGCCGCCGCGAGCAGCAGGGCGGCGGTGCCCAGCCAGTAGGCGCGCGGGCGGCGGGAGACCGTGGCGGCGATCCGCCCCCAGAACGGGTGCTGGCGCAGGACCTCGTCGGTGGTGTTCCCGGACTCCTCGCGGGTGCGGTGCGGGGCGCTGGGCCAGAAGGCGGCGCGACCGCACAGCGCGAGGGCGGCGGGGAGGAAGGTCATGGCGGCGAGCATCGCGGCGGCCACCCCCAGGGCGACGACCGGGCCGAGGCTGCGAGTGGAGGCGAGGTCTGCGGCGAGCAGGCAGAGTACGCCGAGGATCACGGTTCCGCCGGAGGCCAGGACCGGGCCGGTGACCCCCCGGACCGCGGCGAGCACCGCGTCGGGCACCCGCTCCCGGGCGGCCAGCTCCTCGCGGTAGCGGGCGACCAGCAGCAGCGCGTAGTCGGTGCAGGCGCCCACGACGAGGATGAACAGGATGCCCTGGCTCTGGCCGTTGAGGCTGACCAGCCCGGCGTCGGCCGCCGCGTAGACCAGCGCTCCCGACAGCCCGAGGGCCAGGAGCGAGGCGAGGATCACCAGGACCGGCAGCAGCGGCGACCGGTAGACCGCCACAAGGATGACCAGGACCGCGACGACAGCCACGACGAGCAGGGTGGAGTCGATGCCGCCGAAGGCCGCCACGAGGTCGGCCGCGTAGCCCGCGGGCCCGGTGACCTGCGCCTGGACTCCGTCCGGGGAGTGGTCGGCCAGGAGTCCCCGGAGCTCGGTCACGGAGTCGCCGGTGTCGTTCTCCGAGCCGATCGGCACGATCAGCTGGGCTACGGAGGGGTCCTCGGTGCCGGGCACGGGACCCACGACCGCGCCGGAGACCCACGGCTGGTCTCCGATCCGCTCCCCGAGGGCGCCCACGTGGGTGAGCTGGGTCTCGGTGAGCTCCTGGTCGGCGGACAGGACCACGATCGCCGGGACGGTGTCGCCGCGGTCGAACTCCTCGGCCAGCTCACCGGCCTCGGTGGACTCGGCCCCGACCGGCAGGAAGGCGCCGGGGTCGTTGGTCTGCACCTCGCCGAGTCGGCCGAGGAAGGCGCCGAGCGGGCCCGCTCCGAGCAGCCACACCAAGCTGACCAGGAGAGCGGCGCCGACCCACCAACGGGATCGTCTGGCCGGGGGTTCGTGTCGTGTCGGCAACGTGGGAAGTCCTTCCGGGCCCGCGTCCAGTGGACGCGCGGCCCCAACTTGTCCAAATGACTCGGAAACCGAGCCTCTCGGATTCCTAGCTAATTCTTCCCACAAGGTAGCGCACCCCGGCGGTGCTCCTCCATCGGGGCTCAGGTCCCGGACGTCACCTCGGCCTCGTCCTCCGCGCGGGCCGCGATGTTGCCCGCCATCGAGCCGAAGACGATTCCGTGGAAGGGCGTGACCGCCTTCCAGTACAGGTGGCCGGCGAGCCCCCTCGGATGGAACAGGGCACGCTGGCAGTAGACCGTGCGCCCCTCCAGGCGCGCCACACGCAGTTCCAGCCAGGCGGGGCCGGGCAGGCGCATCTCCGCGCGCAATCGCAGCAGCTCACCGGGGACGATCTCCTCCACTCGCCAGAAGTCCAGGGAGTCGCCCACCCGCAGGCGTTCGGGGTCGCGTCGCCCGCGCCGGGGCCCCACCCCGCCCACGGCGAGGTCGATCCATCCCCTGGCCGCCCAGGCCAGCGGCCACGAGTACCAGCCGCGATCGCCCCCGATGCCCTCGATCACCCGCCACAGGCTCTCCGGGGATCCGTCCACGTACCGGGCCCGCCGGTCCGTGTACAGGCTGCCTCCGGCCCAGTCGGGGTCGGTGGGCAACGGGTCGGAGGGGGCGCTGGGCCAGGCCGCGGAGGACCAGCGCGTGTCCACGCGGTCCTCGTCGATCCGCCGCAGCGCCAGGCGCACCGCCTCGTCGAACCCGATCCGCCGTTCGTCCGGCAGCTCGCGCGCCAGGTCGTTCTCCGCCATCACCGCGTCGTGCCGCAACGACTCCACCAGCGGCCGGGCCACGGAAGGCGGCACCGGCGTGATGAGGCCGACCCACAGGCTCGACAGCCCCGGGGACAGCACGGGAACCGGGACGATCAGCCTCTTGGCCAGCCCCGCCACGGCGGCGAACCGTTGGATCATCTCGGCGTAGCTGAGCACCTCCGGCCCACCGATGTCGAAGGTGCGGTTGACCCCGGCGGGGAGCTCGTCCGCGCGCACCAGCAGCCGGAGCACGTCCCGCACGGCGATCGGCTGCACCCGGCTGCGCACCCACCGGGGCGTGGTCATCGCCGGGAGCCGTTCCGTCAGGTGGCGGAGCATCTCGAAGGACGCCGACCCCGACCCCAGGATGACGGCGGCCCTCAGCACCACTGCGGGCACCGGCGCCTCCAGGAGGATGCGTCCGACCTCCTCCCGGGAGGCCATGTGCTCCGACAGTTCCGTGCCCTCCGGGGCCAGGCCCCCGAGGTAGACGATCCGGCCCGTCCCGACCCGCCCGGCCGCCTCCGCGAAGCGCCGCGCCCCTTCGGCGTCGGTACGCACGAAGTCGCTGCCGCCGCTCATGGAGTGCACCAGGTAGTAGGCCACGTCCGCGCCGGACAGCGCCTCGGCCAACCCCTCACCCGAGACCACGTCGCCCCGGACCACCTCCACCCGGTCGCGCCACGGTTGGTCGCGCAGCTTCTCAGGCGTGCGCGCCAGACAGCGGACCCGGTACCCGGCGTCCAGGAGTTGGGGGACGAGCCGTCCGCCGATGTAGCCGCTGGCCCCGGTCACCAGGGCCAGCCGTCCCTTGGGCGCGCTCATCCTCGACGCTCCTCGGGGCTGTCCTCGCGTTCACGCGCGGATCGCGGACCGGGCACTCCGTGGGCGGTGCCTTCGTCGGCCGAGGCACCGGCCGCGTCCTCCGCCCTCTGACGCGGGCGCTCGGCGTCCACACCGTCCTCGCCGGTCCCCTCGCCCGGGTGCCGGTACCGCCGGAACGGGTTGTCCGCCGGGAGGTTCCCGGTGAACCGGCCGTACATACCGAAGGTGATCAGGACCAGACCCACCACGTAACTGAAGATCACGTTGGGGACGCTGAAGGCCAGGATGTTGAAGTCGGTGCTCATCAGGATCAGGTTCACCAGGCCGCTGACCAGGAAGGCCCCACCGACCGTGACGCACACCGTCGACGCGAACTTGCCGCCCAGGATCGCCGCGCCCACCAGAAGCGAGCCGAACGCGATGGACAGGAAGCTGAGCGCGCCGTTCGTGGACAGCCCCGCGACCACCTCACCCTGCGTGTCGAACAGCGGAAGTCTGATCATCATGCCCGCGCTGCCGAAGCCCACCAGGACCAGTCCGGTGAGCCCGGCCCCGATCCGGTAGACGTGATCCAACCGCCGGTCCGCCCGGCGCGTGGTGTCCAGATCCATGTCGTCGCCCCTTTCGGTGCTCTCAGGTTCCAGAGTCAGAGGTCAGCGGCCCGCGTCAGAAGTCGCACCGCTTGTGCAACGTGCGGGGGTGCCATGACCGACGCCCCCGGCCCGGGCGCCGCCGCCCGGCTCCTCGGGGTCGCGCCGTCCGCCCTGCGCAGCTGGGACCGGCGTTACGGGATCGGTCCGCGTGTGCGCGGTCCGGGCGGTCACCGGCGGTACTCACCCGCCGACACCGCCCGTCTCCTCGAACTGTGCCGCCAGGTCGGCGAGGGCGTCCCCTCCGCCGAGGCCGCGCGGCGGATCGACTCCACGACCCGCACCGCGACCGTCCCGGAGCCGCGTGCCGCCTCCCCGGGCGGCCCCGTTTCCCTGTCTACGGTGGCCGTACCCGCGGGCGGGCACGAACACACCCCGACGCCCCAGGGCCTGGCCCGGGCCGCCATACGCATGGACTCGGATCTGGTCGACCGTCTTCTCCAGACCGCAGTGGAACGCAACGGGACCGTCGCCACCTCGGAGGACCTGGCGATGCCCCTGCTGTACGGCATGGGGCCGCCGCTGGGAGGCGACCCAGCGCTACGTGGAGGTGGAGCACCTGCTCTCGTGGAGCGTGTCCTCGGTGCTGCGCCGGGCGTCCGCGCCGCCGGTCCCGGCCGGCTCGATGCCGGGGAGGCCCTGCGGTTCGCGGACTGCACCCGGGTTCCCTGGCGGAGGGTCTGCGGATGCTCAGCGACTGACCCCCCGGGGCCGCCGGGCCGGGTTCCACCACTGGGCCGGAATCCCCCACCGGGCCGGGCTCCAGCGCGACGGGTCGGGGACCACCGAGCGCAACGTGTGCCAGAGGTGGTCGGCGGTGCTCAAGGACATCGCCCCGACCGGGGTGGTCAGCCCCATCGCGAACTCGCGCACCGGAAGCGAGTCCCCGTCCAGGAAGGCGAGCACGTCTCCGAGCCGGTTGGCGGCGAAGAGCCGGGCGAAGAAGTCCGCTCCGGACACCCGGCCGCTGTCCAGGGCCCGCAGCATGACCGCGTCCATGGCCAGGTGCCGGGAGTGATGGGGTGCCGGTGGCACCGGAACGCGGCGCAGTTCCAGGGCCCGCGCGATCGCGGCGGTCTGGCGGGCCGTACCACTGAAGGTGTATCCGGTGGAGGGACGCGTGGCGCCCCCGGCCGCGCCGATCCGGAACAGCCGCCGACCGACCCTGGCGGGCAGTCGCGCGTCGGTCATGGGGATGGCGCCCTGCTCGGACGCGGTGACCTCGAACCCGTGGAACCCACTCATCTCGCAGTAGTCCGTGAGGGCCCGCTCGTACTGGTCGGTGGTGAGCGCGGCGCGGCCGAACTCGGTGTACTCGACCAGGGCCTCCCGGCCGGAGAGCGGAAGCACGTAGCCGAAGGCCACGCCGTGGCGGGGCTGGGGCGGGCGCAGGTCCATGAGCACGGCGGCGAAGGGGTCCAGGGTGTCCTCCGGCAGGCGGACGAACCATCCACGGAAGTGCTGGAGGAGGTGGGTGCGCCCTCCCCGGGGCGGACCGGGCGGGCGTGAGTCGAAGACCCAGCGGGCGGTGAGGTCCACCTGGTCCCCTCCGGGTGCGAGCGCCCGGACGGTGGCGTGCTCGGGACCGTCCTCAGTGTCGTGCGCGAGCAGCGGCAGGAACTCGACCCCGTCGCTCGCCGATGAGCGCACGTGCGCGTCCAGGTCGGCGGAGCGCAGCATCTTGTAGACGTAGGGACCCGCCGAGGAACGGTGTTCCCCTCCGTCCGGGCCGATGACCGACAGGTCCGCCCACGATGCGGCGAGCAGGTGGTCCCAGCGCCCCGGGCCGGACTCCCAGTAGCACCAGGTCCGAGGGGGCGGGGTGTGCGGGCCGGAGGGAGGCTCCAGGACCGCCGTCCTCAGCGGCGGGTCGCGCCGATCGTTGATTTGCCCGATCCGATGAGCCAGGGTGAGCCCTGCGGCCCCCGCTCCGATGATCACCACGTCGTAGTCGGCCATCCCCCCAGCATGGCCCTTGCGGCGGTCGAAGTCCCTCGACCACCCCGACCATTCCGGAGGACCGATGACCACATCGACCGAGCGGATGAAGACCGCCGCCGTCACCGAGGAGTTCGACCTCGCCGCGCCGGCCTACGACCGACTGGTCGCCTCCAGCCCCGGCTACCACCAGGACCTGCGCACGTCGGCGCGGCGCCTGTTCCTCCCGGGCCTGGGCGCGGACCGGGTTCTGGTCGACCTCGGCTGCGGCACGGGAGCCTCGACCGCCGCGCTGGCCCGCGAGTACCCGAGGGCCCGGATCGTCGGTGTGGACTCGTCCGAGGGCATGCTGCTCGAGGCGGCGGCCAAGGACTGGCCGAGCGGCGTCACCTTCCACCTGGCACGCGCCCAGGACCTCACCCCGGAGTGGGCGGAGGAGGTGCTCGGCGGGCCGGCCGACGCGGTGTTCGCCGCCTACCTGGTGCGCAACGTCCCCGACCCGGACGCCTTCCTGGCGCGTGTGCGCGAGCTGCTGCGTCCGGGCGGCCGGCTGGCGCTGCACGAGTACTCCGTAGCGGACTCCGTCGCCGCCCGCGCGGTGTGGAGCGCCGTGTGCTGGGGCGTGGTGATCCCGGCGGGCCGGGCCCTGGCCGGTCGGGACGACCTGTTCCGGTACCTGTGGCGCAGCGTCCTGGACTTCGACGGCCGCGCCACCCTGCTGGAACGCATGCGGGCGGCCGGGCTGGGGTCGGTGGCCAGCGCGCCCATGCCGGGCTGGCGGTACGGCATCACGCACACCTTCGTGGGGGCCAGGCCGTGAACCCCGACGTCAACGACCCCCGAGCCGAGCGGATCCCCGCCCCCGCGCCGCGTGGGCGGCGCCCGGAGAGCGCTCCCCGTGTCGCGGTGGTGGGCGGGGGCATCGCCGGACTGGCCGCCGCGTGCGGGCTGGCTGAGCGCGGATCGGAGGTGGTGGTGTTCGAGCGTGAGGACGGGCTCGGCGGACGCCTTCGAGGGTGGGACACCACCCTCGCCGACGGCAGCACGGCCACCATGAGCCGCGGATTCCACGCCTTCTTTCGCCAGTACTACAACCTGCGCGGACTGCTCCGGCGCGCGGACCCCGGCCTGGAATCGCTGGTGCCGCTGTCCGACTACCCGCTGGTGCACCGGTCCGGATCCCGTGACCGCTTCTCGAACCTTCCCACCACCCCGCCGTGGAACGCGTTCGCGCTGGCCGCGACGAGTCGGAGCTTCCCCGTCTCGGAACTGGCCGGTGTGAACGTCCCGGCGGTGCTCCAGCTCCTGGACGCGGACGTGCCCGGGGTGCACGAACGCCTGGGACACCGCAGCGCCCGGGAACTGCTGGAGGTGACCCGCTTCCCGCGCTCCGCCCGCCACCTGGCCTTCGAGGTCTTCAGCCGGAGCTTCTTCGCCGAGCCGGAGCGGCTCTCCGCCGCCGAGATGGCCGTCATGTTCCACGTCTACTTCCTCGGGTCCTCCGAGGGCCTGGTGTTCGACGTTCCGCGCTCGCCCTTCCCCCAGGCCCTGTGGAATCCCCTGGAGGGCTACCTGCGCCGGGCCGGGGTGCGCTTCCGGACGGGGGTCGAGGCGGAGCGGGTCACTCCCGGGGAGCACCTGCCCCACGCGGTCACCTGGCGCGAGGGCGGGGATGACGACCGGGAGGAGTTCGACGCGGTGGTGCTGGCCGCCGATCCGCGCGGGCTGCGCGCCCTCGTGGCGGCCTCCCCCGGGCTCGGGACGGCCGCCTGGCGCGAACGGGTCGCGGGGATCGGGTCCGCGCCGCCGTTCCTGGTCTCCCGCTACTGGCTGGACCACCCGGTCCGGCCGCACCGGCAGGCCTTCCTGGGCACCGCCGGGTATCCGACGCTTGACAACGTGAGCGTCCTGGACCGCTACGAGGACCAGGCGCGGGAGTGGGCCGCGCGCACCGGCGGCTCCGTGGTGGAGCTGCACGCCTACGCGCTGCCCGAGGACCACGACCCCGCCGCGGAGCGGAAGTCGCTGTGGGAGCAGGCGACGGCGGTCTACCCGGAGCTGGCGGCGGCGCGCGAGGTGGACGCGCGACACGAACTGCGCGCGGACTGCGCGCTCTTCCCGCCGGGCGGATACCGGGACCGCTGTGCGGTGACCACACCCGACCCCACCCTGGTGGTGGCGGGTGACCACGTCCGCGTCGACCTGCCGGTCGCGCTCATGGAGGGGGCCGCCACCACGGGGCTGAGCGCCGCGAACGCGCTGCTGTCGCACTGGGGACTGCCGGGGCACACGCTGTGGACCGTGCCCCGGCGGGGGCGCGACGCGGTCCTGCGCGGCCTGGCCCGGGTCGCCCGTCAGCCGGGCCAGCGACCGGAGGTCCGCAGCAGGTAGCGGCGCTCGGCGTAGGCGAGGTCGTCCTTCCACAGACGGCGCGCCACCAGCCGCACCGCGGGCCGCACCGCGCCCGCCACGCGCCGGGCCAGGGCGAAACCCGTGCGCCCGGACGCCGCCACCGTCGCCTCGATCACGGCGGTGCGCGGCACCCCGTCGCGGTCGGTGCCGAGCGGGGTGGCGTGGGTCTCCACCACGCTGCCCGTCCCCTCCCCCTCGATGATGCGCATGACGACGGTGCGCGGTTCCGGGCAGGTGAACTCGGCCCGGACCGGCACGCCCCACCGGCCCGCCACCCGGAACCCCACGTCCGCGACCAGCCGGTCCGGGTCGGGGTCCGGCCCCCGCGGGACCTCGGTCACCCTCAGGCCGACGAACGAGTAGGGGTGGAACCACGAGCCGTGCCAGGGGTCGAGCCGGTTGGCGACCACGTCCTCGGGTTCGCAGCGTCCCGCCAGGCTCTCCACCGCCGCGATGCTCGTGTCCGCCCTCGGGCGCTCCGGGACGACGGGGGCCTCCGTCGGCTCCTCTCCTCCGCATTCGTCCAGGCGGACCCACACGAGCACGCCGTCGTCGTGCACCGGGTACGGGCTCCATCCGGGCATCCCCCCGGACTCCAGTGAGAGCCCGTGCCAGCGGCACACCAGGCGCCCCTCCGCCACCGCTCCGCGGCACAGCGGCGCCCCCAGGTGGGGACAGGCACCGGGACCCGCGTGCGCGGTCCCGTCCGGAGTGCGCCAGGCGACGAGCTCGGTTCCGGACACCACCCGTCCGAACGGCCGGTCCGTGCGCACCTCGGAGCTGGCGGCCAGCACGAACCAGTTCCCGGAGGGGCGGGCGAGGGCCCGCTTGAGGGCTTGGCCGATGACAGAGGGCGAGGCCTCGCGCCAGGTCGGTTCCTGTCGCGCCCAGGTGCTCCTGGGCATGCGCCGCAGCGGCAGACGGCGCGGCTCGGGGTCGGGCAGAGTCATGGGTGCCTCCTCAGCGGCCTCTGTCGGTCCCCTCCCTTCCGGGAGGGTCAGGTGCCGGCCCTGGGGCGGGGCACGGTCCGCGCCCACAGCGCCCGGGCCAGGGCGGGCGCGGCCACCGCCAGCTTGCGGGTGTCGGAGACGCGGTGGCGCACGCTCCACACGTCGAAGTCGGCGGCGGTGATCTCGTCCAGGATGGCGCGGTAGAGCCGGAAGGCGGTGGTGACACACGGTCGGGCGACCGGTGAGAGCATCGCGATGCCCGGCTCCGCCTCGCGGTAGAACTCCTGGTTGGCCTCCACGAGCGCGGCGAGGGCGCCCCGCATCCGGGGGTCGGGCCGACGGGTGACCGCGCAGTGTTCCAGGAGCGGCCGGTCCACGCCGTGCGCGTCCAGGACGTCGGCGGGCAGGTAGACGCGACCCCTGCGCAGGTCCTCCGCCACGTCGCGGAGGAAGTTCGTGAGTTGGAAGGCCTCCCCCAGCGCAGCGGCGTGCGGCGCAGCCTCCTCCCTGGGCGCGCTCGTCCCCAGGACCGGCAGCACCTGGAGTCCGATCACCGCCGCCGACCCGTACATGTACTCGCGCAGGTGGGGAAGGTCCCGGTAGGCCGTGGTGTCGAGGTCCATCCGCATGGACGCCATGAACGCCGTGAAGTAGTCGCTCGGGAGGCCGTACCTCTCCACAGTGTGCGCGAGGGCCCGCAGCACCGGCTCACGCGGTTCCCCTCCCGTGAACGCGGTGTCCATGTCGGCCCCGATCTCGTCCAGCCGGGCCCGCTGGTCGTCCGGGGTGGTGTCCGCGCCGGGTTCGTCGACGATGTCGTCCACCCAGCGCGCGAACCCGTAGAGGGCGTGGATGCCGGGGCGGCGCTCGGGCGGGAGCACCCGCGTGGCGGCGAAGTAGGTGCGGCCGTGGCGGGCGTGCAGCGCGCGGCACAGGAGGTAGTCGGCCCGCAGCCTCCCCGCCTCGATCCCCGCGGCGTCCAGTTCCCCCGTGGCTGAGGTCATCATCGTGCGCGCCGCTCCGTTCCGGCCACGACGCGCGCGGCCGCCAGTTTCCCTGAGATGAGGACCGTCGGCAGGCCCACCCCGGGGGTGGTGCCGCACCCGGCCAGGACCGCGTTGGCTGTTCCGGGGACGGTGTTGCGCGGCCGGAAGGGCCCGGTCTGCGCGAAGGTGTGGGCGAGGGAGAAGGGAGTGCCCCGGGCCAGTCCCTGTCGTGCCCAGTCGGCGGGCGTGACCATGTGTTCGGCGCGTACCGAGGCGTCCAGGCCGGTCATCCCCCTGGCTTCGAGGACGGCCACCATCCGGTCCCTGTAGCGGGGGCCCTCGGTGTCCCAGTCGATGTCGGCGGCGGCCAGGTTGGGCGCGGGCGCCAGCACGTACAGGAGGTGGTGGCCCTCGGGCGCCAGGCTCGGGTCGGTGACGGTGGGCTGGGTGACCAGGAGCGAGGGATCGCTCATGGTCCGGCCCTCGTCGATGATCTCGGTGAAGGTGCGCTCCCACTGCGTGCCGAAGGAGATCGTGTGGTGGGCCAGCTGGTCCCAGGTGCGGTCGGTGCCCAGGTGGAGCACCACCGCGGACGGGGAGTACCGGTGCGGTACCGGGCGCCGGGGGCGGTGGTCGAGCAGCCGGTGCGCGGCAGCGAGGTCGGTGGTGAGCACCACGTGGTCGCAGGCCAGACGTTCCCCGTTCCCGGTGATGACCGCCGTGACCCGGTCCCCCCGGCGTTCCAGGCGGTGCGCCGACTCCCCGTAGCGCAGGACCGCCCCGGCCTTGGCTGCGGCGCCCGCCAGTGCCTCGCCCATGGCGCGCATCCCGCCCTTGGGGAAGTGGACGCCCGCCACGGTGTCCATGTACGCGATGACCGCGTAGGCGGCCAGGGCCCGGTCCGGGGCGACCCCGGCGTAGAGCGACTGGAAGGAGAAGATCCGGCGCAGGCGCTCGTCCTTCAGGTGGCGGCCGACCGCCCTGGACAGCCGGTCGAACCCGCCCATCGCGGCGAGCCGGACGAGGTCGGGGCCGAGCAGGTCGAGGGGTGAGTCGAAGCGCGCGTCGATGAACGAGCGCATCTCCACCTCGTACAGGCGGGTGAGCCAGTCCCGCAGCCGCAGGTACCCCACCGCCTCCCGGAGGCCCGCGACCCTGGCCACCTCGGCGGCCATCCGTTCGCGGTCCGTGTGGACGTCCACGGTGGAGCCGTCGGTGAAGGCCGCCCGGTAGGCGGGTGCCAGCGGCAGGAGTTCGAGGCGGTCGCGGACCGACTCCCCGACCGCGGCGAACGCCTCCTCGAGGAGTTCGGGCATGGTGAGCACGGTCGGCCCGGTGTCGACGCGGAAACCGTCCATGTCCAGGCGCCCGGCGCGCCCGCCGGGGTGGTCCTCGCGTTCGACCACCACCACCTCCCGTCCGGCTCCCAGCAAGTGGAGCGCGCAGGAGAGTCCGGACAGTCCGGCTCCCACCACGACCACGGGGTCCCTACCGTTCCTCTGGGGCACGTCGACGGGTCCTCTCGGTGCGGGGTTCACGTACGGGCCGCCGTCTCGGCGAAGCGGTGCAGGCCTTCGGAGACTGCGGGGTGGAGATCGAGTCCGCGGATCCGCCCCAGTCCGCGTTCGGCCAGGAGTCGGCAGCGGCCGCGGACCTCCTCACGGGCGCCGACCCGCTCCAGCGCGCGGGCCGCCTCCTCGGCGTCCACCCGTTCGGAGGGGTGGCCGACCCGGGCGAGCACCCGCTGGGCCGCGAGGTCCCCCGTCTCGGCCGCCATCCGGACCCCGCAGGCCAAGAGCAGCGTGTTCTTGCCCTCCCGCAGGTCCTCGCCGGTTCGCTTCCCGGTGTGGTCGGGGGCGCCATAGGCGTCCATCAGGTCGTTCCTCAGCTGGAAGGCGACGCCCACGTCGGTGCCGTAGGCCCGCAGGGCTGTCACCGTGCCCTCGTCGGTCCCGGCCATCACTGCGCCCATGTGCAGGGGACGTTCGACCGTGTAGGTCGCGGTCTTGAGCTGGTCGATGCGGATCGCCCCTTCCTCGGAGCGGTCGCCGTGGGCCTGGGCGCTGAGGTCGAGGAACTGTCCCGCGATGACCTCGGTCCGCATGTCCCGCCACACCGCGTGCGCGGCGGACCCGGTGGGCAGGTCGGCCAGGGATTCGTGCAGGAGGTCGTCGGCCCAGACCATGGCGAGGTCGCCGACCAGGATCGCGAGGGACTCGCCGTAGCGGCGCGCGTCCCCGCGCAGGCCGCGCTCCCGGTGTTGTGTCGTGTACACGGTGTGGAAGGAGGGGGCACCGCGCCGGAGCGGGGCGGCGTCCATCACGTCGTCGTGCGCGAGGGCGAAGGACTGGAGGACCTCGACCGCCGAGCACGCCCGCAGAGCCGACCTCGCGCCGGGGCCGGTGTCCGCGCCCCCACCGGCGAGCCAGCCCCACCAGGCCAGGACGGAGCGCAGTCCCTTGCCCCCGTGCAGTGTGAAGGCGGACATCCTCGCGCAGAGTTCCGCCGCGAAGTCGCGGTCGGTCCCGCACGCCTCTGTGACCCTGTGTCCGAGGTATCCGGCCAGGAGCCCGTTCACCGCGTCCCGAACACCGTCGAGGTCGGTGGGAAGCGGTTCCTCCAGTGTGTCCGCAGGTGAGACGGTGATGGCTACCCCCAGTGAGTGTCCGATTTTTCGGGAAATACCTTGGAAACCGAGCATCTTACTCTGGAGATCATTTCACGCGGCCCTCTCCGCGGCCAAGCGACACTTGGGAGGCGGCCTAGACTCGACGACAAGTGACCGGAGGGACCGTTCACGGAGCGGTAGGGAGATCCATGGACACCGTGCCCAGCACCGAGCCTCCTGCGAAGGCACTCGGAGACGGCCACGGTCACAGGACACGTGGGGAGCTGTACGAGGCGCTCCAGAGCGACGGGCAGCAGCTCGCGGTACGCCTGGTCCGGCTCCTGCACCGCATGGCCGACCGCACGGGCATGAACCCGACCGACTTCCAGTGCTACACACTGCTGCGCGCGAGCGGCACCATGACGCCCGGCGAGATCGCCGACAGCCTCTGCCTGTCCACCGGCTCCGTGACCGGCGTCGTGGACCGGCTTGAGGCGCACGGACTGGTCGAGCGGGCGCCGCACCCGCTGGACCGGCGCAAGATCGCCGTGCGACTGCTGGAGGGCGCCGAAAGCGCGCTCGGCCCCCCCGCGCCGGGCATGCGCCAGGCCATGACCGACCTGCACTCCGGTTACACCGACGCGGAACTCGAGGTGATCGCGGACTGGCTGGGTCGCGTGGGCCTCACCCTTGAGGAACTGATCACCACGAAACCGCCCGGTCCCTGATTTTCCGAGTGCCCTCCGGGTCCCGCGAACACTGCGACGCACGGGACTCAAGTCCGTCATGCCGTTTTTGTCGGAACACTCCAACTCGCGGCTTTACTTTGCTGCCAGGGACCAACGGCCCTAACATCCCACGGGACCCATCCGTGGCCGGCAGCGGGACCGGCAGACTCTCCCAAACACCGTTGGTCCCCCGGCGGTGTCGGGAAGGAGACACCATCTCATCCCTGCGCACATACATAAAAGAAAAGACGAACCCCACGGTCTTCGGCGTTTCGGGCCTCGTGATCATCGCCTTCATCATCATGGGCGTCGCGTTCACGGGCCCCATGCTGGAGGCCACCGAGAGCACCCGCACATGGCTCGGCGAACAGGTCGGCTGGATCTACGTCCTGGCGACGGTGTTCTTCGTGGGCACCGCGGTCTTCCTGATGCTGAGCAAGTACGGGAGTATCCGACTCGGACCGGACGACTCACGGCCCGAGTTCAGCACACTCGCCTGGTTCGCGATGCTCTTCACCACGGGTATGGGCATCGGACTGGTCTTCTGGGGCGTGGCCGAGCCCATCGAGCACCTGCACTGGCCGCGTGACGCCTCGCTCATGCCCGGTCCGGACGGCGTTCCGCTGCCCGAAGCGGCGTCGGAGTCGCTGGCACTCACGTTCTTCCACTGGGGCTTCCACCCCTGGGCCGTCTACATCGCCCTGGGGCTCTCCCTCGGCTACTTCGCCTACCGCAAGGGCCTGCCCCTGCGCCCGGCCTCCGCGCTCTACCCGCTGCTCGGCGACCGCGCCTTCGGCTGGCCCGGCAACGTCGTCGACATCCTCGCGGTGTTCGGCACGATCTTCGGTCTGGCCACGTCCCTCGGTCTGGGCACCCTCCAGATCAACGGCGGACTCAGCGACGTGTTCGGGGTTCCGAACAACGCGTTGGTCCAGACCGTGATCATCGCGGTCATCACTGCGGTGGCGCTGTTCAGCGTACTGTCGGGCATCGACAAGGGTCTGCGCCGGCTGTCGGTGATCAACCTGTGGCTGGCCTTCATCCTGTTGGCGTTCGTCTTCGCGGTCGGACCCAAGCTGTGGATCATCGCGAGCACCACCACCGCGACCGGCGAGTACCTGAGCAACCTCGTCTCGTGGAGCCTGTCGTTCCCCAGTCCCCGGGTCGACGCGCAGGCCGCCGAGTGGGTCCAGGCCTGGACCATCTTCTACTGGGGATGGTGGATCTCCTGGGCGCCCTTCGTCGGCATCTTCCTGGCCCGAATCTCCTACGGCCGCACCATCCGCGAGTTCGTGATCGGCGCCCTGTTCGCCCCCACCGCCGTCTGCGTCCTGTGGTTCGGTGTGTTCGGCGGCTCGGGGCTCTTCTACGACCTGGCGGGCAGGGCCAACTTCATCGAGGGAGACGAGGCGCAGGCGGCGTTCACCCTGCTGGAAGCACTTCCGATCACCGGTGTGGTCGCCGTGATCGCCGCCGTGTGGCTGCTGGCGGTCGTGGCCATCTTCTTCATCACCTCCGCGGACTCCGGCTCCTTGGTCGTGGACATGCTGACCAACGGCGGTACCAAGAATCCGAACCGCATCCAGCGCGGTTTCTGGGCC
The DNA here is from genome assembly GCF_000341265.1 of Nocardiopsis prasina DSM 43845. Classification (GTDB taxonomy): domain Bacteria; phylum Actinomycetota; class Actinomycetes; order Streptosporangiales; family Streptosporangiaceae; genus Nocardiopsis; species Nocardiopsis prasina. Next base: position 35,852 of record NZ_ANAE01000075.1, on the reverse strand, counting down.
GTCTGTCTGGGCGGTGTCACCTGGATCCTCCTGGTGGCCGGCGGCGACGACGCGCTCTCGGCGCTACAGGCGGCGTCGGTGATCACCGGTCTGCCCTTCGCCGTGATCCTGTTGTTCATGGTGGCGGGTCTGTTCAAGGGCCTGGGGACCGAACGCGCCCCGGGCGAGCCCAAGAAGGTGCGGGGCGAGGACCGGTCCCGTTCCGGGACCGGGCACAGTAGGGACCAGTAGTTCCTGAAGGTGGACGGAGCGCCACCGACGGCGCATTGAGGAGGTAACGGTGGCACCCAAGAGGTTCAGCAACCCCTTCCACGGGGTGGTGGACATGATCACCGAGATGAACAGGATGTCGGACACGATCTCCACGATCGAGACCACCCAGGTGGGTGAGCGCGAGAGGACGTTCGCCGACGCCTGGAGCCCGTCCACGGACATCCTGGCCAAGGGCCGCGACCTCGTCATCCGAGCGGAGCTGCCCGGGGTCAAGGAGACCGAGGTCTCCGTCAGCCTGGCGCACGGCGTGCTCGTCATCAGCGGCGAGCGGCACCGCGAGGAGGACGACAGCACGATCTACTACACCTCCGAGCGCTTCATGGGCTCGTTCCGGCGTGAGATCAGTCTTCCCGAGGACATCGACGACGAGGACGTGGAGGCGGCCTTCGGCGACGGCCTCCTGGAGGTCGTCGTCCACGGGGGCGCCCACACCGGTGGACCCCGGCAGATCGCGATCAAGAAGCGCGGTCGGCCTCGGGGACGCCCGTTGTAGCCCGAAGGACTCGGGCAACGCGAAAGGGGAGCCCGTGACCAGCGACGGTCACGGGCTCCCCTCTTCTGTGGGGCCTCAGAAGGTCCGGTCGGCCTCGTACGGGCCGATCACGGCCAGCGCCCTCGGCCGGGCCAGCAGCTCGGCGGCGACCTCGGCGACGTCGGCCTGGGTGACGGCGTCGAACCGGGCCAGGTCCTCGTCGATGGAGAAGTGGCGCGGCTGGGTGAGCTCGTGCGCGAGCAGACGACCCATCCGGGCGTTGGTGCCCTCGCTGCCCAGCACCATGGCGCCCTGGATCTGCCCCTTGGCGCGGGTCAGCTCCTCGGCGGTGATGCCGGAGGCGGCGACCTTGGCCAGCTCGTCCCGGCAGACCCCGATGACCTCGTCGGCCTTCTCCGGCAGGCAGCCCGCGTAGATCTGGAAGGTGCCGGTGTCGGCGTAGGCCGTGTGGTAGGCGTGCACCGCGTAGGCCAGGCCGCGCTTCTCCCGCACCTCCTGGAACAGACGCGACGACATGCCACCGCCCAACGCGGCGCTGAGCAGCCTCAGGGCGTGCCAGCGCGGGTCGGTGCGGGTCAGCCCCTCCGAACCCAGGATGATGTGCGCCTGCTCGGTCTCACGCGGCTGCACGACCGTGCCACCGAAGGTCCGCACCGGCTCACCGGCGCCGCGCGGGCGGGACGGACGGGCGTCACCGGCGGCGCCGAGCCGGTTGGCGAACATGGCTCGCACCTGCTCCACGACGCTCTCGTGGTCCAGACTGCCCGCCGCCGTCACGATGAGCTCCGAGGGCACGTACGCGTCCCGGTACTGCTCGGCGATCCGCTCGCGGGACAGCGCCTTGATGGAGTCCGTGGTGCCGAGGATCGGGCGCCCCAGCGGGGTGTCACCGAAGAAGTGCTCCGCGAAGACGTCGTCCACCAGGTCGGCGGGCTCGTCCTCGTACATGGCGATCTCCTCCAGGATCACGCCGCGCTCGGTCTCCACCTCGCCCTCGTCCAGGACCGAGTTGGCGACCATGTCGCCCACCACGTCCACCGCCAGCGGCAGGTCCCGGTCCAGGACCTTCGCGTAGTAGCAGGTGTGCTCCTTGGTGGTGTACGCGTTGTGGTCGGCGCCCACCCCGTCCAGCAGCGCGGAGATCTCCAGCGCCGACCGGGTCCCGGTCCCCTTGAAAAGCAGGTGCTCCAGGAAGTGCGCCGACCCCGCGTGCGCGGAGTCCTCGTCACGGGAGCCGGTGGTGGCCGAGATCCCGAAGGCGGCGGAGCGGCCCCCGGGGATGTTCTCGGTGACCACGCGCAGGCCGCCGGGCAGCACCGTCCGACGCACCAGACCGGAACCGCCGTCGGGCTCCAGCAGCGTCACGGTCGTTCCCGGCTCCTGCTCGGCGGCGATGGGGACAGAACTCATGAATCCTTCTTCTTCGCGTCGGGACATCCAGCAGAGCATACGCCCGGGACGACGGCGGGGCGGCCGCGTCGTGCAGACGCGACCGCCCCGTACAGGGTCGAACAGGCGTGGATCAGGTGTTCTCGGAACGCCCGCCCGAGCTGCGGCGACGACGACGGCGCGGGGCGCCCTCGGACTTGTCGTCACCGTTGTCGGCGTCCTCGTCCGCGGCCGCGGGAGCCGCGGGGGCGGCCTCGGGCTTGTCGGACTTGGCGGCCTCGGACTCCACGACCTCGACGGGCACCAGGGAGAGCTTCCCGCGGTCGTCGATCTCGCGGATCTCGACCTGGATCTTCTCGCCGATGCTGATCACGTCGTCGAGGTTCTCGATGCGCTGGCCGCCGTGCAGCTTGCGGATCTGCGAGATGTGCAGCAGACCGTCCTTGCCGGGCAGCAGCGAGACGAACGCGCCGAAGGCGGTCGTCTTGACGACGGTGCCCAGGTAGCGGTCACCCACCTCGGGCATGGTCGGGTTCGCGATCTGGTTGATCGTGTCCCGGGCCGCCTCGGCGGAGGGGCCGTCGGTGGCACCGATGTAGATGGTGCCGTCGTCCTCGATCGAGATGTCCGCGCCGGTGTCGTCCTGGATCGAGTTGATCATCTTGCCCTTCGGGCCGATGACCTCACCGATCTTCTCGACGGGCACCTTGACGGTGAGGATGCGCGGAGCGTTCGGGCTCATCTCGGCCGGACGCTCGATGGCCTCCTGCATGACGTCGAGGATGGCCAGACGGGCGCCGCGGGCCTGCTGGAGCGCCAGGGCCAGCTGCTCGGCGGGGATGCCGTCGAGCTTGGTGTCCAGCTGGAGCGCCGTGATGAGGTCACGGGTACCGGCGACCTTGAAGTCCATGTCGCCGAAGGCGTCCTCGGCACCGAGGATGTCGGTCAGCGTGACGAACTCGTCGCCCTCGCTGATCAGACCCATCGCGATGCCCGACACCATCTCCTTCAGGGGCACACCGGCCGCCATCAGGGACATGGTGGACGCGCAGACCGAACCCATCGAGGTGGAGCCGTTGGACCCGAGGGCCTCGGACACCTGGCGGATGGCGTACGGGAACTCCTCGCGGGCGGGCAGAACCGGCAGCAGGGCCCGCTCGGCCAGGGCGCCGTGCCCGATCTCGCGCCGCTTGGGCGAGCCCACCCGACCGGTCTCACCGGTGGAGTAGGGCGGGAAGTTGTAGTTGTGCATGTAGCGCTTGGTCTTGTCCGGGTTGAGCGTGTCAACCGTCTGCTCCATGCGCAGCATGTTCAGCGTGGTGACGCCCATGATCTGGGTCTCGCCACGCTCGAAGAGGGCCGAACCGTGCACGCGGGGCAGGATGCCGACCTCGGCGCTCAGCTGGCGGATGTCCTTGGGACCACGGCCGTCGATGCGGACCTTGTCGCGCAGGACGCGCTCACGCATGAGCTGCTTGCTGAGGCTGCGGAAGGCGGCGCTGACCTCCTTCTCGCGGCCCTCGAAGTCCTCGGCCAGCTTCTCGGCGGCCGACGCCTTGATCTTGTCGAGCTCGCCCTCGCGGTCCTGCTTGTCCGCGATGGTGAGCGCCTTGACGAGCTCCTCGCGCACGGCGCCCTCGACGGCGGCGTAGGCGTCGTCCTCGTAGTCGAGGAAGATCGGGAACTCGCCCTGCTCACGGCTGGACTGGTCGGCCACGGCCTGCTGGGCCTTGCACAGCACCTTGATGAAGGGCTTGGCCGCTTCGAGGCCCTCGGCGACGGTCTGCTCGTTGGGGCCGACGGCGCCCTCGGCGACCAGCTTCAGGGTCTTGGTGGTGGACTCCGCCTCGACCATCATGATCGCGACGTCGCCGTCCGCCATGACGCGGCCGGCGACGACCATGTCGAAGGTGGCGCCCTCAAGCTCGGCGTGGGTGGGGAAGCCGACCCACTGGCCGTCGATCAGGGCGACGCGGACGCCGCCGATCGGGCCGGAGAAGGGCAGACCGGCGATCTGCGTGGACATCGAGGCCGCGTTGATGGCGACGACGTCGTACAGGTGCTCGGGGTGCAGCGAGAGGATCGTCTCGACGATCTGGATCTCGTTGCGCAGGCCCTTCTTGAAGGACGGGCGCAGCGGCCGGTCGATCAGACGGCAGGTGAGGATGGCGTCCTCGGACGGACGGCCCTCACGCCGGAAGAACGAGCCGGGGATGCGGCCGGCGGCGTACATCCGCTCCTCGACGTCCACCGTCAGGGGGAAGAAGTCGAGGTTCTCCTTGGGGCGCTTCGAGGCGGTGGTCGCCGACAGGACGACGGTCTCGTCGTCCAGGAAGACCGTGGCCGAACCGGCGGCCTGACGGGCCAGACGACCGGTCTCGAAGCGGATGGTACGGGTGCCGAACTTGCCGTTGTCGATGACGGCTTCGGCCGAGTAAACGCCCTCCATGGGCGACCTCCTGTTACACGTTGCGGGCGCCGCGTCCGGACCTTCCCGGTCCGTGGCACGGCGATGTTGTTCCCGTGTCGTGCCCCGGAGGTGATGACGGTCGGTCATCGATCGAAGCCCACGGCTCGCCCGTACGGGGCGATGTCCGGAGACCACTACCGAGGACCGACCCCTGGGTCCGGGGTGGCGGCACGGGTGGTGCGGGCGGCGTCCTATCGCGGACGCCACTCTGGTCACACCTTACTAACAAAGAGGGAGCGGCCGAGGCCACTCCCTCCGAAACGACCTAGCGACGCAGGCCCAGACGCTCGATGAGCGAGCGGTAGCGGGTGATGTCCTGCTTGGCCACGTACTTGAGCAGACGGCGGCGACGGCCGACCATCAGGAGCAGGCCACGACGGCTGTGGTGGTCGTGCTTGTGGTCCTTCAGGTGCTCGGTGAGCTCGGTGATGCGGTGCGTGAGCAGCGCGATCTGGACCTCGGGGGAGCCGGTGTCACCTTCGACGGTGGCGTACTCGGCGATGATCTTTTCCTTGGTGGCGGTGTCGATCGACACGTCGCTCCTTCACTGAGAAGTCGGTACGCAGGGGCGAACCCCGGTACGTGGCAGGGTTCAGACGCGGTGACCGCGCGTACGAGCAGTCACCGTCGCGTGTGGTGCGCGCGGCCCTGCGCCGATGGCGTGGGTGCGCCGCGCTCCCGCGGAATCCGCTCCCGGAGGGGGGCGTGACCGGCCGCGGGCACACGTGGACGGACCCCACCCTACCGCAGGTGACGTGGCGCGTGACCCCGTCGCCCGGTGACGACGGACTCAGGCGACGCCGAGGACCTCACGGCAGCGGTCGACGTCGCGGCGCATGGCCACGATGAGCGCGTCGATGTCGTCGAACCGCTCCTGTCCCCGGATGCGCGCGGTGAAGTCGACCGCCATGCGCAGACCGTACAACTCCAGGTCGTCACGGTCCAGGGCGTAGGCCTCCACGGTACGCTCGGCGCCGTCGAACGTGGGGTTGGTACCCACCGAGACCGCCGCGGGCCACCTCGACTCGTGCCCCTCGACCGGCTCCAGGAGGCTCAGCCACCCCGCGTACACGCCGTCCCCGGGCACGGCCGCGTCCGCGGTCAGGTCCATGTTGGCGGTGGGAAAGCCCAGGAGCTCTCGGCCGCGGGCGGCCCCGTGCACGATCTCCCCGGAGACCCGGTGCGGACGGCCCAGGAGTCCGGCGGCGGCGTCCACGTCTCCCCCGCCCAACAGCGAGCGCACGCGCGTGGAGGTGATGGTGTCCCCCTCCGAGACGAGGCGCACCCCGTCGACGGCGAAGTCGTACTTCTCGCCCAGGTCGGCGAGCACGGCGACGTTACCGGCGGCCCGGTGGCCGAACGCGAAGTCCTCCCCGACCACCACAGCCGCGGCGCCGAGCCCGTCGGACAGCACGAGCCGTACGAACTCCTCGGCACTGAGGGCCGACAGCTCCTCGTCGAAGGACAGGACGCATACAGCGTCGACGCCGAGCGCTTCCATCAGCTCGACGCGGCGGTCGACCGGGGTGAGGACCGCCGGGGTGGTTCCGCGCAGCACCCGCTCGGGGTGGGGGTCGAAGGTGACCGCGACCACCGGCAGGCCGAGCCGGTCGGCGTGGGCGCGCGCGGCGGCCAGGATCGCCTGGTGTCCTCGGTGCACGCCGTCGAAGACACCGACCGCCGCCACGGACCGCCCCCAGTCGGAGGGGATGTCCCCCAGCCCGTCCCATCGCAGCACGTTCGGTCCCCTTCGCTCACGTCTGATCGGTTCAGGGTCAAGCGTGCCACGTCACGGCCCCTCTTCCGCCACGCACCCGGTGTGGTCCGGCGCACCCGCCCTCCGCCGAGGGCAAAGACGGGTTGGCACGAGCCGGACACCCGGTTTACCGTGCCCGGATGGCGATGATCGACACCGGTACGACACGTTTGGCCTATGACGAGGCCGGGTCCGGACCCGCGATCGTCCTGGTCCACGCGGGAGTGGCGGACCGGAGGATGTGGGACCACCAGTTCGCGGCCCTGTCCGCGAACCACCGTGCGGTGCGCTACGACTGGCGCGGCCACGGGGGTTCGGCCGATCACGAGGGACCGGTCCGGCACCACGAGGACCTGCTGGACCTGATGGACGCCCTGGAGATTGCCGAGGCCACCCTGGTGGGTGCCTCCTTCGGCGGCGCCCACGCGGTCGACGCGGCGCTGGCCGCCCCGGACCGGGTGAACGCGCTGGCCCTGGTGTGTCCCGGCATGTCGGAATACGTGTGGCCGGAGGCCTTCCTGCGGACCGGTCGGCAGATGGCCCTGGCGGCGGTCCCGCACGAGCGCCTGTCCTCGTACCGGGAGGGCAACGCGGTCCCGGACCCCTCCGACGTGGCCGCGATGGCCGAGGTCCAGGCCGGGTTCATGGTGCTCGGCCCGGGGCGCTCCCCCGAGGAGATGCCCCTTGAGGCCTGGGACCAGTCGTTGCTGATGCTCCGTGAGATGTACGCCCGCCGCTGGTCGAGCCCGGCCAACCGTCCCGAGTGGCCCGAGGCCCCCGCGGTGGACCGTCTGCACGAGATCACCGTGCCGACCCTCGTGGTCAAGGGCCTGTCGGAGGTTCCCCAGGTCCAGGCGGTCGCGGACCGGTACACGGAGGGAATCCGGGGCTCCCGCCTCCTGGAACTGCCCGAGACCGGACACCTGCCCTCGGTGGAGCGGCCGGGCGAACTGACCGCCGCCCTCGCCGCCTTCCTGGACGAGGTCGCACGGCGCCCCTGACCCGGATTCCGAGAAGGCTCCGGGAATCTTCGCGAAACCCGCACACATCCAGTGACGCCTCGCTATCTTCGCCCTTGTGAACAACACGCTGACATCGGACTTCAGCAAGAAAGTCGTCCAGCCACCCCTCGAATACGACGGTGGCATGACGGGTAGCATAAGTGTCATGAACGGCGCCACCAAGAAGTACTCTGTCACCCTTCCCGAGGACCTCGCCGAGGACGCGCGCTCCCGTAGCGGCGGCTCCGGGCTCTCCGCCTACGTCACCAACGCGGTCAGACGCCAGGTCCAACGCGACCAGTTGGCTGAGCTGGTCGAAACGCTGGAGGCCGAGAACGGCCCGGTCACGGACGAACGAATGAGTGAGATACGCGACGAGATGCGTCGGGCCCTGCAAGAGCAGGGAGTCAGCGCGTCTGGTTCCGCGCAGAAGCGAAAAGAGGACGAGGCCGCGTGAGTCCCGCCCCCCGTACATCGGTCAGGTCCCTCGTTCTGGACAGCGAGGGCCTCGCCGGGGCCATCCGCAGAGACGGCCGGATCAGTGAGTGGCTCGCCACCGCGCTCCGGGACGACATGACCGTCCTGACCAGTGCGGCCACGCTCGTGGAGGTCGTGCACCCCGGGATCAGGCGTCCGGCGCTGGAGTGGACCCTGTCCCGGATCACCGTCGAGCCGGTCACGGAACAGGTCGCACGAACGGCGTGCGCCCTGCTCTCCGAGGCAGGACTCCACGGCCACAAACACGCGATCGACGCGATGCTGTGCGCCACCGCGCTCCAGGCGGAGGCCCCCGCCGTCATTCTGACCTCCGACCCGGACGACCTCCTGGCCCTGTGCGCGGGCCGGGCCGCCGTCATCAAGATCTGATCAGGCCGGAGAGAAGACGACGACCGGCTTCATGTGGCCGGGGCGGTTCTCCCCCAGCGCGACCACGGTGCCGTCCGGGGCGAACAGCCCCACCGGCCCGTCACCCAGGGAGCTCTCCCCGATCCGGTTGCCGTGGCGGATGGCACGGGTCTCGGTCTCGTCCATGGTCCGCACCGGGAACGCGGCGGCCACCGCCTGGGCCAGGGGGATCTGGGTGAACTCCTTGGCGAGTTCGTCGAGGGTGCGGGCCTGGGACAGGTCATAGGGGCCCACCCGGGTCCGGCGCAGGGCGGTGAGGTGCCCGCCCACGGCCAGGTCCGCGCCCATGTCACGGGCGAGCGAGCGGATGTAGGTGCCGCTGGAGGCGGTGACGACCGCGTCCACGTCCACGAAACCGTCCGGGGTGTGCCGGATGGCCGTCACGTCGAACTGGGAGACGGTGACCGTCCGCGCCTTGAGCGCCACCTCCTTGCCCTCCCGGGCCGACTTGTAGGCGCGCTTACCGTCCACCTTGATCGCGCTGACCTGCGGCGGAACCTGCTGGATGGGGCCGGTGAGCTTCGCGACGGCCGCGTGCACGTCCGCGTCGGTGACGGCGGAGGCGTCCACCCGGACTCCGGGCTCACCCTCGGCGTCGTCGGTGTTGGTCACGAGTCCGAGGCGGATCGTGCCCTCATAGGTCTTCTCGGTCAGCGTCAGGTGACCGAGCAGCTTCGTGCCCTTCTCGATGCCCAGGACCAGGACCCCCGTGGCCATCGGGTCCAGGGTGCCCGCGTGGCCCACGCGTCGGGTACGCGCCAGACCTCGGGTCTTGGCGACCACGTCGTGTGAGGTCCAGTCGGCGGGCTTGTCGACGACCACGACACCGCTGTCGGCCATGGGGCTCCTTCTGGGAAAGGGGCGGCGGCCTCTGCCGCCGCCCCGGGGGGAATCCGGTTACTCGTCCTCGTCCTCGTCCTCACGAGGGGCCTTGTACGGGTCGGCTTCACCCGCGTGCTTGGCACCGGTGGCCTTCTGGGCCACCTCCTCGTCGGACTTGCGCGCCTCGACCAGCAGCTTCTCGATGTGCTGGGCGTTCTCCTGCACCTCGTCGATGACGAAGGTCAGGCTGGGCGTGTGGCGGATGCCGGTCTGGCGACCGACCTCACTGCGGATCACGCCCTTGGCGCTCTCCAGCGCTGCCGCGCTGGCCGCCTTCTCCTCGGGGGTGCCGAACACCGTGTAGTACACCGTGGCGTCCCGGAGGTCGGCGGTGATCCGGGCGTCGGTCACGGTGACGAAACCCAGGCGCGGGTCCTTGATTCGCCGGTCCAGCATCTCGGCGACGATCCGCTGGATACGGTCGGCGATCTTTCGCGCGCGTGCGGCGTCAACCATCGTCAGTCTTCCTCTTCGTTGAAGAGCCGCTGCCTCGCGGAGAGCAGCTCCAGTTCGGGACGGCCCGCGACGAAACGCTCGCAGGTGTCCATCTGGTCCCGGGCGTGGGCGGCGGTCGGCGCGACCACCGCGACACCGATCTTCGCCCGACGGTAGAGGTCGTGCTCGCCGACCTCCGAGACCGACACCGAGAACTTCCGGCGCAGTTCGGCGACGACGGGCCGCACCATCGAGCGCTTCTGTTTGAGCGAGTGGACGTCTCCGAGGAGAACGTCCAGAGTCAGCGCCCCAACGTACAAGTGATCACCTGTGGTGTTGTGTGAGCCGTCAAAGGCGGGGCCCCGGACACGATCGTCCGGGGCCCCAGGTGGATCAGTCCTCGCGACTAGTCGCGGGGCTTCTCCTGCATCTCGTAGGTCTCGATGACGTCCTCGACCCGGATGTCGTTGTAACCGACACCGATACCGCACTCGAAGCCCTCGCGGACCTCGGTGGCGTCGTCCTTGAACCGACGCAGCGACTCGACGTTGAGGTTGCCGGAAATGACCTTGCCCTCGCGGATGAGACGTGCCTTGGTGTTACGGCGGATGATGCCGTCACGGACGATGGAACCGGCGATGTTACCGATCTTCGGCACCTTGAAGACCTCGCGGACCTCGGCGCTGCCGAGCTGGACCTCCTCGTAGATGGGCTTGAGGAGACCCTTGACCGCGGCTTCGACCTCGTCGATGGCCTGGTAGATGACCGAGTAGTACCGGATGTCGACGCCCATGCGGTCGGCCAGCTGGCTGTTCTTGCCCTCGGGCCGAACGTTGAAGCCGACGATGATCGCGTCCGCGGACGACGCCAGGTTGATGTCGTTCTGCGTGATGGCACCGACGCCGCGTCCGATGATCCGGATGCTGACCTCGTCGCCACCGGCGTCGATCTTGAGCAGCGACTCCTCGAGCGCCTCGACCGAACCGGACATGTCGCCCTTGATGAGGAGGAGCAGCTCGGAGCGCTCGCCCTCCTTGATGGCGGACTGCCAGTTGTCGAGGGTGACCCGGCGGGCCGACTTCGCCTGCTGGGCGAAGCGCTCACGCGCCTCACGCTGCTGGGCGATCTGACGGGCCACGCGGTCGTCCTTGACGACCAGGAAGCTGTCACCGGCGCTGGGCACGTTGGTCAGACCGAGCACCTGGACCGGACGGGACGGCTCAGCCGACTGCACGTTCTCGCCGTGCTCGTCGAGCATGGCGCGAACGCGACCGAAGGCGTCGCCACAGACGATGGAGTCACCGACGTTGAGCGTGCCCCGCTGGACCAGGACCGTGGCCATGGAACCGCGACCGCGGTCCAGGTAGGCCTCGATCGCCAGACCCTGGGCGTCCATGTCCGGGTTGGCCTGGAGGTCCAGGGCCGCGTCGGACGTGAGGACGATCGACTCGAGCAGCGCCTCGATGTTGTCGCCCTTGAGCGCGGAGATGTCCACGAACTGGACGTCGCCGCCGTACTCCTCGGCCACGAGACCGTACTCGGTCATCTGGGCGCGCACCCGCTGCGGGTCCGCTCCCTCGACGTCGATCTTGTTGACCGCGACCACGATCGGCACGTCGGCCGCCTTGGCGTGGTCGATGGCCTCGGCCGTCTGCGGCTTGACGCCGTCGTCGGCCGCCACGACCAGGACCGCGACGTCGGTGACCTTCGCACCACGGGCACGCATGGCGGTGAACGCCTCGTGACCGGGGGTGTCGATGAAGGTGATCTTGCGCTCTTCGCCGTCCACCTCGGTCGCGACCTGGTAGGCACCGATGTGCTGGGTGATTCCGCCGGCCTCGCCGCTGACGACGTTGGTCTTACGGATCGTGTCCAGCAGTCGGGTCTTACCGTGGTCGACGTGACCCATGACGGTGACCACCGGGGGACGCGGACGCAGGTCGGCGTCGCCGCCCTCGTTCTCGCCGAACTCGATGGAGAAGGACTCCAGCAGCTCGCGGTCCTCGTCCTCGGGGCTGACGACCTCGATCCTGTACTTCAGCTCCTCGCCGAGCAGCTGAAGCGTCTCGTCGGGCAGCGACTGGGTCGCGGTGACCATCTCGCCCAGGTGCATCATGACCTGGACCAGCGACGCCGGGTTGACGTCGATCTTGTCGCCGAAGTCCGAGAGCGAGGCGCCACGGGACAGACGGATCGTCTGACCGTTGCCGCTCGGGATCTTGACGCCGCCGAAGGACGGGGCCTGGAGGTCGTTGAACTCCTGACGCCGCTGCTTCTTGGACTTGCGGGCACGCCCGGGACGACCGCCCGGACGACCGAACGCACCGGCCGTTCCGCCGCCGCGACCACGGCCGCCGCCACCGGGACGACCACCGAAGCCGCCGGGACGACCGCCGCCGCCACCGGGACGCGGACCCGCACCCGCGGGAGCGCCACCACGGCCGCGGCCACCGCCGCCACCGGGACGACCGCCGCCGCCACCACCGCGGCCGCCGCCAGCGGGCGCCGCCGGACGGGACGAGGGCATGTTCATCGGGCTGGGACGCGGACCGCCGGGTCGCGGAGCGCCGCCGCCACCCGGGCGCGGAGCACCGCCACCGGGACGGGGAGCGCCCGCGGCACCGCCGGGACGCGGAGCGCGCTGCTCGCCGCCGCCCTGCGGACCACCGGGACGGGGGCCCGGACGCGGGCCACCGGCACCGCCGGGACGCGGAGCGCCACCGCCGCCGGGACGGGGGGCGCGCTGTTCGCCGCCGCCCTGCGGGCCACCGGGACGGGGGCCCGGACGCGGAGCGCCGCCGCCGGGACGCGGGGCGGCGGGCTTGGAGCCCATGCCCGAGGCGTTGGACGCGAACGGGTTGTTACCCGGACGCGGGCCCGGACGGGGACCGCCCGGACGCGGGCCGCGACCGCCGTCACGACCACCCTCGCGGCCGCCGGAACGCTCCGGACGGTCACCGCGCTGGGGACGGTCGCCACGCTCGCCGCGGTCGCCACGCTCACCGCGGGCACCCTGGGCGCCAGCGGGCTTGGGGCCGCCGGGACGCGGGGCGTCGCCGCGAGCCGCCTTCGGAGCCGGCTTGGGGCCGGGCTTCGGAGCGGACTCGGGCCGCTCGGCGGGCTTCTCGAAATGCGGAACCGCGGGCTTCTCGACCGGCGCGGCAGGCTTCTCGGCCGGAGCGGCGGGCTTCTCCGCCGGCTCTGCGGGCTTCTCGGCCTTGGGGGCCGCGGGACGCGCGGCCGGACCGGGCTTCGGGCCCGGCTTGGGCGCGGGACCGGGCTTGGGAGCCGCGGGACGCGCCGAACCTTCGGCGGCGGGCTTGGGACCGGGCTTGGGAGCCGATCCACCCTTCTTGCCGCCGTCGGAACCGTTGTTGAAAGCTTCCTGTAGGCGTCGAACGACGGGGGCCTCTATCGTCGAGGACGCCGAACGGACGAATTCGCCCATCTCGTTGAGCTTGGCCAGCACGGCCTTGCTCTCTACACCGAACTCCTTAGCGAGTTCGTACACCCGGACCTTCGCCACACTTCTCCTTCAGCTTCGGTCCGGGACATGGGCTTGTGCCGGACCGTCGTTAGCTCGAGTTACTCATCGCTGCGTACTCATCAGGCGCTCATCGCAATCTCGACCTGCTTCCTCATCGCTACACAACAATGGGCCAGCTCATAAGTGCCGACACAGCACTACACGCCGACCTCGGTCACATCAACCACGGGGCCGGCGCGGACATTCCAACCCTATCCGGAACCGAGTCGCACTCGATCAGGCGGGGGCGTCACCAAGGAGGGACGTCACTAGCGAGACATCCCACCCGGTGGAGCCACCACCGTTCCGGTTCCGGAAGGCACGGGACCATGCTCTGCGCCGTTCGGCGAGCTCCAGGCATCGCCGATCGTGGTGCAGATAGGCGCCGCGCCCCGGACGTCGACCTCGGGTGTCGGGCGTGATGACCGTGCCCACGGCCACCAGCCGCACGAGGTCGGACTGGACTGTCCGCGACCGGCACCCCACGCACGTACGCACGGGGCGGTCAGGACCGTCTCCGGCCACCCTATCGCGTCGGGACATGGGCGCGACCCGATTAACCGGCCGAAGGGGTGTCTTCGTCCCCCTGGACGGTCTCGTCCGCGTCCTCGCCCGGCGCCGGCACGGGGTCGGCGTCGGAGCGGATGTCGATACGCCAGCCGGTGAGGCGCGCGGCGAGACGGGCGTTCTGGCCCTCCTTGCCGATCGCCAGCGACTGCTGGTAGTCCGGCACGATCACGCGGGCCACCCGCGCGGCCATGTCGAGGATCTCCACCGAGTTGACCCGGGCCGGGGAGAGCGCGTTGGCGACGAACACGGCGGGGTCCTCGGAGTAGTCGACGATGTCGATCTTCTCTCCGTGGAGCTCGGCCATGACGTTGCGGACGCGGCTGCCCAGCGGGCCGATGCAGGCACCCTTGGCGTTGACGCCGCCCCGGTTGGAGCGGACCGCCATCTTCGTGCGGTGACCGGCCTCGCGGGCGATCGCGGAGATCTCGACGGTGTGGTCCGCGATCTCGGGGACCTCCAGCTCGAAGAGCTTGCGCACCAGGTTGGGGTGGGTGCGCGAGAGGGTCACCGAGGGGCCGCGGTGGCCCTTGCGGACCTGCACCACGTAGGCGCGCAGCCGCTCGCCGTGGGTGTAGTCCTCGGTGGGGACCTGCTCCTGCGGGGGCAGGACGGCCTCGATCTTGCCGAGGTCGACCAGGACGTTGCGCGGGTCGTTGCCCTGCTGGATGATCCCGGAGACGATGTCGTGCTCGCGCCCGGCGAACTCACCCAGGGTCAGCTCGTCCTCGGCGTCGCGCAGACGCTGGAGGATGACCTGCTTGGCGGTCGAGGTCGCGATGCGGCCGAACCCGGTGGGGGTGCCGTCGAACTCACCGACGACCCCGCCCTCCTCGTCGGTCTCGGAGACCCACACGACCACGTGGCCGGTGGAGCGGTTGAGCTCCACGCGGGCCTTCCTGTCGGGGCCCTCCTCGCGGTGGTAGGCGATCAGGAGGGCGTCCTCGATGGCCTTGGCCACCAGTTCGACGGCGATGTCCTTCTCGCGCTCCAGGCTGCGCAGGACACTCATGTCAATATCCATGGGGCTCCCCCTCTAGTCCGCCGCGTCGGTGTCGGCTTCGCGACGGAATTCCACCTGGACCTTGGCCTTGGCGATCCTGTCGTAGGCCAGGCTGCGGGGGCGGCCCTTGACGTCCAGGGTGACGCCCTGGTCGTCGGACTCGGTGACGCGTCCGGTGAGGTCGCCGCCCTCGACGAGGGAGACCTTCACCAGACGGCCCTGGGAGCGCCGCCAGTGCCGCGGCAGCGTGAGCGGACGGTCCACCCCCGGGGAGGTGACCTCCAGCACATAGGGCTGCTCGCCCATGACGTCGGAGGCGTCCAGGCTCTCGTTGACGGCCTGGCTCACCTCTCCGACGACGTCCAGGTCGACCCCGTTGTCGGAGTCCACGACCACGCGCAGCACCCGGCGTTTGCCCGCGGGTGTCAGCTCGACGGCCTCCAGGTCCAGTCCGGCCGCGGCCAGTACCGGCTCAAGCAGCTCGGCGATGCGCTCGTTGCGCGCCTGCGCTCCCATGCGTGATTAGCCCCTCAAACGGCGAAATCCCGCCCGCTCGGCCGTGTGCCGTGAACGGGGCGGTCCAGCTCTGTACGTAGTCTTCGTCGAATCCGCTCCGTGCCCCCGTGAGGGGAGCTGGAGCGCCGCACGTCGCGTGCGACGGCGGTTGTGGTGCAAGGGTATCCACACCTGAGCGGCGCCCAGGTCGGTACACGCGGACGGGGGTGCCCACGGGTGGGTCTCCGGGTGTCCGGAACACCGTCCTGGCAGGGGGTGTCAGCGCGACCCGGACCCGTCGCCGACCGTGGAAAGATGGGGGCTGACCGCCGGAGACGGCGGTCCTGTCGACGCCGTGGGCACGGGAGGAGAGCGCGTGGACCAGGGGGATGTCAACGGTCGCACCGCGCACGGACTGACGAGGCGGTCCTTGGCGGCCAGGAGCCTCGTGCTGACCGGTGTCGCGGTGACCGGCGCGGTCGCGGGCACTGTCGGGGTGAGCGGTTGTGCCGGGGCCGACTGGTACCCGTTCGACGTGACGCCGGACGTCGCCGTGCTGCGCTCGCTCATCCGCGAGAAGGAACGGGCGATCGTCCGTCACGAGGCCGCGCTGGAGCACGGCACGGGCCCCGCGGAGCTGTTGGAGCGCCTGCTGGAGGACCACCTCACGCACCTGGACGCCCTGTTGGACGCCCTGCCCGAGGGCGTGACCGCGCACGACACCGTCGGGGACGAGGCGGAGCCCCCGGCCCCGGTCGGGGAGGTGGCGCTGGACGCCGTGCCCGACACCGCGGGGCTGCGCGTGCTCGCCGCGGCCGCGACCAGTGCCCGACTCGACCAGGCGGCGGCGGTGACCGATCCCGGGCTGGCTCAGCTCGTGAGCGGGATCGGTGCCTGCGAGGCCGGGCACGCCCATCTGCTCGCGCGTGCCTGAGCGCGGAGGTGGCGGGGCCGCGCGGCGGAGGAAGGCCGAGGAACATCCCAGGGACGTCCGAGCGACGTGATGGCGGAAGGCAGGTAGTCAGGTGAGCGAGATCCCCACGCCCGCGGGGGGCTCCCAGGGACCCGGTACGGATCCGTCACCCTCCGAGGGCGGCGATCCCACCGGCGCGGCCCTGGCGGAGGCCCTGAGCGCCGAGCACGCGGCCGTGTACGGGTACGAGTTCGTCGGCGGCGCCGCCGGGGACCGGACCCGGCGCGAGCGCGCCTCGGCGTCCGCCTACGAGCACAAGGCGCTGCGGGACGCCCTGCACGCCGCCTCGGTCGAGCGGGGTGTCGACCCCCCGGCGGCGCTGGCCTCCTACCCGTTGCCCCAGGGACGCGACGGCGGAGACATGGACGATTTCGCCGTGGAGTTGGAGGAGACGACCATGAGCGCCTACCTGTGGCTGAGCGCGTCGGCCGACACCGAGCTGCGGGTGACCGCGGCGCGCGGCCTCCAGGAGTCGACGGTGCGATCCCTGGAGTGGGGCGCCGAACTCGACTCCCTGCCCGGCTTCGAGCGCGGCTGACCCGAACGGCGCACGCCGTGACCAACGAGAAGGGGCTCCCGCACCGAGTACGCGGGAGCCCCCTTCCTGTCGCTGTGCGGCCCTACTCGGCGCAGGCGGCGACGGTGCTCTCGACGATCTCGCCGACCGGCACGTCAGTACGCTCACCGGTGCGGCGGTCGCGCAGCTCGACCAGGCCCTCCTTGAGGCCGCGGCCGACGATGACCACGGTCGGGATCCCCAGCAGTTCGGCGTCGTTGAACTTCACGCCGGGGGCCGCCTTGCGGTCGTCGACCAGCACGCGCAGGCCGCGGGCCTCCAGTTCGCCGCCGATCCGCAGGGCCTCCTCGACCTCGCCGCCCTTGCCTGTGCCGACCACGTGCACGTCGGCGGGGGCGACCTCGCGCGGCCAGACGATGCCCTTGTCGTCGTGCGACTGCTCGACGACGGAGGCGACGGCGCGGGAGACACCGATGCCGTAGGAGCCCATGGTGACGCGGCGGGGCTTGCCGTCCGGGCCGAGGGCGTCCAGCTTGAACGCGTCGGCGTACTTGCGGCCGAGCTGGAAGATGTGCCCGATCTCGATGCCGCGTGCGGTGTACAGGGTGCCCTGGCCGTCGGGCGAGGCGTCTCCGTCGCGCACCTCGGCGACGTCGATGGTGCCGTCCGGGGTGAAGTCGCGTCCGGCCACGAGGTCGATCACGTGGTGGTCGGTCCGGTCGGCGCCGGTCACCCATGAGGTGCCGGTGGCCACGCGCGGGTCGACGAGGTAGCGCACCTTGTTGTCCAGCAGGGCGCGCGGGCCGATGTAGCCCTTGGCCAGGAAGGTGTTGGCGGCGAAGTCGGCGTCGTCCAGGAGCGCGACCTCGGTGGGCTCCAGGGCGGCTTCGAGGCGCTTGAGGTCGACCTCGCGGTCGCCGGGCAGGCCGATGCCGAGGAGCTCCCACTCCTTGCTGCCGGGGGCGCGGGTCTTGACCAGGACGTTCTTGAGGGTGTCGGCCTCGGTGAAGTCGCGGCCCATCCCGGCGCCGTTGAGGAAGTCCACCAGGGTCTGGATGGTGGCGGTGCCCGGGGTGTGGTGCACCTGGGCCTCGGGCAGCCCCTCCACGGGACGCTCTGCGGGGGCCGGGGTCCGCACGGCCTCGACGTTGGCGGCGTAGTCGGACTCCGTGCTGCGCACGAAGGTGTCCTCGCCGGTGGGCGCGACCGCCAGGAACTCCTCGGAGGCCGAGCCGCCCATGGCGCCGGAGGTCGCGGAGACGATGACGTAGTCCAGGCCCAACCGGTCGAAGATCCGGATGTAGGCGGCCCGGTGCTTGTCGTAGGACTCCTGGAGACCCTCGTCGTCGATGTCGAAGGAGTAGGAGTCCTTCATGTGGAACTCGCGGCCGCGCAGCACACCGGCGCGGGGGCGGGCCTCGTCGCGGAACTTCTCCTGGATCTGGTAGAGCACCACCGGGAAGTCCTTGTAGGACGAGTACTCGCCCTTGACCAGGAGGGTGAAGAGCTCCTCGTGGGTGGGGCCGAGCAGGTAGTCGGCGCCCTTGCGGTCCTTGAGCCGGAAGAGGGTGTCGCCGTACTCCTCCCAGCGGCCGGTGGTCTCGTAGAACTCCTTGGGGAGCAGCGCGGGCAGCAGGACCTCCTGGCCGCCCATCGCGTTCATCTCCTCGCGCACCACGCGGGCGACGTTCTCCAGGACGATCTTGCCCAGGGGCAGCCAGGTGTAGATGCCGGGGGCGGCGCGGCGGACGTAGCCGGCGCGGACGAGGAGCTTGTGGCTCGGCACCTCGGCGTCCGCCGGGTCCTCACGCAGGGTGCGCAGGAACAGGTTCGACATCCGCAGTAGCACGGCCACTCCTCGGTGATCGCGCCCCTGAGGGGGCGCGGGTTGGGTCTTCTGGGGAACCCCAGGCTAGCGCTCCTTCGAGGGGGATCGCGCGTCCGTTTCCGAAGGCTCCCGGCTGCGCCTAACGTTGGGGGATCGCGAGGAGTGAGGCGGGGGCATGGGCAGACGTGTGCGTGACAGGGTCGAGGCCGAGGAGGAGGTCTCGGTGGTGCCGGGGGTCGACCTGCTCGCCGACGCGGACCGCGCCAACTCGTGGTTCCTGCTGGTGGAGGGCACGCCGCAGTCGCACGTGGACCTGTCCGACCCCGGTTACCTCGACTTCTCGTACGTGCGCCGGATCGCGCACGCGGCCGACCTGGTGGCCCCGGAGGGTGAGCCGGTGGAGGCGATGCACCTGGGTGCCGGGGCTCTGACGGTGGCCCGGTACGTGGCGCACAGCCGTCCGGGTTCGCGCCAGCGCGCGGTGGACGTGGACGCGGCACTGGTGGAACTGGTGCGGCGGCGTCTGCCGTGGGACCGCAGGGCGCAGCTGCGGGTGGGCATCGGCGACGCCCGGGACTGGATCGCCGCCCGGCACGAGGACAGCGCGGACCTCATCGTGTCCGACGTCTTCTCGGGTGCGCGGACCCCGGCGCGGCTCACCTCGGTGGAGTTCTACGCGGAGGCGGCGCGGGTGCTGCGGCCGGGGGGCTTCCTGGTGGTCAACGTCGGGGACGGCTACGCGTTGAAGCACACGCGCGCCCAGGTGGCCACCGTGCGTTCGGTGCTGCCGCACGTGGTGATGACCGCCGAGCCGGGTGTCCTGCGCGGACGCCGGTTCGGCAACCTGGTGCTGGTGGCGGGCCACCGGCCGCTGCCGACGGAGGAGCTGGGACGGTCGGCTCACCGGGACCCGGAGATGGCCCGGCTGGTGGGGGGCGAGGACCTGGACCGGTTCCTGTCGGGCCACTCCCCCGTGCACGACGCGGACGCGCGGGACTCCCCCGCGCCGCCGACCGACATCTTCTGAGGTCCGCGTACTCGTCGTGGGCAGCTGGACGCTGGCCGTCACCTGGGGGCTGGTCCTGACCGGCCTGGTCGGCGGCGGTCCGGCCGGACGCGTTCACCGTGCTGGGAACCGTCGCGATTGTCGCGCTGTTCGCGATGGTGGCGGCGATGGTGGCGGCGCTGGCGGCGACCAGCGGGCTGATCGGCCCCATGCTGTCCCGGCACACCTCGGCGTTGGCGATCACCGTTCCGGGGCTGGTGGTGGCGCTGTCGACCGAGCTGCCCGGCATGGACCCTCCCGGGATGGTCGGTGTGTTCGTGTGGTCGATGCTGCTGCCCGTGGTTCCGGTCATGCTCCTGGGCCGGGTTCGGCTCTACCGAATGACACGCCGACCGGCCACGGCGTCGACCCTCTTCACCTGAACTCGACGGTGAAGGCACTGGTCAGCATGGGCACCCCGACGTGTCGGGGGCGCGGCGTCCCTCGGTCATGGAAGGGCAAGGTTCCCGTCTTCGATTGGAAAAGCCGGGCAGCGGGCACTTCCTGGGGCGGGAAACTCGCCCGTGGCGCCGGGTCCGTTCCGGACCGGGTGCGATCGCGCACGGGTGACGGTGTCGAGCCCTTGAGGAGGGACTGTGACCGACCCCCTGACCAGACCGCCGGGCCTGAGCGGATGCGGCTGCGGATCGAGCTGCGGCTGCGGGTGCCAGAACGGTGGCTCCTGCGGCTGTAGCGGCGGCTGCGGCTGACCGGTTCCCAGGCGGGGCCCGCTCGTGCGACGGGTCCCCTCCCCCGACCTGCGGGCTGTCCCTCCCCTTGGGGGCAGCCCGCGCCCCCCATCTCCCCTGGTCTGGCGGCCACGCTCCCAGGGCGGCCCACACCCCCAAGTCGCGACAATACGCGACGAGATGTGTACGCTATGTCACAGTGCTTTTCCTTGGGGGATGAGCCGCTGCGTATCCACCCGTTGGGGGCGATCAGCGATGCCGCCGTTCACGAGACCAGCGACAGGGAGTGTCCACACCTCCGAACACGCCAGGCTGCTCCGGTGTGTGGAGGGCATACTGGAGCGCTCCGACCGGGCGGTGCCCTGGGAGCCGGATACCGTCGGGCTCCCCGACGCCCGCTCCGACAGCGCCCTGGCACGGATCAACGACGTCGCCTTCTACGCCAACGCGCGCAACGAGGTCTCCGCCCTGGCCGGGGTCTGCGTGGACCTGCTCGGCCTGCACAGGCCCGACGAAGGCGACGATCCACGCTGCCAGGGGTGCCGCCTGCCCTGGCCCTGCCCGACCTTCGCCGAGATCTCCCGTCTCCTCGGCTGACCCCACCGGCACCCGCACACGACTCCCCCGGGGAACGGACGACGCCCGCCGAGGCCGGGGCGCGATCCGACTTCGACGGGCGACGGTCGTTCACCTGCCGTCGGGAGCGCCCCACGACCGAACTGTCGGGCACCCCGCCGAGCGAGGCACACCCAGAGGCTAATACTGGAACTCGTTCTACCGCAAGACCAGAACGCCGCTCGGTTTGACCGAAAGATCCTGCGTGCATCACAGCAGAGGACCGTCGCGGACGCGACTGGACCCCTGCAACCTGATCCACTCACCCCGTCCGGGCACCGCGCGGCCCGAGGGAGGGCACGCAGATGAGAACGAGAAGAAGGAAGGGAGGAAGGGAGGAAGGGAGGAAGGGAGGAAGGGAGGGGGAGGTGCCGAGCGGGACCCGCTAGGGGCGGCCGGGGCGACGCGGCCCGGGGAGCGAGCCAGGCCCAGGGGCGGGGGACAGCCCCTGGGTCCGACGGTGTCCGGCGCGACCACCCGTACCCCTGGTGGACGACGAACCCTCCCACACGCTCCGGGGCGCGCCTGCATCACAAACGTTAACGATGCACCGGTCACGCGACCACCCCCCTTCGGGTAACCGGAATGTCTCGATTACCACCGGGGGGATTCCCCACGCACCAGCGCCGACCTGCGATAACTCAGTGCCACCGGACCGTCGCACACGTGCGCGAACACCCCGGCACACGAGAAATCCAGATAAGGACAAACAAAGAAGCCCTCGTCGGCAAAACCGAAACAGGAAACGTTCCCCCGCGACCAACAGAACGGTCGCGGCGGTCGGAGATTCCGACGAGGGCCAGAAGAAAACCTCCCCGAGACCTGCCCGGGGAGTGACCTCAGCTAATCCGTGTGGCCAGCAGATACGCACTCGGCGAATCGGCGTCGACGATTTCCGTCACCCGCCACGCCTGGCCACCGACACTGAACACGTCATTGACGCGGACGTCGATCATGGGCGTGGGCCGCCACTCCTTCGGGCCGCCGATCTTGGCGACCGGCTGACCGTCGTCGTCGGTCCAGAAGCTACCGCCGCCGACGGGCCCGCCGGCGAAGCGGTCGTTGCGCCCGTAACTGATCTTCTCCTGCGCGCCGATCTCGTGGACCACCGTGGATTCAGTCCCAACCGTCTCGAATAACCTGGAAAACGCATCCATTTTAACCCGCGTCCACCAATTAAACAGGGAACCGACGGGTTTGATTAGCGCTTCAGCAGACTAGCCGACAAAAGTAATGCGCGGGCCGGGACTTTGGTCCCGACCCGCGCGAGTGGCGGTTGTGCGAATTATTCAGTCACCGCTCGACGTACCCCGACCGCCCTTGAGCCTGCCCACGAGCGTCTCCAAAGCCGAACTGAACGGGTGGTCGTGCACCATGTAGGTCCAGGTCATCGACGGACGCTTCACGCCGACCGAGCTCACGTCCAGCTCACCGTCCACCACCTCCAGCTCCTCGAAGCTGTCGGCGGCACGGGCCCGGGCCTCGTCCAGGAAGCCCTTGAAGACCGGGACCGCCTCGCGGTTGAACTCGTCGAGCGGGTCGCGCCGTCCCAGGTACCTCAGGTGGATGCCCTCGCGCAGTTCCGAGAGGAACGCGTTGTGGTCGGTCCACCCCCGGTCCAGGTGGTAGAGCGTGATGAGCTTGGCGGCGCTGGCGACCTCGTCGGCGTCCAGCTCCTCCACCAGCTCGTCGTGGCGCTCCTTACGGTCCGCCGCGACGTGCCGGTCCCCCTGCCCGCCGGTCAGGACCAGCTCCCGGTGCTCCAGGACCACCTCGCGCTGCACGTCGATGAGCTTGTTGTAGCGCCAGGTGTTGCGGTGCACCTCCAGCAGCTGGCCCTCGGACACCCGCTGGGCGTGGTCGACCATGGCCAGCCAGCCCTCGTCGGTGATCTCACCGTCAGCGGTGGTCTTGTAGCCGGTGGTCTCGGGGGCGTGGTTCACCAACAGGTCGTCGTCCATGCTGACGAAGAAGATGGAGTCGCCGGGGTCGCCCTGACGCCCGGCCCGCCCGCGCAGCTGGCCGTCCAGCCGGCTGCTGGGGTAGCGGCCGAAGCCCATGACGAACAGACCACCGGTCTCCACCACCCGGTCGCGGTCGGTCATGTCACTGCCGCCCAGCCGGATGTCGGTACCGCGCCCGGCCATCTGGGTGGAGACGGTGATCGCACCGTGGGTGCCGGCCTCGGCGATGATGGAGGCCTCGTCCGCGTCGTTCTTGGCGTTGAGGACCACGCTCTCCAGACCGGCCTGGCGCAGCCGGTCCGCGAGCAGTTCGGATTCGGCGACGTCCTGCGTGCCGATCAGGATCGGGCGCCCCGTCCGGTGGATCTCCTCCACCTTGGCGACGAGGGCGTCCTCCTTCTCCTCACGGGTGGCGAACAGGAGCGTGCCGTGGTCATCGCGGACGTTCGGCTTGTTGGAGGGCACGACCGCCACCTCGAGCTCGTAGAACTCGCGCAGCTGCTCGGCGACGCTCATGGCGGTACCGGTCATCCCGGCCAGCGTGGGGTAGCGCAGGACCAGGGACTGAACCGTGATCGAGTCCAGCACCTCGCCGGTCTCGCTGACCGCGACCTTCTCCTTGGCCTCGACCGCCGCCTGGAGGCCGTCGGGCCAGCGCTGGAGGAGGGCGATCCGACCGCGGGACTCGTTGATCAGCCGCACCTCGCCGTCGCGCACCACGTAGTGCACGTCGCGCTGGAGCAGCACGTGCGCGTGCAGGGCCAGGTTGACCTGGGGCAGCACCGAGGTGTCGTCCTCGGAGTACAGGTCGACGCCGCCCAGGGACTTCTCGACCGCGTCGATACCGGCGTCGGTGAGCTGGACGTTGCGCCCCTCGCCGTCGACCTCGTAGTGCAGGCGCGGCTTGAGGCCCCGTACGACGTCGGCCATCTCGACGTCGGCGGCCACGGCCTCGGCCGCACCGGCCAGGACCAGGGGGACACGGGCCTCGTCGACGAGCACGGAGTCCGCCTCGTCGATGATGGCGACGTGGGGTTCGGGCACCACACGGTCGTCGACGTCGGTCACCATGCGGTCGCGCAGCACGTCGAAGCCGAGCTCGCTGACGGCCGCGTACGTGACGTCGCAGCCGTAGGCCTCCTTGCGCTCGTCGACGGTGGACTCCTCGCTGACGGAGCCGACCGTGACTCCGAGCATGGCGTAGAGGGGCCCCATCCACTCGGCGTCACGCCGGGCGAGGTAGTCGTTGACGCTGAGGACGTGGACCCGCTTGCCGCGCAGGGCGAACCCGGCAGCGGCGAGGGTACCGGCGAGGGTCTTGCCCTCACCGGTGGCCATCTCGGAGACGTGGCCGTCGAGGAGGGCCATCACACCGAGCAGCTGCACGTCGAAGGGGCGCTCGTCGAGGGTGCGCCGGGCGGCCTCGCGGCCGACCGCGCACAGACTCACGAGGTCACTCTGGGAGTAGGGAAGCTCGGCGTAGCCGAGGTCGATGGCCTTCTCCGTCAGCTCGCCATCGCTGAGTTCTCGCAGACCCTCCTCTTCGGCCTCGATCGCCGGCAGGAGCTTGGTATAGGGCCGCAGGTCCACCGCACCGGGCTTGCCCAGTAGGCGGCGGACGCTTTCCGCCATTCGTCCGAACACCACGCCAGGGTAACGCCGGACACAAGCGAATGGTTCCTCTCGGGTACCAGCTTGTCGGCTCCAACGGGGACAGAACGCCCTGGACCAGCGACTCGTGGGGAACCCCGGACGGGTCCGGTCAGTTCACGAGCTGGCGCTGGTGGCGCTGACGCGCTTCCAGGGCCATCCCGTGCTTGACGAGGGTGACCAGGACCTTGACCACGGACCTGCGGTCGCGCGCATCGCAGTAGACCACGGGCACGTCGGGGGTCAGGTCGAGGGCGTCGCGCAACTCGTCGGCGCTGTAGGCGGCCTCGGGATCGAACTCGTTGACCGCCACGACGAAGGGCAGCCGGTACTGCCGCTCGAAGTAGTCCAGGGCCTGGAAGGTGTCCTCCAGGCGCCGGGTGTCCGCGAGGATCACCGCGCCCAGGGCGCCCCGGACGAGGTCGTCCCACATGAACCAGAAGCGCTGCTGGCCAGGCGTACCGAACAGGAACAGGGTCAGGTCAGTGTCCAGGGAGATGCGACCGAAGTCCATGGCGACCGTGGTGCTGGTCTTGTCCGGGGTGTGCGAGAGGTCGTCCACACCAGCGCTGGCCGCGGTCACGGCGGCCTCGGTGCGGACCGGGGGGATCTCCGACACAGCCCCGACGAACGTGGTCTTGCCGACCCCGAAGCCCCCGGCGATGATGATCTTGGTGGACAGCTCACTGGGTGCGTGGACGTTGTTCGTACTGTTAGCTGAGTGGATCACTGTTAGTCCTAGCGAGAGTGCCGGGCCTGCACGGACGGACGGCGCACACGACCCGGGCTGGAGGGGCGCGGCGATCCCGGTTCCGAACCTTCACGGGAAACAGCCGCTACTGGAACTTAACACCGGACAGCACTGGAATCCGGGGTTTCGGCACAGTGGGGGAAGACGTCACATCCCCGGCCACCACGCCCATGCGGGTCGAAACGCAGCAGAAGGGCCCCGAGGGCGGATGTCCACCTCGTGGCGAGGAGTCCGTCGTGTCCGACGGACCGTAGTCAGACAAGCACACTCCTGTACCCCGGCAGGTCGACTTTACGACATTGTGAGAGGCCATTTTCGGCCGCTTTCGGCCGCGCCAATCCCTGTCCGGCACCGGCCCCGCCATCTACGGTGGAGAGCAGGGCACCCGCCTGAGCGCGGTCGCAACGACCTCCTGGCACGAGGACGTGACCACCACGGGACCCTGGCGGCGCCCAGGGGCGCACGACCGACACCGACGTCTCGCTCTTCGACGTCGGCCCGGCCGCACACCCCACCCACGGGCGCCCACAGCCCCACCGGCCCACAACCGTCCACGTGGGCCGGTGGGTCTGGTTGCTGTGTTTTCTTTGCACCTCCGCTTCGCTTCGGTGCGGGGTTCGGCTGTACTTCTTTGGGCCTCCGCTTCGCTTCGGCCCGTGTTCGGTGCCTTTGCAGAGGGATTCTTCGTCGTCGTCCACGCCTGACGCTCGTACCTCGCTAGCGGCTCGACTCCTCCTGCAGAACCCTCTCCGGCACCGAACGAAAGCACCCCCCTTGTGGCTGGGGCGTACGGGCGGGGCTCGCCTGTGGCTGAGCCACCATGGCCGAGGCGAAGGGCCGGGGCTCACACCGTAGGCCGGGCCACCACACCGTCAGTGGCTGAGCCCACCAGGAGTGAGGTGAACGGGCGAGGCTCACACCCGTGAGGGGGCAGGGCAGCACACCGGCTGTGGCTGGGGCGCACGGACGGGACTCCACCTTAACGGGCCCTGGGGTGCGGCTCGGGTGCGTAGGATGGACGGGCACCCTCCCCCTGCGGCGACGGCCGCGGCCCGGGTCGAGGGGCACCTTCCCGAACACGCCGCACACTCCCAAGGGAGCCGAGAACCCCACATGTCCGATCAGCGCGTCGTCCGCCCCACTCCCATCAGCGGTTTCCCCGAGTGGACCCCACAGGTCCGGGCCGTGGAGCAGCGTTGGCTGGACCATATCCGCGCCGGGTTCGAGTCCTTCGGCTTCGCGTCCGTGGAGACCCCCTCCGTGGAGAACCTGGACGTGCTGATGGCCAAGGGCGAGACCTCCCAGGAGGTCTACACGCTGCACCGGCTCCAGGCCGACGCCAAGGACGACTCCGACGCCAGGCTCGGTCTGCACTTCGACCTGACCGTGCCCTTCGCCCGGTACGTCGCCCAGCACTTCAACGAGCTGACCTTCCCGTTCAAGCGCTACCAGACGCAGCGCGTCTGGCGCGGTGAGCGTCCGCAGGAGGGCCGCTTCCGCGAGTTCACCCAGTGCGACATCGACGTCATCAACGTGGACTCGGTGCCGCTGCACTTCGACGCCGAACTGCCCCGCATCGTGCACCGGGTGCTCAGCGGGCTGGACATCCCGGCGTGGACTCTCAACGTCAACAACCGCAAGGTGCTCCAGGGCTTCTACGAGGGGCTCGGCGTCAAGGACCCCATCGCGGTGATCCGTGCCGTGGACAAGCTCCACAAGATCGGCGACGACGGCGTCCGCGAGATCCTTGAGGGCGAGGGCCTGACCACCGAGCAGATCGACCCCTGCCTGGCTCTGGCCCGGATCAGGGGTGCCGGTGTCGTCGAGGAGGTCCGCGCACTCGGTGTGGTCTCCGAACTGCTGGAGGAGGGACTGGAGGAGCTCGCCTTCGTCCTGAACGACCTCGCCGACCTACCCGAGGGCAGCGTGGTCGCGGACCTGTCCATCGCGCGCGGCCTCGACTACTACACCGGGACCGTGTACGAGGCGTCCTTCGACGACGACCCCGGTTACGGCAGCATCTGCGCCGGCGGCCGGTACGAGAACCTCGCCGGGCAGTTCATCCGCAAGCGGCTGCCGGGTGTGGGCATCTCCATCGGCCTGACCCGTATCTTCGCCAAGCTGGTGGCGGAGGGCAGGATCGAGGCGGGCCGGGTCTGCCCGACGGACGTGATGGTCGTGGTGCCCAACGCCGAGCGTCGCGCCGACGCCCTGCGCACGGGCGAGCTGCTGCGGGAGCGCGGGTTCAACACCGAGGTGTTCCACTCCACCGCCAAGGTCGGCAAGCAGATCCAGTACGCCTCCAAGAGGGGCATCCCCTTCGTGTGGTTCCCGCCCTTCGAGGAGGGCGGCGAGCACGAGGTCAAGGACATGGCCAAGGGTGAGCAGGGCACTGCCGACCCGGCCGTGTGGTCCCCCGCCACTTAGCAGGTTCTGGTCCGGCACGGGCGGTTTCCGACCTCCCGTGCCGGAACCGGCCATTCGCGAGACAGCCTCGGGGCCCGGGTGCGAGACTGGGACAGGCTGTACTCCGTGCCGTACCTCAGGCACGGGCCGATTGGTGTCCTAGTTATCGAGGCCATGTCTCCTCCTCGCCACAACCTGCCCCTGTCCGCTGGTGAGTTCATCCAGTTCGTCGGACGTGAACGCGACATCGTCGACCTGAGCCGCCTCATGGGCACGGCCAGGATGATCACGCTGACCGGCACCGGCGGAATCGGCAAGACGCGGCTCGCGCTCCACCTCGCCGAGCGCGTCCTGCGCCGGTTCCCGGACGGTGTGCGGTTCATCGACCTCAGCGAGGCCACCGACCGCGAGCAGGCCCTGCGCGCGGTCGCGGCGGGCCTCCAGGCGGTCAACGGCGACTCCACGACGCTGATGGACGGCGTCATCACGGCGTTGCGCACCCAGCACCTGTTGTTGCTGCTGGACACCTGCGAGCACGCCGTGGGCCCCATGGCGGAGCTCTGCGAGGCCGTACTGCGGGACTGCCCCCGGGTCCGGATCCTCGTGACGAGCCGCCAGCCGCTACACGTGCCGGAGGAGAACATCTGGCGGGTCCCGCCGCTCTCGCTGCCCGCGCGGCCCACACCGACCGATCCCTACGCGGCGGTGCCCGCGCCGATCCCCCGGCGGGACGCCCAGCGGTACGAATCGGTGCGCCTGTTCCTCACCCGGGCCCACGCGGCGCGTTCCGGGTTCGAGATGACCCGCGAGAACTCGGGCTACGTGGCGGAGATCTGTCGCATGCTCGACGGCATGCCGCTGGCGATCGAACTGGCGGCCGCCCGGGTCCGGGTGCTGTCGGTCCAGCAGATCCTGCGCCGACTGGACGACCGCTTCCAGCTCCTGACCAGTGACGGCACCGGCCATCTCCCGGCACGCCAGCGGACCCTGCGAGCCGTGCTGGAGTGGAGCCACGACATGCTCAGCGACACCGAGCGGCTGCTGCTGCACCGGTTGTCGCTGTTCTCCACCTGGTACCTGGAGGCCGCCGAGGACGTGTGCTCGGGCGAGGGCGTGGACCCCACGGACGTGCTCTCCCTGCACTTCTCCCTGCTGGACAAGTCCCTGGTGGTGATGGACTCCGAGATCAACGGGACCGCGCACTACCGGCTGACCGAGACGGTGCGGGCCTACGCCGCCGAACGCCTGGGCGCCGACAGCGATCGGCGCTGGGACCGCTACCTGCGGTTCACCGTGGACCGGCTCGAGGAGGCGGCCAAGAGCTCCGCCACCTCGCAGACCTGGGACGAGTGGCTCGAGCGGCTGCGTATGTACGACCACCACCGGGAGAACCACTCCCGGCTGGTGGAGTGGGCGCTGTCCCACGGGCGCGTGGACGACGCCCTGCGGGTGTGCGTGGCGCTGCGGGCCTACTGGCTGATGCGGGACCTGTCCGCGGAGGGCAGCCGGCTCCTGGAGCGGGTGCTGTCGCACCAGCCCGACGACCAGGCGCCCTCGCTGCGCGCCAGGGCCCTGGCCCTGCACGCGGAGCTGCGCCTGGACGTGGACCCCGCTGCCAGGGTCGACACCCTGGCCTCCTGCGCACTGGAGGCCGCGCGGGCCTGCCGCGCACCGATCGCCGCCGCCTCGGCCCTGACCACCCTGGCGACGCTCACCATGCGGCTGGGTTCCCTGGAGGAGTGTGAACGGCAGGCGGCCCGGGCCCTGGACTGGGCCGGCCTGTCCGGTGACCCCATGACCGAGGCGAGCACGCGGGGCGTCCTGGCCGAGTTGGCCCGGCGTCGGGGCGCCACCGGGGAGGCCGTCGCGCACCTGGAGGAGAGCGCCACCTCCTCGCGGGGGCTGGGCGACCGCTGGAGCGAGGCGCGCGCCCTGTACGGGCTGGGCACCATCGCCGCCGAGGCCGACGACCACGACCGGGCCCGGGAACTCTTCTCCGAGGCCCTTGAGGTCTTCGTCGAGCTGCCCTCCGATCCCTACGCCGCGCGGTGCGCCGCGGACCTGGGCCGCCTGCACCTGGCGGCACGGGACACCCTGTCCGCGCGGGAGCCGCTGGGCCGGTGTCTGCGGGTGAGTTTCACCTCGGGTCGCCGGATCGCGGTGGCCGAGGCGCTGGAGGCCCTGGCGGAACTGGCGCTGGCCGAGGAGGAGCCCACGCGGGCGGCGGCCCTGGCCGGGGTGGCGGCCGACCTGCGGACGGCGCTGGACCGGCCGTCGGCCGAGACCGTCCGCCTGCGGTCGGCGGTGGAGCGGAGAGTGGGCACGGGGCGGGCCACCGAGGCTTGGAACGCCTGGCGCCCGCTCCCGTTGGAGCAGGTGCGCGACCGGGCCCTGGCCTTTCCCCGCCCGCCCACGCCCCGACTGTCCGGACCGGAATCGCTGACCCCGCGGGAACGGGAGATCGCCACGCTGGCGGAGAGGGGTCTGTCCAACCGGGAGATCGCGACCCGTCTCACCATCAGTCAGGCCACCGCCGCCCGCCATATCGCGAACATCTTCAGAAAACTCTCGATTTCGTCAAGGACGCAGTTGACCGGCTGGGCTTCACCGAGAGAACCCGGCTGAACCGAGGGTGTTCGTGCCGAAGCACTTGCACAGTGCGCGTGCACCCGCTAAACCAGAAAGCCCAAGCCACTTCGCCCACCTCGATGACGTCAGCCCCCGCCCCTCCTCGTATCCTCCGTGGTGAGAACACCCCCAACAGCCCCTACTTGTGAAGGCCATGGCACCTTTGACCGCGCCAGCGCGGCACAATCTCCCCCTGCCGGGCACCAGTTTCGTGGGTCGGGAGCGAGATCTCAGCGATCTGCTCCGCCTGCTCGGTTCCAGCAGGTCCGTCACCCTCTGCGGCGCGGACGGCATCGGCAAGACGCGCCTGGCCCTGCGCGTGGCCGAGCAGTCCACCGTCTCGTTCCCGGACGGGGTGTGGATCGCCGATCTCACCGACGTGCGCACATCCCTGGAGGTGCACGCGCGCATCGCGCAGGCGGTGGGGGTGGTCGAGGAACCCGGGCTGCCGCTCGGGGCGACCGTGACCGAGGCGCTGCGGGACCGCAGACTGCTGCTGGTACTGGACTCCTGCGAACACATCGCGGACGAGGTGACCGCGGTCGGGGAGACCCTGCTCACGGAGTGCCCCGCCGTGTCGGTGCTGCTGACCAGCGAGGTTCCGGTGCGGCTGACCGGGGGCACGGTGTGGCGGGTGCCCGCCATGGCCCTGCCCGTGGTCCCGCGCAACGCCCCTCCCCCG
This sequence comes from Nocardiopsis prasina DSM 43845, assembly GCF_000341265.1. Lineage (GTDB taxonomy): Bacteria > Actinomycetota > Actinomycetes > Streptosporangiales > Streptosporangiaceae > Nocardiopsis > Nocardiopsis prasina. The sequence goes on along the minus strand of NZ_ANAE01000075.1, from coordinate 4,908 downwards.
GACCCGGCGGACGCGGAGTCGGTGCGGCTGTTCATGGACCGCGCCCGTGCGCGCGACCCCCGGTTCACCGCCACGGGCCCCGAGCTGGATGCCGTGGCGACCCTGTGCGACCTGAGCGGTGGGGTTCCGTTGGGGATCGAGGTGCTGGGCGCCCGCGCCCCGGAGGAGGGCATCGCCGCGCTCACCGAGGGACTCCGCGCCCACCTGGCCTCCCCCGTGTTCCAGCCCGGACCCGGACAGGCCGTCTCGCGCAGCGATGTGCTGCCTTTGGTTCTGGACTTCGTGTACCGGGGCCTGCCCGAGCCCGAACGCGTGCTGCTGCGCCGTCTGTCGGTGTTCCGGGGGTGGGACCTGGAGCTGGCCGAGCAGGTGTGCGCTGACGAGTCCCTGCCCGAGTCGACCATCCTCGACCTGCTGACGTCGCTGCTGGACCGCTCCCTGATCACCGTCACCGGCGAGTTCGAGGGCCGGGTGCGCTACCGGCTGCCCGAGGCGGTGCGCCGGTTCGCGCAGGAGCGGCTGGTCGCCTCCGGCGAGTCCGAGTCGATCCAGGAGCGTCTGCTGACCCGCATGCTGCGTCTGGCGGAGGACCTGGGGCAACGGCTGGAGTCAAGCCGTTCCATGCCGTGGTCCGAGCGGGACTCCGGACGCCAACGGGTGATCGCCGAGTACGACACGCTCCGGTCCCTGCTGCGTTGGTCCCTCCAGAAGGGCGCCGCCGAACCCGGGCTGCGGCTGTGCGTGAGCCTGGTGGCCCACTGGGTGAGCCACAACAACTACTCCGAGGGCGCGCACTGGATGGACCGCCTGCTGGCGCTGGAGGAGAGCGCGAAGGCTCCCTCCCGGGCGCGGGCGCTGGTCGGCCGGGCCCAGTTGGCACGTGTGCGCCGGGACCACGCGCTGGCTCTGGAGGCGGGCGAGGAGGGGCTGCGGTTGTGCCGCGAGGCCGGTGACGACGCGTTCGTGCGCACCTGCCTGAGCCTGCTGGCCCTGGTGGAGGTGCGTGAGCGCAACCTGGACCGCGCGTCGGTCCGGGTGGAGGAGGCCCTGCGGCTGTGCCGTGAGGCCGGTGACCTGTGGGGCGAGGCGATCGCCCTGGGCTGCCGGGCGGCCCTGGTGTGCCAGCAGGGCGACTACCCCACCGCCGACCACCACTACAACGCCGCGCTCGCGCTGCTGCGGGGCATCGACCACCGGTGGGGGGTGGGGGTGACCCTGATCAACCAGGCCCGGGCCGCCGAGATGAACGACGACCTGATCACCGCCGACCGCTGTTACCGGGAGGCGCTGGACACCCAGCGGATGATCGGCGCGGTGTCCGAGGAGGCGCGCTGCCTGGCCGGGATCGGCCGGGTGGCGCACGCGCAGGGGCACACCAGTCAGGCCTACGACTACCTGAGCGAGGGGCTGCTGCTCAGCCACGCCAGCGGTCAGCGCGCCGAGGCCGCCCGGAGCCTGGTGTCCCTGGCCCGGGTCGCGTTCGGTTCCGGGCTGCGCGAACCCGCCTGCCGCCTGGCCGGCGCCGCCACGGCGCTGCGCTCGCGAGTCGGTCTGCCCGAGCGGGAGGCCCCGTGGCCGTTCACGGACGAGGAACGGGGCCGTCGCCGCCGCCGTCAGTTGGTGGGCTGGTGGGAGCAGGGACACGCCCTGAGCCAGTTCGAGGCGGTGCGTGAGGCGGAGCTGTTGGCCGAGGAGAGCCGTCGCCCGGCTCCCCGACGCCGTACGCGTCCCCAGGCCCCGGCCGCCGCCCCGAAGCCCGCGCCCGTCCCTCCCTCACCGGAGTCGGCCAGCCCCGGGAAGCTGCTGACCCGACGGGAGCTGGAGATCGCCCAGTTGGTGAGCACCGGCAAGAGCAACCCCGAGATCGCCCGGACCCTGTTCATCACGTCCTCGACCGCGGCCAGACACGTGGCCAACATCAACCGGAAGATGGGCTTCAACTCCCGCACACAGATCGCCGCTTGGATCAAGCGGCACCGGACGGGCTGACCCGGTCTCGCCCCGACCCCGCGCGCACTGCCGGTCCGGGGCTTCGCGCGGGTGGTGTAGTTCTCGCGCGACCACGAATCTACATATGCATGTGCATGGCCATATGCATGTGCATATTGCCATGAACGCGCTAGGGTCAAAGCCATGGGACTTCGAGCTCTCGGCACTGTGCGAACAGGGCTCGGCCGGTCCCAGAAACGGCCGTCGGATCCCGGGCCGAACACCGGGGAACCGACGTGCCGTCGGTACCGGGTAGTCTCCCGGAACCGGTGGGCAACCGCGCTGGCGCGAGGGGAAACCTGGGGAGGTCCCTCGCGGCGAACGTCCGGCGCGGCGCTTCCGGGCTCGCCACGTGGAGGGGGCGTGACGAGCCCGGGTAGCGGGCCCACATGGAGACCGTTCGAGTGGGGGAACGCATGGGGGCAGGACTGACTTCAGGAACCGGACGACCCGGCCGTCACCTGCCGCGTCGGGACGACCCGATCGGCTCGCTCACCGGTGGGCTGTGTGAGCGGCTGCGGCTGCGGAGCGCGCGCGGTGGGACGATCCGGGGCGCGTCCGGACGGATCGACGCACTCACCTTCGCGGCCACGGTCGAGCAGGCCGCCGCGGGGCTGAGTCGTCGTGGGATGTGCCTCGGGGACGTGGTCGGCGTGTTGGCGCCGGTCTCCCCTGACCGCTTCCTGGCCTCGTACACGGTGATGGCGGTGGGCGGCCGGGCGCTGACGGTCTCCCCCGAGTCCGATCTCCGCACCCAGTGCCGGGCCCTGGCCGAGACCGACGCCCGGTTGCTGATGGTGAGCGAGGAGCTGGCCGAGCGGGGGCTGGAACTGGCCGAACGGTCGCGGGTGCGACAGGTGATCACCTTCGGTTCCGCCCTGGGCACCACCCCGTTCAGGGAGCTGCTGCTGCCCAGCCCGGACGGGAACGGGTACAGCCCGGCGCGGGGCCTCTTCGACAACGGGCACCTGGGGTACGAGCCGGTCGGGGACGACATCCTCACCACCCTGCACACCCACCACGACCTGCTGGCACGATTCGCGGAACTGCGCGGTGAACTGGCGCTGACCGCCGACGACGTCGTCGCGGTGGGCGAGTCCGGGGACGAGGCGACCAGACTGGCCCTCGTGGCGCTGGCGCTGTGGACCGGAACCTGCGTGGTGGCGGGCGAGGACTGCCCGCCGCCCGAGGGGCGCCGGGTGACGGTCACGTGCGACCCCGTCCCCACGCGGATCCACCATCCGTGGCCCGACGTCGCGAGCTAGGACGCCGCGCTTCGAGGGCGGTGCGCCGGGCGGTCACTGACGGGTCGGTGCGCCGCCCGTGTCGCGTTGGTCGGACTTCGTGGCGCCCCTCGACGGCGTCACGCCCGTTCCGGCTGTCGACCGAGGCTCGTTCCGGCGCCACCGCGGGCGCACCCGAGGGCTCCGTGTGCCCGTGAGCGCGCTCCAACGCGCTCCGGATGGCACGGGAGCGCACCCCTGGGGGTCGAGTGTCTCCGGCCACCCCGAAGCCCTCCCGGGCCTCTCAGGCGGTCTCGCTGACCGCGTTCCCGCCCGACTCGTCATCGATCTCGAACCAGGTCACGTGCGTGGCCTCGCTCCAGTACTCACCGCTGCGCGTGGCGCAGCTGTCGACGATGAACTTGCCACGCCCGAAGTCGTCGCCGTCCTCGCGGGTGTGTCCGCCGTGCGTGTCCACCGGGTCGCGCTCGCCCTGGTCGGCCACGGCCACCCGGAGCCTGTTCGCGTCGGAGCGGATGAACAGCGTCATCACGCCCCCGCTCTGCCCCGAGCGCGAGTGGAGCAGGGCGTTGGTCGCCAGCTCGCTCACGGCCAGTTCCGCGTCGTCAAGGGCCCCGTCGCCGTGCCCGTTCCTGGTGAGGAACTCACGGACCCGCGCGCGGATGGACCGCACCGCGGTCAGGTTCCCCGCACAGCTCCACACGGTGTGGTCGGTGACCCCACCCGTGAGATCTCCGACGTCGATCCGTGGTGCGGTCGACGTCGCGGCGTCCGGGGCCTCCGCGGGCACGTAATCCCGGAGTTGCCTCGCCTCAGCCATCCGGTCACTCCAATCACCCGCGACGGGCGCGCGGGTTGCGCCGCCTGCACTCACCTTAGACAAGGGTGTGCCGGGTCCAGAACAGCACACCTGAGTTCCCCGCGCCGGGGATTGGCCACAAAACCCCGTCCCGTGTCCTCCCCGATGTGGACAAAGGAAACAGCTCGGCCCCCTGGACCGGCCATGTGACGTGCAACACCCATGCAACACTCGGGCAATGCCCTGGCCGCATCCGGCCGTGTCCGACACCAAGGCCCTCCCCTGAGACCGTGGGGAGCTGCGGCCACGGCGCCGCGTTCATCTCACCCCAAGGGTGTCACCCTACGTGATCGAGCGCCTGGGAAAGACGGAAAATATGCGACTAAACGCCACGTTTTCACTACTCACAGACAACGATGAGGACACAACAGGGAGCGCCGAAAACGCGCTTGGGACCCCTACCACGGCGCGGACGGTGCCCGCACACGGACACGCGGGACGCCCTCCGATTCGACCTGAAACCCCCAGGCCACAGCAGGATTCACCGGCCCCTCAAACACCATCCCGGACAGACCGTAAGAAATGTCCGGGACGCCTTCGAGAGTGCCCCGACCTCGTTTGACGCTTCCTGTAGTGCGAACAAGTATCGATTGGGGCCGATCCCGACAATCCCTACCGGGGGCACCCCCCAGCCACCGTCTGTCACCAGGGTCCCGGCCTCTCCGAAGTTTCCGTACCCACACGAGGTGTCCCCGTGCCAGCCCAGTCCGAAGACCCCACCACCGCCCTGAACCACCTCACCTCCCGCCGTTCCCTCCTCAAGGCCGGAGCGGCCGGCGCGGCCGTCGCCCCGGTCCTGGCCGCCTGCGGCGGCGG